>DATKOZ010000029.1:0-65184 GCA_035524375.1 Binataceae bacterium (SeqCode) | reverse complement strand
GCCGCCGCGGGTATCGCACTCGCGCTGCAGAACGTGATCCTGTCGATTGCGGGCTACTTCTTCCTGATCGGACGCTTCGGCATCAGGGTCGGAGACCGGGTCGAAATTAGCGGGACCACCGGCGATGTGATCGATATCGGCCTGGTCAAACTATCGTTGATGGAACTGGGCGGCGTCGGCGTCGCGCGCCAGCCGACCGGGCGGGTGGTGGTTTTTTCCAATGCAATCGTCTTTCAGCCCAATGGACATTTCTTCAAACAGGCTCCCGGCGCAAGCTTCATCTGGAACGAAGTCCGCCTGACGCTGTCGCCCGACTGCGATTATCATCTGGCCGAAAAGCGCTTGGTCGAGGCGGTCGAAAGCGTGTTCTCGCGCTACCGCGACCAGGTCGATCGCGATTGGCGCGCCCTGCAACTCGAATTGAATATGATTCTCGAATCGCCAAAACCGCAGAGCCTGATGAATCTGGGGCCGTCCGGCCTCACGGTGATCGTTCGCTATCCAGCCGAGACCTACAACGCGCCGAAAATTGCCGACGAGGTCACCCGCCGCGTGCTCGAAGCGATCGATCGCGAGCCGGGACTCCGCCTTGCGATGAAGGACGCCGCAAACATTCAAGCGCAGCCGGTAACGCCCGGTGCGGGCGATCCGCGCAGCAGCGCATAAAAATGAAGCTGGTTTCCTTCCGCTAGTTCTCCCCCTTTAGGGCAAGATTACAGAGTGGTTGCCCGCCTAGGGCTTCGGCCCCGCTACTTGATCGATTATGTCGGCGAGTTCGGGGATGCGATAGCGGTCGCCGGTATACGCCTTGTACATCAGGTACAGCCAGAACACGGCAAGCGCGAAGTTGACCAGGTCCTCGGTCATCCTGAGCATCCATGAAAGCGCACCTGGCGTCACCGAGATGAACACGCCCAGCACCACATTTACCGCAAACCACGCGATCGAAAATCCGATCGATTGGCGCGCATGGAAGCGCACAAATTCGTCCTGGTTGTATGGCTCGAGGTAGAGCAGCACCAATCCGCTCACGAAGAAAAACAAATATGCGATGGCGCCCAGCGGATGCTTTTGCTGAAATGCGAGTTCGTCACCCATGGCCGGTTCCTCTTACCGTCTAGCGTTGGCCGGAGGACTGCATCGCCTGGAAAATGAGCGGGCCCGCTTCGGCCATCATCTCGGTCAGTATTTCGCCCAGCGGCTTGCTCGGCAGGGCAAGCTTCTCGGTCAGCGATCTCAGCACGATCAGGTAATGCTCTTTGGTCTGCGGGTTGATTGTCTCAAGCCGCACTTCCTCCATCACCTCGACGAAACGGCGATGGATTTCGACAATCTCGATATCGATTGGTTCGGTAAATTTTTTTGCGCGCGCCATGTTTTTCCCTCGGCGAACTGCTGTGGGCACGGGCTAAAGCCTGTGCCGCGAATCATCAATATATCAGGGAACGGCCGCAGACATACAGCCGCGACGATTACGGAACCGGCGAAGCCGACATCCGCCGCAATGCGGATTTTGAGCGGGCGGAATCATTGACCGGCTGCATGGTTGTCGTTAACTTCTAATCTATCGATCGTTAGTGAGGAGCACGCACATGAGTCCGTCGAGCGCTCACCCGGCAATCCCCATCAGACAAATTTCCTTCGACGAGTCCCTGCGGGACCTCCCCAAGCATTTCGCGGGCGAGGGCGACTTAATCACAAGCCACTGGCTCGCGGCGCTCTCGGGCGTATTTCCGGAGGGCGAGAGGTTCTTCGTCCGATCGGTGCAGCATTTCCGGGATCGGATTGACGATCCTGAGTTGAAGCGCGAGATGGTGGGTTTTAGCGGTCAGGAAGTCGTGCATGCCCGGGTGCATAACGCGCTCAACAATCGGCTCGCTGAGCTCGGCTATCCGACCCGGCGTTACGAACGGAACACCAGGTTTGGGCTGAAGCTTCAGACGCGCTTCTTCTCCCCGATGAGAAATCTCGCCGTCACCGCCGCGCTCGAGCATTTCACCGCCACGATGGCGGAGCTGGTCCTCACTAACGAAGACGCCCGGCGCATGTTCGGCGAGGGCGCCGTGCAGAACCTCTTCCTTTGGCATGCCTTGGAGGAGGCCGAGCACAAGGCCGTCTCCTTCGACGTGTACAAGGCGGTGGGCGGAAGCGAGCGCATGCGCGTTAAGGTCATGAATTCCATCCGATGGGGCTTCACCCTCGGAACGGCGGTGCAGGTCCTGATATCTCTGCTCGGCGATCGCGATACCTACCGCCGCGGCAACCTCCGCCGGAGCTGGCGCAAGTTCCGCGCATCGCCCTTCATGAGCAAGAGATTCTGGCAACGATTGAAAGATTACAACCGGCCCGACTTCCACCCCGGCGATTGCGATACGACGGCGCTCGTCACGCAATGGCGCGCAGAGTTGTTCGGTCAGCACGGCACATTGAACGACAAGCTGATGAGCTCCGCCGCCTGACGCCGCGGCACGCCGGCAACACTCGAAAGATCCGTCGCAAAATTTCAGCGCATTGCGCCCGCCGGGAACGCCCAAGGCGCCCCACCGTGTCTTCCCTCGCGCGCGGGAGATGGAACAGAGCCTGCCGCGAGCCGAAGCCCTGAGCCATTCGACTGCTCTCAGGGTAAACTCCTCGAACGGAGAAGGCGTAGGGTCCGCGCCGGTGGTGAGGACCTCGTAGACGCGCTCGACTGTGGCAATGTCGTTCAAAAAAGGCCTGCAATCATTAATGAAATTGGGTTCGTTTCGTAATTTTCCTAATTTTTCCCAGCCGACCTCCCATCGATTCCGGGCGGCAGCCGGGAGAGCGGAAGGGGCGACCGCCTTGATTGTACCCTCCCAGCCGCGATGAGCCATAAGGCTGAACTGTTCAGCCCTGAACTGATGCCGTGTTCTTTTTTGCCCGCCGTCCTCTCTTCGTGTCATTCCCGCGCGTGGCCGCCGCGCGAGGAATCCCGACTCTTGCGAGCGTTGGTCAGTCCCAACGTGCGTTCAAATCTTCCCATACTGGATTCATGGACACGACCAACCTGATCTTCCCGGCTCGCGACATTCGCTTGATCTTCTTCTCACGCGCGATCGCTTCGGTAATTTCGCCGAACTCTTCGAAATAGGCGAGCCGATTCACGTTGTATCGAGCCGTGAACGATCCTGGCGCACCCTCCTTATGCTCGATAACGCGGCGCTCAAGGTCGTTGGTTACGCCGGTGTAGAGCACCCGCGAAAGGCTACTCATGATGTAAACGTAGTAGGTCCTGGTACCCATGGCGGCCTTCAACGAAAAGAATAGGGGTTCCTCGCGCGGCGGCCACGCGCGGGAATGACACAAGAGGGGGCATAGCGGACGCGAGCGGGGACGGAAGCGGCTCTCAGACATTTGCGTGAGGGCGCATCGTCAGCGGCATGGCGCATCGTAGTGGCGCGCGCTTCGCGCGCGAGGTCCTTCGACTCGCGCAACGCTCGCTCAGGATGACAGAGGGGGGCGTCGCGGGTGATCCTGCACCCTCACCCGCCGCTAATTCTAAGCGCTTCGCGAAAGCGGTCGGCGACCTCTCCCGTGAAAATAACGGGCGAGGAGAAGCAGAGCGGGGGCATCGCCGTTCGACCTTGCTCAGGGCAGCCTTGCGCCCCTACGGGATTTGTGGACAGAAAAGAATCCGGGATCCCTCGGCTTCGCTCGGGATGACAGTGGGGGAAAAGAATCGGTGCGGTCAGAACAGATACCGGTGCGTGTTGATGCTGATGAGAATCCCCATCGCGGCCATCATTGCGATTAGCGACGAACCGCCGTAGCTCACCAGCGGCAGCGTGATTCCCACAACAGGCAGCATCCCGGTCGCCATCCCAAGGTTGATCGCCACCTGCCAAAAAATGATCGCGGTCAGACCCATCGCCAATAGCGACCCGAACCGATCGCGCGCATGCCGCGCAATCCACGCCCCGCGCCCGATAATCGCCGCATACAGCGACAGCAGGACGATCGCCCCGAACAGGCCGAATTCCTCGGCGTACACGGCAAAGATGAAGTCGGTGCTCTGCTCGGGCAAAAAATTCAGGCGCGCCTGGGTGCCCTTAAGGAATCCCTTGCCGGCCTCGCCGCCGGCGCCGATTGCGATTTCGGACTGGATGATGTGATAGCCCGAACCCAGCGGGTCGGCCTGCGGATTCAGGAAACTGACCAGCCGCTGACGCTGGTAGGGCTTCAGAAAATGCATCCCCATCGGCGCCGCGAGCACCGCCGCGATCGTGAGCATGGCTGCCAGCCGCCAGCTGATCCCGCTGACAAAAATGAGCGTCACCGTGAGCAGCATCAGGACCAATCCCGTGCCGAGGTCCGGCTGCTTGAGCACCAGCGCGGCCGGAATGCCAAGCAACAGGAACGGGACGATCAGCTGCCTAAGGCGCCATCCGCCGCGCGGCGGTTCCTCGCACAGGTATCTGACGAGCACCAGCACGACGGCCAGCTTCGCCAGCTCCGACGGTTCAAGATGAAAAAATCCCAGATTGATCCAGCGGCGCGAACCTCCGGTTGCGTGGCCCGCGGCCATCACGACGGCAAGCAGCGCAACCACCGCGGCATAGAATGGATATGCGTAACTCTGCAGCGATCGATAATCGACCAGCACCGCCGCAACCATCGCCACGGTTCCAACCGCGATCCAGAGCAATTGCCGAATCGCCAGCGGCGTGAATATCGAATGGCGCCCCGCGTAGGAGGCGCTAACCACGCTGGTCAGCCCGACCGCCGCCACCCCGAGCGTCAGCGAGAAAAGCAGCCAATCGAAATGGGCGATTAATTTGCGTTCGGAGTGAGCCATTTGGTGAGAATCGTCACTGCGCCGCCGGCACGTTGTCGATCACACGCACGATTTGAGGCTGCTCGGACGGCGGGTGAAGCTGAAAAAATTTCTGGAGCACATCGTGCACGACGGGCGCCGCGGCACTGCCGCCGTGGCCGCCATGCTCGACGATGCATCCGATTGCGATTTGCGGCTTGTCTTTGGGCGCGAATGCGATGAACCAGGCGTGGTCGCGAAATTGCTCCGGTGTCTTGCTGTTGCTCTCGTCGTCGGATTCGCCGCCGCCCTGATCGCCGACAACCTGAGCGGTGCCGGTTTTGCCGCATACGGTGATGCCGTTGAGTTGCGCCTTATGAGCGGTGCCGCCGGGCGAGTTAACGACGTCGCACATCGCGTCTTTTACCGCATCGAGATCGTCCGGATCGATTTTGATTTGGTTTTCGATTTCGGGGGGATATGGTTTCGCGATTCCGCCGTCGAGTCCTTCGACATAGCGGACGATCTGCGGGCGGTAGCGCGTCCCTCCGCTGGCGATCATCGCGGCGACTTGCGCCATTTGAAGCGGTGTTGCCGCAACGTAACCCTGTCCGATCGCAACCGACAACGTCTCCGCCGGATACCATCGCTCATGAAAGCGCTTTTCCTTCCACGCGGACGAGGGAATCACCCCGGGCCGCTCGCCCTCGAGCGCGATCCCGCTCTTCAGCCCCAAGCCCATCGCATTGGCCCACTTTGCGATTCGATCGACGCCGAGCCGCTGGCCGACGTTGTAAAAATAGACGTCGCACGAGCGCTCGATCGCATCATGCAGCTCGACCGTGCCGTGCCCTTGTTTGCGCCAGCAGTGATATTCGCGGCCGCCGAACCACATTCCGCCCGGGCAGTTGTACGCGGTGCCGGGATGCAACGTGCCCTCCTCCAGCCCCGCAACCGCTTCCACGATTTTGAACGTGGAACCGGGAGGATAGATTCCCTGTATCGCGCGATTCTGGAGCGGATGGTTCGGGTCGGTCATCAGCGATTTCCAGTCCGCCGCCCGCACCGCCGCGCCGAACACGTCGGGGTCGAACGCCGGATGCGAGACCATCGCGAGTACCTCGCCATTGTTCGGATCGAGTGCGACCAGCGCTCCATTCTTTCCCGCCATCGCGGCTTCCGCCGCCTGCTGCAGCGCGAGATCGATCGTCAACACGACGCTCTCGCCCGGCTGATCGGCGATCCGGCGAAGCACGCGCAAGCGCCGTCCGACCGCGTCGACTTCAACCTCCTCTCCACCCGCAACGCCGCGCAGGTATTGCTCCCATCCGCGTTCGAGGCCGGACTTTCCGATCTCGTCGCCCATCCGATAGTCGGCCTTCTCCATCAGATCGTTCTTGGCAACCTCGCTGACGTAGCCGAGCAGATGCGCCGCAAGCTGCCCGTACAGGTAATGGCGGCCCGGCGTGATGTCCAAGCTCACACCGGGCAGTTCCAGCTGATGCGCCTCCAGCGCGACAACCTGCTGCCAGTCCAACCGTTCGGCAACGGTAACCGGCTCGTAGGGCGGGCGCCCCTGATCGTCGGCATTGTTAATCTTGTCGGCGATATGGCTGGCGCCCAGGTAATGCTCAAGCTTCGTAATCGTGTCGTTCAGGTCGTCGGAATCCTCGGGCACGATGACCGCATCGAATGACGGCTTCGTATCGACCAGCGGCTGATGATTGCGATCGAATACGAGGCCGCGCGGCGCCGGCACCCGCACGATCCGGATGCGGTTGCGATCGGCCAATTCGGCCATCTCGCGATGATGGAGAACCTGAAGGTAATAGAGCCGGACGGCAATTGCCGACAGAACCGCCAACATCACCACAACCAATACGGCAATGCGCGGTTCCACCCGCGGAACCGGTCGGTTATCTCTTGGGTCGCGAAACTTCGCCACCGATACGCACCCAATCTAGAATTTATATCATCCCCGCGTAACCAACACAGCGGCATCCCGGCCGGGGCAAACGACGCTTGGCCGCCGACGCGAAATCGCATAAATAGCCGAAGTGGAATGACTCGCCGCCACGCCACCGCACTCGCGCTTGTGGGCTGGTATCTGATGATGCCGCCGACCGGTCGTGACCACCCGATGGGTAACGCGAATGCACCCCTTTCCCAATGGATCAAGCGGCCCACGATGTACCGGGACAAGGAAGAATGCGAGCACGTGCTGGATCGCCATCGGCGAATGACGAACTCGAAGAACCGCCAGATCGCGGTGAAGTTCTATAAGCAGGCGCAGTGCGTGGCGTCCGACGATCCGCGCCTTAAGAAAAAATAGCGCAACTCAGTTCGCCGGCGCGGTGCGCTCGGCAATCAGGCGATCGAGTTCGCTGCGCAGCCGCGGCAGCACTTCGTCATAGCTGAAGAACCCGACCTTGCGATCCTTCTTCTTGAGGTTCACCGTGGTCGGCCCGCACCATAGCCCCAGGTCGGCATCGTCGGTCTCGCCCGGTCCGTTCACGCGGCAACCCATCACCGCAATCGTGATCTTGAACTTCGCCGCGTAGATCGACATCTCCTTGACCTGCTGCGCCAGCTCGACGAACTTTTCGTTCTCGACGCGCGAGCACGACGGGCACGAGATGATGTTAAGGCCGGTGCCGAAGTCGGGCACCGAAATGAAGCGGCCCGCGTTCACATCCTCGATGATCTTGTGGCCGACGATCACTTCCTCATGTTTGCGCTCGTTGGGCAGCGTGAGCGAGACGCGGATGGTGTCGCCGATTCCCTGGGCCAGCAGCTTCTCGAATGCGATGCGGGTTTTGACAATTCCGTCGGGCGGCAACCCGGCCTCGGTCACGCCCAGATGGACGGGAACGTCGGGCCGGCGCTCCGAAAAGCGGCGGTTCGCCTCGATCACCTTGGCGGGATCGGAATCCTTGAGCGATACGGCAAACCGTGTGAACCCGCGCTCGTCCATCAACCCGCAATGGTAGGCGGCCGATTCCACGATCGCACTTAACTGATCGCCGGGGTATTTCTCTAAAAACGCGGGCGCAACCGATCCGCAGTTGACGCCGATCCGCACCGCGAGATTGTTTTCGCGGGCGACGTCGGCAATCCATCCGACCTTCCGCTCGATCGATTTGCTCTTCTCGATGTGATGCAAGTGGCCGGGGTTGTAGCGGATTTTATCGACGTGCGGAGCGACCCGATCGGCAATCTTGTAATTCTCCTGCAGGTCGACCGACAGCACTATTCCCTTGGTCTGTTTGCGAATCTCCGCGAGCGCCGGAATTTCCTTGTCGCTGTCGACGGCGATCCGCACGATGCCGGCGCCGGCCTTGGCCAACTGGTGCGCCTGCGCGACGGTCTGATCGATATCGATCGTCCGGGTCGCGCACATCGACTGCACGACGATCGGAGCGCCGCCGCCAACCTTCGTGCCGCCCACATCTATGGTGCGGGTCTTACGGGTACTTGCTGCCTGAGTCATCCCATATATCGTGCCGCAGTTGCGCCTTTCGCGCTACCCCTCTGTCATCTCCCCCTTCAGAGGAGAACTAACGGTATGAGGCCAGTGTCCTAATGCTGATGCTCCTCGGCTGCCGCCATTGCGAGCACGCCGTGGCTGAACCCTGCGCCCGCGCGCATCGCGGATGCCACCCACACCGCCTCCGCGATCTCGGCATCGGTGCATCCTTTTTCCTTGGCGCGGCCGACGTGAACCTCGATACACCATGGGCATTGCGTCACGTGCGCGGCGGCAATCGCCATCAGCTCCTTGGTCTTCGACGGAATCGCACCATCCTTGAAGACGGCCTGATCGAACTCGATGAACGCCTTGAAGCTGTCTGGCGCAAGCTGGCGCAGCTTGCGAAGGTTTTTCGTAGTCTCCTTGCCGTAAAAATCTGCCATCGTCATGCTCCCTACGGAAAGATTGAGCGGCCAAAGAAGATCGATATCACACGGGAGGTGGTTCTCAACCCCCCTGCATAAACCGGGTCCCTGCGGCTAGCGTGGCGCGCCGGGATGCCGGACGCAAAGGGGGCGGAGGCGGATTGACGCGCGGGCGGAAATCATGTACAGATATCCTGTACGGAGAAGCGATCATGGCGAGGGAGACCAGTTACACCGAGGCGCGGGCGAATCTGGCCTCGTTCTGCGACGAGGTGGCCGCCGGCCGGGAACCCCTGATCATTCACCGGCGCGGCGCAAAGGACGTGGCGCTGGTCGCGGCGGACGAGCTTGAGGCGCTTGCCGAAACCGCCCACCTGCTCCGCTCACCAAAGAATGCCAAGCGGCTGATGACCGCCCTGCGGCGCGCCCGCGCCGGTGGCGACCGCGCCGGTGGCGACCGCGGCGGGCGGCTTGGGCCGCAGTCTATCGATAAGTTGCGGCGCGAGTTCGGGCTTGGCAAAGAAGTCTGAGCGCCTGGCGGTCTTTCATCCCGAATTTCGCCAGGACCTGCGCTACTGGACCGAGACGAATCGCCGGGTGGCGCTCCGGATTATGGACTTGGTGGAGGCCGTAATGCGGGAGCCTTTCCACGGCATCGGCAAGCCTGAACCGCTGAAATACGTTCTGGCCGGAGCCTGGTCGCGCCGCATTACCGAGGAGCATCGGCTGGTTTATTCGGTAAGCGCCGATCGGATCGATTTCCTCCAGGCGCGGTACCATTACTGACCGCTGCGCTCGATCGCGGCCATCAGCGCGCGCGCGTTGGAATCGCCGGGCGCCTGCGCGAGCGCGATCGAGCACTCATCGCGGGCCTCGCGTTCGCGGCCCAACTGATGGAGCAACGAGGCGATTTTGTAATGAAGTTCGGGCGCGTGGGGATCAATCGTTAGCGCCCGCCGGTACACAGTGAGCGCTTCTCCATAGTTCTGTTCGGACAATAGCGCCGCGCCGAGCGCATCGAGCGCCCGCACATTATTCGGATGGCGCAGGAGCAATTCCCGCAAGATTCCCTGGGCGCGCTTGCCATCGCCGTGACGGAGACGGAGCTGTGCATCCGCTAGCGCCACGACCTCTGCGCTGCCATGCAGGGACGCGGCCCACATCAGCGCCGCTTTGGCTCCCTCCGCATCGCCGGCGGCATCCTCAGCGAACGCCAGATCTACGTACGCGTTTGTATCCGCACGATCGAGCCGTTTGAGCCACTCGGCCATCGTATCCGCCGGTACGCTCGCTCCGGGTCCGGGTAATGACGGCGCCCATTTGATCCGGTCGTAAATCGACCGCGCCACCCATTCGTTGCCTGCAACTGTGTAATGACCTCCGGCTGCAAGAACCGAGTTAAGCGGGGTGTCCCATGGGATGAAGAAGTCCGAGGCTTGTTTCATCGGCAAGGTTCTGATGGCGTCGACCAAGTCGATTAGGTAGATGCCCTTCTGCGCGACTGCGGCCTTAAATCGTGCTCGAAATGCGTCAAACTGATGGTTTGAATAGTCGTCAAATTCAGGCAGGTAGACGAGGACCAGCGTGCTGCGCTGTTGAGCATTCGAGCGCGCCAGTTCCTCGAACATCGTTACGCTTGCATCGAACACCCCCTCAGCCCCCGGATCGTCAGGAGCCGCTCCCCCGGAGGCGCTGGATAAATGCAAGAGTTCGCCGATTTTCGCGCCGAGCCGGACCAGTTTCAGTTCCGACAAATCGTGCATCATATGCAAAACACGAAACCACCGCTCATGGAGCGGAACATTCACCGCAACGAGCCGTCCCCCCTTGAGCCTCAACAACGGCTTTAATCCCGAATGGGACCAAGACTGCATACGTAAGAAGTCATCGGTGATGAACGCAAAAATATGGATCGAATGCTCGATTTTTGAACCATCGCGCATGTACCACAGGTAGGCTTGGTCGTTCCCATAAGCGGGATAGCCCATGTTGACGGGAGTCAGCCGGGGGTCGAGGCCGGCCAGAAGCTGGCACCACGTGTGTTTGTCATCGACATAGCCGAAAGTGAATGAATCCCCGGAGCAGATGACCCTGAACTTGCCGGCTGGCGCCTTCACGGGAATATCCTCCTGGCCGCGAAAACCCTCCGCATCAATTGTGAGATCAAGACCTGGACCAAACAGATTCGGCATTCTAGTGCCGGGAATTGCGGCCCATCCAAGCAATGGGTCAAAGCGCGTAAACCGGCCCTCGCCGAGATCGTTAAATCGCACCGGGCCAAGATCGCGAACCACTACAATCGCGATCTCGGCGCCTTGGAAGATGAGATAGAGCAGCGCCGCGGCCTTTATTATGGCGAGAAACCCCTTCCCGGCAGTGGACTTTCCCCGCATCGCACTCTATTCGTTAACCCAACTCCATTGAGAATACCACGGGGGCGTTAGTGGCCGTTTCGTATTGTTCGCGCCGCGTGATCTTCAATGGATTCCGGCGATAGGCGAGAAGATTCTGGCTGCAACGGCACCCATTGATGCCGCCGTCCGCCACACCGCCGGACGGCGGCTCATGCGTTATGCTTTCCAGTGCTCTATCGCAACCCTTTTTGCCGCATCCCGCGAGTGTTAAAATTCCGGGTGAAGATTCGCTTGCAAAATTTTCACGGCCAAACTAATTGTGGAATTGTCCCGTTCATTAGTACGGGTCGCGCATCGCATAAGTTACCGGTCGGCATGATTTATTAGCCGGCCGGCGAACGTGAGGTCCACTGCGTGGGGGCAGGCGACATACAAGCGATGGAACAGGCCGTAAATCATGGCGGGGATACGCGTCCCTATCCGGACGTAATCCTGCGCACCCAATTTTTCGAACTAATCGGCAAGCGCCAGCTGTCGAGCGAGCAGCGCCTGATGCTGGCGGTGCTGGCCGATGCGATCAACGTCGTGCAGGATTTTTGCCGTTCCGCAGGCATTCGGCGGCGGCGCCCCTTCGTCGAGGCATGGAACTGGATCTTTCGCAGAAGCGGTGGATGCCCGCTCTCGTTTGAACACGTGTGCGATGCGCTTGGGATGAATGCGGAGGCATTGCGCGACCGGCTGGCTAAGCTGAAATCGGGAGCCGTCGAAGCGCCCGCGCGGCTGCGGCTTAAGGACGCCAGCCGGATCCCGCGGATGACCGTGAATCGATCCCGCGTACGCCATCGCGGCCCGATGACTCACGCGCATCACGCGCACTGAATCAGCCGGTCTCACGTTCCCCGGCCACCTGCCGACCATTTCATTTTTTTCCACAATCCTGACAGAATCCGGACCCGACCCGTTTGTCGAAGGAGATCGATGCAATGGACCGGCCGCTTGAGGGCATCAAGGTAGTTGAACTTGCAATGTGGGTGGCGGGACCGTCATGCGCCGCCGCGATGGCCGATTGGGGCGCCGAAGTTATCAAGCTTGAAGATCCCAATGGCGGCGATCCTGTGCGCGGTACGCTGTCCAAAATGATGGGAGGCACGGCCTTTCCGATCTCGCCGCCTTTTGAAATGGAAAACCGCAACAAGCGATCGGTCGCCGTTGATTTGCGCAATCCGGAAGGCCATGCCTTTGCACTGAAGGTAATCGAACGCGCCGATGTATTCGTCACCAGCCTGCGCCTCGATGCGATCAAGCGGATGAAGCTCGATTACGAAACGCTGAAGGCGCGCAACCCGCGCCTCATCTATGCCACCCTCAACGGCTATGGCCATCGCGGTCCGGATCGCAATCGACCCGCATATGACTACGCGGCGGGATGGGCGCGCTCGGGCCTCATGGCGACAATCGGCGAGCCGGGGCAGCCGCCGCCAGCGCAGCGTCCCGCGATGATCGATCATCCGGTGGGGCTGTCGCTGGCGGGAGCGATTTCGGCCGCACTGTTCCAGCGTGAGAAGACCGGGCGCGGATGCGAAGTCCGGACGTCTCTCTTTGCAATGGGCCTGTGGATGAACTCGGTCGATCTGACGATGGGGCTGATCCTTGGGCTTACGCCGTCGGCGGAGGCACGAAACACCCGAATCAATCCGCTATGGAGCTCGTACAAGTGCAAGGACGGACGCTGGATCTATTTCGTGATGATCCAGAGCGATCGATTCTGGCCGGCCTTTTGCTCCGCATTGGAGCAGCCGGGTTGGCGCGAAGATGAGCGCTTCAAGAATGCGCCGGCGCGCGCCGTGAATTGCCAGGCGATGACCGCCGAGATTGACCGCGTGATGGCGACAAAGACCGCGGATGAATGGGCGCCTTCATTCGATAAACACGATCTCATTTGGACCTATGTCGCATCGCCGGCCGAAGTGCTGAAGGACCCGCAGGCCGAAGCGATAGGAGCATTCCCCAAGGCCGAAAATCCGAACTGGCCCAACTGCAAGGTCGTCAACAGCCCGATTGAATTTGGCGACGGCCCCCCGGGACCGCATCGCGCGGCCCCCGAACTCGGCCAGCATACCGAGGAGGTCGCGCTTGAAGTGGGGCTGTCGTGGGAGGATATCGCAAAGCTCAAGGAATCCGGCGCACTGGGGTGAGAGGAATTGTCGCAATTCGATATTTTGCGGCTTTCCGCGCGCCGAAGGTGCGCAGCATATTAGCCCAGCGCAACGCGCTGGGTTGAGAGGTTCTTTTGATTAACGCGCCCTGAAGGGGCGCGAGGAAATCCCCCCCGCCCATTCAGGGCGGGATTAATTTCTTCGGATGACCCAGGGCGTTGCCCTGGGCTAATATGCTTCGGCGCTTTCAGCGCCGAGATCGGCTTACATCAGGCTAAAGTCAAATTGGTCATTAGCATTCTTGGATTCTGCTAGATTACCAGCGGAGGCCAATGAGCATGCCACTCTGCCCAGTGTGTCAGAACACGGCTGATGCGGATGAACAAATAGACGTTAACCGTCGCGCCGTACGCTGTGCTGGCTGTGGACGATTTATAATAACCGATGCAGCAGTAGATCTTCTTGAATCGGACAATTCCAAGCGAGGCATCATAAGCCATTGGATTAGGTGCGCGTGGGAGAAAGGTCAAAGGCCGGAGATCGATCAAAAGCACCTGCAAGCAATTCTTTGTGAACAATCGTTACCTTCGGTTTCAGAACAAACTAACTCGTTGCTGCTATGGTTAGGCGATGAGCTCTCGAGCCTTGGCACACCTGCAGCACGAGTTCAGTTGCAAAATTCTCGGAGACGGCTAACGGCTTTACTTGGAGCTGCACCGCAGCCTGAAAATGAAGGTCTGCATTACTTGCTTCAAGAGCTGGCTGAAAGAAAACTGATCTTCCCGGCGACCACCTTTCTTGATGCGGCCGGTCTCACGTTTGACGGGTGGCAAAAATACGAGGACCTCAAACGGGCTCGAACCGAAAGCAGGCTGGCTTTCATGGCGATGCCGTTCAAAGGCGATCTTTTCAATCGTTTGTTCGCGGTGTTTAAGGTAGCTGTCGCTCAAACCGGCTTTGACCTTCGTCGGATTGATGACCGGCCACCAGCGGGATTAATCGACAACCGTTTGCGAGTCGAAATAAGAAAATCGCGTTTTATGGTGTGCGAACTGACCAACGAAAATGCTGGTGCATATTGGGAAGGTGGGTTCGCAGAAGGTCTCGGCAGGCCTGTGATCTATTCTTGTGAAAAATCATATTTTGAGCGGGAGAAAACGCATTTCGATGCGAATCACTCCCATACGGTCCGCTGGGAAGAGTCAGACAATTTTCAGGATGGAGCGGAGCAATTGAAGGCCACCATCCGCGCGACACTGCCGGGAGAAGCGAAACTGGTAGACGAATAGGCGTTACTTCGACACTTCCAAAATCACCCCTTCATCCGGGCGAAGTTCGAGTGACCCGTTGATCTCATCGCCCGCGCGGTCGAGATGCGTGCTGAGCACGATCTTTCCGTTAGCTGACGCAATCTTGCGCGGCTCCGCCGTGAAGTTGAGAGCAACAAGCAACTTCTGCGTGGGCGTTTCGCGATGGAAAACGAAACAATCCTCGGGCGCGCCGGGATGCTCGCTGAAATTCCCCTCCAGCAGAGTGGGAGTATTCTTTCTCAGCCAAATCAGCCTGCGGTACAAGGACAACAGCGAGCTTGGATCATCGGTCTGCTTCGCGACGTTAACCGCCTTGAAATCCCCGCACGGAAGCCATGTATTCGTCGAAGTTGAAAAGCCGCCCGACGGCGCATCCGACCACTGCATCGGCGTGCGGCACCAATCGCGTCCGACCGGATCGCGCGCGCGGCCGACCGGAGTCGCATCGGGCATTCCGATCTCCTCGCCGTAATAGATGAAAGGAGTGCCGCGCAGCGTCATCAACATCATCGCCGCCACCCGCGCGCGCGCGATCGGATCGCCGCCGTGCGTGTAGCGCGAGAAATGGCGCGGGATGTCGTGATTCGAAAGCGTCCAAGTCGGCCATGAGCCGGGGCCGAAGGTGCGCTGCGTCGTATCCACCGCCGCACGGAAGCGCCCAGCCTCCCACGGCGCGAGCAGGAAGCGGAAGTTGAAGGCTAGATGTAACTCGTCGGGCCGCAAGTAGAGCGCCAAATCATCCGCCTTTCGCGGGAATGCCTCCCCCACCAAGACCCGCTCGCCGAAGCTGTTGGCCACACTGCGAAAGCCGCGGATTACATCGTGCACTTCGGGCCGATCGGTGCTGTAGAGCGGCAACTGCATCCCCTTCATATTCCACGGGAGGTCGGGGTCGTCTTCCTCGCGCAGGGGATTGTCGCGCAATTTGTCGTCCTTGATCATTCCGTGGACGACATCGATGCGAAAGCCGTCGGCGCCCCGCCCCATCCAGAACTTCATCACGTCATGCATCGCATCGACGACCTTGGGATTGCGGTAGTTAAGGTCGGGCTGGCTGGAGAGGAACATATGCAGGTACCAAGCCGCCGTCTTCTCGTCGTAGGTCCATGCCGATCCGCCGAAGTTGCTCCACCAGTTCGTGGGCGGTTTATCGGGCGTCCCTGGGACCCATAGAAACCAATCGCGCTTGGGGTTGTCACGCGATGCGCGAGATTCGACAAACCACGGATGGCGGTCGGAGGTATGGCACGGCACCAGATCGACGATCACGCGGATGTTGCGGCGGTGCGCCTCCTTGAGCAGGCAGTCGAAGGCGGCCATGTCGCCCAGTTCGGGATGGATCCCGCAGAAGTCGCTTACGTCGTAGCCCCAATCCTCCAGTGGCGAGGGGTAGATCGGGCTTAACCAGATCGCATCGACGCCGAGCGAGTTCGGCGTACCGTCATTGAGGTAGTCGAGATGAGCGGTGATGCCGTCAAGGTCGCCGATCCCATCGCCGTTGGAGTCGCCGTACGAGCGCGGATAAATCTGGTAGAAGACTCCGGTTTGCCACCACTGTAAGGCCATTCGATTTCTCCCGCGCGCACGCTAAAGGGGAAAGCCCAAATCCCTCAGACACATGCGCGCCCGATCGGCATCCTGCGTATGGACCATCAAGCGTACCGGCACGAGCAATCTGCGCCCTATTCCAAAAATACGAGAGGTATCCGCATCGAAAATAAAACCGTCAATATGGCACCCTGCCAACTGGTCCCGCGCGATGCCAACCAGGATGCCGTCGCTATTGGCGAAAACTTCCACCAATTCCGACGGATCGATGACTTCGCTGCGATTCGCCATCAAATTCGGCTTACTTGCGCATCGCAGCCTGGATGCGGTTGTAAACAAACCAAGCGGCGGGCACGACCATGATTACAACGATCACCGTATCGAAGCGATGAAAATACGGCCCAAGCGTGTGCCAGTCCTCGCCGAGTTTCATGCCGATATACGCGAGCGCCAGGCACCACAGGTACGATCCGATCAGCGTATAAATCGTAAACGGCCACAGCTTCATCCGTGAGACGCCGGCCGGAAAGGCTATGTATGTGCGGATGACCGGCAAAAGCCGGCTGAAAAACACCGCATGCGCTCCCCATTTTTCAAAGAACTTGTCGGCGATCTCCAGTTCGTGATGCGAGATCAGAACCCACTTCCCGTAGCTCTCGATGAGCCGCCGGCCGCCGGTCGCGCCGACATAGTACGCCGCGTACGAACCCACCAGGCATCCGACCGCGCCGGCAATCGCGGCCATCTGCAGGCCGAATCTCCCCGTCGATACGAGGTAGCCCGAAAACGGCATAATCACCTCCGACGGCACCGGAATGCATGCGCTTTCCAGTGCCATCATCAGGATTACGCCGCCATAGCCGAGCGTCGAGATAGCGGCCACGACCCAAAGCGAAATTTTAGTAATCAGCCTGTCGATCATTCGAAAAGATAGTCCGCCTGGATGCGATTTTCCCCCGGCGAGAGATTGCCACGCCCGGCGCGCGAAATCGAGCGCCTAGGCACGCGGCTCATCGAACAGCTTTCCCTCTCGCAGGCGGAGGGCACGGCCGACGCTGCGCATCAGGCGTTCGTTGTGCGTCGCTATCACCAGTGTGATGCCCAGTTCGCGGTTGAGCTTGTGAAACAGTTGGTGCACCTCTTCCGCCGTATGCGGATCGAGGTTGCCGGTCGGTTCGTCGGCCAGCACCAGCCGGGGCCGCAGAACCACCGCTCGCGCCACCGCGACGCGCTGCTGCTCGCCGCCGGACAATTCGGCCGGCCGCCGCGAAAGCTTATCGCCCAAGCCAACCATATCGAGCATCTCCTCTCCCTTCTTGCGCGCCGCGTCGTCGGTCATTCTGGCGATCAACGCCGGCATCATCACGTTCTCCAGCGCGCTGAAATCCGCCAGCAGGTAATGAAATTGAAAAACAAATCCGAGCCTCAGGTTGCGAAACTCGGCGAGCGATTTCTGATCGAGCGCGAAC
Source organism: Binataceae bacterium (SeqCode) (assembly GCA_035524375.1). Lineage (GTDB taxonomy): Bacteria > Desulfobacterota > Binatia > Binatales > Binataceae > Binatus. Next base: position 47,679 of record DATKOZ010000029.1, on the reverse strand, counting down.
AAATCGTTGCCCTCGAACAGGACTTTCCCTTCGCTGGGCGCCTCCAGACTGCCGATGATATGCAGCAGGGTTGATTTGCCTGTGCCCGATTCGCCGACGATGGCGATCTCCTCGCCTTGCGCAACCGTCAAATCGAGTCCGGACAATACATGGATTTCACGATCGCCGTCGTAAAAGACCTTGCCCAGGCCGCGCGCGTCGATCAGCGGCGAGGCGCCCGCGGTTTGTGCGGAGACAGCTGCAGCGCCGGGGTTACTCATACCGAATCACCTCGACCGGCGACAGCGAGCGCGCCCGAATCGCAGGATAGAGCGCGGCGCCCAGGCACAAGAGAATCGAGGCGCCGGCAACCGCGAGGAAATTCATCGGATACAGCCGCACCGGAACCGCGCTAACCATGAACATATCCGGCGGCAGCTGAATAAGGTGATAGGCACCGATCAAATATGACACTCCGAAGCCCGCACCGACTCCGATCAGGGTGCCGAACACTCCCAGCGCCGCGCCTTCGCATAGGAAGATCGATGCGACCGAGCCGGCCCGCGCGCCCATCGCGCGCAGGATCGCAATTTCCTTTCGCCGCTCGATCACGACCATCACCAGCGTCGCAATAATATTGAACGCGGCGACCAGCACAATCAGCAGCAGCACCATGAAATAGGTGAATTTTTCCAGCTTTAGCGCGGAAAACAACGGAGCGTTTGCCTGCGTCCAATCCAGCACTTCGAAATCCGGGCCCGCACCCGCCGCGATTCGTTCGCGGAGCGCAGGGGCGTCAAACAAGTCGTGCAGGCGGATTTCCAAGCCATTCTCGGCCTGCGGATCGCCAGCCAACAGCGCGCGTCCATCCTTCAGCGCGACAAATATCAGCGACGAATCGAAATCGTACATGCCGGAATGAAAGTACCCCGTCACGACAAACCGCTTCAGGCGGGGCGAGCCCAGCGCTCCGCCAAGGCTGGCCGGTGATATCAGCGTCACGACCGCGCCCGGTCGCACCCCAAGCTGGTAGGCCAGCGATCTTCCGAGAATCGCGCCCGGTAGATCGACCGCGTGCTGATTTCCATGATCATTAATTGTAATTCGATGCGGTTGTGCGAGGCTCGCCAAATTGCCGGACTCAAGCGTGTCATTCAGTTCCTTCAGGACCGGATTGTTTTCGGGCTCCACCGCGCGCATAACTCCGCCCGCGACATAGCCGGGTGCGCCATTGTCAGTGCTGGAAACTGCCATCACTTGCAGGGAGGTGAATGGCGCGGCGGCCTCGACCTCCGGAAATCCGGTCAATTTGCGCTGGAGGTCGGCAGGATTCCATTCACCGCCTCCAGCACGCTGAACCGTGATTTGTGGCGTAAACGCGAGCAATCGATTGCGCAAATCTTCCTGAAATCCGCTCATTACCGAAAGCGCAACCGTCAGGGCGAACGTTCCAAGGGTGACGCCCGCCAGCGAAATCAATGCAATTAGGGAGACAAATCGCTCGTGGCGGCGCGCGCGCAAATGGCGCATCCCAATCAGCAGTTCGTAGCGCACCGCGTTATTTTCCGGCCTCCGCATGCAGCGGCAGGCGCCATCCGGCGGACGGTCCGGGGCCGACGGGAAAGAATCTGGGCGGAGACGTCATCTGAATTAAGCCGGCGGGCGTATCGTCAATAGTCTCGGAGCGGCGCGCAGTTTGCAACCTTGACGGGTTGCACAGCCGCGCGGCGCTGAATTAAGCTTGCGGACCACCATGCGGAGACAGTTTCCATGAATCGCCGATTATTCGTGGCGATCGCCGCGATCCCATTGCTATTAACCCTTTCCGTGATGCCGGCGCACACGGCGGATTCGGCAGCAGCCGATCCTCCCGCTGCCGATCCCCCCGCCGGGGCGGATGGCGGCAGCGGAACGGCAAACCTCATCACGATGAATTTCGAGAACGTTGACATCGCCGTACTGGCGAAGTTCATCAGCGAGATCACCGGCAAGAACTTTATCATCGACGAGAGCGTCCGCGGCCACATAACGATCGAAGCGCCGCAAAAGGTGACGCCCGAGCAGGCCTACCAGATTTTCCAGTCGGTGCTCGAAATGAAAGGCTTCACGACGGTCCAGGCCGGCAAGATGATCAAAATCGTTCCGGCGCGGAACGTGCGCTCGACCGCGATACTGACCCAGGCCCCAAATCCCGGCGAAGCCCACGGCGAGCAATTCGTCACGCGGCTGGTACGGCTCAAGAACATCGAAGCCGGCACGATGATCGGCGCAATTCAGCCACTCATCTCTCACGACGGACTGATCGCGGCCTTTCCTGAAGATAACACCATCATACTCACCGATAACGCTTATAACGTGGAACGCCTGCTTCACATCATTGGGATGCTGGACGTCCGCGGCGAACAGAAGACCATCAATGTGATTCCGCTCAAGCTGGCATTCGCGGACGAAATCGCTCCTGAGATCGAGCAGTTGATGGGCGCACGCACACAGTCATCCGGAGGCGGCGTCCCGGGCCGTCCTGGATTTGGTGCCGTCGCACCCAGCGCTCAAGGGAGCGCAACCGGATTCAAAGTGATTCCGGACGAGCGCACCAATTCGCTGGTGGTGCTCGCGGGCCCCGTGCAGATGAAACAGATCGAGGAAATTGTCGAGAAGCTGGACATCGTGCCGCCCATCGCGACCGCACGAATCCACGTTTATCGTCTCAAGAACGCGCAGGCCCTTGAAATGCTCCAAGTAATCAGCAGCTTGCTGGGCGGGGGCGGGGGACCCTCGACGCTGTCGCCTTCCACCGGCAAAGGATCGCTTGGCCGCGGCAGTTCGCTCGGTTTGTACAACGGATCGTCATTCGGCTCGGGCTTTGGTGGAGCTAGCAGCGGAGGGATGGCCGGCGGTGGAATCATCGGCGGATTTGGCGGCTCGACCGGCGGCATCGGTGGCGGCATGGGCGGCAGTATCGGCGGCGGAATGGGTGGTGGCGGCGGAATTAGCCGTGGCAGCTCTGGCGCCGCAGGCGGAGCCACCTCCGCGAGCAGCAGCGGCAAAAGCCTGGAATTTTCATATCCGGTAAACGTGACCGGCGATCCGGCCACCAACGCATTGGTGGTTAGTGCCGCGCCTCAGGATTGGGCAACTCTGAAGCAAATAATCGACGATCTTGATGTTCCGCGCGTCCAGATCTTCGTGCAGGCGATAATCGTTGAGGTATCCGCCGATCGCCAGCGTCAGATGGGCATCAGCTATCAGGGCTTCGCCGATCTCGGCTCGAATACTATCGGCATCGGCCATCTGGACTTCGGAACACTCCAGAACGCGATCGGAGACCCCTTGGGAATAACCGGCTTGGGACTTGGGCTTGCGTCGGGTTCGATCTGTACTATCCCGGCGGCGGTCGTATCCGCAGCCAGCGGCTCCGGGTCGTCGTCGCCCGGAAATGTGAAAGTTCCGTGCGATATTGCATTGATGACTGCGCTGGAGTCCGACACGCATACGGATGTGCTTTCGGCGCCAACGATGCTCACCTCCGACAATGAAGAGGCGATGATCGTGGTTGGCGAGAACCTGCCATTCATCAGTAATTCCAACGCGACCGCCGCGCTGTCCGGACAGGTCTTTACGTCCGTGGATCGCCAGAACGTCGGCATCACGCTCGATATAGTGCCGCAAGTGTCCGAAGGCGATTACGTAAAGCTCGACGTTTATGAAGAAGTTTCCAACGTCGTCAACGGCACCCAGAACAACACGCTGGGACCCACAACCACGATTCGGTCCGCGTCGACGTCGGTGTCGGTCCCGAACCATCGAACGGCAGTGATTGGCGGACTTTTGGCCAGCCAGGATCAATACACGAATCAGGGCGTTCCGTTTATTTCGAATATTCCGGTGCTCGGCAATCTGTTCAGCAACAAGTCCTCCGACAAGAACAAGGACAACTTGCTGGTATTCCTGACCCCACACGTGGTTCGCACCAAGACCGAATTACGCGCGCTTGCCCTTGATGAGCGGCAACGGTTCGTAAACTCGCTGGGCCGCAAGGAAATGCACGATCTGCCGGCTTCGCAAATCCGCGAGTTGTACCGGCCAAACTTCTCGATCCCGGTGTCGCCCGCGACCGACCTTGGTCTTCCTTCAGGTTCGCCCGGAGGCGCTCCTCCCGGACCAGAATCGGCACCGCCGCCCGCCCCGGAGACCGGCGACACGCCTTTTAATACCGAAGAGATCGGGCCGACTTCGATGAATTCCGCTGGTGCGGCTCCGGCCAAGCCGTCGGCGCAGCCGGCCGCAGCGGCGAACTCATCGGCGCCGGGCGTCGCACCCTGAACCGGCGTCCGCATCATACAGCTGGCCGCCACCGGAAATGCGCACCCGCGCACGGCGTACCCCGGTTGCACTTTGCACCGCCCATGGCCATGGTCTATAGGTGATGCCGCGCCAAATTGGTCCGCTTAGAGCTCGAATCGAATACACCGGTGTTGCCGCTGTGGCGGCGGCATTGCGCGCAATGCCGCTTGAGCGTGCGGTGCGTGCGGGCGCACGGATGGGCGCGTGGGCGATGCAGATCGATCGGCCCAACCGGCCGATAGCGATCAAGAATCTCGAAATCGCATTCCCTGAAAAATCCGGCATCGAACGACTCGGGATTCTACGCGCGATGTACCGCAACTGGGGCCGGATGCTCGCGGAATGGACTCATTTCGGTGAACTTAGCCGCGCTAATATCGAGCGCGTCGTCACCTATCGCGGCAAGGAAGTATGGGACGATGCGGAGCGACGCTATCCGAACAAGGGTGTGCTGGTACTAACGGCGCACTACGGCAACTTCGAATTGCTGCCGCTCGCGCACTCAATTTATGGTTACCATATCGCGATCATTCACCGCCCGTTGCGTAATCCGCTGATTGACGCGGCGGTAATTGGCGCGCGCGTCAGTCATGGCAATAAAATCATTCCCCGCAAGGCCAGCGGCCGTGAGATGCTGCGCCTCTTGCGGCGAAACTGGATGGTCGCAATTGCGCTCGATCTGGACGTGCGTACCGGCGTGTTCGTCGACTTCTTTGGTCTGCCGGCCTGCACCAGCGACGGAATGGCGCGGCTTGCGATGGCGACCGGAGCGCCGGTGGCGCCATGTGTACTGGTGCGCCAGGGGGATTCGATTCACCACCAAATCGTGATTCGGCCGCTCATTGAGACCGTCAAGGACGGCAACCGCGAAGAATGCGTTCGCGAAAATACCCAGCGTTACACAGCCGCGCTCGAGGACTTGATCCGCGAGCACCCGGACCACTGGAACTGGATCCATCGCCGCTGGAAGACCCGTCCGCACGGCGAGGCCCGCTTCTACTGAGCATTCCCAGAATCAGCTGACGGCGGCGCTAGCAATGTTCATGGACGGCGCGAGCGGACACGCACGTCGGCATTGTCTTCTGCTTGTATTGCTTCCAGTACAGTGAAATCATCCTATTTGGCATTTCTTTGCTCTTAATGTTTGTGCTTGGCTGTACGTTGGGGAAGTGAAGCTGGCAAAAAGCATTGTTGCGGCCATGTTACTGCTGGCCTCGATCGCTGCGGCGCCGGCGGCAGCCTCGGCAGCGGCCTGCACTACATCGATTAGCGGGCCCAACGATCCCAATTACGCCCCAGCCGAGAAGAATCCCGCCGGAACCACGACCTTCAATGCCGAGGAGTGGTACTTCTACAATTGCATGCCGCAGAGCGCGCCGGTCGCGACCGACCCGGAAAATGCGTCCGGAGTGAGCGAGAACTCGGCATGGTCAACTTACGGTTTCGGCCGCAGCGACGTAATCGTTGCCTACATCGAGGGCGGCGTTAACTGGCGCCAGAGCCAGTCCTCCGATATTCGGCTCCGGGCCTATTTGAATTGCGGCGAACTGCCGGCGCCGGAAAAATCCAACGGGTCAACCGTCGCTGGCACCTCACCGGGATGTAAAGAGCCGACCAAAAGTTACGACCTGGACGGCGACGGCGTACTCACAGTCAACGATTATGTCAACGATCCACGAGTGCATAAGCCCTATCTTAATTCGGCCTCGGGCGGCATCAGCGCGGAGGATCTGATCGTTGCGTTCAGCGATGGCACAGACAACGACCACGACGGCTATGTCGATGACATCTCGGGCTGGAATTTCCATCGCGACACCAACGATCCGCAGACCGACAACAGCGTCTATGAGCACGCAAACGGTGAGTCCGACCAGCTTGCGGCCCAGGCAAACAACAGCTCGCAGGGAGCCGGTCTCTGCCCCAATTGCCGGCTGATCTCGATCAAGGCGGGTGATGAGGCGATCGATCGGCCCGATCGCGTGGCCGAAGCGATCGCCTTCGCGGTCGATTCGGGCGCAAAAGTTATCGACGTAACATCGTCGTCACTGGGTCATTCGCCGGCCATGTTCGGCGCAGTCCAGTATGCCTATAACCACGGCACCGTCGTTACCTGGGCCAGCAATGATTTTGAATCGGCGGACCACACCGAGGGGATGCGCCTGCCGCACGTATGGCCCGGCAATTCGATTGTATCCGATCAGACCCAGCGCTCCGGATCATCGTCCTCAACCGATCGCACCGCGGTAACTTTCCGCTCGCGTTCGTCGCTCACTTCCTTCGGACCGCATTCGCTGTTCAGCGTTCCCAATGAAGACGGTTCCACCTCCAGCGGTACTCCGACGCAGGCGGGCGTTGCGGCGATGGTGATAAGCGCCGGTCTGGATGCGGCAGCGGCGCATCAGATCTCCACACCGCTCAACGCCAATGAAGTGGAGCAGGTGGTGCGTGCAACCGCCTCGCCAATTAACTACACGCCGTGTCCGACCTGTTTTCCCGGTCTTCCCGGCGCTGAATTCAATATTCAGTACGGCTACGGCCGGCCCAACCTATTCAAGGCAATGCAGGCGGTACATGGCGGATTAATACCTCCGACCGCCGACATTCAAGCGCCCGAGTGGTATTCGGAAATCGATCCAACCGAGACCAGATTTTTGCCGGTGCAGGCGGCGGTCGCCGCGCGGCGATCGCGTTCGTATTCATGGCAGTTGCAGTATGGCTTGGGACCGCAGCCGCTCAATGCCGCCTTCACTACCATCGCCAGCGGAAACGGAAAGCAGGCGCGGACTATAAGCACCAGCTTCGATGTAAGCCAGATTCCATCTTCGTTCTGGAGTGGCGACTATTCGGCGCCAACCTCGGACCGGCTCTCGATCGAACAGTACGATGTGACACTCCGGTTGGTTGTGACCGATAATCGCGGGTTGGTCGGTGAAGATCGCCGCGTATTCCATCTTCGTCACAATGACAGCGAAATGGCGGGCTTTCCGAAGTATTTGGGTACCTCGATGGAAGCCGGAGTGACGATGGCCGATATCGAAGGCCACGGCACTCTCGACATGGTGGTCGCTGGCTCCGACGGCAGTGTCCATGCGATCCGTCCCGACGGCAGTGAGACACCGGGATTTCCCGTCTACACCAACCTCGCGCGCGGCGTCGATCCGAACTATCCGTACAACTACCTGGCTACCCGCGCGTGGAAGTCTGGGCAGATTCCTTTGCCGCATGATCCGATTGCCGGTCCGCTTGCGATTGGTGACCTCGATCACACTGGAAAGCTCGAAATCGTCGTAACCACACTCGACGGTTACGTGTACGTCTGGGACGGTGCGGGCCGGTTGCGTACCGGGTTCCCAGTTTCGACGGATCGCAGCGTGGCCCGCCAATCAGTGCCACCGCCCAACACTCCGGACTCTTACAATCCGATGACCGGGTCGTTTGGCGGGCCGGCGCTTGGCGATCTTGAGGGCAATCAAAACCTCGACATCGTAATGTCTGGGTGGGACGCGAAGATCTATGCATGGCGGCCGGACGGCACCGCGGTTCCGGGATGGCCCGTCGATGCCGCCGATATTCCCCCGTCGTCAATTCCGTCCGGCGGCACCTATACCCACGACCCGAAGATCGTCGACACGCCGACGCTGGTGGATATCGACGGGGACGGCCATCCCGACGTGATGGTGGGGCTCCAAGACACTGTCCAAGGTTCTTCAATCGTAACCACGTATGTAACGGCGTTTTCATCCACTGGACAATTGATGCCGAACTTTCCGCTCCAGATGCAGACTCCTGTTCAGCTGTACGGAACGGCAACAGATTTTGTGACTTTGGGCGTTCAGACACCGGTCTCTTTCACATCGCCAAGCGGACCAATCGGCATCGCAAGCCCGGAGTTGGGTCCGCTTTATTTGATCCAATTCGACAACAGCAACGCGCTCACACAAGAAAGCCTGTCGTCGCTGCCGGCGGAGGGCTCATTGCAACAGGCGACGCCGTTGATTCACTTCACCAGTTCGCCCTCGATCGGCAATCTGCTCGGCGGCGCCACTCCTCAGATGGTCGATGCAGGCGTAGCGGCGACCGACTTGGTGTATGGCCTTGAGGACACACCCGGCCAAGGTATCAAAATCCGGTCGGCGATTTCGGCGTGGGACGCAACTACCGGCAGCAATCTATCGCAGTACACCCAGGAAGTTCAGGGGTTGGTGTTCTTCGGTTCTCCAGCGATTGCCGATATCACCGGCGATGGTAATCCGGACATCGTGGTCGGAACCGATTCAGCGGCAATGCATGGGTTCGACGGGACCAGCGGACAGCCGATCTCAGGATGGCCTCAATGGACGGGCGGATGGATTCTAACGACTCCAGCGGTCGGCGACTTGCTTGGGAATGGCACGGTCGAGGTTGCCGCATCTACTCGTGAGGGTTATCTCCACGTGTACACGACGCCGGGCTTGGCCTCCGCGGATCATGAGGCCTGGCACTGGCATCAAAACGATCGCAACACGGGACATTACGGGGATGACACCCGTCCGCCGTCGGCTATCAGCGACCTTTCCGTTACGCTCGGCGGCGCCAGCGACACGCTGAGCTTCACCGCGGTCGGCGATGACTGGAAATCTGGAACGGCGGCTTCGTATCAAGTGTTCGCGTACTCAAGTCCGATAAACCAGGACAATCTCAGTTCAGCAGCCTCGATTCCGGTTGGAAATGTTCCGCAACCGTCGGGCTCGCCCGAATTGATAACCGTGCCCCATCAAGCGGGGCTGAACTACTACGCGGTCCGCGCAATCGACGCCGCCGGGAACATCGGCCCGATTCCCGTAACTGGCACTACGTCGCCAAATTTGCTCCTCTCACCCGCAGGCGGATTGTTGTTCGGGAACGTGAATTGGGGATCGTCGAGTAGCCTGACAGTACTCGTTTCGAACTATCAGAATCAGGCGGTTTCGATGAGTTCATCGCTGGCCGGAGCCAATGCAGGGGACTTTTCGATTACCGGCGGCACGTGCGGAAGCACGCTTAAGCCCGCCGTTTCGACTACTTCGCCAACCAACTGTATCCTGACGATCTCATTCAGCCCCGGCACGCTCGGAACCGAATCCGCCTCGTTGATGGTTTCCGATAGCCCGGATACCACCAGCCCTCATACTCTGACGCTGACCGCAGGATCGATTCCCGCCGTAGTAACTCCGGGCGCGCTCACTTACAACGCAATCGATACATCACATTCGCAATCCAAGAACATCGTAATCAGCAACATTTCCACTGTGCCGATTTCGCTCGGCCCGTATGCCATCGGCGGGGGCGCGGCGGGCGACTACACAATCTCTGGCGGAAGCTGCGGAACGATGCTGCCGGGCGGATCGAGTTGCACTATCAACGTAGCATTCCAGCCGACGGCCGCCGGCACTCGCAATGCTTTCATATCGATTGCGGACACCCTCGACCCTGCCAGTCCGCGCACCGTTTCGCTTTCGGGGACCGGCTTCTTCACGACGCCGACGCCCACTCAGACGCCGGGATCGACTCCCACTGCGACCCCAACTGCCACGCAGCTTTCGACTGCCACTGCGACGCCTACCGCCACGCCTGGCTTGATCGTGGCCAATCCCGACTTGGGCGAAATCGCATCGTACCCGCTGTCCGCTACCGGTGCGGCAACGCCCGTGAACACGATCTATGTCACCGGCGCCAACTCCGATCCCCTCGTACCGGAGGCAGTTGCGGTCGACGCCAGCGGAAGTATCTACGTCGGAAACTATTATAGCGACGGTTGTCCTGCGCCTCCGGGCAGTTCTGAGATTCCCGGCAAGGGCGGCGTGATGGTCTATCCCGCCGGCAGCAACGGCGAGGCCACCCCGATCGCGTCGATCGCGGGCACACCATGCGGCACCGACGTCACGGCGCTGGCGAATCCGATCGGCATCGCCGTTGACAGCTCAGCAAATATCTATGTCGCGAACCTGTCGGGCGGCGCCAACGGGTATGGCAGCGTGACGAGCTATTCGGCGGGGAACAATGGAAATGTCGCGCCAGTCACTCAAATCGCAAATTTCAACTTCGACGGCAGCGGCGGCAACGCGGGTGACTTCACCAGCTTGGATGTTCCAACCGGTATCGCACTCAATGCGAGCGGCAATACGTATGTGAGCAACCTGGTGGGCGGCGCCAATGGATTTGGCAGCGTAACCGTGTATGCCGCCGGCGCCAGCGGCAACAACCTTCCGATTTCGATGATCGCGAACCCAAATGCCGATGGCAGCGGCGGTAATGCAGGCGACAACACAGGACTAGCCTTCCCCAATGCAATTGCGGTCGATTCGGCTGGAAAGATTTACGTAGCCAACGAATTCGGCGGCGCCAACGGATACGGCAGCGTGACCGTCTATGCCGCCGGCGCAAACGGCAACGTCGCCCCCACGGCGACCATCGGCAATACCAACGTCGACAGCAAAGGCGGCAACGCCGGCGACAACACGGGCCTTATATCGCCGAGCGCAATCGTGGTCGATTCGGCAGGCAACATCTATGTGGCAAGCGATTGCGGATTTGACTGCGGCTCGATCGCCGTCTTCCCGCCGGGTTCGAACGGCAATGTGGCTCCATCGGCGACCCTCACTGGTACGGGCTCCGGTGGTCTCGCGATCAGCCCACTCGGCCCGTAGCCGCCGCTACAAATTTCCGATCACAGCGCGGGTGAACTCTGAAGTCGTGGCGCGCCCACCCTGATCCGGCGTCAGCGCGCGTCCTTCCCCATACACATCATGAACCGCGCGATTCAGCCGCGCTGCGGGGTCGTCGAAGCCCAGATATTCAAGCATCATCGCGGCCGATAGAATCGTTGCGGTCGGATTGATGATGCTTTTGCCCATGATGTCGGGCGCGGTTCCATGTACCGATTCGAAATAGGCGTAATCGTCGCCGTAGCATCCGCTCGGCGCGAGTCCCAACCCGCCAATTAGTCCGGCGGCCTCGTCCGACAAGATGTCGCCGTAAAGGTTGGGCGCGACGACCACATCAAGCTCGCACGGCGATTGGACCATCCGGCGCGCGAAATCATCGATAATATATTGCTCGTATTTCAGCTCCGGATGCGATGCGACGGTTTCCTCGGCGATGCGGCAGAACAGGCCGTCGGACTGCGGCAGCATGTTGTATTTCGCCGTACAGGCGACCTTTCCCGGCTTTCCGTCACGCTTTCGCTTAAGCGCGATCTGGCATGCAAACTCGACCACGCGGCGCGTGCCGCGTTCAGTAATTACTTTGATCGCATACCGGCCCGGCTGCGCAGTATCCAGCGGCGCACGCGTAATCCTGCTGGATGGCTTAATCGGCGCAAGCGCATCCAGCGGGCCTTCGAGCCCCAAGTACAGGTCCTCCAGATTTTCGCGCACGATCACAAAGTCGATTCCGTCGGGCACGGCAAGCGGACTGCGAAAACCTTTCGAATAGCGCGCTGGGCGAACGTTGGCATAGGTTTGGCGGCCCCATCTCAGGTGCAGGATCGCCGTGGTTTTGCCGGAGGTCGAGCCGAACAATGTCGTGTCGGAGGCGTCGATCGCACGGCGCACGGCCTCGCCCGTTTCGCCGCGAACCCAATTCTCGCCGGGTGGAAATTCGACGTAATCGATCGGCAGCTTAAGCGCTCGGAGCACGTCCATCGCGGCCGCCATCGCCTCGGGCGCGGCGTCATCTCCCGGTATTACGACGACCTTTTTATTCGCCATAGACGCGTTCCCGGTTCGTTCAGGGCGAACTTTCTTCGGCCGCTTCGCTTAGCGCCATCAGGCATACGCCGGTCGCAAACGGCGCGTGTCCGATCTTGATCGAATTGTAAAAGTCAAAATCGCCGGGCGGGGTCTGCTCTGAGACATTTGTGAACGCGCCCTGCACGTCGATATTTGCGCGCAGCGCCTCCAGGGCGCGGCGGTACGCCCCGCGCACAAGTGCCTCGTTGAGGCCGGGAATTCGGATGCGGAGTGCGCGTCCCATCCCCAATGCGAATCCCGCCGCCGACGATGCCTCGATATACGAATCAGGCCGGTCGATCACGGTATGCCAGAGTCCGCTTTTGTCCTGCAGCCCGGCAATCGCATTCAGTTGGCGGGCAAGCACCTCGCGAATTTCACCAACGGGCGCTGCGAAGCGGTCGATCGTCCCGGCCGCCTCGACATCCGCCAGCAGCTGTGGCGCCGCGATCGAAAACCAGCTGTTACCCCGCGCCCACAGGCATGGCGAATGAGCGCCCTTGTCTACGTATGCGACATGCCAAAAGAGACCTGTTGCGGGATCGAGCAACGTGCGCGCATGCGCGATCAGCTGTGCAAGCGCACGCTCCATCCGCTGCGGATCGCGCTCGATCCGCGCGAGCATCGCCATCGCCGGTGCAGTGAAATAGGAAACGTCGATCCACACTTCCATGGCGGGCGGATGCGGCACAATTGCACCCCCGGGCGTGCGCGTCGCCGAGGATTCCATGAAATCGACGATTTTGCAGGCATAGTCCAGATAAGCGGCATTCTTGGTCTTCTCGTACAAATCGAGGGTGGGAAGCGCTTCAGCCGCCCATACCCAGAACCATCCCTGAGTTTGCGGACCTGCGGACAACCTTGGCGCGAACCACTTTTCCGCAACCAAACGCGGTGCGTCGCTATGAAGCGCGCGCGCCGCATACACGAGCCCGTCGCATAAAATCGCATCGCCCCAATGCGGCTGCTTGGAAACCAGCTCCGCACCGGCATGCGCCGCGAGGCGGTCGAGATTGTCGAGGTCGATAACTACGCTCATAATGATCTATCGCGGCTGGCCCCAACGGCTATAATCGCCGCAGAGCATCGTCTATGGCGGTTATCAAGCCAAAACATCCAAAGATCAAGAGCTTGAATGAGGTCGGCCGATATGCTGTCGGGGTTCAATGGACTGACGGCCACGACAGCATCTTCCCCCTTGAGAATCTGCGCCGCGGATGCCCGTGCGATGCCTGCAAGGGCGCGGTCGAAGGCGACATCCCGCCCGCCAGCCTGCGATTGAGCCAGTTTTCGCGCTTGGGCGAGTCCGCCGTCTTCATCGCCTGGGCTGACGGCCATGAGACGCTCTATACCACGCACCAGTTGCGCGGACTGTGCCGATGCGCGCATTGCGTGGGGGAGCCGGAGCGCCCAATCACGGGCGGCTAAATTATCCATTCGATTGGACCCGGTCAGAAGATGCGGCGGCTGATATTGACCGTCGTGCTCATCGCGGGCGCGATATTGCCGGGCGGCGCATATTGCGCACCGGACGCGGCAAACCTCGCAAGGAACGGCGACCTCACCAACGGCAGCGGCAACACGCCCGCCGACTGGTATGCGATTTCGACCCTAAAGCAGCTGACGACATTTCAGTGGCATCGAACGGCCGACGGCAATTGTGTCGTCGAGATGGCGAATCCGGTTCCCGGTTATGCAAGCTGGCATCAGGCGCTCTATCTCGCTCCCGGCATATACAGGATCAATGCAAAGGCACGCATCGAGTTTGGCGCATCGGATCCGGGCAACGTATCGCTAGGCGTGCAGACCTACGACGGCCAGCAGTTGATTTCCGATCATCCTCGCGACAGTGGAAATTGGAATGACATCGGGATGACTCTCAAAATCGATCGATGGGGCGAAACGACGGAACTGCTACTGCAACTCGGGACCCCGACGACGACCGCAGCCGGTGTCGCATCGTTTCGAGACATCACCGTAACGGAAATTCATGACGCAGCATCCTTGCCGGGTCCCACGTACGACGTGGGCGAAATTCTCGCGCGTAGCGCTGTAGAGACCGGCCGCGAGGTCACCGGCGCGCGCGCATTGGGCTTGATTTGCGGGCTGGGATTAATAGCCCTCCTGGGCTGGGGTTTGCTGGCAGTGTGGCGTCCGGCGATCGAGGCCAACCCGTATCGATGGACCATAGCTGCAATCGTGATGGCGGCGATTACCGCCATCGAGTTTGCGGCGCTGTTTCATTTTCCAGGCTACTACTGGGACATTTGGTCCAAGACCAACCGAGCGATGCTCGCGGCAGCGCTGGGCCCGTCCAGAATCTACGACCCAGGACTGCCCGTCGATTCCTATCCACCCGGTTCGCTCTATCTGCTCTGGATGTCGGGATGGCTGGGCCGTCTGATTAAGCCGGGGGCGGACGGCTTCCGTGTAATCGTTGAATCGCCGCCGGTCCTGGCAACGTTTCCAATCGGGCTCGCAATCTTTTCGGCGGCGTGGCGAGGCGGGCGGCGCGCGCGCGCGATCGCCGCGATGCTCTGCTTCGCATTCAACCCTGCCCTGCTTTTCGATGCCGTCGTGTGGGGCCAGAGCGATTCGATCGTCGCACTGCCGATGATCACGGCGGCAATCCTCGTGATCGCAGGACGTTATCGCCTGGGATGGAGCATCGTGGCGCTTGCGATGCTGGCCAAGCCGCAGGCGATAGCGCTGTTGCCGCCGCTTGGACTCTGGACGCTGCTTAACGCCGGTCTCGCGGAATGCGGATGGTGCGCCGCGGCGTTCATCGGCGTGATTGCAATCGGAATTGCGCCCTTCCAGTTGGGCCATCCATGGAACTGGATTATCGCGGTATATCGCGACCTGGGCACTCGTTATAGCGATGCGTCTGTCGGTGCATTCAACTTCCTTGGACTGATCGGCGGAATCGGGGCGCCCGACGATGCGCGCGTTATCGGCGTGTCGTACTACTCAATCGGGCTCGCGATGACATTCGCAGCGTATGTAATCGCATCGTACTTGATCGCGCGCGCGCGATCGGCACCGTCGGCGATATTGGCGATGTTCGTAGCGCTGTTCGGTTTCTTTATGTTCGCGCCGCGAATGCACGAGCGATATCTCTATTTCTCAGTTGTATTCATGGCACCGATCGCGCTGGAATCCGGCGCCGCAACGGCAATATTCGCCGCCGTGACGATGACGTTCCTCATGAACTTGCTCTACCTCAAACATTTGGCCGACATTTCCGCTTATTTTTCCGGCCACGCAAATCCGGTGCTGGTCGTAACTGCAACGGCAAATCTCGCGGCGTTCATCGCAGCCGCCGCCTACGGCTTGGCCGGTAATTTTACAGCTAGATCGTCGAAGGCCTGACCGCCGCCATAGAATTTACGTAATCGTGCATCTTGCCTGCCCCCTCAAATCACTCGGTGTCAGTGGGAATCGTGGACGGCTGTCCCTACCCATCTTCAGTGGGACACTCCGATTTACTACGGATAGCGTTCAGAACTTTCCGTGCTTGCCGACGCCGGAGGCGAAGCGCTGCGCACCGGCGAGCGATTCGCCCGATTTGATCGTCTCGATTCCGTAGCGGTATTCATTGCGGAGCGCATCGTCAAGCGGCATTCCCCACGCTTCGTAGGCCGACATTCGATCACCGCGCAGGCAATGCTGCGGAAATCCCGCGATCTGCTTTGCGAGTTCGCGCGCCGTCGCAAGCGTATTCCCAGGCTCGGCGAGGCGATTGGCCAGCCCCATCCGGAAAGCCTCCTCACCGCTTACGCCGCGCCCGGTCAAAATCATGTCCATCGCATGGCTCATCCCGATTAGGCGCGGCAGCCGGATCGTTCCGCCATCCGCCAGTGGCACACCGAACCGCCGGCAATAGACGCCGAAGGTTGCGTCGCGCGCCGCCACGCGCATATCGCACCACAGCGCCAGCTCAAGGCCGCCCGCGACGGCATAGCCTTCAACCGCCGCTATTACGGGCTTGCCCAGCAGCATCCGGGTGCATCCCAGCGGGCCGTCGCCATCTTCTCTTACATAGGTACCGTGCCCGGTGGCGCCAGCCTTTAAATCAGCACCCGCGCAGAACATCCGATTTGAACCGGTCAGGATCGCAACCGACAGCGACGCATCGCGGTCGAAGCGGCGAAACGCGTCCGCCAGTGCGGCAGCGGTATTCCGATCGATCGCGTTACGAACCTCGGGCCGATCAATTGTGACGACAGCTATTTCGCCTTCGGCGGCGAACTCTACCGTGCTCATCCGGAGCGCCTCCTCAAATGGGTGCCCGATCCTAACACGAATTAGGCTGGGAAACGAAAAATCCTGAAGCCTCAGAGTTCGCCGGTAGGGCGATGAACACGGACCACGCCGACTTCGGGCGACTGACCTTCCTTGAATCCGCAATGCGCGAATACCTCCAGCATCCGCCGGTTGCCGCCCATCACATCCGCTTCGAATTCCGCGATGCCCGCAGCGTGTGCGATACGATCGAGATGTTCGAGCAGCAGCGTGGCGATTCCACGGCCTTGATGATCGTCCAATACCGCGAATGCAACCTCCGCGCGCCGCGGATTGGCGCCTCGCACGTAACGGCCGATCCCAATAAACCGTTCGCCGCCGGGCCCGGACGCCGTCGCGGCCAGTCCGACATGATTCTTGAAATCGAGTTCCGTCAAATATTTTAGATCATCCGGTGTTAGGTCGCGCCGAAATCCCATGAAGCGCAGATAAACCGATTCGTGGCTCAGCGTATGGAAATGATCGAGCAAGAGTTGCTTGTCATCTGGACGGATTGCACGGATCCGAATCGAACCACCGTCGCGCAATATCAAGTCAACAGAGTAGTTGCGCGGATCGCCTGCCGGTGCATGCGGCAGCAGCGCGATTGCCCTGCCGATTTGACTAAGAATTTCAGCCGCCGGACGCATCGTGTCGACGACGATGTGATTAAGCGGAGGAAGTTCGGTCATTGCCACGAACTCCGCTCTCTGCAGCCGGTGAATTTCGGGTGTTGCATCGGAGACCCCGCCGGGAATCGTTGTTCGCCGCGCGATCCGCTGAATGATCACACCTTCATCCGCCGTGCATTCTACAAACAGCACGGGCGCACCGTGCCGCGCCGCAACTTCGAGCGCACGCCGGCGATCATCCGGCTCCTTGAACGTCGCATCGAGAATAGCGCCGCGCCCGCCGCTGATTGTCCTGTCCGCCGCATCAAGGATCGCGGCGTACGTACGGCGCGTGAAATCATCTGAATAAATGCCTTCGCGGTAGCCCGTCCCGGCGTGAACGTCCGCCGGGACATTCGCCAGCCGCTTGCGCGTCACGTCCGAACTTACGATTTCAAATCCGGTCCGGCGCCGGACCATTCGCGCAACCGTTGATTTGCCGGTTCCCGATTTCCCGCATACAACCAGCAGCGCCGGCGCCGCATCGCGCGCATAGTTAAGCGCGAGGCTGAAGTAGCTGCGCGCGCGATTGAGCGAGCGTTCGCGTCCGGGTGCATCCACTTCCGGTTCATGGGCGCGCAGGCTCTCGACTTTGCCGCGCACCACCGCGCGATAGCACTTGTACAACGGAAGCACGGAGTATAAATCGTCGTCGCCTGCAATCGCCGCGTACTCGGAGACGAATTCGTCCAACAAATCGCGCGCGCCCAATTGATCGAGGTCCATTGCAAGGAACGCGATATCCGAGGCAACGTCGACGGTGCGCAAGCGCTGCGAAAACTCCACGCAATCGATCACGTCGATGGTTTCGCCTCGGACGCATACGTGCTCGCAGCGCAGATCGCCGTGGCCTTCACGCACACGGCCACGCCGTGCACGATCATCGATCGTGTCCCAATGGGCGAGAATGAAGCCGCGGCAGAATTCGTCGAGCACGGACAAATCACCGGGTGGGATCGTGTCGCCGGCAAAAGTGTCGCACTCGGCGAGATTTCCGATGATTAAATTCCAGACGGACATCGCCCCGCCATCAGCGGCAGGCGCGCTGGAGTGAAACGCGGCGATTCGGGCCGCGATCCGGCGTATCAACTGAGCGTCGGTGCTGCCCGCGGCGACGATCGCGTTCAACATTCGATCATCGGGTAGCCGGCGCATCCGGACCGCATACTCAACCGCGCCGGCGATCACGCGATCTGCGCGTACGCCAAGCTCGAAACCGCCGCCAGCCGTGGCCATTATCGCGTAAACACCGTCGTAAATCCCCGATGACATCCTGGCATTGAGACGGACCTCCTCCTGGCAAAAATGAAATCGGCGATCCAGACTGGAACAATCAAGAAAATCGAAATGGACCGGCTTCTTCAGCTTGTAAACCCACTCCCCCGCGATGAACACATACGAAATATGGGTTTGCTTGAGTTCGACCGGCGCTGTTGGATGCGGATAAAACTCCCGCCGCATCATCGCCGGGACCAGAGCCGCAAAGTTATCGGATGCGGCCGTGGCAGATGGCAACCGCGGTCTCATCCTGCGCCCGCTGTTATATCACTCTTCCGCGCTGAGCGCTTCGAGCGCGTCGGTTGCGGTAACTACACCGACCAGTTTCCCGTCCTCGACCACTGGCAGGCCGCCGATCTTGCGCTCGCGCAGAATTCGCGCCGCCTCGCGCATCTCGGTTGCGGGAGTGACGGTAACCAGCGGCTCGCTCATCGCGGCGTTGACCAGCGTTGATTCCAGGTAACCGATCTGTTTGCGCAAATCGCGATCCGTAATGATGCCGACCGGGACGCCGTCCTTTACCACCGGTACGCAGCGGAACCCGCCTTCGAGCATCTTGGCCTGAACGGCGGAAAGCTTATCGTCGGGAGCGGCGGTCACTGGAGTCTTCGTCATCCAGGAGCCGACCAGATTCTTTTCGGGCGGCGCAAATTTTACTGTGAGCACGGGGCATGGCGATTCCCGCAGTACCAACTCCGCAACGCTGCCCAGGAAAAATCTCGAGAAGCCGCGGCGCCCATGCGTCGCCATCACGATCACTTCAGCGCCGACCTTGCGCGCCGTTCGAATAATCGTTGGCGCGGGTTCGCCCAAATGAGTCAGCATTTCGTACTTAAGTCCTTTGAGCCGTTTGCGCCCGATCTCCGCAAGCTTCGCGCGCGCGGCTTCCTCCTGGCCCTTGTACAGGTCGACATAAACCGGCATCCCGGTTGGTGGGATTATCATCGGGACGATATGCAGGACGAATACGGTACCGTCATTCAAGCGGGCGATATCCGCCGCAGCGTCCAGCGCGCACATGGAATTCTCGTCGAAATCGACCGGGCAGAGAATTTTGCGGAATGGAAGCGGCATAAGTTTGCTCCTTGCGTTACTTTGGCGTCGTCAACGACGTCAGTCCGATAAGCGATTGCCGTGCCAGCATTTGGGACGTTCCGGCCATGATTATCTCGCACCTGAATTCGATATGCGAATCGGTAAAAGTGCGCGAAGTTACGCGGAAATTACCTGAATTGGGTATAGCGTGTCTCAACGGACGAGTGTATCCGATCGCGCCACTACTGCGCAGGGCATTGCCGCCGCCGGATGCGCCAGGAATCCGGAATTGGTCAGCAGGTCATTTCGGCGCCCGGCCAGTACCGCTCAGCGGCACCTTTTGCGGAGTACCGGTCGCGTTGTCGGTAATCGTCAGCGTTCCGGTCTGCTTCGCGGCCGCTGAGGGCCTGAATGTCACCGCGATCGTACAAGATGCGCCGGCGGAAAGACCGCCCGTTGGCCAGATCGGACAGTTGTTGGTCTGCGTGAACACACCCGGATCGGAAATCAGCTCGATTTGAACAGCAACCCCCGGATGCTTCTTGCTGCCCTTGGGGTTGGAGATCTTCACGTTTTTCGGTTTGCTGGAGCTTCCGACTGTGGTCTCCTGAAATTGGACTTTCTTCGGCGTGATCTTGAGCTTCACCGGCACCGCGGTGGGCGTCGGAGTTGCGGTCGTCGTGGCGGTTGTGGTCGCCGTCGTAGTCGTAGTTGGCGTAGCGGTGGTGGTGGCAGTAGCCGTGAAGGTCGCCGTAGTGGTCGCGGTAATGGTGGCTGTAGGGGTGGCTGTCCGCGTTGCGGTCGCAGTCGGCGTAGGGGTAGGAGCCGCTCCGATGGCATGCACTGCGCCACTGTTATCGCCAATGTAAATCGTTCCGTCGGCGCCGATCGCAGGGGCGGTGAATACACCGCCGCCGGTGGGCGCAACGGCCCATTTCTGAGTGCCATTGGGATTTACGGCGTACACATGGAAGTCATCGGCGCCGGCATATATCGTTCCATCCGCGCCAATCACTTCAGTTTCCACATTACCCTTGGTTCCAAATTTCCACTTTTGCGATCCGTCCGGATTTATCGCGTAGAGGTGGAGGTCGGAGGAACCGGCGTAGATTGTTCCATCCGCGCCGATTGCCGGCGCCGAATACAGAGGACCGCTCATGGTGAACTTCCACTTTTGCGTACCGTTGGGATTGACGGCGTAGAGATTAAGGTCCGCGGAGCCGATATAGATGGTCCCATCGGCGCCGATAGACGGTGAAGCGTACTTCAACTCATTGCCGGTAGTGAACGTCCACTTTTGGGTACCGTTGGGATTGACGGCGTAGAGTTTGGAATCGTCTGAGCCAATGTAAATCGTTCCATCGGGACCGATCGCCGGCGACGAGTACTCGATCGCGCTGCCGGTGGCAAAAGCCCATTTTTCCGTACCGTTGGGATTTATTGCATAGAGATTGTCGTCAATGCATCCGAAGTAAATGGTACCGTCGGAGCCAATTGCCGGTGACGACTCGATAATGTTACCCGCCGGGAATGCCCATTTCTGGACGCCATTGGGGTCGAGAGCATAAAAGTTGTGGTCATAAGAACCGAAGTAGATTGTTCCGTCGGAGCCAATCGCCGGGGCTGACTCCACCATGTTGCCGGTTTCGAACGCCCACTTCTGTGTGCCGTTTGGATTAATCGCGTAAAGGTTGTCGTCCTCGGAGCCTATGTAAACTGTTCCGTCAGCAGCGATTGCGGGAGCTGATTCGACAATCGAATTTAGGGTTTGGAATTTCCATTTTTGCGTGCCGGGGTTGGCGCTGGTGTCAAATGGACTGAGACCTGTATGGCCAAGGTTGAAATGGAACATCGGCCAAACCGTCGGATGATCCAGCTCCACCGCGGCCGCCAATCTTCTCGGAGAATTCATTGATGCAGTATTGCCGGAGGCCGCGAAGGTATCATTGGCGGGTAAAAACAATTCGGTTGATGCTAAAGCTGTCCCCGTGTTGTCTTCTCCACCTGCGAGCAGAATTTCCCCGGCGCTCGGCCCGGATGAAATCGCGGTCGCGGTCTGACCCTCGCGACCCACATTCATGCTTCCGATTGGCGTGAGGGTGTCCGCCGACGGCCCATAGACCTCCGCCGAATTGAGAGCAACAATTCCCGAATTATCGCCGCCGGCCATCAAGATCCCGCCCGCACTTTCTCCCACGGCGATCTCCGTTGCGGTATGGCTATCGCGCCCCGCGTTCATATCCGGTCCGGCGGAAAACGAGTTGACGACGGGATCATATTCGTCCGTAGTATTGAGGGAATCTGGAATTCCACCTGCGATTAGAATTTTGCCTGCGTCGGGTCCGGAGAGGATGACCGTCGCTGTATGTTCATACCTGGCGGTCGTCATCGTCGGCCCTGCACTGAACGTGTTGGCCACCGGATCGTAGAGTTCGGTTGAGGATTGAGCGACCTCACCCGTTGTGATTCCGCCGGCGATCAAGATCTTCCCGCCGTTTGGTCCTGAGGTGATTGTAGTAGCGGTATGAAGGTCACGCGGAATGCTCATCGTCGCCGTACTGGCCGGAGGCGCGAACGTGTTGCTAATGGGGTCGTAAAGCTCTGTCGACGCCAAGTCGCCGGTGAAATTGCTGAATCCCCCCACCACCAGTACCTTTCCGGCGTTTGGACCATACGAAATAATCGTGGCAGTGGAACCTGACCGAAGCTCATTCATGACTGCGGTGCTTCCCGCGCCCGCAAAGGTGTTGCTCGCGGGGTCGTAAAGTTCCGTCGTGCTAAGCGCATTTCCGACCGAATCGCCTCCGCCAATAATCAGAACCTTTCCCGCATTCGGTCCAATCGTAAGCTGAACCGCCACCGCCACGTCGCGAGCGGTGTTCATCGAGGGTGTCGACGGTGCAAAGGTGTTAGCCGTCGGATCGTAAAGGTCGATGCTGGCCAAAGTAGCGGTACCGCTATATCCACCCGCGACCATAATGTCGCCCCAAGTAGCCGAAGGCCCGGTTGCATTCGACGGCGATCGCATCGCGACCAAGGACATCGCTATAGCTGCCGCCAGCAGCAGAACAATCGCACCGACTCGGACTTTTCCTTGGGATTTGGTCATCACTCTTGCCTCAGCATGAAGCTATAGTGGATTCTGTTTACTTATGGAAGGAAATGTGTGCACGCGACATTCGATAAAGTATCGCACAATCGCCCAAGCAGGTTCCTGAGTGCCCAGCCTGTGATAGCAGTGTTCCTATTTCCCCGGCCATATTCGAAATCAGATTATGGCAACGGGATTTGAGACATACGAAGTGACGGTATGAACGTGGAACGAATGAAGCGAGCCGGACAAATCGGGTTGGCATTACTCGCGGCATTTTCGTGCTGGAGCGGGGCGATGGCACTTAGCGCGGCCGATATGGACGGTGTGATGATGAACGATGGGAAAATGATGCTGATGAAGAGCGGCAAGCCGGCTGGACCGATGGACCACGCGATACGCATGTCGGACGGCACCACCGTCCTCCCCGATGGAACCATCAAGTTCGCCAACGGCACGATTGGCCGGATGGAAAACGGTGAGATTATCATGATGGACGGGCATGTGATGCGGGGCGGCAAGGCGGCTGGAATGAATCAGTAGAGACAGACTGACGGCGGACATCCTCGATGTTACCGAAGAAAAATGTTGACCGATGGGCGAATCGCCCGGCTCATCCTCTGATCATCCGCCTGACGCATTGGATCAACATTCCGCTTATCATCATCATGGCGGGCAGCGGCCTCCAGATTCTCATCGCCTATCCGTATCTCGGCCCGCGCGGCGGCCAGTATCGATGGTATCCGCTTCAGGGCGTTCCTCCCCCCGAATGGCTGACGATAGGCGGATGGCTGGCAGGCGCGCGCCATTGGCATTTCGCAATCGCATGGTTCCTAATCGCAAATGCGATCATCTACATCGCGTACCAGATTGTCAGCGGTGAATGGCGGCGGCGGATTTTTCTGCCCCGCCGTGACGCGACCGGCGCATTTGCGATGCTCAGCTACTACTTGCGGATTCGAAAGGAGCCACCGCCTGAGGACTTCTACAATGGCCTGCAGCGGCTTGCGTATACATCCGCGATCCTGTTCGGCATCGGAGTGGTCGCGTCCGGCCTTGCGATCTACAAACCGGTTCAATTCTATCGGCTGACCTGGATTTTCCTCGGATACGACGGTGCCCGCGTGGTGCATCTGATCTGTCTGTTTCTGCTCGCAGGCTTTACCGCGACGCATATCGTGCTGGTCGCGCTTCATCCGCGAACGATTGCGGACATGGTGACCGGAGGAAAGCGTGGCTAGGTCCATCTCCCGCAGGAAGATACTGGCGTCGATAGCGGCGTCGGCGGTGCTCGCCGGCTGCGACAGCCGTATCGCGTCGAGCTTTCTTGCCGGGATGGACCGTTGGAACGATTCTTTCCAGCGCTTTGTTTTCTCACCCAATCGGCTTGCGCCGGAGGAGCCTGAATCGGCATTAACCCCGGAGGACGCCTTTCCGAGCTATTTCGTCTCCGACTCGATGCCGTTTCCGCCAGACAACTGGACGCTCAAGGTCGGCGGACTGGTCGCTCGGCCGGCGGTTTTCACGCTCGATCAACTCCGGCGGATGACCCCGACCGAGATGCGCATCCGGCACCATTGCGTGGAGGGATGGTCGGCGGTAGCGGCATGGAAGGGAGTGCAGGTGCGCGATATCGCAAAGCTGGCCGGCGCGAAAAACGACGCGCGCTACGTCGAATTCCGATCCTTCGACAACGGCTATTGGTCATCCTGGGATATCGAAAGCGCGTTTCATCCGCAGACGATACTGGCCTACGCGATGAACGGGCATGCGCTCTATCCCGACCATGGCGCCCCGCTGCGCCTCTACTCGGCGGTCAAGCTCGGCTACAAAAACGTAAAATATTTGACCGAGGTGAATTTTATGCCTGAGCGCACGGGCGGCTACTGGGAGGATCAAGGATACGAGTGGTACGCGGGGGTTTAAGATGAAGACGCAATTCGCTGCCTCGAAGGTGCTCCTCGTCGCAATTATGATCGTCGCGTTAGGAGGCGCGCTGGCGGCCGATCCCGCCGAAGGAACGGGAAATCCGGGAGCGATCGCTAAGGTTGCTTCGGCGGACAACGATTTCGGTTTTCGTCTGCTCCGGACGCTTACGGACGGAACCGGCGGCAATGTCATTATCTCGCCGCTCAGCGTCTCGATGGCGCTCGCGATGACCTACAACGGCGCCGCCGGCGAGACGAAGGCGGCGATGGCGAAAACGCTCGGCATCGCGCAAATCGGCGACGAGGAGGTCAACCAAGGAAATCGCGACCTGCTCGACAGCCTCAAATTCAATCGGATAAACACAGCTCTGTCTGACGTTCGCAAAAGCGCCGAACGCGCCGCACAACTTCATCTTTCCGCCTCTGTGGCGGATTTGTTTGATATTTTCAAAGGGGCGGCTCCGCCTGTTCAGGTCGAAATCGCAAACGCCATTTGGACACAATCTGGATACTCCATCAATCCGGCGTTCCTAAAGATGAATCGAGAATATTATGACTCGCCTGTGGAAGCCCTTGATTTCAAAAGCAATCCGAAAGGGGCGTCTGATCGCATCAACAGTTGGACGAATAAGAACACGGGCGGGAAGATTCCGTCAATTATTGAAAGGATCGATCCGGTTACCCGCTTAGCATTGACCGATGCGGTTTACTTCAAGGGACGCTGGACCAACGCCTTCGACAGCCGGTTGACGAAACCGGGCACCTTTCATCTGCTGAACGGGAGTTCCGTCGAAGTCCCGATGATGACCCAGCTTGGCGAGTACAGTTGCGAGGACTATTTCCCCGATAGGATAGCAGCGGGAGCGGCGTCTTTTGGGGTGCTCCGTCTGCCATACGGCTCAACTGAGCAATTCGCAATGTATATTTTCCTGCCGCATGAGCCGAACGGCCTTCCGCGCCTGATACCCATGCTCGACGAACGGCACTGGCGCGAATGGACCAGCAATCTTCGCAATCGCGAAGGAGGGATCATTCTTCCAAGATTTGAGTCAAACTATGGCACACAATTGAGCGACGCGCTCAAGACGATGGGCATGGATGCGGCGTTCGATGAGGTGAAGGCCGATTTCTCGCGAATACATTCGGCGCCGTTATTCATCAGCGATGTTGAACACAAAACGTACCTGAAAGTTGACGAAGAAGGTACCGAAGCCGCTGCCGCGACAGTCGCTCTCGCGACCATGGGAAGTTCGTGCAGCATGGAGGTCGATCATCCCTTTTTCTTCGCAATTGCCGACCGGCAATCGGGCGCGATCCTGTTCGCCGGGGTCGTAACCAACCCCGCAAAATAACGCCAACCGCCGCGATATTGAGAATCACGCCGCCTGTGATAGCAATGTTCTCCGATATCCCAACTCAAACCGAGGAGCCAAGCCATGCCCAGGGCACTTAAGAAAACTGAAGAACCATCCGGACCGCTTGGGGATATGTTCCCCTATCGCGACAAGTTCGAAACTTATCGCGAGATTCCCAAGCGCGGCCGCAACCGCGCCGAAATCCTGCACGAGATGCGGACCATCGCGAAGGAGGAAAACGCCCGCTGGCAGAACGGCAAAATCTCCGGCACGTACTACCACGGCGGCATGGAGCATTACGCCTTCCTGAACCAGATCTTCTCGCTCTATTCGCACGTCAACCTTCTGCAGCGCGACATGTGCCCCAGCGGCACCAAATTCGAGGGCGAGATAATCGCGATGACGGCGCGGATGCTGGGCGCCGAGGAGGCGAAAGCAAGCGACCCCAACGCAGACGTATGCGGCGCAATCACCTCGGGCGGCACCGAGAGCATCATACTGCCGATGCTCGCCTATCGCGAAAAGGCGAAGGCCGAACGCGGCATCACGGCGCCCGAGATGGTCGTGCCCGACACAATCCACCCCGCATTTTCAAAGGGTGCGCATTTTTGGGGAATCAACCTGATTCGCGTGCCGGTTGGCCCCGACTATCTCGCCGATGTCGAGGCGATGCGCGCCGCGATTACGCCGAACACGATCGCGATTGCGGGGTCGGCGGCTAATTATCCGCACGGACTGATCGACCCGATCGAAAAGCTGTCCGCACTGGCGCTTGAAAAGAACCTGCCGATGCACGTCGATAGCTGCTTCGGCGGATACATCCTGCCGTGGATTTCGAAGCTCGGCTACGACATCCCGAAGTTCGATTTCCGGCTGCCGGGCGTGACTTCCATGTCGTGCGATACGCACAAGTGGGGATACGGGCTGAAGGGCGCGTCGGTCGTGCTGTTTCGCAATAAGGCGCTGCGCCGGAAGATGTATTTTGCGCTCGGCGGATGGCAGGGCGGATTGTACGCATCGCCCACCGTGGCCGGCAGCCGGTCGGAGGGCATCAGCGCCTCGACGTGGGCGGCGATTGTCGCGCTTGGCCAGGAGGGCTATCTGGGCACGACACGCCGGATTATGAAGGCGGCCGACACGATCAAGGCGGGCGCCGCGAAAATCCCTGAGATCAAGATTATCGGCAAGCCGACTTACTGCATCGCGTTTACCTCCGACGTGCTGAACATCTACCACGTCAACGATTATCTTGCGCGGCTGGGATGGCGTCTCAACGGTTTGCAGAAGCCGGCGGGATTCCACATCTGCGTGACATTGCCGCAAACGCTTCCGGGCGTGGCGACGCGGTTCGTGAAGGACCTCGCCGCGGGTGTTGAATATGCCAAGAATCCTCCGGCATCGCCGCCGAAGAGCGGTGCGGTATACGGCGGCGGCGCGGCCGCGCTGGATCCGTCGATGATCAACGAACTGATGTATGCGTGGCTCGACGCGAGTTACGAACTGCCATAGCAGGGACGGATGACACCGCTCGACGATCGCGCCATCGCGGAATATACGGCGTTCGCCACGCATCTGGCGGAGCTCGCCGGCCATGCGATCCTGCCCTATTTCCGCGCTCGCATCGATGTGGAGAACAAAGCCGCCGCCGGCGCCTTCGATCCCGTCACGGCGGCCGATCGCGCCGCCGAACGAGCGATTCGCGATGAGATCGGGCGCGTCCATCCCGGTCACGGAATCCACGGCGAGGAATTCGGCGTCGCCGCCGGAAAGGATGGCCTGACCTGGCTAATCGATCCCATCGACGGGACGCGTGCGTTCATCATCGGACAACTGCATTGGGGCGTATTGATTGCGCTAAGCGACGGCGAGCGACCGGTCGTCGGCGTAATGCATCAGCCGTACACGGGCGAGACGTTTATCGGCTCGCGCCTTGGCGCGGAAATGCGCCGCGCAGGAGTCACCTCGATTTTGCGGGTGCGCGAATGCGAGCGGCTGGAGGATGCGATCGTCGCCTCAACCGACCCCGCGATGTTCATCGGCACGGCTGAGAACGAGGCATTCCACGCACTCGTGGCTAAGGCGCGCATGCGCCGCTACGGGGGCGACTGCTACCTTTATTGCCTGCTTGCGGCGGGGTTTGTCGATCTCGTGATCGAGTCGGGGCTTAAAGCCTATGACATTCAGCCGCTGATGCCGATAATTGAGGCCGCGGGCGGAGTCGTGACGAACTGGGCGGGCGCCGCGCCATACGAGGGCGGGCAAATCGTTGCCGCCGGCGATCGCAGGCTGCACGCAATCGCGCTCAAGATGCTCAAGCCCGCCGCGAAATAATCCGGGAGGCGCCGCCATGAAGATGAGCGAATTCCAAAAGGGTTTCATCCGATGGATGAGCGGGACGCATGTGGGGCTCTATCGGTTCCTTGGCGGCGGCACGGCCGCCAACAAGAACACGCTCATTCTGACCACGCGCGGCCGCAAAACTGGCCGCGAGATTCCCAAGCCGCTGCTCTACGTCGAGGATGGCGGGCGGCTGTATATCGTCGCATCCTATGGCGGTAACGATTCGCCGCCGGCTTGGTATCTCAACCTGACGCAAAACCCTGATGTGCGCGTCGAGTGCGGATCGTCGCGCGGCGAGTATCGGGCACGCACGATCTCGATCGATGAAAAGAAAGCAATCTGGCCCAAGCTGACGGAAATCTGGCCCGGCTACGACGGCTACCAGCTAAAGACCTCGCGCGAGATTCCGGTGGTGGAACTCACGCCGAAGTAATTGGCCGCATCGCGCACGCGGTGCGCGCCGGCCCCTGTTCCTCAGGCGAGAGAAGTGAATGGCGGAGCGGAACAAGCTTTCGAGCGCGGCGGTTAACTTGACGACATTTATCCCCTGGATCATTTATGGCATCGCTGCCTCCATGAATTGCTGGCGCGTGGCGACGGGCGGCGGATTAATCCTCTGTCTGGCGCTTACTGCGGTAAGGGCGCGCAGCGGTATATCAGCCAAGCTGATGGACTGGACCACGGTGACGTTCTTCGCGATCGGCGCGACGCTGATGATCGGTATGCATTCGGCGATATTCCCGCCCTACAGTGTCGTAGTTCTATGGTCATGCTTTGCGATTGCCGCATGGAGCTCGTTCGCCGCCGGTAATCCGTTTACGACTGCATACGGCCGCGAACAGGCACCGCCGGAGTTTTGGGTTAATCCGATCTTCATCGGGCTCAACCGCATTATGACCTTGGTTTGGTGCGGTTTATTGAGCATCAACGCAGGCCTCGCGATGGCAGGCGTCATCATCGGTGGCAATGTCGGCAGATGGGGATTCAGCTTCGCTCTGCCGATGACATTTTTAGCCTCTGGTTACGCCTTCAACGGAAAATTTCCCGCTTACTTCTTTGCGCGGCACGGGATCCATGCCACCGTGCCGACGCCTGCCTAGAACGTCCAGCCGACGATCGATTTCAGAAATAGGCCATTGCCGGCTGTCGTAAGCCCGACTCCGACGCCGAGATTGAGTTCCAGTTGTGGAATCAGGTCGAAGTTAAGCGCCGGCACAATGAAATGCTGCTGGCGCTGGATGCCCGGCATCGCTTCGAGCGCGCCCATATCGCCGTAATATTCGACCGCCGGAACCAGCCATCGGGTGAGGCTCCATTCAAGCTCGCCCGAGGGCGCGAACTGGACGCCGCGATGCGCCCCTGGTCCGCTGAACGGATCTTCGAAGGCGAAATTTCCGATCAGAGTGAAGCCGCGAAAACTGGTCTGCGCAATCGGACGCATCTCAAGTGTGAGCGGATTCTCCTCCGCCGCGTGGCGCATGTAGTCGATCTCGATGTTTCCGCCAAACTGAACCGGCCACTTTTCAGTCATCGGAATTCCAAAGTGAACCTTGCTGCGCGCGCCGGCATACTCGTAGTTGCCGTTGTCGAGCTTGGCGGTGCACAGGTATTGGCCGATCTCGAGCCATGGCGTCAGGCCGTAGGTCGCTTCGAGCGTCTCATGAATCTGATACGGCCCAATCTCGGACTTGGCTTCCGCTCCAGTGGCGGTAGTGACCGAATTGGAATGGAGCTCGAGTTGAAGATGCCCGGGCGGAGCGGTGTCGACGCTGTAAATCTGGATTTCGTAAAAGTCGATCGCCGATGCGTTGCGCGCCGGTACGATCGCAGTGAGAGCGCCGGCCATCACGCCGAGAGCGATGCGCTTTAACTTCACAGAATTACCGTCGTGAGTTTTAGATTTCGAAAACTCGTAAAGCGGCTTTCCACATACATCCATATATGGAAATTTTCAGTTGCGGCGAAGAGCCGCCCGGCCGTGCATGCGATTGGCGAAGAAAACGGGCGGGCCGATTGAACGGTCCGCCCGCTTGAGAAGGAGAATTTTCGAATTGTTTACGCGGTCGCCGGCTCGGGCAGCATCTCGTTGGCCGGCCAGATTCCGCATGCGCGCCACAGATGCACCGACCACTTGTTCACCAACCCCAGCTCCACGCACAGGCCGCGCAGCTTTGAAGTGGCCTCGTACATGTGTTGGCGATGAACCGGGTTTTTCCGGTACGCCTCATCGACCACCTCTTTGGGGACGTTAAAGTCGCGAATCAGACTTGGCGACGCCTGCATCATCATCTGGCTCGCCCCGCCCAGGATTAGCGGCGCGCGGAACGCCAAGTTCGCCTTGCGCCATGCACCCATCCCCGGAACGTGGCGGCGGAGGTAGTGGCGCGCGAAGCTCAGGTGGCGAGCTTCCTCGGTTACGTGAATCTGCATGATGCGGCGCAACAGCGGATGAATCTCCTCGCGGCGCTTGTGCAGCAGTTGGCGCTGCACGTGATCGATCGGATCCTCGCCGCAGAGCACGAACACGAAAAACAATTCCGGGAAGCGGCGCCCATAGCTGATTATGATGTTGGTGCCGAGGCGGTCCCAGAATCCGTTCAGGCCGGGAAGATCCAGGCCGGTGCGGTTCACGAACTCCTGGAACATCAGCGAATGCTGCGCTTCCTCGATCGCCTCATGATAGCAGTAGCGGAACTCTGGCGAGCCGTTGGGGAGGTCGAGCGCGAAGCCGAGCAGGCCGCGCTTCAACACGTTCTCGAACATCACACCGATCTTCATGAAAGTGGCGAACAGTTGAAGCCCGATACGCGAGCGGACCCCCGCCGGCAGCGAGCGGTACCATTGCGTGCCGCCCAGCACGTCATCGGCGCCCAGTTCGAACCGCGGATCGTCCGGATCGATTTTGTACTCGGGGCTGTCCCAATCGATGTCCGCGTACGCGTCGAAGTGTTTAACCACCGACTGATGGCTGAGCCGGCGAATCAGTTCGAGGTACCGCGCGGTACGAGCGTCCGCGCCGATGCGCTCCTCCTCGGGAACCTCGTAGTTCAGGCCGAGCAGCTCACCAGCACGCTGGATCGTCGTCTTGGTTTCCATTTTCAAATCACCCTGCCTTTTTCTTACTAAGCGTCGGTCGTCGTATCCTTGAGCAAGCTTCAGGCCACGCCAGCATTATCGGCAATTTGCGCTATATTGCGCTTTGTCGAGCTTTCAGTACCACTCAATCGATCCGATGCAGCCGTCTGATGCAGTCTAGCGGTGGCATCCGGGCCAATTCAGCGGTCGCGCGCCGCTTTTCAGGCTCAACCTTTGCTCGCGTATGAATTATACCGATAAGAATCTTTTGTCAAGAGGGGATTATGTTGCTGTTGACAGGGAGGTCCGGTAGACTGGTAGGGACGTGACAGGCTGGGGCGATCTACCTGACCGGGTTTTCCCCTTCGGATTGAATTTGGGCTATAAAGGTCTTATCGGGTTGGACAGATGGCAAACGGGCTACCAAATCAAGATTTTCGGATCAAGATCGAACTGGAGGGAAGTGTTGATCCCGATACTGTTGCACACTCGACTAGCGATTTTATCAATGCGCTGCGAGATATCGAAGAACATCTAACCAACGATAAGCCAAAGGTCCGATGGCGTTGGCAGGATGATGCTGCTGTCTGGGCGATAGCATCGCCGAATGGCGTTAAGGCAGACGTATTGAAGAAAATCTGCGACGAAGCGCGGCTCGGATTTCAACGAGTCAAGGAATCGGACGGCAAAGACATCAGTTGGCCTGAGAGCTTTGGCAAACCAGCCCAGCGCGGCTTTCGGCGCTTGGTAAAACGCCTTGCATCGAAAGAATCGATAGAAAACCCAACCAAAGAATACACGGGCAGGCCCGAAGCCATTAGGATCGATATTTCGGGTCAGCTACCACTATTGATCGATCATGTCGTGCTTCGAGAAGAGTTAGGACGTGGCCAAACTAAAACCGAAAGGGCATCGATTGATGGCGTTCTTGATCTGATTTCTGTACGGGGAGGTACGCTGAAGTTTGAAATCACGGAACACGGCACAAAACGGAAAATTGTTTGTGCCATCGAAGAGGATTCGCTTCTAAAGGGTGCAACAAAAGCACTTGGCAAGCGAGTTGTTGCTGAAGGAATTTTGCAACTGAAACCCGATGGCACACCCAGGCAACTATCGCAGATTACGGAAATATGGAGCCGCCCTGCCGCAGTCCCGATCGCCGACCTTCGAGGCAGCGTGCCTAATTTGACCGGCGGCCTACCAGCCGCAGATTACGTCCGCAAAATCCGGGGGAACAAGCGGGGCGATGCAAGCGGCTAAAGCTAAACCGATCATCCAGTGAATTTTTACGAAGAGATCGCGATGGCAGTCAAGCACGAGCACGCGGACGAAGAATTGCTCGCCGGTTTTTTTGGTAGCATCATAGAAAGGGCCAGTAAAGCCTTTGAAAAATGGATTCCAGAACATCGCAGGCTTACGGGCCGGACCGACATTTGGGACCAATTTGACTGGCTGTGCGAAAGATGGCAATAATAATTACGTGGTGCAACCTTTCGCTTGAGGGAAAGAAATTAGAGGGTAGCTTATGAAAATCGGCGGAGATTATTAAGGGTACAGCTCACTAACGGCTTACTGAGGGAAGGCCCGACTGTAATGGTCGGGCCTTCTTCTTTTTTCTAGATCGCCCCTGTCTTGGCGTTGCGAGTTTGTCCTTTGGCGCGGATATGAGCGCCTTCATAAAGGCGTCGAAATTCAATCCGCCCGATGACATTTCCAATGACTTGCCCACGGACGCATCTTACCGCGTCCGCCTGCGGCGGTCCACTCGGCTTCGCAGGGTTGCCTGCGTTGGCTTCTGGCGACCTTGGCTACACCGATGAAAGCAGGTCGCGGAAAATATCCGGGTTGTTTCGGTTGTTGTAGCGCCAGCTAAATTCGTTCAGGTACAACGGCAAGTATTCGGCGCTGACGTTGTGAAAGGTGCCAACAACTCCGCGCTTGAGCAACGACCAAAACGATTCGATATTGTTCGTATGGACGTTGCCCCGGACGTATTCGCCGTGACTGTGGTTGACCGCTTCATGGGGAAGCGTGCGGTCAATGCGTTTGTAGCCGGGATGTTCATCGGTCGCGACCAGCGAGACTTTTCCGCCGTCCACCACGTTGCGGACAAATCTCGAAAGCGTCGGCGCATCCTGTGTCCCGATCACGCGGGCGACTACATTGCCCTTTCGAGCAATTGCGCCGATGACGCCGATCTTGCCGTAGCCAAACGCTTCTTCATCAACGTGCAACGCAGGCATGGTTTTGCGGACTTGTGCGCTCTTCTTGTTCCAGTGCCGGTTGCGATCCTTGCCACCGATGTAAGTTTCGTCCGCTTCAATCTCGCCAGTCAGCGGAAATGCGCCCCCCTGCATCGCGCACCGGATTCTGTGGCACATAAACCACGCCGTCCGGTAATCGCCGCTTCTAATCTGCCGATGGATTTGGAGCGCGCTGATGCCTTTCTTGCTCTGACAAATTAAATACGCGACTTGAAACCACTGGCGCAGGGGGTATTTCGTATTCTCGAAGATTGTGCCGGTCGTGACGCTAAACCGATAACCGTTCTTCGCGCATTTCTGGCATTGCCACCTAAACGGCTGCTTGAGCGTATAGACCTTATCGTTCTTGCAACGTGGGCATCGCACGCCTTCCGGCCAGCGCGCATCGCGGAGATACGTCTTGCACGCTTCTTCGGTCGAAAAGCGATCCATTAGGTCAGTTAGCGTTATCGAGGGCTGTACGGCTATCGGCTTTCCGCCTTCAACTTTTGTGTTCATGCCTTACAAGTAGCGCAAATCGCCGTCTCTGTCAACAGCAACATAATCCCCTGTCAAGGGGCGCAACCATCCGACGATTTTACATTGTCGCCGCACGCAATGACTTGCCGCGAAGTTCCATTTTGAGGATAGATAGGGACGGCGATAGCATCGGATTTCCAACCGCCATCAATTTTCATCGGGGAAACGCAATGACTGACAGCAAAGCCAAGCTCAAACCCGGCGCCGGCCCGCTTGCGGGAGTACGCGTCCTCGATGTTACGCAGGCGCTGGCGGGACCATACTGCACGATGCTGCTCGCCGACTTGGGCGCGGACGTGATCAAGGTTGAGCCGCCGCGCGGCGACATGACCCGCTTCGCCGGACCGTTTAGCCCGGAGCAAAAGGATTACGACTACGGCGGCTACTTTGCCAGCGTCAATCGCAACAAGCGCTCGCTGGTGCTGGATCTCAAGCAGGACGAAGACCGCAAGGCCTTCCTGGCGCTCATCCCGACGACGGCCGTCGTCGTTGAGAACAGCCGCACCGGCGTGATGGAACGGCTTGGAGTCGGCTACGAGACGCTGGCCGCAATCAATCCGAAGCTGGTTTATGCGGCGATCCGCGGCTTCGGCGATCCGCGCACCGGGGTAAGTCCGTATGCCGATTGGCCGGCATACGACGTCGTTGCGCAGGCGATGGGCGGGCTGGTGTCCGTCACGGGGCTGGCCGACGGGACCGTTATCAAATGCGGCCCCAGCGTCGCGGACATCTTTTCCGGCACGCTTGCCACAGTTGGCTTGCTCGCGGCGATTTTACATGCGCGCGAAACCGGACGGGGCCAGTTCGTCGATGTCGCCATGTACGATGCGATCCTCAGCATGTGCGAAGGGGCGGCCTACTGGTACTCGTACCACGGGGTCGTCAACCGGCCCACCGGCAACGGCCATCCGATGATCGCTCCGTTCGACATCTATCCGACCAAGGACGGCAATTGCGCGATTGCGATCGCAACCGAAGATCACTGGAAGCTGTTGTGCCAATTGATGGGCAAGCCGGAAGTGGGCTCCGATACGCGTTTCGGATCGAACATCATGCGGCTTGGAAATCGCGCGGCGTTGAACGAAATCGTACTGGAATGGACGCGCGCGCATACGACCGAAGAAATCGTGAAGGCGCTGGCCGGAAAAATCTCGGTCGGCCCGGTCAACGATATGGCGGCGATCTACAAGGACCCGCATGTCGCCGCGCGCGATATGCTGGTCGAGGTCGAGCAGCCCGACGGCACCCGTCCGGTGATGCTGGCTGGAGAACCGATCAAGATGAGCGCGACGCCAACCGGTATTTATCGCCGCCCACCCAAGCTCGGCGAGCATACGGCAGAAATCCTTGCGGAAGTCGGCATCACGCGGAAGTAGCAATCGCAAACATCGCGAGTTTCGCCCAGCGCGTTCGTAACCGCGTCACCTTTGTTCCGCCGCCTGTCGTGTTCCGGGACATGGGCGATGTCCTCGCGCGCCCGCAAATCGAATAGCCAGCCACCTACGCGCCGTTCATCCACGAACACGCCGCGGTATGCCTCTTGCTCATTGATATTGCCATGAAGCTGATGCGCCAATCGCGGAATCGACGCGGCGCTTGATCGACAAATGGAAACGGCGATGACGAAAAAATCGAATAATGAACGTGGAGGCGCGGTGTTCGATCCCAGCGCGGGAAAATGCCGAGAGACGAATGCGGCCGAGGACGGGTATCTCCCGGACCTGTCTGGCCGCTGCGAGGGGTTTGCTAGTCTCCGGTACGATCTCGCGCAAAAGGATGCCGCGCCTCCCGAGTTACCCGGGGAAGCTATCGCACACCAGGCGATTCACGATTTACGAAATGAAATCGGCGCGATCGCCGGGTTTGCGGAAATTCTGCTCGACGAAGCTCCCCCTAATTTGACCGCGGAGCATCGGGAAATTCTGCGCCAGATCAAATCTGCCGGCGAAACGATGCTTCAGTTGCTGGACGATTTATCCGGCGATTAGCCGAACTTCGCGCGGGAATTTTGCGTTATCGGGGCGGGATTGGATGCTGCTGGCTGAGACAATGGACCGAGCCCAAGCCCCAAACCAGGTCGAACGACGGTACTCCCACTACGCGGCGACCCGGAAAGAGACGTGCCAGCGTCGCCGCTGCTGCTGCGTCCTGCGGGCAGTCGAACGTGGGCATTACGATTCCGCCATTGGCGATGTAAAAATTCGCGTATGACGCCGGCATCCGCGTGCCGTCATAGACTTGCGATGGAGGCATTGGGAGCGTTTCGATCTTGAACGGTCGTCCGTCTTGATCCCGCACCGATTCAAGCCGCGCATGATTCTCCTGCAGCACGGAATAATTGTCGTCGGATGGATCGTCCTCGAGCACCGTCAGGATCGTGTCCGGCGCGGTGAACCGCGCAAGATCGTCGATGTGACCATCGGTATCGTCGCCGGCGATTCCTTCTCCCAGCCAAATCACATGCGATGTTCCCAGATAGGTCTTCAGATAATCTTCGATTTCATTGCGTCCCAGCTGGGGATTGCGATTCGGATTTAACAGGCATGACTCGGTCGTCAGAATGGATCCCGCGCCGTTGACCTCGATTGAGCCGCCCTCTAGCACGATTCCCGGCTGGAGCACTTCAAAACCGTAGCGTTCGCCCAGCCGCATGGGGACGGCATCGTCGAGATCGAATGCGCCGTACTTTTCGCCCCATGAATTGAAACCCCAATCCAGCGCAATCTGCGCTGGACCGCCACCGGCATCAATGCGATTGACGAAAATCGGCCCGTGGTCGCGCGCCCATGAATCGTTGGTTGGGACGTGGAACGCATAGACGTTGCGCATGATCGAGTCCGCGTCCGCGATATCTGCCGCAGCTTTGCGAATCATCTCGCGTACGGACTCGATCTCGTTGGCGTCATTTACGAGCAAACGGACCGGCTCGAACTGCGCGATTGCCGCAACCATCCCCGCATAAATTGGAGGGATGACCTCAAACTTCCCCGGCCAAGTCTCGCGATTATGCGGCCATACGAGATAGCAGGCGAGATGCGGTGCCCATTCCGGCGGCATCCGGTAGAGCGACAGCCTCGCGCGATGCTCGGAATTAATCACGGCAAATCAGGAGCGATAGCGATGCACCAGATCGCCGTAAGCGTCGATGCGCCGATCGCGCAGGAAGGGCCAATTGCGGCGCACTTGTTCAACTTGCGAAAGGTCGCATTCGACGATGAGCGTTTCCTCGCTCTTGCCGCTGGCGCGCGCGATTATATGGCCGAACGGATCGGCGACGAACGAATCGCCCCAGAACTCAAGGTCGCCCTCGATGCCGACCCGGTTGATCGCCGCAACGAACACGCCGTTGGCGATCGCGTGCGAGCGCTGAATCGTCTCCCACGCCTCGCGCTGAAGCGGGCGGACGGATTTCGGCTCCCCATGCCACCATCCGATCGCGGTTGGATAGAACAGAATCTGCGCGCCGGCCATCGCGACCAGCCGCGCCGCCTCGGGAAACCATTGATCCCAGCACACCAGCGCCCCAACAATCGCGCGCGCGGTGCGATGCGCGGCGAAACCAAGATCGCCGGGGGTAAAATAATATTTTTCGTAAAAGCGCGGATCGTCGGGAATGTGCATCTTGCGGTAGCGCCCGGCGATTTTGCCCGTTTCGTCAATCACAACCGCAGTGTTGTGATAGACGCCGGCGGCGCGTCGCTCGAAGATCGAGGCGACGATTGCTATCTTGCGCGCCTTTGCAATCTTGCACAGCGCATTGGTGGTGGGACCGGGAATCGGCTCGGCCAAATCGAAATATTTCGGATCCTCGGTCTGACACGGATAGTGGGACAGAAACAATTCCTGAGTCGATACGATCGAAGCGCCGCTCTTAGCGGCGTCCTCGATTTTCGCAATCGCCTCGGCAAGATTCGCGCGCGGCTTTTCCGCGCATCGCATCTGAACCAGCCCGATCGCGACTTTATTCCCTGTCTGCGCCATCGACCAATGTGATAGCAGCGGCGAAGATTGTTCGCCACCGCAGAGCGCGATTGCGGTTGCATGACCGCCGCTGTGGTACTCTAATAGGCTGCGCGACATCGATCGCGTGAAGTGAGCGATTTTTCGGCGCTGCCCGCCGGCTGATAGCCGGGTCCTGCGCAAGGGAAGGCCGCGAACCCCGCCAGGTCCGGAAGGAAGCAACGGTACCGGCCGCCACCCTGTGCCGCAGGGGTGCCTGGCTATCATCGGGCGGGCAGCTTCCGTGCTATGGTTCCCGAAATGGCCGCCTCTGCGTCATCCCATCTCGTGCTCGCGCGCAAATGGCGCCCCGAGCGCTTTGCCGACCTGGTCGGACAGGAGCATGTAACCCGCACGCTTGGCGAGGCGCTCAAGCGCGGCAAGATCGCCCACGCCTTCCTGTTCACCGGAATCCGCGGCGTCGGCAAAACCACCGCCGCGCGCATCCTCGCCCGATGCCTCAACTGCGAGAAAGGGCCCACGGCCGAGCCGTGCGGCGAATGCGCCGCATGCGTGGAGATTCGTGCCGGCCGCGCACTCGACGTAGCCGAAATCGACGGCGCGACCTACCGCAAAATCGATGATGCCCGTGCGATCATCGAAAATTTGAGCTACCGGCCTGCGCGCGATCGCTTCAAGATTTATATCATCGACGAAGCCCATCAGCTGACCGACCAGGCTTTTAATGCGCTGCTCAAGACGCTTGAGGAGCCGCCTCCCCACGTCAAGTTCATCCTGGCGACGACCGAGCCGCAGAAGATGCCCGAGACGATTCTGTCGCGCCTGCAGCGCTACGATTTTCGCCGCATCCCGTATGCAACGATCGTTGCGCGCTTGACCGAATTGGCGCGGCGCGAAGGCGCCGAGGCCGAGGAGGCCGCGCTGCGCCTGCTCGCACGCGAAGCCGGCGGCAGCATGCGCGACGCAGAACGGATGCTGGAGACGGCGATCGCGGCATCATCGTCGGGCAAAGTGGTCGAGGCTGAAGTTGCATCGGCGCTCGGAGTCGCGGGCCGCACCACGGTTCTTAAGCTCGCCGAGCGGATCCTACAAAAGGATGCGGCGGCAGCGTTGAGGCAGGTGCGCGAGATGGCTGCGCGCGGTGCGAATCTTGAATCGCTCGGGCGCGACCTGCTCGAGACGATCCGCAATCTCGCCGCCGCCAAGCTCCCGGCGGCCGACTCGCAAGGGCCCCTCGACGATCTGCCCGACCATGAAGCTGCGGAGCTCAAGCGGCTGGCT
Organism: Binataceae bacterium (SeqCode); assembly: GCA_035524375.1. Classification (GTDB taxonomy): domain Bacteria; phylum Desulfobacterota; class Binatia; order Binatales; family Binataceae; genus Binatus. The sequence goes on along the minus strand of DATKOZ010000029.1, from coordinate 8,527 downwards.
GCAAGCGCCAGCTCGCGCGATCTGATGCGCCTGTTTCGCCTGATGGCCGATGCGCAGGAACAGATACTTCGCTCACCCTATCCCGACCTGCTGCTCGAAATGGCGGCGGTGAGGATGGCCTCGCTTGCACCGGTGCTGGATGCCGACGAACTTCTACGCGCGATATCAACCGGCGCACCACCATCAATGCCGGGAAGCGGTTCGAGTACACCGCCCGTTTCGGCGGGTGGCGGCCGCGCGGCACCATCGGAACCGGCTACAACTGCGCGCCGGCTGCGGGTTGAGGGGGAAGTCAAAGCCGATGCGCCGCTGCGCGGTCCTGCACAGGAGCCGCAGCCGCGCGAGATGCCGGAGCTGCGCGATTTCATCCGCAACAGACGCGCCGCGCTGGCCGGCTTTATGGAGCAGGGCGCGGGCCTGACACTTGAGGGCGACGTGCTTACGGTCACGGCGCGCAACGACATTTACATTCGATATTTGACCGACAACAAGGCGGCGATCGCGGAATTGGCTTCAGAGCATGTCGGCCGCCCGATTCGTGTCGAATTGATTGGCGGCGGAACTGCGCCGGCACGTGCACCAAATGCCGCCGCGGTTCTCCCTCCCGCGACGTTACCTGCAACTAATGGCATCGCTCGCGAACCGTCGCGGACGAAGCCCCCCATCGAGATTCCCTCCAAACCGGCCGCCGAAACAGTTGCCGGCGCAGGCACTGCGCGCCGCTCGGCCACGCCGGAGGAGCGCAACGCAATCCTTGCCGATAAGGAGATTCGCGGCATTTTCGACGCACTCGATGCGCGGCTGGTGGACCTCCGGATGCCGCCGGGCGATCGCGGCGGCGAAAGTTCATAATGACGATACCGCGATATATCGCGGCCGGGAGAGTTAATCGTGGCTGATATTGATTTGGAGGAAATGCTCAAGCAGGCGCAGGGACTGCAGGCCAAGCTGCAGGAGATGCAAAACGCCGCTGCCGAGCGCACGGTCGAATCGCAATCCGGCGGCGGGATGGTGCGCGTGGTCGTGGACGGCGCGATGCGGGTGCGAAAAATCGAAATCGATCCCGCCGTGGTCGCAGCCGGCGACAAGCCAATGCTTGAGGATCTGATTGTCGCGGCGGTCAACGATGCGATGGAGCGCGCCAAGCAGATGGTCGCGCTGGAGATCAACAAGCTCAACCCACTTAACAAGTTCTAGCCCGGGATGATGATGCGGAAGAGGAAGTTCGGTCGATGGCTGAGAACCTGAAACGTCAAAACGGACTGCCGCCGGCGATGGCCCGGCTGGTGACGGAACTGTCGCGGCTGCCCGGAATCGGCGAGAAGACCGCGGCGCGCCTGGTGTTCAATTTGCTGAGCCGCCCACGGGAGCAGGTGATCGCGCTGGCCGAGGCGCTGCTCGAAATGAAGGAACGCGTCGGGCTTTGTTCGGAGTGTTTCGGCCTGTCGGACAATCCGCGCTGCCGCATCTGCGAGGATCCCGCGCGCGATCGCGGCCTGCTCTGCGTCGTAGAGGGGCCGGGCGATCTAATGGCGATCGAGCGGGCGCGCGGCTTCAGCGGCGTCTATCACGTGCTGGGTGGCGCGCTGGCGCCACTGGACGGCATCGGCCCCGACGACCTCAAGATGAAGGAGCTAATAGCGCGCGTCACTCCGCCTGCCGAGCTTCGGGAGGTAATCATCGCGACGAACGCCACCGTCGAAGGCGAGGCGACCGCGCTCTATATCGCCAATGCGCTCAAGCCGCTCGGCGTCAAAGCGACGCGCCTTGCGCGCGGGCTTCCGGCCGGCGGCGATTTGGAATACAGCGACGCGGCGACGCTCTCAAGCGCGCTTTCCGGCCGGCGGGAACTGTAGCTGAGCTCCGATACGGCTGTGCCAACGCAACCTAACCAAGTTCGCGAACTGTCCGGTTCTTGGGCCTTCGAAACGTCCGATGACGGCACAATCTTCTATTACCCGCACGGTTGGGGCCGCGCGTATGTGGTCCCGACCGAAGCTACGCGACGTGAAATCGAAGAGCAACTTGGCTTATGGCTGGCACGGGCGCGGTCCGTACAAAGCACGATGCGCCGAATGCTACCGGTTTTTTTGGCTGCTTTTGTGATCGGATATCTATGCGTGATACTTCGGCTCAGTTACACGGTCGGTAGTGTGGCGCTCATCTCGGGAGCATTGATGGGCGTGTTGGGTGGGTTGATCATGTGCGGATTGATTGCAACCTTACGGTTTCTCGCTGAAGCCGCAAAGGCAGACTTGGAGAAGGCCAATCAGCGGCGGCCCTACCGCGAGTGGTTAAGAGACCGCGCGAAGCAGTCTGACTGGAGCCAGCTTTGGTATTCGGAGGCCTTTAGTATTTTCATTATTCTGATAGGGGTGTGGGCACTATGGCCGCGAACTGAAACCGTGATGCGTCCAGCGCGTGTTCACGCCGGTCATCCAAGTTTATACGTTTGGATGACCGTTGCAGGCGCATATTATTCGTTACTGGGTCTGTGGCAAATCAGGGTAAAGCTCAAGAGCGAACGCCGCGCCGCCTGATAGCCTTGCATCGTGGAAAATTGCGCCGGTAGAATCGCGCGCGTGTTTGCGTTGAATCATTCAGCGACATTCGCTTCGCAAATCGGCGTGATCGCGGTAGCGCTTGCCGTCGCCGGATGCGGGCCGTCGAAGCCGCCCACGCCCGCGCAACTCGGCCGCACCGTGTACATGTCCAATTGCGTCGTATGCCACAATCCGAATCCGAATCTTGCAGGCAGCCAGGGGCCGGCGATCGCCGGCTCTTCGCGCGAGCTGGTTGAGGCGCGCGTGCTGCATCTTGCCTATCCGCCCGGCTACACCCCCAAGCGCACGACTCATGCGATGCGTGCGTTTCCGCAGCTAAAAGATCAGATCGATAATCTCACGGCGTTCCTGGCCGAGATGAAGAAACAGGATAATTGATCGCCGAGAGTTCTACACGCCGTTCGAGGTCATGCGTGACCGCGGCTGGCGAGCGCGAGAAAATCTGCGATATGCACGACTTTGATCGATGAACCGCGCCTGCGCAGTTCGGCGGCGATCTGAAACTCGCATCCCGGATTCGCCAGCACGACGAACTCCGCACCTGTCGCTTCGATGTTGTCCGCCTTGCGACGCGCCAATTCGCGTGCCATTGCCGGTTCGGTCAAATTGTAGCTTCCCGCCGACCCGCAACAGAGATCGCTCTCTGCCAACTCGACCAGCTTCACTCCCGGTATCGACGCGAGCAGCTCGCGCGGTGCCTCGCGCACATTCATCCCGTGCGCGAGATGGCATGCGTCGTGATACGCAACAGTGCATCGCATTTCGCGTGGCGGATTTGACGCCACGCGATTGAGGAGCGTGCTCAGGTCCGCAACCTTCGCCGCAACCACACCCGCATCGGCGGCAACTTCGGAATCGTCCCTCAACAGATCGCCATACTCGGCAATCGCGACAGTGCATCCCGAGGCCGCCGAAACAATCGAATCCGCGCCCGATTTCGCAAGCGCGCGGACGTTGGCACGTGCAAACTTGCGCGCGCGGACGGTATTACCGGAATGCAGATCGAGTGCGCCGCAGCATGTTGCCCCGTCAAGCCGGATTGCGCGATAGCCTGCCGCCGCAAGCGCACGCTCAGTGTTCAGGTTTTCAGGGTCGGCAAGAACGCAGGCTACGCATCCGGGATGGACCGCGACAGTTAGAGCATCCGGGGCCGGAATGGTTGTTGGCTTCGGCAACAGCGGGTGAGAGCCGCCCGCCAGCGGTGGGAGCAGATCGAGCCAGTCGCGCATCGCGCGCGGCATCACGGCACGCAACACCGGGCGCAATCCCGCGCGATCGATTGCCTCAAGCGGAGCAAGCAGCATTCGCAGCCGCGCTGGATACGGAAAGATCGCGCCGATCGCGCGCCGGCGAAGTCGATCGAGAAATCCACGGCGATAATTGCGCTCGACATATGCGCGCGCATCTTCGATGAGCCGACCATAATGAACGCCGGAAGGGCACGCGGTTTCGCATCCACGACAGCCCAGACACAAGTCGAGATGGCGAGCCGCGTCGGCGTCGAGGTCGATTTGCCCCTCGGCGAGCGCCTTCATCAAATAGATTCGACCGCGCGGGGAATCCATTTCACTTCGAGTAATCGAGTAGGTCGGGCACGCCTCGGCGCACAGCCCGCAATGGACGCAATCGAACAGAAGCTCGTACTTGGTAACGTCGCGGACCGGATGCGCGGTTGATGCGGAAGTTTCAGCCATCAAATGCCACCAACAAAACATCCTGGGTTGAAAATTCCCGCCGGGTCGAAGGCCGCCTTCATCCGGCGCATCAGTTTCAGCGCGCCATCATTGGGCGTGTCGAAGAAATCGAACGCGCCTCGAATCGGGGGCGCAGCTGCGATGACTCGCAGATGGCCGCCCGCTGAATGCGCGATCTCGCGCCACTGTGCGACACACTTGCGTGCGTCATCGGCGCTCAATTCGCCATGAATGTAAATCTGTGCGACTCCTGAGCCGGCATGAGCGAAAAACCCCGCGCCGCAAGCTTTGATCGCATGCGCAAGGCGCGCAGGCGGCACTGCAATCTGCGCGGCAAGCGGCAATTTGTAGAAATACCGGTCACGAAGCGCCCACTCATATGTTACGTGGGCCTCCCGGCCTGCGAGAATTCCGCTATCCGCGAGAAAGCCGCCGCCGAGACCGCCCATGAGTTCCTGAATCTTTACGGCTTGGTGGTCGATTTCATCCTGATTGCCCGAAAATCCCGCCATCAGCGTGAAATCGTGCTGCGCGGCGGCCCATTCTGGAATCGGCGGGGCCATAACTTCGAGATGGCTCAGCGGCAGGGCGTCATTGAGGGTGCGCGCGGCCTCAAACGCCGCGGTGTTGCGGTTGAACACCTTGATTGCGAGGCGATAGAGGGGCGGGATCGGCCGAACCTTGAACGCCGCTTCGGTCACAATCCCGAGCGTGCCGAACGCGCCGGTCATCATTTTCATCAAATCGTATCCAGCGACATTCTTAACCACGCGCCCGCCGCCGTGAACGATCGCGCCGCCGTGCCCGACGAAGCGGATTCCAATCAGCAGATCGCGCACGGTTCCTTCTGACAGCCGAAGCGGACCGGCGTGCGCCGCGCCGATCAATGAACCGATCGTCGTGACTTCGGGGTTATACGGATCGACGGGAAGCCGCTGCCCGTGCGGCGCCATCGCGGCGTTGAGCGCGGCGACGGTGATGCCGGCCTCGGCCACGACCGTCATGTCGTCGGGTTCGTAGGCGACAATTCGCGCCATCCGCTTGAGCGATACGCCGATCGCAACCGGCGCGCGCCGAATCTGCGCAAGCGTCCGGCCCGCGCCGAGGGGCACCAGCGTGATGCGGCCCGCCTCGCAGAAGCGGACGATCGCGGAAATTTCTTCAGCGTTCGCAGGCTCGACGATAATTCCGACGCAAGCGGCTTCTGCCGCATCCGGTGCGCGGACGCGATCCGCACCGATCAGCGCGCCGATTCGCTCCGCAATCCGCGATGATTCCTCGACCGCCACGATTGTTATACGGGCGCCTGGCGGCGCGGTGCGGCGACCTCGACGCATGAGCCGGGCGTGGGGATTACCTTGCCGGGATTCGCGCGTTCGTTGGGATCGAAAACGTGGCGCAGCTCGGCCATCACGCGCAGATCGTCGGGCGAGAACAGCAGCGGCATCTCGGCGAGCTTCTCAACGCCGATTCCATGCTCTCCAGTCAGGCTGCCGCCCATTTCGACACAAGCCTTCAAAATTTCCCGGCCCGCCTCGATCGCGCGGCGGACCTGGTCGGGATCGCGTTCATCGTAAAGGATGATTGGATGAATATTGCCGTCTCCCGCATGAAAAACATTGCCGATGCGCAGTTTATGGCGAGTGCTGGCTTCGGAAATTACGCGCAGGATGCGCGGCAGATGCGTTCGGGGAACGACGCCGTCCTGTGTCGCGTAATTGGGCGCGAGGCGTCCGACCGCGCCGAATGCCCGCTTGCGAGCCTTCCATAGCAGCGAACGTTCGGCTTCGTCGCGCGCAAGCTTGACCGAAGTCGCGCCCGCCGCGCTCACGATTTCCGCGGCGCGGCTCGCATAAGACGTCAAACCCGCCTCAAGTCCGTCCAGCTCGATTATCAGCACCGCGCCAGCGTCCTTGGACAATCCGACGTGAAACGCTTCTTCGACAGCCTGGATGATCAATCGGTCCATCATTTCGATCGCGGCGGGCACGATGCCGGAGGCGATAATCGCCGATACTGCTTGCGTGGCAGAGTCAACGTCCGCGAAAGTTGCCAGCAGAGTGCGATGGTTCTCCGGCTCACGCATCAGCCGGAGCGTCGCGCGCGTGACGATTCCTGTGGTTCCCTCCGCACCGACCACCGCGCCGACCAGATCGTAGCCGCATCGCTCTTCGGTGGAATCGCCAAGCTCGACGACTTCGCCGCCGGGAAGCACAAGTTCGATCGCAAGGACGTGATTAGCGGTGACACCGTATTTCAGCGTATGCGGCCCGCCGGAATTTTCCGCGATGTTCCCCCCGATCGTGCATGCCGGCTGCGATGACGGATCAGGAGCGTAGTAATATCCGCGCGGTTTCGCGGCGTTGGTGACGTGCAGATTCACGACGCCGCTTTCGACGACCGCGCGCCGATTGTCGAATTCCACTTCGAGTATTCGATTCATCCGCGACGTACAGATCATCACCGGTGCATGCATCGGAAGGCATCCTCCCGACAGCCCCGTTCCAGCGCCGCGCGGCACGAATGCGATCCCGCGCCGATCGAGTGCGGCCAGTATCGCGCTCACTTGTGCGGTCGTGCGTGGCAGCACGAGCAAGTCGGGCATGCCCTTCTCAATCGTCCAGCCATCGCATTCGTAGACCTTCAACTCGGTGGCGTGGGAGACGATTGCGTTGGGGCCGACAATGTCGCGAAGTTCGTCGAAAAGGCGGCGATCGAGGGTGCTCATCGCGGTTGCGGATGCTCCGGCACGGGTCATAATAGCAGGGTCTGACCGGAACAGGAGATTCCCTTGGCTGAATCGTTTCCCGAATTAAACCCTGCGCCGCGCATCCTGCTCGGCCCCGGCCCCTCCAACGTCCATCCGCGCGTGATGAAGGCGATGGCATCCCCGGTAGTCGGCCATCTCGATCCCGGCTTCGTGCGCGTGATGGAAGATATCAAGCGATTGCTGCGCATCGTCTTCCGTACAAACAACGAAATTTCGTTTCCCGTCTCCGGCACCGGCTCGGCCGGAATGGAAACGATACTCGCGAACCTGATCGAGGAGGGCGATGAAATCGTCGTCGGCGTCAACGGCGTATTCGGCACGAGGATTGCGGAAGGCGGCGAGCGGCTGGGAGCGCGAGTCCACAAGGTGGAGGCGCAATGGGGACGGATAATCGAGCCCGAACAAATCGCGGCAGCGCTGGAGTCGGCGAATAAGCCCAAACTGGTTGCGATCGTTCATGCCGAGACATCGACGGGTGCGCATCAGCCGGTCGAAGAGATTTCGGAACTGGCGCATCGTGCCGGTGCGATGCTGATGCTGGACGCGGTGACCTCCCTCGCGTGCGTGCCGGTCGAAATCGACAAATGGAAGGTCGACGCTTGCTACAGCTGCACGCAGAAGGGGCTGGGTGCCCCGCCCGGGTTGGCACCCGTGTCATTCAGTGCCCGCGCGATCGAGGCGATTCGTGCGCGGAAGAGCAAACCGCGTTCGTGGTATCTCGATGTTGGTCTGATCGCGAACTACTGGGGCAGCGATCGCGTGTACCATCACACCGCACCGATCACGATGAATTATGCGCTATACGAGGCGCTGCGGATGGTGGCCGAAGAGGGACTGGAGGCGCGATGGACACGGCATCGGGTGAACGCCGCCGCATTTCATGCGGGACTGGCCGCGATGGGGTTGGAGCTGGCCGCGCAGCAGGGCCATCGGCTCCCGCAATTGACAGCGATTCGCGTGCCTCAGGGTATCGACGACAGCAAAGTGCGCACGGAATTGCTGCGGCTTTACAACATCGAGATCGCAGCCGGGCTTGGACCACTTAAAGGAAAAATATGGCGAGTGGGACTGATGGGCGAAGGCTCGCGGCGCGAGAATGTGATGCTCCTGCTGGGCGCGATGGAGGAAATCCTGTGCGCGATGGGCGCTGAAATCGCTCACGGCCGCGCGCAAGCCGCCGCAGTCAAGTCATACGCCGAGAATGGCGCCGGCGATCGGGCATAACTCAGCCAGTTGAGGAAATATCCGCCGGACGGCGCTCAATTGCCGCCCCGCCGCGCCGCGCGATCCAGAGCAACAGCAGCAGCGCAGGCACGGTCGCGACCGTGGTGAGAAGAAAAAACGACACCCAGCCAATCTTGTCGGCCAGCAGGCCTCCCGAAGATGCCACCATCGTTCGCCCCACCGACGACAGCGACGACAGAAGCGCATACTGTGTCGCGGTGAATGCAGGCGAGCACAAATCGGAGAGATAGGCGACAAGGGCGGCCCCGGCCATC
>DATKOZ010000028.1:0-60822 GCA_035524375.1 Binataceae bacterium (SeqCode) | reverse complement strand
AGAGCTTGCGAACCGTGAGTTCATTGCGGGGCCGCGCTACACGATCGCCGATATCACCGCGCTGACGGGAATCGACTTCGGACGCATCACCAACATCAGGATTCAGGACAACCAGAAGAATCTTGCGCGCTGGTATGCGGCTGTATCGAGCCGCCCGAGCGCGAAGGCTTAACGGCGATACCGAGTCTCGCGCGACCGCCCGGATCAATAGACCGGCTGCGTCATCGCCGACGTAACCGGCACGCGGAACTGCATCCGCTTGCCGTCGCGCACTACGCTTAAGTAGAGCAACTCACCCGGCTGCAAATTCTGCAGGCGATCCTGGAAGTCAAGGAAATTCGATACCCGCGCGCCGTCAACCCCGATAATCATGTCGTAGCTTTCACCGACCTTGGCCATATCGATTGCGGGGATAAGAATTGCCGCCGGTGGGAAGAAAAGCGCCCCGGCTATCGCCACTCCGGCCATCACATCGTGAAATGCGTGATGATATCCCTGCAAGCCCGCACTCTCCGCTGGACTGCCTTTGGTCACTTCGACGATCAAGAGCCCGTCAGCCTCCTCGCCGGAATTCAGGCTCCGGCGCGCCTCGCGGAGCTCCATCCCGATCGGCGATTCCATCGTTTCGCCCGACAAGTATGCGCCGCCACCATACGCCTGCTGCTGGGACATCCCGCTCTGCTCCTGCTGGTAGCGGATGATGTCATTGGCGGCCGAAGGATCCTGAGACGTGCCGCTGTTCGGGGGATCGGCGTCCTGAGACACGACGGTCGCTCCGCCACCCGGCGCAGAGCCGCCAGCGGCCATCGGCGATGACGACGTGACCGGCGCGGTGGCCGGCGAAAGCGGTACCTCAGCGGCGCGCAGCGGTGCGATACCATCACCAGCCGGGGTTTTGATCAGGTTTGAGTCGTCAGCCTTGGAGGCATTCGCTGAATTTGCGGATTTGGCGGAAGAAGCGGCATCCGCAGCTGCGGTCGCCCATGCACTATCCGCGGAAGTATCGGAAGGAGGAGCTGCTCGTGCAACGGTACCCATGCCCGCTATGAGCAGGCACGCCGCGATGATCGCGGTCGTCCCATTCACCCCCATACCATAATCGATAGCACCGACACGGCATTGATTCCAATGGGCCAACGTAGACTCAATCGCGCGCACGACTTGTTAGGGGCGATTCTTGTTATCCACGACTTTCCCGCCTATGCTGCCGCCAATTCGCTGATTCCACACGCTACCCATATCGCCCAGAACCGAGGAGATATTTCGATGGCCGAACAATTCACGTCGTGCAAGCAGATTTTCGAGGCGATGCCCTCGCGCATCAATCAGAACGCCGCCAAGGGCTTGAATGCCGTTTATCAATTCGATCTTTCCGGCGAGGGCGGTGGGAAATGGAACGTGAAGCTCGCCAACGGCGACTGCACTGTAGCCGAGGGACAAGCGGAATCGGCGAATGTTACGTTTGCGATGGAGGCGCGCGATTACGTCAATCTCATCAACGGTGACTTCATGAGCCAGGCGCCAACCTTGGGAAACAGGATGCGCATCCAGGGCGACATGAGTCTGGCAATCCAGATGCTGACAGTGTTTGGTCTGGTCCCCGAAAACGCGACGATCACCTGCAAGCAGATTTTCGACTTGATGCCCAGCCGCTTCAACAAGAGCATGGCCGAAGGCATCAACGCGGTCTATCAGTTCGATCTCTCAGGCGACGGCGGCGGCACGTGGAACGTCGCGATTGCCAACGGCGAATGTATCGTGCGCGAGGGACAGGCCGACTCGCCGGGCGCGACGATCTCGATGCTCGCGCAGGACTACCTCGACATGGTTCAGGGCCGTCTCAACGCGCAAGCCGCCTTCATGTCAGGCAAGCTGCGGCTGTCGGGCGACATGAACCTCGCGATGCGGATGCAGGCGATATTCCAGGTTTGATGCGCCTCAAGAGCTAGGCGAGGCGCCAGCGGTTCCCTTCTTCCGCCACCCGGCCTTCGCGATGGAGTTTGCGCAGATGAGACCGGACCGAGCTGGCGGCGGCCGGGTGCAAGTATTCGGGTACGTCCGTATAGATCGCTTTTACGATCCCCATCACCTCATGCGGGCCGCCGGCGAGCGCGTCGAGCACTTGGCGCTCGCGGAGTTCGCGATGAGAAATATAGTCGCGAATTTTCTCGCGCGGATTTTTAATCACCGGCCCGTGCGCCGGATATATTGTCTCCAGATCGAGATCCAGCAGCAGCCGCAATGAATCCAGGTACTGTCCGAGGTCACCGGTATCGTCGGGAATGACGGTCGTGCCCGCTCCAAGAACCACATCGCCGGTGAACAGCGCACGTTCTTCCTCCAAATAAAAGCACAGATGGTCGGGGGCATGGCCGGGAGTGAATATCGCGCGCAGCGTCGCGCCCTCGGTCCGAATCACGGCGTCGTGATCGATTGCCGTGAGCATTTCGGGATGGACATCGTGCCCTTCCCACGGCCGCTTCAGCACTTCAAGTTCGCCGAAGCGCTCGACCACCTGCTTGACGCCCCCTTGGTGGTCGACATGCGCGTGCGTCAACACAATCCGTTCGAGTCCCTCCGAGCCCGATAGTTCCTTTAGTGCCGCCGACAGGAGATCCGCGTAGATTGGAACGCCCTGCCCGGTATCGAGCAGAATCGGCCGCTTCGACGATCCGACAATAAAGGTGTTGGTGCCGGGCCCCGTGAACATACCCGGGTTTTTTCCCAGCACCGTTGCGACGCGAGCCGAGTGGCGCGCATAGTCAGGCATCTTGAGCCCGATCATCGAGTCGCCGACAATTCGCGTAGGCCTTTCCGCCGCCATTATCGCCGGTTGCGCTCGAAGATGAGGCGCAATCCCTTCAAGGTCAGAAACTCGTCCACCTCTTCGATGGTCTCGCTTTCAGGCGCGATCAATTCCGCCAGACCGCCCGTTGCGATCACACGCGCCTTTTCGCCGCGCTCGGCGAGAATCCGATCGACCAAGCCGTCCACCAGTGCGGTGTAGCCGAATATCAATCCCGACTGGATCGCCCCAACAGTCGTGCGCCCGACCGCCTCGCGCGGGCGGACCAATTCGACGCGATAGAGCTTGGCGGCATGCTCGACCAATGCATTCATCGATACGCCCAGTCCCGGAGCAATCGCGCCGCCGGCGTACTCGCCTTTGCCGGTGATGTAATCGAAAGTTGTGGCAGTCCCAAAATCGACCACGATGCAAGCGCTCGAACAATGCTCATAAGCGGCAACCGCGTTCACGATTCGATCGGCGCCGACCTCCTTGGGATTTTCATAGAGTATCGGCATCCCGGTCTTGATTCCGGGCCCGACAATCAGCGGATTGCAGTGAAAGTAACGCTCGGACAGTTGTTCCATCACCTGATTGAGCGGCGGCACCACACAAGCGATTACGACCCCTTCGGGCTTGACCGCCGGATCGATTCCGGCCGCCGACAACAGCGTGCCAAGCAGCGCGCCGTGCTCGTCAGTGGTGCGATCGTGGACAGTCGAGATACGCCAGTGATTGCGCAGTCGCTCGCCCTCGTAAATTCCGAGCACCGTATGCGTGTTGCCAACGTCAATCGTTATGAGCATGCAGTATCCCCGCGGCGCGGCAGGTTCCGGAACTCCGCCATTGCCGGGGCCAGATAATAGCGCGGAAAATCAGTGCGAATGAACCCCGCCGGAACTACCCCATGCAGGCCCGGTTGGCGGTGGCCCCCATGCTGGCGCAGGTGGTGTCCATGGCCATCGTCCATCGATCGACTTGGTCCCCGGCGGCACGCTCGTGCGCGATCCGGCAAGTACGACCGGCGACGGCACCGAAACGAAGCCATCATCGCCATCAGTGGCGTCGCCCTGCTCCGAATCCGCGTCGGCAGTGGAAGAGCTTGCAGGCTCAGCACTGGCTGTTTCGTCGCACTTGAACAGGTCTCCCTCGCCCGTGCACACAGAGGGAATTTCGAGAACTTGGTTGACTTCCTCCCAATCGCCGCCGTCGCCACCGCTTGGAACGGCTTCATCGGCGCGCGCGAAACTGCCAGCGCCGATCAAAATCAACGAAATTGCCGCGATGGAAATGGCTTTGGCCGATGTGAACCGCATAGCCAAAATTCGCCTCGATTTGTGATTCCGCGCATTCATTGGAACCCCAATCGGACTGTTTTAAGGTTAGCACCGCACGCATCGAGCGCCAAGGACCATTTTCCGCGCAGCGCGAAGAGGTTTGCTCGCGCCGCCCAAGCGGATAAGATTCGGCCTCATGCCTGAAGCAAAAGTCGCATTGGTTACTGGCGCGGGCCGCGGCATCGGCCGCGACATCGCGCTCCGGCTCGCGCACGAAGGATTCGCCGTCGGCCTTATCGCGCGCACAAAGTCCCAACTGGATGAAACTGCGGAACTGATTCGCGCCAAGGGCGGAAAAGCCGCCGTCACGCCTACCGACGTGTCGCGTCGCGATCAGGTCCTGGCGGCGGTCGCTACTGTCGAGCGTGAACTGGGCCCGATTTCCGTGCTGATCAATAATGCCGGCGCATACCTGAGAAAACGCTTCACCGAAATCACCGAGGAAGAGTTCGACTTCCAACTCAAGGTAAACGCATACGGCCCGTTCTATGTGACGCAAGCGGTAATTGGAAAAATGGCCGAGCGCGGAGCTGGCACGGTGATTTTCGTGTTGGGGTCGGAATCGCGCGGCGGTCCCGCGCAATATTCTGCCTACAATGCTTCAAAACTCGCGCAGCGCGCAATCGCGGAATCGGCGGCATACGAATTTATGCACCTTGGCGTGCATGCCGCCGCACTCGATATTGACGGCGCGGTCGACAGCCCGCGCGTGCGCGAATCGATGCCGGAGACCGACCCGCTGCAATTTGTCCCGCCTGGGGCGATCTGCGACGAGATCGAGCATCTGATTAATCAGCCCAAGAGCGCATGGACGTTCCAGGCCGATCTGCGTTCGTTTGCGCAATGGCGGCCGCGCGCCGCAGCCAAGAAGAAAGCTTGATGGCGAACGAACCGGCGGTGGTTTTGCCTCCCGCGAAATAATAATGTGTATGCCCGCCGCCCGCGCGGATGCGCGACGCGGCAGCGATCTTCGAATATCGGGGTGTGGCGCAGCCTGGTAGCGCACACGCTTGGGGTGCGTGTGGTCGCCGGTTCAAATCCGGCCACCCCGATTCCCGTCTTCGGCGGGAATAAACAGGAGAACGGTAAACACGTGGTGCGGAACTTGCCGGCCGATCGGATGACCGCCATCGCGGCGGCCATCCTCGCGATCGCAATCGCCGTGGGCGCCGGTATGCGTGCGATCGCACTGGATCGTATCCCGCTTGGATTTCAGCAGGATGAGGCCTGCAACGGCTACGACGCCTACAGCCTAATCACGACCGCGCACGACCATCACGGCAACTTTCTTCCGCTCGCAATCCAGGGTTTCAACGATTACCGGATGCCGCTGTTCGACTATTCGCTTGCGCCGCTGATCGGAACCTTCGGGCTCAAGCCGTGGGTGGTGCGGATGGGCGCCGCGATCTGGGGAATTGCCGACCTGATTGCAATCGCGCTGATCGCCACCGAACTGATCGACCCGATTGCCGCCGCCGCCGCGGTGATTTTGTTAGTGCTTTCGCCATGGCATCTTGCGATGAGCCGCTTCGGCGTCGAAACGATTTCGGCATCGACGACGATTAGCTGGGCGATCGCGTTCTTTCTCCTTGCGCTCAAGCGCCACGACGGGCGCTATTTGGCAGCATGTGCGCTGCTATTCGGAATTTCTCTCTACAGCTACTCGATCACCAAGCCGGTGACGCCGCTGGTGCTCGCATGGCTGGCGTTCTTATATCGGCGCGACCTTCGCCCGATGGCGCGATGGGCGGCGGGCGCGGCGGCGATATTCGTTGTCGTTGCGATTCCTCAGCTATGGATGATTGCGACGCATGGCGACGCGATGCAGGCGCATTTTCGCCAGATCTCGGCGATAAGCGGCCCGGACGGATTGGCCACATTCGCGATCAATTGGCTCACCCACTTCACACCGGGCTTTCTCTTTGGAGACAACGGATGGCCAATCGTCCACGCCGGCAATCTAATACCGTTCCTTCCGGGAGAAGCACTGCTGGCGATTGCCGGCCTTATAGGTTTGCTGGCGCAGGCAACCCGGAGGGCGGCGATGCTGCTGATTGGGTGGATCGCCGTCACGGCAATTCCGGGTTCGACGATCCGGCCCGCACCCGAGCCGCAAGCGCTGCATGACTTCTTGATGGTCGCACCGTTTGCGCTGCTTGCAGCGCTGGGCGCGTCGATCCTCATTCGTACGCCGTTTCAGGATCTGAACTCCGCGCCGATTCGCATTGCCAGTACTGCGATCGCAGCCGCCGCGATGGTTTTCGCGATGATCGAGGGAATCAGTTCGGCACGCTACTACTTCACCAAATTTCCCGATGAACACGCGGCGCTCTTTCAATATGGGCTGGATGAATTAATTCACACTGCACAGCGCCTTGCACCGCCGGATTACCCAATCATTCTGCCGCTGTCATTCAATGAACCGTACATCTACGCCCTGTTTTTCAATGCCTACCCGCCGGAGCGTTTTTACTCGAATGAAATCGCCGCCGAGCGAGGCTTGTTCGGCCAGGTGTTCGCCTTCGATCGATACGGATTCACTGCGAATCCGTGGAAGGCATATAATCAACTTCCACACGGTGTCTTCATCTTTCCGAAGGCCGTCGTACGGCTGAAAAATCCAATGCAGGCATTCTCCGCCGCGGCCGACACCGGCTATTCGTTCCCCGATCCGCCCGCACCACCCGCGGCCACGCTGCGTTTTGGCAGAGAGGTTTATTCCATCGTGGTAAAGTAAGCGCGGCAAGCCATGCAGCCCCAGCCGCCGAATCGAACCCGCGCGATCGTGATTGCTGCCGTTGTGTGCGTATTTTTGGTTGCCGCCGCAATGCGAACGATTGCGCTTGACACGATTCCGATGGGGTTCAATCAGGACGAAGCGTGCAATGGCTATGACGCCTTCAGCCTCCTGACCACCGGACACGATCATCACGGCAACCTGCTCCCACTCGTCGCGCAGGGATTCAATGACTACCGGATGGCGCTGTTCGATTATTCACTCACACCGCTGATCGCGTTGTTCGGGCTCGGCACTTGGGTGGTGCGGCTGGGAGCGGCGCTGTGGGGAATCGCGGATCTGTTCGCACTCGGGATCATCGCAATGGAGCTCATCGGTGCGCCTGCCGCACCGATCGCGGTGATCTTCGCTGCGCTCTCGCCATGGCATCTGATGCTCAGCCGGATGGGGCTGGAAGTGACCGCGGCCGCATCGACGATCGACTGGGCGATCGCATGCTTTCTGATTGCGGCGGTCCGCCGGCGGGAGCGCTGGCTAATCGCCAGCGGTATCCTGTTCGGAATATCGCTCTACAGCTACTCAATCACCAAGCTGGCCACGCCGCTCATGATGGGATGGCTCGCACTGATCTATCGCCGGGAATTGAAATCGATGGCGCGATCGGCGGCGGCTTGGACGGTCGCGTTCGCATTGGTTGCGCTTCCGCAGGTATGGCTGTTCGCGTCTCGAAGCACGGAAATGGCCGTGCGGTTCCATCAACGATCGATTTTAAATGATTCGGGATGGCCGATTGAATTCGTCTCGAACTGGCTCGACCACTTCCGGCCGGATTTTCTGTTCGGCGCCGGCAGTTGGATGTTTCTGCATCCGCGCCAACTGGTGATGCTATTTCCTGCGCAGGCGATCCTCGCGATCGCCGGTATCGCTGCGGTTTTTGCCAAGCAATATCGCCGAACGGCGTGGATATTGATCGGATGGCTCGCGATTGTCACCGCACCGGGCTCAATTCTCACACCGGGATCGTCACCTCATCCGCTGCATGACTTTTTGCTCGTCAGCCCCTGGGCGCTGCTGGCTGCGCTGGGCGTTATGGTCGTGATCGAAATTGGGGGATCGCGCCGCAAAGATGAATCCGGCGGTGTCAGCGGCGCCGGCCTTACGGTCGCCGGCGCAATATTGCTGTTCGCAATGATGCAGGGCATCAATTCCGCCATCTACTATTTCACCGAATTCCCGGCAGCCAGCGCAGCGCTCTATCAGTACGGAATCGAAGATATAATTCGCAGCGCCGAGCGGCTTGCCGCGCCGGGCGAACCGATTGTCTTGCCGCTCACGCTGAATCAACCGTACATTTACGTGCTATTTTTCGACGCCTATCCCGCACGCCGATTTTATTCCGAACCGGTGACTCACGATCCGCGCATATTCGGCCAAGTGCTCGCCTTCGATCGTTACCGGTTCGGTGACCCGTGGGTGGAATTTCAAAAGCTGCCGCATGGGGTGTTCGTGTTTCCAACGACAATTGAAAATCCGTTCCAGACCAATCCGACATCGTCTAGCGCATCCACGGTTAACAAGCCGCCGCCCGCCACACCCGCGACGACCCTGAAATTCGGCGGCGACACCTATTCAATAGTCGTCAAATAAACCGAAACTATCGATTGGTGCCGCTTAATTGGCACCGAGCGTAGCGATATAATTGTCAACGATATGGCTATCGACTTGGAAGGCGCGCGCGAGCGAATGGTGGTCGAGCAACTGGAGCGGCGCGGCATCAAGGATGCGCGTGTGTTGGCCGCGATGCGCACCGTCGCGCGTCATCGCTTCCTCCCCGCCGAACTTCACGAGCATGCCTACGACGATGGCCCGCTTCCAATCGGCAGCCGACAGACGATTTCTCAGCCTTACATGGCGGCGCTGGTGAGCGAGGTAGCGGGCCTGTCGGGAACCGAAAAAGTCCTGGAGGTCGGCACCGGCTCGGGCTACCAGACTGCGATTTTGGCGCATCTGGCGCGCGAGGTTTATACCGTCGAATGTATCGCACATCTGCACGACCGGGCGCGTGCGATTTTGAATTCGATGGGCTTCGCCAATATCTTTGCGCGATGCGCGGACGGCTCGGAAGGATGGGCCGATATGGCGCCCTTCGATGCGATCATCGTGACGGCGGCGATGCCCGGAATTGCGCGCCCGCTGCTCGCTCAGTTGGCGCCGGGCGGGCGGCTGGTCGCGCCAATCGGCGAGGACGAACTGCAGACACTGGTTCGCATCAGCATACAGTCGGGCCATTGGACCGAGGAATATTTTGGCGATTGCGTATTCGTCAAAATGACCGGTAAGCACGGCTTCAAAGAATGATGCCGCGGCGGATTCAGATCCGCTGACGGATGAGGCGGCGGTGGGGATGTGGAGTAAAAATGCGTGCGGGATTTTGTTGACGGCAATTGCCGCCGCGCTCTCATTGTCGATCGCCGGATGCGCCAGCAGCCCGCCGCCGCGCCCTGCCAGCATTCCCGCACCAGTCGTCGCGCGCGAGCCGGTGATCCATACAGTTGTCCCGGGCGACACGCTTTTTCGAATCGCGCACAAGTATGGCGTCAGTGTCGGACAGTTGATGGCCACCAACGGCATCTCCGATCCGCGTGGATTGCGGGTCGGACAAGTTCTGACGATCCCTGGCGTCTCAGCGGCGGCACCGGTCGAATCAGCTTCCGCTGGCGTGCATCCGTATGCCGGTGAGCGCGCGGATCGACAGTTCCAATGGCCGGTGAAGCAGGGCATAGTGTCTGCCGGATTCGGCATGCGAAACGGCGCGATGCACTCCGGGGTGGACATTTCAGCTCCAGCCGGCACGCCCGTCTATGCGGCCGATTCGGGCGAGGTGATTTTCTCGGGGCAACTGAGCGGGTACGGCAACACCGTGATTATCCGGCATGACGATCATTACGTGACCATTTACGGCCACAATGAGCGCAACCTCGTGCATGAGGGCGACAGAGTCAACCGCGGGCAACAAGTCGGCGAGATTGGCAGCAGCGGCCGTGCCGCCACCACGAACCTGCACTTCGAAGTGCGATGCGACAACGTCGCGCGCGACCCGCTGGCCTACTTGCCGGATCCGCCTCCGGCCGGCGGTGTTACCTTTGCCGCGGCGGCCGGCTCCTAGTATTTTAACCGGCGCTGGTTTCGTAAAACCGCTCCTATGGAGAAATCATGACTGCAGAAGAAATCAAAAAACTGATCCGCGACGTTCCGGACTTTCCGAAGGCCGGCATCCTGTTCCGCGATTTTACTCCGCTTATCGCCAATTCTCATGGATTCGCCGCCGTGGTCGATCAGATGGCTGAGCCGTATCTTGGCAAGGTCGATGCGGTCGTGGGAATTGAGTCTCGCGGTTTCGTCGTGGGCGCTCCACTCGCCTACCGGTTGGGAGTCGGCCTTTCGATCGTGCGCAAGCCGGGGAAACTGCCAGCTGACACAATCGATGAATCCTACGACCTCGAATACGGCAGCGCGACGCTGCAAATCCATCGCGACGCGCTGCCCAAGGGAGCACGCGTGCTCATCGCCGATGATCTCCTTGCCACCGGCGGCACGGCGGAGGCCGCCGTCAAGCTCACGCGCAAAATCGGCGGTGAGGTGATCGGATGCGCGTTCGTGGTCGAATTGAACGCGCTGGGCGGCCGCAAACGGCTTGCCCCCGTCAACTGCTTCTCCCTAATCCAGTATGATTAATCGATGCACCGCCGCACGCGCTTAGGGGCGGCGCGCATCGGCCGCCGATGAGCATCGAATACACCCAGCAGTCGCACGCGCAGGCCCGATCGGATCGGCGCCGGTTATTGATCGTTCTGGCGGTCACGGCCGCATACCTCGTTGCCGAATTGGCCGGCGGTTACATCACCGGCAGTCTTGCTCTTATATCCGATGCGGTTCACATGCTGACCGACGTCGCCGCGCTATGCCTTTCATTGTTTACGCTCTGGATATCGACGCGCCCGGCTTCCACCGCGAAAACCTACGGCTACCTGCGCGCTGAAATACTTGGCGCGTTGCTGAACGGGCTGTTTCTCTGGCTGCTGGTTGTCTTCATCTGGTTTGAGGCGGTCGAGCGCCTGCGCAATCCGCATCCGGTCATGGGTCTGGGCGTGATGGGCGTGGCCGTGGTCGGAATCGCGGTGAACACATTTTCCGCCTGGATGACGACGGCGGCGGCGCGCGGCGAAAGCGGCGGGATGGCCGTGCGGGCCGTATTCGTCCACGTCATATCGGATTTGATCGGCTCGTTCGGCGTGCTGGCCGCCGGAGCGCTGGCTTACTTCACCGGATGGGTGGAGGCCGATGCCGCGGCGAGCATACTGATCGGAGTGCTGGTCCTGTACGGCTCGTGGGGTCTCGTTAAGGAAGGCGTCGACATCCTGATGGAATCGGTGCCGTCGCATATCGATATCGAACAGTTGCGCGCCGATTTGCTGGCCGTCGATGGCGCCGAGGAAATCCACGACCTCCACGTATGGTGCCTGACGACGCGCCAGATCGCGCTCTCGGCTCATGCTGTCGTGACGCCTGGTGCGGATCGCGACCGCGTGCTGGCCGACATGTGCCATCTGCTCCAGAACAAGTTCAACATTCATCATTTAACGGTACAACTGGAACGCGACAATCGCCGCGAGCACGAGCCCGACCATTTCTGAGCGCCGCCACGCGCCGGAATAGCGGGAGATGAACCATAGTGGCGTCCCAAAACTTTTTTCCAGAACAAGTAGCGCGTTACGATCGCGGTTCCCCTCTTTCCTCTGGGAAAAGGAATTTGGGGGATGGGACTCGAACGCGATAACAAAGGTTCGCGATTCGCCCCCTTTCCCTTGGGAAAACGAATTCGGCGGATGGGACTTGAACGCGATAGCAATGGTTCGCAGTCCGCCCCCTTTCCCTTGGGAACAGGAATTCGGCGGATGGGACTTGAACGCGATAGCAATGGTTCGCAGTCCGCCCCCTTTCCCTTGGGAAAGGGGGTTGGGGGGATAGGACGTGACCACAACTCCAATCGCTTCCCCGCGTGGCACGAAAATAGGCAGTGCTCTTGCGCTATTTTCGTGCCACGCGGGAAGAGGAGCGGGTATTATCCTTTCGCGCACGTCCTATCCCCCTCACCCCCTTCCCATAAATGGGAAGGGGGAACAGATAAGCACTTTCCCGACGGCATTTGCTGGACACCCCGTCAATGCCATCTCCAATGCAATCGTCCGAAAAAAGTCCTTCTGATTACGGCATAAATTGGGTTCGTTTCGTAATTTTTTCAAAATAAAAACGGAGCCCCGCTTGATTGCCGGCCGGAACTGAGACGCGGACTCGCGATTGTATATGGGCTGTCCGCTGATGAGTCGTGTCTGGTGCCGATGCCATTAGATTTCCGCGTGGGATTCATGATGACAGCCGCCCGGACTGGCGCCATTATATTACCTATCCGCGCGATCCATCAGGCTGAACCGGTTCAGCCATGACCATGATGGCCACTTGCGAAAACCAAACTGGTTTTCGCGCTTTCTGCTTTAACCGGAGGGAAGCTCGAAACCTCGTTGAGGTTTCGAAAAAAGGGATCAAATCCGACTTCGGTGATTACGAGAAGAGCAATCCGCCACAAAGCCCTCATTCTCCCCATAAATTTATGGTTCAGTGATGTCTAAGCGGAATGTATTCACCCCTTGCCGAGCTTCATATTCTTTCAGCTGAAGACCACTCTCACGAATCCAGCTTTTAACCATATTTTTCTGGTCCAACGGCGTTCTACAACCATAAATGACCTCTCCTATTGCTTCCTTGGGAAAATAGTGATTTCCCCGCCCTCTCCGGACGTCCACTATTCGCCATTCACTCTCATACTCCCAATCAATCTTTGATTTAGTAAGATATATTCGCTCGACGATCTTACGATTAGCGGCTAACACCTCCGGATCGGACAAGTTGCCTCCAATGAAATCCACGACCTCGAAAAAGGACAATACAGGATATTCTGTTGAATATATCACTGGCAGGGGAACAGTCTGATTCTCAATTAGAACAGAATGCCAAAATCCGACACAGACTCCAAAATGCTTGTCTGCATAATGCGACCACATAAGCATGTTGTCACGCTTCGCGGACATGCTCAGTAGGCCAACCCTCTGGACGAGACGGCTTTTGAAACTCTCACCGGCCTTTGAATATGACTCGATTCTCGCACCAAGCCTCGACAGCTTCTTAAGATCATTCTTGGCCATGTTAGGCGCTCTCTCACGCAAGAGATCACGCGCGTACCGCTGACGCTTCAGCAGCGAAGCACGAAAATCCCACCGAAAGCTGCAGTCGAACGGGTCGTTAAAGTCCGCAGCGCATGGAAAAAAAACTTCGGCATGCCTTAGAACAGGCTCAGCTCGATTAATCGTGTAATATCGGTAAAGAATTTCGGGCGGTTCTGACGCCGCCATGGAAGGCAAATCGGTCATATCGTCTTCGGTCGCAACCCGACAGCAGATGCCACAGCGCGTTGCGAGTATCCAATAACATATTCGGTGTGACACGCTTTTTCTTCAAGCGCCAGCGACACCGACAATCAACAGGCTGCACAGCCAAAGGCAGACCTCCATCTGACTGCAAGGCGGATGAATCGCTGGTAGGGCATCCCGGCCTTCGCCGCGCGCCGGGGCGGAATACGCGATACAATCCTCCGCATGGCATGCGGCGACCTCTACCGCGAGTTTGAGCATACCGGCGATGCGGGCATCGAAATCGACGCCGGGTCGCGCGCCGAATTGTTCGAGAAGGCGATCCTCGCGATGGCGCGCATCATGGTCGAGGAAACCGGTATCGAGGCACGAGAGAATCGTAAAATTATGGCAACGGCGGATGCCGACGCCGACCTGATGCACGATATTCTCTCCGCTGCGCTCAATTTGTTTCTTGCCGATGGCTTCATTTGGAAGAACGTAAAGGTGGAGGAAGACGGCCGAACGATTACCGCGACTCTTTCGGGCGAGCCGTTCGACCGCAAACGCCATCAACTGGTGACGGAGATCAAGGCGGTGACGTATCATCAATTGTTCGTGGGGCCATCCGATGACGGATGGCGCGCGCGGATCATATTTGACATTTGATGCGGCAAATTTGACATGCGCAGAAAGGAAAGACCCGACCTAACCCCTGACCCCTTCCCGCACCGGGAAGGGGAACCGGAAAATAAACATGGCCTCGC
Organism: Binataceae bacterium (SeqCode); assembly: GCA_035524375.1. Classification (GTDB taxonomy): domain Bacteria; phylum Desulfobacterota; class Binatia; order Binatales; family Binataceae; genus Binatus. Next base: position 46,729 of record DATKOZ010000028.1, on the reverse strand, counting down.
TTCCGACCTAACCCCCTTTCCCCCTTCCCATTCATGGGAAGGGGGTGCGAACCTTTTCCCTGTTTGTCTCCCCTCTCCATTTATGGAGAGGGGCTAGGGGAGAGGTCATCAGTTAAGCATGGAACTGCTCAAAGTACACGACTGGTTGTGGGAAATTCCGCGCACCGGTGCGATGCGCGTGCCCGGTCGCGTCTATCTTTCCGAGGCGATGCTCGCGGACGTGCGCGACGACCCGTGCCTTGAACAAGTGCGCAACGTCGCATGTATCCCCGGTATCGTCGGCTACTCGCTGGCGATGCCGGACATTCATTGGGGATACGGCTTTCCGATCGGCGGAGTCGCGGCCGTCGATGCGGAAGAAGGCGTGATTTCACCCGGCGGCGTCGGTTACGACATCAACTGCGGCGTACGGCTGATCAGGACGAAATTGAGATTCGATCAAATCGCACCGCATGCCGGGCGGCTTGCCGATGCGCTCTTTGCGGCGATTCCATGCGGCGTCGGTTCCGAGGGCGCAATCCCCACGCTCAGCCCCAATCAACTCAAGCAGATCGCGCGCGAGGGCGTGAACTGGGCCAAGAGCGAGGGCTATGCGAGTCCGGCTGACATCGACCATACCGAGGAAAACGGCTGCTACGCGCTCGCCGATCCTGACGCCGTTAGCGACGAGGCGTACCGCCGCGGGCGCAAGCAGCTCGGCACGCTCGGCTCCGGCAATCATTTTCTGGAACTGGGCCGCGTGGATCGCGTTTACGACGAAGCCGCCGCAGCCGCGATGGGACTCGAAGGGGGCGCGGTCACGATGATTATCCATTCGGGATCGCGCGGCCTTGGTCATCAAACCTGCGACGATTATCTGCGTACCGCAGGCTCCGCGATGGGCCGTTATGGAATCCAGCTTCCGGACCGCCAGCTTGCGGCGATGCCGATCAAGTCGCCGGAAGGGCGCGCGTATATCGGCGCGATGGCGGCGGCCGCGAACTTCGCCTGGTGCAACCGGCAAATCATGATGCATCTTGCCGAGCGCGCGTTCATGGAGACGCTTTCGCTGAGCGAGCGCGATCTTGGCCTCGCGCTGGTGTATGACGTATGCCACAACATCGCGAAGTTCGAGGAGCACATCGTCGATAATCGCAAGCGCATGCTATGCGTGCATCGCAAGGGCGCGACCCGCTCGTTCGGGCCGGGGCATCCCGCGCTTCCCGCCGCCGTGCGCGCGCACGGACAGCCGGTGCTGATTCCCGGCGACATGGGGCGATATTCGTTTGTGCTCGCCGGGACCGAACATGCGATGCGCGAGACGTTCGGCTCGACCTGCCACGGCGCGGGGCGGGTGATGAGCCGCGCGCGGGCGAAAAAGGAGATGCGCGGGCACGATATGATTCAGGAGCTTGCCGACGTGGGCGTCACGATTCGCGCGCAGGGACGCGGCACGATCGCGGAGGAGATGCCGATCGCATACAAGGACGTGGCCGACGTGGTCGAAGTGATGGCGAATGCGGGCGTCAGCCGCAAGGTCGCGCGCCTCAAGCCGTTCGCCGTGATCAAGGGCTGATGGAAGCGGAAGAGAATCAAGTTCCAAAGACTGGCGAAGAGCCTGCCGCTCCCGATTTCGAAGAATGGATCGTTCCGGCGTTTCAGCCGCTGCGCGCAATTGCGGCGCTCATCCTGACCGCGATCGGATTCGGCCTTTACGAGTATGTCCTCACGTCGTTCTGGAGCGTGCCATGGATGGGAATCCATGACGCGACGCCGTGGCCCGCGTATGGATTTTTGGCTGTCGCGATAATCGCGGCGCTCGCCGGCCTGCGCGCCGCAATCTCAATCCAGTCGCCGCACGCGAAGCTGGGCTTTGCGATGCTCGCGTTCCTGGCATGCGCGGCGGTCGGCGTCGGCGGCGGGAGGTTCGTCAGCTATACGATTCGCGGGACGCTCAATCCGCCGTTCCAGTTGAAATTGAAACCGGGCGATCATTTCCCGATGTTTGGGCTGGCCGATTGGACCGGAGCGATTCATCACGGCCCAGCACCGCTTGCCGATGCGATGTTGATATACATCTATCGCGGCGACTATTGCCCGTTCGCGCGCTTCGAGTTGGCCGATCTGACGGCGCATCAGGACGATTTCCGCCGCGCGGGCGCCGAAATTGTCGCGATCAGCAGCGATCCGATCGAGCGATCGAAGATGCTGTCGCGCTACCTGAATACCGAAATTCCACTGCTGTCAGATCCAGCCGAAACCGTGATCGGGCCGCTTGGCCTTGTGCAGCATCACATCAATGGGGACCCCGACAATGCGATTCCGGCGTTCGCGATTGTCGATAAGAATGGCATCGTGCGATGGACCTTCGCCCCGGCGCATTACAGCGAACTTCCATGGCCCGATGAACTGCTCGCCGCGGTGCGATCGGTCACGAAGCGTTCGGCGAACTGAGCGCCGCCAGCATCGCGCGCATTGCGTCGGCGGGCGAATCAGCACCAAGAATTGCGCCGATTGCCGCAACTCCAGCCGCGCCCGCATCGAGGAGTTCCCGCGCTCGCGCGGGCGTGATTCCGCCCAACGCGAAGACCGGAATCGATGCCGTGCCGCACGCGGCCTCGAGCGCGTCCAAACCGAGCGCGGGACGGTACGCGCCCTTTGAGATTGGATCGAACACCGGACCGAACACGGCAAAGTCGGCGCCCTCGCTCGCCGCAGCCGTAATTTCCTCCTGTGAATGCGTCGAGACGCCAATCAGCCGTTCCGGGCCGAGCAATTTTCGCGCATGGGCGGGACCGATCGAATTGGACGGCAAATGGACGCCGTCGGCCTCGACGGCCATCGCCACATCGATGCGATCGTTGATAAGCATCGGCGCGCCGTATCGCTTGCAGATCGCTCGCAGCTTGAACGCAAGTTCATACAGCTCGCGCCCGGACAAATCCTTCTCGCGCACTTGCAACGCGACTGTACCCGCCGGTGCGGCGGCAAGCACAGCTTCGCACGTGGCAATCAAATCGCCGCTTTTGACGGCATGACGATCGGTGATCAGGTAAACGCGAAACGGTACGCGCGGACGCGAAACCACCTCGAGTGTCCTACCCGACCAGGCCGGTAAGCGGGCTGGATGCCGTGGCGTAAAGCCTGCGCTCGATGCGCCCGGCCAGAAATGCGGTGCGGCCCGCTTCCACGCCAAGGCGCATCGCGCGCGCCATCGCAAGCGGGTCCTTCGCGCCCGCGATCGCCGTGTTCATCAGCACGCCGTCGCATCCAAGTTCCATCGCGACCGCAGCGTCCGAAGCGGTGCCCACTCCCGCATCGACGATCACCGGCACCTTCGCCTGCTCGACGATAATCGCGATGTTGTGCGGGTTGCGGATACCCAGCCCAGAGCCGATCGGAGCCGCCAGCGGCATCACCGCAACGCATCCGATATCAGCCAGCCTGAGGCATGAGACGGGATCGTCGGTGATGTAGGGCAGTACCTTGAAGCCTTCCTTGACGAGAACGCGGGCGGCCTCGAGTGTCGCGGCAACGTCGGGAAAGAGCGTCTTGTTGTCGCCAATCACTTCGAGCTTGACCATGTCGCCGACGCCGACTTCGCGGGCAAGGCGGCAGGTGCGAATCGCCTCCTCGGCGGTAAAGCATCCGGCGGTGTTGGGCAGAATCTGGTAGCGCGCCGGATCGAGATAGTCGAGGAGATTTTCCTTGCCGCGCTCTGTGATGTTCACACGGCGCACCGCCACCGTCACGATCTCCGCGCCGCTGGTCTCGACCGCGGCGCGTGTCTCCGCGAAATCCTTGTACTTGCCGGTGCCGACAATCAGCCGCGACGTGAATTTCCGGCCCGCCAGTTCAAATGGAGTGTCTGTCATATGCATCCTGCGTGGCGTACGCGATCATCCGCCGCCGACGAAATTTATTATCTCAACGCTGTCACCGGCCTCGATCGCGGCCTGTGCATAGTCCGATCGGGGAACGATATGCCCATTTATCTCGACCGCCACCCGGGTCGTGCGCAAGTTCAGGCGATCGAGCAGCGCCGCAACGCGCGCATCGCCGTCGAGCGAATAAGGATCGCCGTTCAGCGTGATCGAAATTGCCTTGGTTGTGGTTGATTGGGGCATCTAGAAAGCCGCTTCCCTGGCGCCAAGGAAGCGGCTTTAGGCGCGGCCCGAACGCCGCGTCATGCTGGCTTCCCTACGCCGGCATTACCCGGATCAGGTTCAAGGGGTTCTCCTCTCGGAGCTCTCAGTGCGTTATGCACACCCCCAGCCTCTTTTACTTATACTACCCGTCCCGCAGGTTGTCAAAAATTCTTGTTCTCTCGTTTGACTGCCGGGCCAAGTGCGGGTGAGACTCAAATGTTTGATGATGATCGAAACGCAGCGCCCCACCGTCGCCGAGATCGACCTTGGCGCGCTCCGCTTCAACTTTCGAACGCTGCGCGCGCTGCAAACCCATGGCGATCTGATGGTCGTCGTGAAGGCCGACGCTTACGGGCACGGCGCGGTGACTGTGGCGCGGACGCTGGCGGAGGACGGATGCCGCCACTTTGGCGTTGCCACGCTCGATGAAGCGCGCGAGCTTCGCAACGCCGGCGTCGCCGGCCGGGTTTATCTGCAGGCCGGTTTTTTCCCCGAACAGGCCGCCGCGATCGTCGCGCAGGACGTTACTCCGTTTGTGTTCGATCCGCCGCTAATCGCAGTTCTCGATCGCGCGGCACGCGAGGCCCAGCGCAACGAGTTTCCGATTCATCTCAAGATCGACAGCGGGGCGACGCGGCTCGGAATTATGCCAGTGGACCTTCCCGCCGCAATCGAAGCGTTAAAGCGTGCGTCGTCACTACGGCTTGAGGGCGCATGCACGCTGCTTGCGAATGCCGGCGATCCGGCCAGTCCGATCACAGACAGGCAGATGAAGACATTCGGCTCGGCAATCGCAATGTTCGATGCGGCCGGGCTGCGCCCCCCCATGATTCATGTCGCGAACTCGGCCGCGCTGGTGCTCCGCGATGACACCCATTTCAATTTGGCGCGTCCCGGCCTTGCGATTTACGGGCTGCCATCGACGGCGGCGGTGCGCGAACGCGTCGAGTTACGGCCGGTGATGACATTCAAGACCCGGCTGATGCAGGTCAAGCGCGCGCCGGCGGGAAGCGGAGTCGGCTACGGCCATACGTTCATCGCGCCGCGCGAGAGCACCATCGGAGTTCTGCCGGTGGGCTACGCCGACGGCTATCGGCGCGGCCTGCAGCATGGCGGCGAGGTGCTGATTCGCGGCATTCATGCTCCCGTGATCGGCGCGGTCTCGATGGATTTGACCACCGTCGATCTAACCGACGTCCCGGGCGCTTGCGCGGGCGATGAGGTGATCTTGTGGGGCGGCACGGGCGAGACAGCCATTGGAGTGAATGAAGTGGCGCGGTTGGCGCAAACAATCGCGTATGAAATGTTGTGCACGGTCGGCAAGCGTGTACCGCGCGTGGTGAAGGATTGAAACTGGATGGATGACGGCAAGGTTGTAATCAAACGCGCGCTGCTCGGAGTTTCGGACAAGGCCGGGCTTGGCGAATTCGCAAAGGTACTCGCACGCCACGGCGTTGAGATTCTGTCGACGGGCGGCACGGCGTCCGCGCTGGAATCGGCGGGCGTCAAGGTACGAACTGTCGAAAGCTTTACGGGATCGCCGGAGATGCTAGACGGCCGCGTCAAGACGCTGCATCCGAAAATCCACGGTGGCATCCTTGCGCGCCGCGGCGAGGAGAGCCATCGGCGCCAGATGAAAGAGCACGGGATCGAGCCGATCGATCTGGTGGTGGTGAACTTCTACCCGTTCGAAAAAACTGTGGCCAAGCCGGGAGTGAGCCTCGCCGACGCGATCGAGAATATCGACATTGGCGGACCGACACTCGTCCGCGCCGCGGCGAAGAATTATGCGGACGTGGCGGTGGTTGTGGATCCCGCGGATTACGCGGCGATTGCCGCCGAACTTGACGCGAACCGGGGCGTGCTTTCCGCCGCGACGCGATGGCGCCTTGCGCGAAAAGCTTTCGCGCGCGTCACCGCCTACGATTGCGCGATCTCGAACTATCTCGGCACTCATGCCGGAGAAGGCGAGCCGTCTCCCATCGGCGAGACGTTCAGCCTGTCACTTCCGCGCGAGCAGGCGCTCCGCTACGGCGAGAATCCGCATCAGACCGGCGCACTCTACGGCCGGTTCCTCGAAATCACGCGGCAGTTACACGGCAAAGAACTGTCATTCAACAACGTCGTTGATATCAGCTCGGCCATCAATCTGATGCTCGAGTTTCAGGATGAAAAGCAGGCTGTTGTCGCAATCCTCAAGCACAACACCCCATGCGGCGTCGGAATGGCCGATACACTCAAAGACGCGTGGGACAAGGCGTTTGCGACCGACCCCGATTCGCCGTTCGGCGGGATTATAATCACAAATCGCCCGTGGGACATGGGATTCGCCCGCGCCGTCGACGAACTCTTTACGGAAGTGCTGATCGGTCCTGAATATCCGGCGGATGTGATCGAATTCCTGCGCAAGAAGAAAAATCGCCGCGTCATGACCTTCGATTCGACCGCCGTCGATCGCAACGAACTCGACGTAAAAAAGGTGCTGGGTGGCCTGCTCGTGCAGACCCCAGACCTTGCAATCGAAGACCCGCGCAAGGGAAAGATCGTCACTCGGCGCGCGCCGACCGCGGCTGAAATGAACGCGCTGGACTTCGGCATCAAGGTTTGCAAACACATCAAGTCCAACGCGATCGCATTTGTCACTGAAGACCGCACGCTTGCGGTCGGCGGCGGCGCAACCTCGCGAATCGATCCGGTGTACGCGGCGCGCGAGAAGGCCGCGCGCCTTAAGGTTGCGCTGACCGGCTCGGTGCTCGTCTCGGAGGCGCTGTTTCCTTTTCCCGACGGCCCCACCCTTGCCGCCGAAGCCGGCGCAACCGCGATCGCACAGCCGGGCGGCGCCGTGCGCGACGCGGAGGTAATCGCCGCAGCCGACAAGTATGGGCTGGCGATGGTCTTTACGGGGGTGCGCCATTTCCGCCACTAACCGGCGCGCCGCATCATGAAAGTTCTCGTTATCGGCAAAGGCGGGCGCGAGCATGCGCTGGCATGGCGCCTCAATCAGAGCCAGTCGGTGCGCAAGATCTTTTGCGCGCCGGGAAATCCGGGCATCGACCGAATCGCCGAGCCGGTCGCAACCGCGCCGGCCGATATCCCGGGATTGGCCGAATTTGCGAAAAAAAATTCGATCGATCTGACGGTGGTTGGCCCTGAAGATCCGCTGGCGGCGGGGATCGCCGATGAATTCACGCGCGCCGGACTTAAAATATTCGGCCCGACGCGCGCGGCGGCGCAGCTTGAGACCAGCAAATCATTCGCCAAGACGGTCATGCGTGAAGCGAATGTCCCGACCGCGGAATCCGCCACCTTCGACGACGCCGAAGCGGCGCGTAAATATGTTGCCGCGCGCAAAGGCTCGATCGTCGTGAAGGCGGACGGACTTGCGCTGGGAAAAGGCGTAGTGGTCTGCCATGACACGCAAACCGCGCTGGATGCAATCGCCGACTCGATGGAACGCCGCAAGTTTGGCGAGGCGGGATGCCGTGTGCTGATCGAGGACTTCGTTGTTGGCGAAGAGCTGTCGTTCTTCGCGCTATGCGGTGGTGAACGCGCGGCAGCGCTGGGTACGTTTCAGGATCATAAGGCGGTCTTTGACGGCGATCGCGGCCCCAATACCGGCGGAATGGGCGCGTACTCGCCCGTGCCGGGCATCGGACCGGAGTTCGAGGAACGCATCATGCGGGAGGTCGTCCGGCCAACACTCCGCGCGATGGCTGCGCGCGGCACGCCATTTCGCGGATTGCTGTTCGTCGGCCTGATGGTCGGCGGCGACCGCATCAATGTGCTGGAGTTTAACGTTCGCTTTGGCGATCCGGAATGCGAGCCGCTGATGATGCGCTTCGAAGGCGATCTTGCTCAGACGCTGCTTGAAGCCGCCGAGGGCTCCATTCCGGACGCGCCGATTGTGCTCTCGCCGCGCAGCGCTGTCGCAGTGGTGCTCGCCTCCGGCGGATACCCCGGCGATTATCGCAAGGGAATTCCGATTTCAGGACTTGAACGCATCGAGGGCGATGCACCGTCGGAAATTAAGGTGAAATGGACCGTGGGCAAGGTTCGCGTAAAAGTGTTTCACGCCGGCACGGCGGAAAGCGGCGGGAAAATCGTCACCGACGGCGGGCGCGTGCTGGCGGCGACCGCCAGCGCGCCCAATCTTGCCGCGGCAGTCGAAGCCGCGTATGAAGCCGCCGGCATGATTGAATTCGAGGGACGTCATTTCCGCCGCGATATCGCCCATCGCGCCCTCGCGAAGATTGCCGCCAGCCATACCCCGAGGACCTAAGCCCCGCTTGCCGCGCTCACCAAAAGACCGGATCGAAACCGCGCGCACTGAAGCGCCGATGCATCGGCTCGACGACGCACTCGCCGCAATCACGGCTGGAGAGCTTGCCGTCTATCCGACCGAAACTTTTTATGCGCTCGGGGCGGACCCATTTTCCGCTCCCGCGCTCGCGCGGCTCTTCGATGCAAAGGGACGCGATGTGCGCCAACTGGTCGGATTGATTGCGGCGGATACCACGATGGCATTCTCCATCGCGCGCGATATCCCGGCTAATGCACGGCGGCTTGCGGATGCATTCTGGCCGGGTCCGCTGACGCTGGTGCTCCCGGCTCGCGCGGGGCTGGCGCCGGAACTGTCCGGTCCGGATGGAGTGGCGGTCCGCGTATCCCCGCATCCGGTGGCGCGGGCAATCGCGGCGGGATTGGGACGTCCGGTAACCGCGACCAGCGCGAACTTGAGCGGAAAGCCGCCGGCCAGGACGCTTGATGAAGCGCGCACGGCGTTCGGCGCAAAAGTTAAAGTTTACCTTGAAGGTGGAAAGTTGGCCGCGGCAGCCCCCAGTACTTTGGTGGCCGTGGCAGGTGAGGAGTGGAAGATGATTAGAATCGGCGCCATTTCCGAAGCTCAGATCGCCGCGGTGCTCTCGTACGAGGCGCTTAAGTGAACGGGCTCAATAAAAGAATCGAACCGTTTCGCCCGCTGATGTTCAACCGCAAGCTGGCGGGCGAGCCCGCCAGCGTCGTCGCACCGCCGTACGATCTGATCGATGCCGCGCGCCAGGACGAGCTCTATGCGCACAGCCCGTACAACATCGTCCGCCTCGAATACGGTCGCGACGCGGACCGGTACGCCGCCTCCAAAGCGACGCTAAAGGAATGGATCGCCGCCGGCGTGCTCGAACGCCCGGCACGACCCGCGATTTATCATTATCGCCAGAGCTTCGAAATTGGCGGGCGAAAGCTCTCGCGCACGGGATGGATCTGCCGCGTCCGGCTGGAGGAGTTCAGCCGGGGCCGCATCCTTCCGCACGAGCGCACGTTCCCTGCCGCGAAGGAGGACCGCCTGCGCCTGTTGACCGCGCTTCAAGTCAACACCAGCTCGATTTTCGGCCTGTACGCAGGCGCGCATCCGGCACTGGACCGAATGAGCGAACACGCGGCGGCGCGCGACACGATCATCGATTTTATCGACGATTTGAATATTCGAAACGAGTTGCGCGCAATCGATTCGCCGGAGGAAATCGCGGCGATTCAGAACGAGCTGGACGCGTCCAGGATTTTGATCGCCGACGGACACCATCGCTACGAAACCGCGCTCAACTATCGGCGTGCCCGGCGCGCCGAGTCCAATCCGTCAAAGGCACATCCTTACGACTACACAATGATGACGCTGGTGGCATGCGATAATCCCGGGCTGGTGATTTTGCCGACCCATCGCGTGGTCAAGTCGCTTCGTGCGGAAGCGCTGGCCGCGTTCCGCGACCATGTACGCGACGCCTTCGATGTCGAGGAGTTTCCGCAGGCCGCCGCGATGCGTGAAAAGCTGGCGGTGGCCGGCCGCGGCGCGCTCGGCGTTTCGCTGCGCGGCGCCGGAACGCCCTTGCTGCTCCGGCTGCGCGATCGCGGCGCACTCGCCGCTGCCGCGTCTAATGTGCCGCGTGAAGTTCGTGAACTTGATGTATCGATCTTGCATTCGCTCATCTTCGACCGGATTTTCCATTTGCGGCCGGATGAAATCCGCAAGGGCGGCAACATCGAGTACACGATCGACGCGGCGGGCGCGCTGGACGCAGTCGCGGCCGGACGCGCCGACGGTGCATTTCTGATGAATCCGCCGGCGATTGCCGATGTCGAGCGGGCCAGCGACGCGGGCGCGACGATGCCCGAGAAATCGACTTACTTCTTCCCAAAGCTGCTCACCGGGCTCGTGATGAACCCGTTGTTCGACGGCGAATGAAGCAGCCGGATCTGATTCTCGTCCGGCACGGCGAGACGGTCGGCGAGTCGAGCATCCGATACCACGGACGCACCGACGTTATGCTGTCGGAACTGGGGCGGTCACAGATGCGAGCCGCGCGCGCGGCGATCGATCGAGTCCATGGCGGACTTGAATTCTCGCACATTTTTTCAAGTCCCCTGTCGCGGGCGGCCGAAGGCGCCCGGATTATCGCCGGCGAGAGAACGCCAATTATTACCATCGACGAGTTTTCGGAAGTCGACTTTGGTTTGTTCGAGGGGCTGACTGCCGAAGAAATCCGCGAGCGCCATCCAAAGGAGTTTACGCGATGGGAAACCGACCGCCTGTCTCCATCGTATCAATATCCGGGCGGCGAGAGCCGGGCCGCATTTGCGATGCGGGTACAGCGTGGAGTCGAGCGGATGCTTGCGATGTGGTCGCCGGAAGCTTCAAACACCCGCGCGCTTGTAATCGTCCATCGCGGCGTGATCCGCATGATCGGCGATCAATTGATTGGGAAACGGCCCGACGCCGAGCTGGGATCGATTCATATTCTGCGCCTCGCCAAGCGGTGGCAGCCCGTCGCGCTCGACCTCATCAGCCATTTGGACGCCAAATAGGCCTCGCCTTACCACGTGATATCGTGCTTGGAAAACCGGGTGGCGCTCCTCTAGAATGCTGTCTCCATGCCGCAGGGAGGCGGCAAGCGCCCGAATCCGATGAGTACGCGACCACCAGTAACCGCGCTGATCATTTTCGACGGCTGGGGCATCCGCGCCGATTCAGAAGCCAATGCGATTGCGGCGGCCAAGACTCCGGTGATGGATCACCTGCGCGCGACGCAGGCTCATTCGGCACTCGACGCGTCGGGTGAGGCGGTGGGGCTTCCGCCCGGAATCATGGGCAACTCGGAGGTCGGCCACCTGACGATCGGATCGGGCCGCGTGATCTTCCAGGACCTGATGCGAATCACGAAAGCGATCGAGTCGGGAGAATTCGCCAGCAATGAAGTTTTATCCGGCGCAATCAAGGAAGTCGCCGCCCATGGGACACTGCACATCTGGGGGCTGGTGTCCGACGGCGCCGTGCACAGCCATATCAACCATCTGATTGCGCTGCTCGAACTTACGCATTCGCTGGGCGCAAATCGCATCAGCGTGCACGCCGTCCTGGACGGGCGCGACAAACCGCCACGGTCGGCCCTGCCATTCATCGATCGCGTACAGGAAAAGCTCAGGCAGTTGGGCCGCGGACGCATCGCGACGATCAGCGGGCGGTACTTCGCGATGGATCGCGACAAGCGCTGGGATCGAACAGAAAGGGCGTGGCGCGCGATTTCAATTGGGGATGGCATTGCCGCTTCGGCCGCGCGCGAAGCGATCGGCCATGCCTACACCGCTGGACAGAGCGACGAGTTCGTGGAGCCGCGCGTTATCGGTTCGGCGGCTCCAATCGCGGACGGCGACCATGTGATTTGCTTCAATTTCCGCGCCGACCGGGCGCGGCAATTGACCGCCGCACTCGCACTTGGGGAGTTTTCTGGTTTCAAGCGGCCCCGCGTCCCCAAAGTCGGATACGTTTGCATGACCGAATACGATCGCACTTTCGGCCTGCCGGTCGCATTTCCGCCGCAGGATGTGCGCAATACGCTGGCCGAAGTCCTGGCAAACGCCGGCCTTGAGAATCTGCGCGTGGCTGAGACTGAAAAGTATGCGCACGTGACCTACTTCCTTAACGGCGGGGTCGAGAAGCCGTTCCCGCACGAAGAGCGCTCGCTTATCGAGTCGTCGAAGGTGGCAACCTACGACCTTGACCCGGCGATGAAAGCCGCAGAGATCGCAAAGCGCGCGGCGGAGGCGATCGGGAGCGGAAAGTATCCGGTGGTCGTGATGAACTTCGCCAATCCCGACATGGTTGGCCATACCGGCAAATTCGATGCGACAGTAAAGGCGGTCGAAGCGGCGGATGCGGCTCTAGGCGTTGTAATCGCGGCGCTGGAGAAGCGTGGCGGTGCAGCGCTTATCACGGCCGATCACGGCAACGCCGAGTTCATGTCCGATCCGGCCACCGGACAGGAGCATACCGCGCACACCACGCTGCCGGTGCCGCTGATTCTCTACGATCCGAAATTCAAGGGAAAACTGCGCGATGGCGGCACGCTGGCCGATGTCGCACCGACGCTGCTTGGAATGCTCGGCATCGCGGCCCCGCCCGAAATGACCGGCAAAGATCTCAGACTCGTTCAAAGTTAAACCCTGAAAGACAAAAACCATGGCAACCACTCAGGATTGGTCCAAGCCCATGGCCCTCAGCAAACAGACGATTAACGGTAATAGTAAAGAGCGCGCCGGAGTTTATCGAATTAGGGCGTTCTCGGGAGATGGCATTCCGATACGGATTTCCAGATGTCAGGGAGTCGATCACGATGGAATACTTCACATCGGCGAAAGTGTGTCCATTCGACGAAGGCTTCGTGAATTTCTGTACAGCGCTTCGACTGGTAAGCTAGCCGCCGGAACAGGAACCAAATTCCATCGATATGGCTTTCACGAGCAATTTGCCATGAGTAGCTTGTACTTTGATTTCGTAGAAACGAATGACAAGGGGCAAGCTGAAAAGTTGGAATTCGACTTGCATGAAGAATATCGGCGAAAGTTCCACGATAAACCCCCTCTGGACGGGAGCCGAGGGAAGCGAGGAAAGAAGCGCTAGTTTCCCTACCAGCGCACCACCTGTTCGTAAATCTTCGGCAACTGGCGCGGGAGCGAGGCGATGTCCTCGATGATGAGATAGCGTGACGCGCTGCACATCTGGCGCAAATAGTCGTGGCCGGTCTTGTCCACCGTGATGCAGAACGGCACCACGCCAGCCATCTCCAATTCCTTCAGCGCGACCATCGTGTCCTGGATTCCGTAAGCATTCGAACGCCGATCGTGGCCGTAGTCGAAATCCTGCGGAAAGCCGTCGCTGAGCAGGATGACATGCCGGGCCCGCGATGAAACGTTCTTGAACTTCTCGCGCACGTGGCGGATCGCCGCGCCCATCCGCGTCGAGCGTTTGGGCTCTACCGCGCCGACGCGCGCCTTGACCTCATCGGACAATTCGCTGTCGAACTCCTTGATCGTGTAGAACTCGACGTTGTCGCGGCCGTGGCCGGAAAAGCCCATGATCGCGTAGGAGTCGCCAATTTCTTCGAGCGCCTGCGCCATGATCACCAGCGCTTCCTTGTTCACGTCGATAATCCGGCGTGGGCGGTTGGCGGTCTGCGGCCGGCGCTGCCATGCCTTCATCCAGTCGTCGGTGTCGTCGTCATCTGCGCCGTGCTTGCGAACCTCGCGATGGATCGGCTCGTCGGTTGAGGCCGACATGTCGAGCAGGAACAGCGTTGCCACGTCGCGCGCCTCTTTCTTACGCGCCTTGTACACGCGCTGGTCGGGCACCTCGCCCATCCGCATCGCCACCCGCGTATCGATCATGCGATCGAGGTCGATCTCTTCGCCGTCCTCCAGCCCGCGCACCATCCGGTATGAGGCGGGCCGGATGCGCTGAAAATGGCGCCGCACCATCGGTAACAGTTCGGAATATCGCGCGAGCGTGCTGGCGAAGAAATCACCGCCGTCACCCGTGAGTTCGATTTCACGCAGCCGGCACCAGTTGCGGCGATAATCGTTCATCACGTAGTCCCATTCGTCGTACGCGTAATACGATTCATTCCTGCCGCGCGAAATCATCAGGCGGCCTTGCCCGGTTACCGGCCCGATTTCGCCCAACTGCTCGCGCATCTGTTCCAGCTCGGCAAGCTGCTTGCCGGTCAGCTGGGTCAGGTACATCCCTTCGCCGCCGTCATTGTCGCCACCGCCCTCCGACGGCTTGATTTCGGCGCCCTGCTCGATGAGCTTGCGGATTTCCTCCGGCGAAATCGCCCTGCCCTTGCCGCCGCGGCTGCGATTGCCGGAGGCTTCCATCCGGGCGTTTTGGTCTGGCTCGCCGGCGCCTTCCTCGCCCGGCTCGCCATCTTCGCCCTCGGCACCCGCCGGCGCATCGGCGCCCTTCACGCCCTTGATGAGCTCGTTGCGCATCCGTTCGGCTTCTTCCGGAGAAAGCGGGCTGTGCTCGCCGGACTCCCGCGCGCGGGCGATCAATTCCTGAATCCAGTTGTAGAGCGAGCGCACCTGCCGCGTACTGGAAAGGACATCCGCACCCGGCACGCGAACCGGCGCGAAGAATTGCGCGGCGGAGCGCACGAACTGACCATCCAATGCATTGCCTTCGCCGCCCAAGCCAAGCGCCGCACAGACCAGCATCGTGCTGAGCGATTCCGGATGCAGTTGCCGGACCAATGCGCGGTTAAGGCCGGCAATCTTCGGCGCCATCCCGCGATAGCGCCGCGCCAGTTCGGCATCGATTCGCGCCGCCTCCATCAGCCGCATCAGCGCGCTCGCCAGTGCGGGATCGCTGAAGTCTTCGACAAAGCAATCGATCGCCTCGACGCCCTCCTCGCCGCGCTCCTCGTAACCGGGGATGTCGGCCAATTTGAGCTTGAACGTCCCGAAGTCGTGGCGCGCCGCAAGATGCGCGCTGGTGGCGAAATAGTAGCTGTAAGCGTCGCCGGGGGTCCCGAAGGGCTCCAGCCGTTCGGGCAGATAAATCATTTCACCGGCGGTGAACGGAAAATGAAACGGCAGCGTAGGGCCGCAATTCGCGAGCGAATCGATGCGAAATTCGAGCGGAAACAGCATCCGCATGAACTTCGTGAGCACGCCTTTGATCTCGTGCAGCTCCTGGGTCTTTTCGGCAACCGCGGTCATCGTCCTCCAATTGATTGTGACAGGCTTGGCGCGATCGAATCAATTTGTCACAGTTTAGGTTCTTTGCGGGATGCAGGGCGCGGAACGGTTCCTTGACTTCCCCTCCAGCAACCTACTTAGATGTTCGACGGCCATGAGCATCACGAAAGTTCTTAATCATCCCCGGTCGCTGACCGTTGCCGCACTGACATTGGCGCTGGCGCTGTCCGGCCCGTCGATTGCGCGCGCGGGCATCGCCGATGCGGTCCGAACCGACACGCTGCCCAACGGGCTGAAAGTCCTCGTGCTCGAAAATCACAAGGCACCGGTTGCGACCTTCAACGTTTTCTATCGCGTCGGCGCGCGCAACGAAGAGATGGGCAAGACCGGAATCTCGCATCTGGTCGAGCACCTGATGTTCCGCGGCACGAAGAAGGTCAAGCCGGAGGAATTTTCTAACATCATCCAGCAGAACGGCGGCGAGGATAACGCGTTTACCGAATACGACTTCACCGACTACTTTGAGATCATCAATAGAGATCATCTCGATGTCCCGATATCGCTTGAGGCGGACCGGATGGCAAATTTCGAGCCCAAGGGCTTCGATTCCGAAAAGGCGGTCGTGCTCGAGGAGCGCCGCCTGCGGACCGACGACAACCCGGAAGACGCTCTGGACGAGATGGTGCGCGCGCAGGCCTATGTCGCGCATCCGTACCACTGGCCGGTTATCGGATGGTTCCACGACGTCGCGGGGCTGACGCGCGCCGATGCGATGGCCTACCACGCCATCTATTACTCGCCGCGCAATGCGCTCATCGTGGTGGTTGGCGATGTCAACGCCGACACGGTACTGAAGGAAATTCGCGCTGCATTCGGATCGATCAAGAACAGCCCCAAGCCGCCGCCGCCTGTCACTGAGCTGGAGCCGCCGCAGGACGGGACGCGCCGCGTCGAGTTGCGGCATGCCGCCAACCTTCCCGCCGTCGAAGAGGCGTTTCACGTGCCCAACTTGAATAGTCCCGACTCATTCGCGCTCGAAATTGCCAGCGAAATTCTGGCCGACGGTAAAAGCTCGCGGCTCTACAAAAAAATGGTTGTCGACAAACGGATGGTTGTGGACATTAATGCGGGATACGACATGACCTCGTTCGATCCCGGGCTGTTCATCGTCTCAGGGCGGATGCGCCCGGGAGTGAAGGCGCAGGACGCGATCGCCGAGATCGATTCCGAGCTGGCAGCGCTCCGCGACAAGCCGCCAACGGCCGAAGAGCTGCAGAAGGCGAAAAACCTTGAGGAGGCGGAGTTCGTTTTCGGGCAGGATTCGGTAATGCACGAGGCGATGATGCTGGGTATCTACCAGCTGCTTGGCGATTATCGCCGGATCGACGAGTACATTCCCGGAATCGATAAAGTCACCGCTGAGGACGTGCAGCGCGTGGCAAAGAAATATCTGACCACTTCCAACCTAACCCAGGGCGTGCTGGTTCCAACCGGCGTGCTTCCGACCGAAGGCGCAGGAGGGGCCGCGGGCGGTCAGGTCCGCCACGCACCGGATATCGAAGCCTCGCGCGGGGACGTGCAATGATCGCGGCACATAAACGGATGAAGCATTATGCCGCCGCGGCGCTCGCGTGCATTGCGGTCGTTCTAAATTCCACGCTCGCGCACGCGCTCGACATCAAGCGCTCGACGCTCTCCAATGGCGCGATCCTGCTCGTATCGGAGCAACACCAGCTGCCGATGCTCACCGTGTCGATCGCCTTCGACGCCGGCGCACGCCGCGATCCTCCCGGCAAAGAGGGGATCGCGGAGCTGACCTCTCAATCCATCATGCAGGGCACCAAGGAGCTCACTGCCGCCGAGTTCAATCAGAAATCCGACTTCATGGGCAGCTCAATCGAAGTTGTGGCCGGCCGCGATTACTCGACCGCCAGCTTCACCTCGCTGAAGAAGTACCAGAAGGAAACGCTGGCGCTGCTTGCGGGAATTTTGGTCGAACCGGGCCTGCGCGACGGCGATATCGAGCGCAAGCGCGCCGAGCAGATTGCAGGGATCAAGGCACAGGAAGAAGAGCCCGGCTATGTCGCCGGCATCACGTTCGACAAGACGCTCTTCGGCGCGCAGACACCCTACGGTCATCCGGTCGAAGGCTACGCCGAGTCGGTTGGCAAGCTCACCGCCGACGATGTGCGCGCCTTTTATCGGGAGCACTACCGGATGGGCAGTGCGGTAATCGGCGTGGCCGGCGACGTGTCGGCGGTGGAAGTTAAAGCATCGCTTGAACAATCGCTTGCGGCGCTTCCCGGCAGCGTGGCGCCGCAGACCGTTCCATCCGCACCCACGGTCGCCCCGGGCCTGCATGCATCGCTTATCGACCGTAACGTCGAACAGTCGAACATTGCGATGGGCTTTGGCGGCGTCGAGCGTGGAAATCCCGATTACTACCGGCTTCAGGTGATGAACTACATCCTGGGCGGCGGCGGCTTCGCCTCGCGCTTGGTGGAGGTCGTGCGCAGCAAGGCGGGACTCGCCTACTCCGTCGCCAGCGGATTTGAGGCGGGAAAGTTCCCCGGGTCGTTCAACGTCGTGCTGCAGACCAAGAACCGGAGCTCCGAACAGGCGATCTCCCTGATTCTCCAGCAGCTCCGCAAAATCCAGGACCAGCCGGTCACCGCCGCTGAACTCGACGGCGCAAAGCGGTTTCTCGTCGGCAGCTTCCCGCTCAAATATGATTCACTGGGTTCGATCGTTGGATTCATGCAGCAGGTCGAACTGTACGGACTCGGCCTCGATTACGCCGACAAATATCCGCACATCATCCAGGCCGTGACAAAAGAAGACGTACAGGCGGTCGCGAAGAAATACCTGCACCCCGGCTCTGTGCTTATCGTCGCGGTCGCGAATCAGAAGGAAGCGAAGATCGACACCAGTAAGCTGGGCTCGACATCCGAAGAAACCGGCGCACAATAGAGGCGTGGCCTCAGCCGGACGCATCTTCACCGTTGGTCATTCGACGCATCCGATCGAGCGATTTCTGGATCTGCTCGCGGCTCATCGCATCGCAATCCTTGCTGACGTGCGCTCGTTCCCCAGCTCTCGGCGATGGCCGCAATTCAACCAAGCAGAGCTGGAGAAATCCCTCGTGCAGGCGGGCATCGAATATAGGTGGCTGAAGCGGCTGGGAGGCCGGCGCAAATCGATCGCCCCCGATTCTTTACATACGGCGTGGGAGCATCCTGCGTTCCGCTCATATGCCGATTACACAGGAACCGCCGATTTTGCGGAAGGTCTTGATGCGCTGACCGAGGCAGCCTCACGCGCGAATACCGCCTATATGTGCTCAGAGGGGCTGTGGTGGCAATGCCACCGGCGTATCATTTCCGACCATCTATTGATTCGCGGCTGGGATGTCGAACACATCATGCCCGACGGCAAACTCAAACCTCACGCGCTCGCGCCGTTCGCGAGAATCGACGGCGAACGCATCGTCTACGACGGCACCGAATTGGAAAATTAATCCGTGCAATCAGGCACGCTTTCCAAGCAACTGGATGATAGCGACGTATAATAGGAATACTCCGGCACCAATCCCCACAATCCCAACAAGCAAAAGGTACCCCATATAAGCGGGAGACTTAACGTAGTGCCACATAAGCCGATGCAGAAGCGGGTCATTACGCGATGCATGGCTAATGCCAAGCTGCCGCGCCTTCTGCGGCCGGATTAAAGCGAAAATTCCCAACCCTAGGAAACATGACGCTCCCAGCAAACAGAGTCCGACGCTGGCCGTGCGTGATAGATCCTCCATGGCGCCATCACGCCGCACGTAGCCGGACGCGGCGGTTGCCAAAGCTCGCCACTACTTCAAGTTCGCCGCCGAGGGCTGCGACATATCGCTGCAGCGTCGAGAATCGGTAATCTGAACGGTTTTCTAGACGTGAGATTTCGGACTGGGCTTTCTTCAGGGCCTCTGCCAGTTCCTCCTGCGTCTTGCCCGCCGCTTCGCGGAGTTCCCGCAAATCCATTTGAAGCAGTTCCTTCTCGACGGCGCGATCGATCTCCTTTAGTTTTCGCGCGGAGAACCTCCGCGCGCGGATTTCACGCCACGGCTTTGTCTTCATCTTCTTTTCTCCTTCTTCGCAAGGCCGGTGAGGTATTCGGTCCAAATGCGCTCCGCTCGCGGAACAAATGTTTCATAGAACCGTTTATCGCCGGTTTTGTCTCCGCCCAGTAGTAGGACGGCGCGGCGCAGGGGGTCGAACGCATAGAACACGCGCAGCGGATGTCCGCCGGACTGCACTCTAAGCTCGCGGAGCGCTTCCGCCCCCTTTATTTCACTGGTGTATGGAAATCCGAGCGCGACACCTTTTTCCTCCAAAAGACCAACTACTCGGGCGACCGCCTCAGCTTCCTTTTGGTATAGCGCAAGAAACCACTCCTCAAACTCTTCGGTTCCCTCAACCTCAACCATCGCTCGACTCTAAGAATTATGCTCTTAACATTATATGATATCAAGCGCATTTTACGGCAACGCTAGCGCGATTACGCGGCGGCGCGATGGTTGAGCACGGCGCGCAGAAACTGGGCCGTGTGCGATCCCTTGGCGGCGGCGACTTCCTCCGGCGTACCCTTGGCGACCACCAAGCCGCCGCGATCGCCGCCCTCGGGACCGAGATCGATCAGGTAATCGGCGGTCTTGAGCACGTCGAGGTTGTGCTCGATCACGATAATCGTATTGCCGGCATCGGCCAGCCGCCCCAGCACCGCGAGCAGCTTCTTGATGTCGTCGAAATGAAGCCCGGTGGTCGGCTCGTCGAGGAAATAAAGCGTGCGGCCGGTTGCGCGGCGCGAAAGCTCCTTGGCCAGCTTGATGCGTTGAGCTTCGCCGCCCGACAGCGTCGTGGCGGACTGGCCCAAGTGAATGTAATCCAGGCCCACGTCGCGCAGCGTCTCGAGCTTCTGGCGGATGGGCGGCACCGAGCCTAGAAATTCGACTGCATCGAGTACGGTAAGATTCAAAACCTCCGCGATGTTTTTCCCCTTGTACTGAATTTCCAGCGTGTCGCGGTTATAGCGCTTGCCGCCGCACACCTCGCACGTGACGTACACGTCGGGCAGGAAATGCATCTCAATCCGAATGATGCCGTCGCCCTCGCACGCTTCGCACCGCCCGCCTTTCACGTTGAATGAAAACCGTCCTGGCCCGTAGCCGCGCATCCGCGCCTCGGGCAGCTGCGCGAACAATTCGCGGATGTGCGTGAACAAACCCGTGTAGGTCGCGGGATTCGATCGGGGTGTGCGCCCGATCGGGCTCTGATCGACGTGAATCACCTTGTCCAGATGCTCAATGCCTTCAATCGCCTTATGCACACCCGCCCGCTCGCGGCTGCCGCCCAGCTTGTGCGATAACGCGCGATACAGAGTATCGAGAACCAGTGTCGATTTGCCGGATCCGGAAACTCCCGAAACGCAGGTGAAAGCCCCCAGTGGAAACGCCACGGTCAAATCACGCAGGTTATTTTCGCGCGCACCCTTGATCGTAAGCCATCGCCCCGACAGCTGACGCCGGCGCGAAGGCACCGCTATCTCAAGTTCACCGGAAAGATATTTGCCGGTAAGCGAGCGCGGATTGCGCATCACGACGGCCGGCGTCCCCTCGGCGACGACGTAGCCGCCGTGGATGCCCGCGCCGGGCCCCATGTCGATCAGGTGGTCGGCCTCGAGCATCGTCTCCTGGTCATGCTCGACCACTAGCACCGTATTGCCGAGGTCGCGCAGTCGCTTGAGCGTCGCCAACAACCGCTGATTGTCCCGCTGATGCAGTCCGATCGACGGCTCGTCCAGGATGTACAGCACACCGACCAAACTCGATCCGATCTGCGTCGCAAGCCGGATGCGCTGGCCCTCGCCGCCCGACAGGCTGCCAGACGCGCGATCGAGCGTCAGGTAATCCAGCCCAACATCGGACAGGAACGCCAGCCGCTCGCGAATCTCCTTCAGAATCAGGCGGCCGATTTCGCCTTCCTGCCGTGAGAGCTTGGGCGCTTCAAAGAATGCCAGCGCCTGCTTGATCGATTCGGCCGTCACTTCCGAAATCGACTTGCCGTTGAATCGGACGAACAGGCTTTCCTTCTTAAGCCGCGCGCCCTTGCAGGCCGGACACGGCCGCATGTTCATGTACGCCTCGATGAACTCGCGCACTCCCTCGGACTGGCTCGCCTTGTACCACCGGTCGAGCCATTGCAGCACTCCTTCGAATGGCTTCGCGTACTCGGCGTGATGATGGCCGCGCTGATAGGCGAACTCGATCTCTTCGTCGCCGGAGCCGTGCAGTATCACCTTCCTGACCTTCGGCGGCAGCGTCTTCCACGGCTGGTCGAGGCTGAACTTGTAATGCGCCGCGAGCGCGTCGAGCACGGGCTGCATCGAATTGAACCGCGTCCACGGCGCGATTGCGCCGTCGGCGATGCTCAAGTCCTCGTTCTGGATCACCAGTTCCGGATCGAAGTACATTATCGACCCGATTCCCGAGCATTCCGCGCACGCGCCATGCGGACTGTTGAAGGAAAACATTCGGGGCGTGATTTCCGGATACGAGATGCCGCATTCGACGCATGCAAAGCGCTGGCTGAAATAAATCTCGCTTTCGTTTTTCGGTCCGTCGAGCCGCTCTATTTTCAGGAGGTCCTGGCCGTACTTGAACGCGACCTCCAGCGAATCGGCCAGCCGCTTTTCGATTCCAGACCGGATCGCCAGCCGGTCCACCATCACCTCGATCGTGTGGCGGAGATTTTTCTTGAGTTCCGGCTCCTCGCCCAATTCGTACAGCTTGCCGTCGATCTTCGCGCGGACGAAGCCCGCCCGCCGCATGTCGGAAAGCTCCTTGCGGTACTCCCCCTTGCGGTCGCGCACGATCGGCGCCAGCACGTGAATCTTCGCGCCTTCGGGCCAGCTCATGATCCGATCGACAATCTGCTGAACGCTCTGCTGCGCGATTTCACGTCCGCAGTTGTAACAAAATGCGTGGCCGACACGGGCGAACAGGAGCCGCAGATAATCGTAGATTTCCGTAATTGTCGCGACCGTCGAACGCGGATTGCGCGACGCGGTCTTCTGCTCGATTGAAATCGCCGGCGACAGGCCTTCGATCGAGTCCACGTCCGGCTTCTCCATCTGCTCCAGAAACTGCCGTGCGTATGCCGACAGCGACTCGACATAACGCCGCTGGCCTTCCGCATAGATTGTGTCGAATGCGAGCGATGACTTGCCCGAGCCGGAAAGCCCGGTGATCACGACCAGCTTGTCGCGCGGAATCTCAAGGTCGATGTTCTTGAGATTGTGCTCGCGGGCGCCCTTGATGATTATCCGGTCCGCCATCGTCCCCAAATCTTATCGCAGTGCGCCGCGCGATGCCGCCTGCGCGGCATACTCAATCGCCGCGATCATGCTCGACGGATTCGCCACTCCCTTGCCCGCAATGTCGAACGCGGTGCCGTGATCGGGCGACGTGCGGACAAACGGCAACCCCAATGTTACGTTCACGGCACGATCAAACTCGATTGTCTTGAGAGGGATCAGCCCTTGATCGTGGTACATGGCCACGGCGGCGTCAAAATTGAACCGGCCGGCCGGCCGGATGAACGCGGTGTCGGGCGCAAGCGGCCCGAACGCATCGATACCGGCGCGCCGCGCCCGCCGGATAGCAGGCGAAATAACGCGAACCTCCTCATCGCCGAACATTCCATGCTCACCCGCGTGCGGATTGAACCCCAGAACGCCAATTCGTGGTCGCGCGATTCGCAGGCGCGTGCGTAGATGCTCCGCGAGCAGGCGAATGGTATCGAGCACACGCTGTTGCGTAAGCGCGGCGGAAACTTTCGCAAGTCCCATGTGAACGGTCACCAGCGCCAGACGCAACTCGCCGCCGGCAAACATCATCCGCCAATTCCGCGCGCGGCCAAGCTTCGCGAGCAGTTCCGAGTGGCCGGGAAAATGATGACCCGCGCGGTTCATCCACTCCTTGCTGATCGGCGCGGTCACGAGCGCATCGGCTTCGCCGCTCATTGCCATCTTCGCGCCAGCGACAATGTAATCGTACGCGGCGGCGCCACCGGCGACGCTTGGACGCCCGGGCACAATCGCCCGTGCCGGCAGCTTCGAAATGGAGATTACGCCGAGACCTGCGCCACGCGGAGTCAGTCCACCGGCCGGCTGCCATTCGATCGGTTGAGGCACGCTACGAAGCCGTTTGGCTGTCGCATGCATAACGCCCAGATCGCCTAATATTAGAAGAGTCGGCGGGTTTCTCCGCTCATCAAGTTTCGCCGCGGCTTTGAGAATCACCTCGGCACCGATACCAGCCGGGTCGCCCATGCTGACCGCGATTATTCGCGGCATCTTTCGGCTGCTTCGCATCACGCTCTATTTAGGATCGAGAAAAGACAAATTCGCCCGCGCTAGTAGAGCGTCTCGACGTAATGCTGCTTGATGAGCTCGGTTTCAACCCAAGTTTGCAGGCGTGCCTGAGCGGCCCGATCGATCATCATCTCGCGAATCTGCGTCTTCATTTCCGAATATGGGCGAAGGCCGGGAACCTCATGATCCTCCAGCTTGACGATGTGAAATCCGTGCTCGGTCCGGATTACAGCGGATACCTGACCGGGCTTGAGGTTCTTCACGGCTGCAAGGATCTGGTCCTTGACGTCGGCGGGCCCAAACCATCCCAATTCGCCGCCATTCGCCTTCGACTCATCGTCGGAATAGCGATGCGCCAGGTCGCCAAAGTCCTGGCCCTTGAGCGCGCGCGAACGAATATCGTCGGCCTTCTTTTGCGCCGCGGCGATTTGCTCCGGCGTTGCATTGTTTGGCACCGCGATGAGAATCTGCGCGAGCTTCAGCCGCTCCTTTTCGACTGTGAAATCCTGGCGATGGGCGTCGTAGAAGGCTTTGACGTCGGCGTCAGGAATCTCGATTTTCTCGCGTACCTGCTGCTGGATCATGTAGGCCTTTTCCAGGTCCATTCGAGCGCGTTTGCGCATTTCGTCGTATGTGATTCCGGCGGATTGAAGCGAAGCGCGAAATTCCGCCTCGCTCATATGGCGCTGCTGGCGGATGTCCTTCAAATAATGGTCGATTTGCTCGTCATCCACCTTATCTTCATATTTTTTGACTTCCTGCTCGAGCAGCTTTTCTCCGATTAGGCCCTTCAATGCCGCCTGCGCCGCGGGCGAGGTCGCCAGATCGTCGGTCTGAATCGGATTGCCGGTGACCGCCGCGAACTCGATAACCTCGCGCAACGTAATTGGTTCGCCATCCACGCTGGCCACAACCTGATCGACCGTATCCTGCGCTCGTGCCATCCCGGACGAAAGAAATACAGCGGTAACAGCGATCGCGAACACAACACCGAGCAGGCCGACAGATCTTTTACTAATGGGCGTGATTGATGACATGTTGCGTATCCCCCAACTAATTGACGGCCGATGCTGCCTTCGCCGCCGGGGCGCTTCTCAAATTCTCACAGCCTCGCAATGCCTGCAAGACGCCGTCGATCTGCTCGAATACGCGGTCATATTCGCCGGGCTCGATCCGCGCAATCACCTGGTACGCCGGCGTCATGCGCATCGTGCGCCGGTTTTTGTCGACCAGTGCCGCAAGCTTGGCGGTATCCACTGGAGCTTCGGGATGAAACCGGATTTCCAGTTGAGTCCCCTTCATGATGCCGCTGAGCATCATCATCTCCTTCATTTGGCGGCGAAGTTTCATCGCCGCAAGGAGATTTTCGACCAGCGTCGGAACCGGGCCGAAACGATCGCGCATATCGCCGCGCAGTTCATCGACCTCTTCGTCGTTGGCCGCGCGCGCGATCCGGCGGTAGAGCACCAGCCGCTCGTTCTCATCAGCGACATAAGCGTCGGGGATGTATGCCGGGATGCCGATGCGTAGTTCGGGCTCGAAATCGGGCCGATGTGGCTGGCCGCGCAGCTCCGCAATCGCTTCTTCCATCATCTCCGTATAGAGCTCGAAGCCGACTGCGGTAATTTCTCCGGATTGCTCGCGGCCGAGCAGGTTGCCGGCTCCGCGGTGCTCCAAATCCGCCATCGCCAGTTTAAAGCCCCCCCCGCTGTCGGACTCGACCAGTTCTCGCAGCGCATCGATGCGGCGCTTCGCGTCGCGCGTGATGATGTGTTCGCCGGGAATCAGCAGGTATGCGTATGCACGATTACGCGAGCGGCCGACGCGCCCGCGCAGTTGGTACAACTGCGCCAGCCCGAAATGGTCGGCTCGATTGATGATCATCGTGTTGGCGTTCGGAATATCCAAGCCCGACTCGATGATCGCGCTGCACACGAGGACATTGATGCGCTTCTCGATGAAATCGCGCATGATTTCCTCAAGCGCGCGTTCGTTCATTTGCCCGTGCGCAATTGCGATCTTCGCCTCCGGAATCAACGCGCCCAGATGCCGCGCCATGTAGTCGATATTTTCAACCCGGTTGTGCACGAAGAAGACCTGCCCGCCGCGATTGAGTTCCCGCAAAATTGCGTCCCGAATCGTCGCATCATCGAAATGCGCCACGAAGGTCCGGATCGCCTGCCGGTCGGCGGGTGGCGTCTGAATCACCGACAGGTCGCGGATGCCGAGCATCGCCATGTGCAGCGTGCGGGGAATCGGCGTCGCGGTAAGCGTCAGCACCGGAACCATCTTCTTGAGCTTCTTCATCCGCTCCTTGTCGGCGACGCCGAAGCGATGCTCCTCGTCGATCACGAGCAGTCCCAGCCGAGGAAACTGCACATCCGCCGACAACAGCCGATGCGTTCCAACGACAATATCGATCTTGCCGTTTGAAGCATCCTCGATAACCGCTCGATTTTCCCGCGCACTGCGGAACCGGGAGACCATCTCAACTCTTACCGGGTAATCCTTAAAGCGCTCGCGGAAGGTGTTCCAATGTTGCTCGGCCAGAATCGTCGTCGGCGCAAGCACGGCGACCTGCCGCCCGTCCATCACTGCGATGAATGCGGCGCGCAGCGCGACTTCCGTTTTGCCGAAGCCGGCATCGCCGCAAATCAAACGATCCATCGGCTTGGATCGCGTGAGATCGCGAATGACATCGTCAATCGCAGCCTGCTGATCGGGGGTTTCCTCGAATTCGAATCGATCCGTGAACTCTTCATATTCGCGAACGGGCAGCGGATAGGCATGCCCTTCCAGCACCTCTCGCGCGGCATAAATTTCGAGCAACTCGGCGGCCATCGCCAAGACCGCCTGACGCGTACGCCGCTTCACCTTTTCCCACGAGCCGGAACCAAGCTTATCGAGCTTGGGCGCCTCCGTATCGCCGCCGCCTACGTAGCGCTGGACCAGATTGATCCTCTCGACTGGGACGTACATGGTGTCGTTGCCGGCATATTCGAGGTTCATAAAATCGCCTTCAGTGTCGGCGACCTTAAGATGCTTCAGGCCGCGGTATTTCCCGATCCCGTGATCGATGTGCACGACCAGATCGTTATGCTTCAATTCCTCAAGTCTGAGCAGCGCACCGGCGCTTGCCGGGCGCTTGCGGCGGCGAACCCGCGGCTCGCCGAAAATTTCCTCCTCGCTGTGGATGTATAGGCCGTCATCCTGCAGGACGGCGCCGGCCGCGATTTCGCCTTCCATAATCGCGGGGCGGAAATCGGGCCAATCCATCAGCGCCGCAAAACTTTTGCATTCGGTGTTCACGGTCAAATCGTAAGCTTCCAGATGGCGTTTCAACCGGGCCGCCTGATTGGGACCCTCAACGATCATCAGCGACCGGCCCTGTCCTCGCTGCACCTCGCGCAGCTCGCGCACCAGCGGCTCGAAGCTGGGTGCCGCGCGGCCGTCGTTCGGTTCGCTCGACGTAAGCCGCACGCTGGCCTGCGACTTCACTTCAACCGGAGTCGCCCATCCTTCCCGTGGCGCGGCGATCGTCACCAGCGATCCGGCCTCGACCGCGGTAAACCGTTCGAGATTCCGTTCAAATTCATCGACCGCCAGAAACAACGCCTCCGGCGCCGGATGGAATACCGGTTTTTCAATTGCCGCGGCTGCTTCACGCGCAATTATTTCCGCAAATCGAGCCGCTTCGGCGACGATTCGTCCCGGATCGTTCAGCCAGAGCAACGTTCCCTTGGGGAGGTAGTCGAAAATCGTGTCGAGCGGGCGCGCGTAGGCATATGGCATCAGCAGTTCGGCGCCGGGAAACAGAATCCCATTTTCGAGCGTTTCGGCCAGTTCGGCGGCCTCCTTGCGGACCATGCCGATTTCGGCGGCGCGCAGCGCGGCGGCGGTACGAAGCTTCTCGTCCTTGAGCGCCGAGGCGGGGAGAAATCGCGTCCGGGTGATCACGGCTCGGTCGATTTCACCTGCGGAACGCTGGCTGTCGGCATCGAAATGGCGAATCGACGTGACCAGATCGTCCTCGAGCTCGATCCGAACCGGGTCGCGATAGAGCGGCGAGAAGACATCCACGATTCCGCCGCGCACGCTGAAATCGCCCGGCTCCTCGGTCTGCGGAACGCGCTGATAACCCGACGACGCGAGTGCGTCGATTAGAGCCTCGCGATCGAGCCGCTCCGCAGCGGCGACCGCAACGATCGAATCGTCGAAGGCGGCACGCGGAATCGTCCGCGTCATCAGCGCCTCCGCCGAAGCGATCACCAGCGGCGCTTCATTCCGGCGCATCGCGTACAACGCCGCAATTTGCGCGGCCTGCGCTTCCCTCGGGGGCGACAGCGGCGCCATCGGCTTGACTTCCCACGAGCGCAAGAGATGCACCCTCTGCGTGGCGAAATCGGTGGCGGCGGTTTCATCGAGGAAGAATGCGGCCTCGCTGGCTAGCGATTCAGCCTCAGCCGCAAGCGACGTGACTACGAGAATCGGTCGCTTAAGCCTAAGCGCCATCTCGCGAATCATCAGCGCATTGGCGGCCCCGCGCAGGCCCATCACGGGAAAGTGGTGCTCCGTGCCGTTGGCAAGGCGGGCTGCCAATTCACCCGCGGATTCTTTGAGACTTCGCTGCAAGTTTCACGCTCCAAACGCGCAACAATGCCCTCCGGCAGCGCGCGCATGGATCGTGCACGCCGGTGGCATCGAACCAACGTATGATAGCAGAAATCTAGGGCGCAGCGCCGCCGCCGGACGGCGAATATGGCGGCGTGGATGCATTCGCGACCGGCTGCCCCACCGTCCCGACATGCACCGCAATCTTCATGGTCTTGTGATTCCCGTTTCCCGTCGGCCGAATCACTGTCAGATACATTGTGTCACCGGGCTTTATTCGCGCCATCGCTTCGTTTAGGTCGTCCTCGCTGCGAATCCGCTCGTCGTCCACGGCGACGATCAAATCTCCCCCCTGCCCAAGCGATCCGGATCGCACCAGCAGCGGATTGACCAGCATCGACAAGGGACCCAACAGTGTCCCGGCGGTGAGGCCCGTCGCGCCGACCGCAGTCGGCCCAGTGCGCCCCTGCAGGCCGGCCCGCTGCGCGGGACTGTTCGGATCGATGGTCACGACTTCCAGTCCGTGCTCTTCCATGCCCGCGTAGCATTCGGTGGTATAGCGGACCGTGACTCCAAGATATGGCCGCCGGCCCGGCCGCTGATTGCCGCCGCCATTGTCATTTTCGGAATTTGGCCGATACCCCGGCTGAACCGACGCGCTCTCCTCACCCGACACATAGGCGCGACCACCCGGAGCCACATCGACGCCGGGTTCGCGCGGAATCGCTCCCGGCTGCGGTGCGATTTCCAGCGTCGAGTCGCTTTCGCCGCTGCCCTGCCCCGCGTTGGGATTGACCGGGGGAACATTCCCATGCGATCCCGACTGAGCGCCGGGCGGCAGATTGGGTGCCTGCGCACGCGCGGGTGCCGCCCCAAGCGCAATCAGCGCTGTGACGGCAATCAGCACCGATATTTTATTGAGCGCCATTGCCGAGAGTTTGCACCGCGTTTAGCGGACGCTTCTCGATCATAAGCCCGCGCCCCCCAAGGCTCAAGGCACGTAGCCGATACAGCGCGCGACACCGCCTGAAAAATGACAAAGCTTCACCTTCAGCATTTCAAGGTCATTTGCTATTAAGGTAGCCATGAACATCCGCCACTCCGCCGCGCTTGCACTCGCGGGCTGGTTTTTGATCAGTCCACCGTGGGACTCCAAGGAGGCATCGCGACAGCACCCCCTGTATTGCGCGCCTCTAACCCTATGGGATCGAGGCGGGACCTATTTTTCAGATCGTTCGAAATGTGAAGATTACAAATCAGCACATGTAATCAGTCTTCGAAGATCCCAAATGCAGGATCCTGAATTGAGCATTAGAGTCGAGGCTGCAGAGCGGAGTTTCTGTATCAATGAAAACGATCCGAGATTGAAGGCGAAATAGAGTGCCCGATTCGATTCTCGCGCGTTACGCCGCGCGGAATTTCAACGCGGCGAGTAATCGCTCCTTAAGTCCGTCGAAAGGGCCGTTCGACATGAAGATTGCCACATCTCCCGCGCGCGCATCGGCGAGCATGCGCTCGAGAATCTCATCGTTCGATGCGCAGGCCGCAGCCTCCGGCCCACGCGCGGCGATAGATTTCGCCAGCTTATCGGTCGCCAATCGTTCGGCGGGCGGTATCGGATCGTTTTCCTTGAAATAGACCGGACCAAGGTAAACGCGCGCGGCGCGATCGAATGCGGTCGCAAACCCATCCTGAAAAACGTTCCGGCGCGCGGTATTCGAGCGGGGCTCGAACGCGGCAAGGATACGCCGGGCGGGGAAACGCTCCGCGATCGCCTCCAAGGTCACGCGAATCGCGGTTGGGTGATGCGCAAAATCATCGACGACGGTAACACCGGCCGCTTCGCCGATTACCTCCTGCCGCCGGACCACACCCTTGAATGAAGTGAATCCGCGCGCGATGTCGGCGTCCGGCATCCCGAATGCGCTCAATAACGTGTACACGCCAAGCGCATTGGCGATATTCATCCGGCCGCCGATCGGCAGGAGAAACTGCGGCGAGATTTTGCGCGCGTTGCGCTCCACGTGGAAACGCGCACCTTCTGCACCGATCGCGATTCCGGCCGCGCGGAGTTCGCCGGCGCGCAATCCGAACGTTATCCGCTGCGCCTTGGTCGCCTGCGTCGAGTCAATCGCATGCGGGAAATCGGCGCACACGGCAAGTACCCGCGAAGCATCCATCTGGGCCGCGAGCGCGCGAAAGCTCGACTTTACGTGATCGAGATCGCGATAGATGTCCGCATGATCGAACTCGACTGCGGTCACGATTGCGCCGGTGGCGCGGTAATGAAGAAACTTTGGCCCCTTATCGAAGAATGCGGTGTCGTACTCATCGCCCTCGATGACAAAATCCTGTCCGTTGCCGAGCCGGTAATTCGATCCGAAGTCCTTCGCGACTCCGCCGACCAGCATCGACGGATCCCTTCCCGCCGCCGACAGGACCTGCGCCATCATCGCGGTTGACGTCGTCTTGCCGTGCGTTCCGGCGACCATCAGCACGCGCCGATCCTTCAAGAAAAAATGCCACAGCGCTTCCGGCATCGAGACGTACGGGATCGGAGAGGCAAGCAGCGCCACTGCCTCCGGATTATTTTGCGTAATCACGTTGCCGACGACCGCCAAGTCGGGTGCCGGCGAAAGATTGGCGGGTGAGAATCCGGACATCACGTGAACCTTCGAACCGGCCAAGAGCGATGCCGTAGGCTCGTAGAGCGGATTATCCGAACCGGTCACGCGTATGCCACGCGCGGCCAGCATCCCGGCCAATGCCGCCATCGCCGTGCCACCGACGCCGATCAAATGGACATGACGCGCGTTTGCGGGAATCCGGGCAAGGCGCATGGCGCTTTCCGAATCAGCCGGCATTGATTGTCTCCATAATCAGATCGTGGATTTTGGGTCGGAACTCGCGGATCGCCTGATTGTCACGGCTGGGGTGAACGCGATTGGTCAGCAGCGAAACGGCGATCTCTCGCTCCGGCTCAATCCATATCGAAGTACCGGTAAAACCCAGATGGCCGATGGCGTCGGGCGAAAAATGATGCCCCGAGCTGGAGCGTGCGGGCGTGGGAGAATCCCACCCCAGGGCCCAGGTCGAATCCGGAACGGCCGGATCGCGGGTCCAAAATTCCCTGATGATTTTTTTAGGAATGAAATTCGACCGGCCCGCATAGCATGCGATTAGCTCGTGCACGATCCGATCGACCTCGCGCACCGGGCCGAACAAACCCGCGTGGCCCGATACTCCCCCCATCGCAAATGCGTTCTCATCGTCCACTTCGCCGATCAGCAGCCGGTTGCGCGACGGGCAGATCTCCGTGGGCGCGAACATCCCGGCCACCGGCTTGAGCTTTCGCGACCGCGCCATCGAGATGTCGATGAAATCGGTCGCGCGCAAACCAAGCGGGCGGAAAATTTTCTGCCGGCAAAATCTATCGAGTGCGATACCGGCGGCCTTTTCGATCGTCTCGCCCAGCACGATGAACCCTAAATCCGAGTAGATCGCGCGGGAACCGGGCGCGGCCTCCAGCCGCTCGCGATGAATCTCGCCGTAAACGAATTCCTTGGCGCTGGGGCTGGCCATAAAGTTTACGCGGCCCCCACGTTCCACATCGGCGACCCGCTGAAAGAATGGCCGCCACGCCGGCAAGCCCGAGCAATGCGCCAGCAGATGGCGGAACGTCACGGGAGTTTTTCCGTGCACATCGAAATCGGGAATTAGGCGCGTAACGCGATCATCCAGGCGCAGGCGCCCGTCGCGCACCAGCATCATCGCGGCGATCGTGGTCGCAAGCGCCTTGGTCAGCGACGACAAATCATAAACGGTCTCGATCCGGGCCGGCGAACGTTCGGGAAGAATCGAACGGGAGCCGAAGGCACCCTCGAAAACCACGTCGTTGCCGCGGCGCACGACCAGCGTCGCCCCGGGGATCACCCCCTGTTCGGCCGCGCCAATGATTGCCTGTTCGACTTCGGTCCAGCCCAAGGCGGCTTCTCCATCAACGTTCGACGGCAGCTTCGCTGAAAATCAACCGCCGTGAACCGGCGTCGATATGCGCGCGCACGCCGAATGGAATCGTAAGATTCTCGGTGCCGTGGCCGGCCTCAACCCCGTACAGCACCGGACAGCCAAGGTCAGCGGTTTCTTCGGCAACGAATCCGGCCGATAGCCTGCTTTCCTGTTCATTTCCCTCAACCAGCCGAAGCGCACCGAAGACGATGCCGGCGGCCTGCTTGAGTGCGCCCGATTGGCGCAACTGCACAAGCATCCGATCGATTCGATACGCGCGCTCGCCGGTATCCTCCAAAAAAAGAATCCGACCCGCGAATCGCGGCGCATACGGAGTCCCGAGCATCGCAACCAGCACCGACAGGCAACCTCCTATCACCTCGCCGGACGCTTCGCCCGGATGGATCGCTTCGCGCGCTTCCAGTTCAAAGCCCCCGGCTTCGCCACTGAGCAGGCGGCGCAAATGATCCAGCGAGCGCGCAGTCAGCCCGCGCGAGAAATCCATCGCGACCATCGGACCGTGGAACGTCACCATCGACGCTCGATCGACGAGCGAGCACAGCAAAAATGTCTCGTCGGAAAAGCCCAAAAATATTTTGGGCGTGTGTGCAATCGCATCAAAATCGATTATCGGCAGCAGCCGGCCACATCCGTAGCCGCCGCGCGCGCAAAAAATCGCCTTTACAGCCGGGTCGGCGAAATAGGCCTGAACTTCGTCCGCGCGCTCGCGATCGCTGCCCGCAAAAATCCCCGATCGCGCGAGTGCACGCTCGGAAACTTTTACGCGGTATCCGGCCTGAGTAAGAACATTCACGCCGCGCTCAAGATGCGCCCGTTCGATCGCGGTGGCAGGCGCGATCACTCCGATCGTGTCGCCGGGGAGGAGCGCCTTGGGTTTGGCCGGTTTTGCGTTCACGCTGACTGATGCGAAAGTCTATCAAATGCCGCGCGGCAATGCGTATCAAACAGGAGTGGCATCGCGATCAGCGGAACCCTCACTCTAAATCCGGTGGACGAACGAAACCCTAAAGTGTGCGGCCAACCGCTTCGGCAACCGGGCGCAGCGCTCTCATCAGGTCGGCGAAGCGCGGCGGTTTGAGCTGCTGGGGCCCGTCGGAAAGGGCGGCCTCCGGCTTCGGATGAACTTCGATCAGCAAGCCATCCGCGCCTGCCGCAACCGCCGCCAGCGCCATCGGCGCTACCAGCGAGTAAATGCCGGTGCCGTGGCTGGGATCGACCAGCACCGGCAGATGGGTCCATTGTTTGAGCAACGGGACCGCATTCAAGTCGAGCGTATTGCGCGTGGCCGTCTCGAATGTGCGGATTCCGCGCTCGCAGAGGACGACATTGGGATTGCCCTCGGACAAGATGTACTCCGCGGCCATCACGAATTCTTCCAGCTTGGTGGACATCCCGCGCTTTAACAGCACTGGCTTCTTGATGCGTCCCAAGCGGCGCAGGAGCGAAAAATTCTGCGCATTGCGTGCGCCGACTTGGAGCATGTCGGCGTGCTGAACGACCAAGTCGATGTCGTGAGGATCCATGATCTCGGTAACCACCGGCAGACCGACGTGGCGTCCGGCTGCTTCGAGCAGGCGCACCCCCTCATCTTCCATTCCCTGAAACGAGTATGGCGATGTACGGGGCTTGAATGCGCCGCCGCGCAGAAGATGAGCTCCGGCGGCCTTGACCGCGGCGGCCGCCGCCTCAACCTGCTCCTCGCTTTCGACGGCGCACGGTCCCGCAATCACCGCCAGCCGCCGCCCGCCGATTTCAGCGTTGCCGACCTTGATCCGCGAGCCTTCGGGGCGCACCTCCCGCGCGGCCAGCTTGAACGACCGCAGCACGGGCATTACGCGTTCCACACCGGCAACCGACTCTAGATGCCCCAACTGGTGCTTCTCTCCACGTTCGTCGCCAACGCATGCGACGACTACGCGCTCGACACCGCGAATCACGTGGGCGCGATAATCGAGTTCCTCCGCCATCCGGACGATATTTTGGATCTCATCCTCGGTGGCATGCGATTTCATTACGACAATCACAGGGGCTATTTCTCCGGCGACTTTGATTTTATCGCATCAATTGAGAAGCAGGAACCAAGCGGGACCGAGAAATTGAAAGGCGGCCATGGAGGCCGCCAGCGGCGAATCGCGAAGTTTAGTCGATGACCTATAGCGACCGCAGCTTACGCCCGCATCGCGCGTGCGCCCGCCGCGGAACCCGCCATCACCGGTTGGCGACGGTCGAGTTCGGGATAAATCTTGGACAGCTTGCGCCACATATTCTCGAAGCCGCGGCTATCGAACGGCTCGACAACACAATCAAGGGCGCCTTCGCGCAGGAACAGGCGCTGTGTTTCGGGCGATCGGGATGCGCTTACGACAATTACTGAAGTGGACGGCGATTCTTCGCGAATCGTTCGAAACATTTTGAGCGGGTCGCCATGATCGGTGCTGTTCAACCCGGGATCGAGCATCACGACATCGGGCCGCGCGGTTCTAAACAGGTTAAGCGCCTGCTCGACGGTCTTGGTTTCTCCTACTATCTCGCATCCCCCGCACTCGAGATGATGCCGGATGATATCGCGAGTTACCCCCGAGCTGTCAGCAATCAATACCCGGACTGCCATCACGGTCTCTCCCGCCCGATCCTCACGAACCGAGCCCTACCACAGCGTTAAAATTGGGCTGGAGACCGTCAAACCCGAGGCCAATCAGCGTGCGTAGAAACCAATCTACGCGCTCGTCGACTCACCCGATTCCGGCATCCTGCCTGCCTAGCCAATAGAAGCAATCTTGATGCCGCCACTACCGCCGTGACTCAATTACAGAATTCACGCTCGCTCGCAGCAAAATCAGACCCGCAGAAAGCTAAAACGATTCTGCGGCGGATTCATGGCAAAATCCAAGAAATCGCCGATTCTAAGAAGATTTTTCGGTATTCTCAGCAATTGAACCATCCAAATTAATGTTAGCTTGTGTTTTGCCTGAATGCTCGAAATCTTAACAATTTGGATTAGCCGCAGCGGTGCGGTGCCTCAAAGCTGCGCTGCAGATGACCTTGCTGTGCCAGATTTGCGTTGCAAGCCAGCAAACTGTTGCATGATGGTGACATAAGTAGTCTTACTTGTCACCCACGCCATACTTAAGAATTTCTTATCTTGTCTCCATTCGCTCAATGCCACATGAAAAAAAACGGCGGTGAAGGCATTTGCCCTCACCGCCGTTCAAGTCACACAAGCTCAGAGCAGCGCTTACATCATGCCGCCCGGGGGCATGCCGCCCGGCATTCCACCGCCGCCAGCCGGCTTCTCATCCGGCTTTTCGGCGACCATGCATTCGGTCGTGAGCAACAGGCTCGCAACCGACGACGCATTCTGAAGCGCGCTACGGACCACCTTGGTCGGATCGATAATCCCCGCCTTCATGAGATCCTCGAACTCCTCGCTGGCCGCGTTGAACCCGAACGGCCCCTTGTTGTTCTTGATCTTGTCGACGACGACCGAGCCTTCCCATCCCGCGTTGGTCGCGATCCACCATGCGGGACCTTCGACTGCCTTCTTGATGATCGCAACACCGATCTTTTCGTCCTCGCTGGCGCGCAGATTGTCGAGCGCGACCGACGAGCGAATCAGCGCAACGCCGCCGCCCGGCACCACGCCCTCTTCAACCGCGGCGCGAGTGGCATGGAGCGCATCTTCGACGCGCGCCTTCTTCTCCTTGAGTTCAACCTCGGTCGCCGCGCCGACGCGAATTACCGCGACGCCGCCCACCAGCTTCGCCAGCCGCTCCTGCAGCTTCTCGCGATCGTAGTCGGAGGTGGTCTCCTCGATTTGGGCGCGAATCTGCTTGATGCGCCCTTCGATGTCAGCCTTCTTGCCGGCGCCATCGATGATCGTGCAGTTGTCCTTGTCGACCACGATCCGCTTGGCGCGGCCAAGATCGTTGAGCGTGATGCTTTCCAGCTTGATGCCGAGTTCCTCGGAAATCGCACGGCCGCCGGTCAGGATTGCAATGTCTTCGAGCATCGCCTTGCGGCGGTCGCCGAAGCCCGGAGCCTTCACGGCGACGCAGGAGAGCGTGCCGCGAATCTTGTTCACCACCAATGTGGCCAGCGCCTCGCCCTCGATATCCTCTGCAATCAGCAAGAACGGCTTGCCGCTCTTGGCGATGGTCTCGAGAATCGGCAGCAGGTCTTTCATCGACGAAATCTTCTTCTCATGGATGAGAATGAACGCGTCGTCGAGCTTCGCCTCCATCCGCTCCGGATCGGTTACGAAATAGGGCGAAAGATAGCCGCGGTCGAACTGCATTCCTTCGACCACTTCCAGCTGCGTCTCCAAGCCGCGCGCCTCTTCGACGGTGATGACACCCTCTTTCCCAACCTTCTCCATCGCCTCGGCGATGATGTCGCCGATGGTCGAGTCGTTGTTGGCTGAAATGGTGCCGACTTGGGCGATTTCCTTGCGGTCCTTGGTCGGCTTGGACATGCTCTTGAGCTCGCCGGTGATTGCGTCAACCGCGCGATTGATGCCGCGCTTTAGCGACATCGGATCGTGTCCGGCCGCGACCATCTTGATGCCTTCGGTGAAAATCGAACGCGCGAGCACGGTCGCGGTGGTGGTGCCGTCTCCGGCGACATCCGAGGTCTTGGAGGCGACCTCCTTGACCATCTGAGCGCCCATGTTTTCGAACTTGTCTTCCAGCTCGACTTCTTTGGCGACCGTCACGCCGTCCTTGGTCACGGTCGGAGCGCCAAAGCTCTTTTCGAGCACGACGTTGCGGCCCTTGGGGCCGAGCGTCACGGTAACGGCGTCGGCAAGGACATTGACCCCCTTCAGGATCTTCTCGCGCGCCTCCTGTCCAAAACGAACTATCTTTGCGGGCATGGTTCTTTGCCTCTCCTTAATTCAGAAATTTGCTGGTGCGATATTGGTTTCAGGCTATTCCCGGGTATCGCCTACTCGATGATCCCCAGGATGTCGTCCTCGCGCAGGATTAGAAGGTCTTCGCCTTCGTGCTTGAACTCGCTGCCCGAGTATTTTCCGAACAGAATCTTGTCTCCCGCTTTGACCTCGGTCGGGATGAGTTTGCCGTGATCGTCGTACTTGCCCTTTCCGACCGCGACGACCTTGCCTTCCTGCGGCTTTTCCTTAGCGGTGTCGGGAATAATGATCCCGCCCTTGGTCCGCTCCTCTTCCTTGATGCGCTTGACGAGAATCCGATCGCCAAGTGGTTTAATCTTCATTGCAAACCGATAGCCTCCTTGCCCTTGATGGTGGTGTTTGTGGCCGGAAAATCCAGCCTTCGAAAAGTTAATTACGGTTCTGAGTTTGTCAATTGGCACTCAGCGCTACCGAGTGCCAACCGCCAGTTTAGCCAGATTACGCGGGAATGCAAGACCTGTGGATAAGCCCCAAAGTGCCTAAAAAACTACGGAATGGCTCACTTTTTCAGCCACGAGTTGGGCCAGCCGGGCGTACAATTCGTGGCCTTCCTTGTCGTCAATCCATACATTACGACCCTCGTCCCAACTATAGCGATAGCCATGGGCGCCGGCGGCGAGCCAGATCTGATGGGCAGCCGACTGCCGGCTCAAAATGAACTTGTCACCGTCGGAAAACTCGATAGTCACCGCCCCATCCATCGTGCTGTAGTCGGCTTCGTCGGGGTCAAAATCTTCCAGCCGTTTCGCGACCCGGGAGAAGCATTCGTCCACCGCCTTCCGGTACTGCTTGTCGTCCATGGCCGAGGATTGTATCAGGCTTCGGTACGATCTAGGCAGATCGCTCGGCGACGATGATCATTCGTTTGCCGAACAGCAGCGCGGGGGAAAACACATGCCGCAGAATCTCGCCGGTTACCTCCGGCGGCGCTTGGAGATATCCCTGCCGGCGCGCATTACGCGCCGATACCGCCAGCGAGAACTTAGCCGCAGCCCACATTATTCCGGCCAGCGGCGCCATCGCAACGGAGGTGGGGCTTTTGCGGTCGCTGTAAACTTCAAGCCGATCGAAACCTGACAGCCGGAGCATGTAGCGCGCCCGGAAATAATCGAGCAGGAAGGCGTGGCCGTGATAGACGCGCGGCCCTTTGCGGCCCCGAAACGTCTGAACCTCATTCACGAGACCGCGACGAAGATTGCGCTGCCCGGTCAGAAACATGCTCGCGCGGGCCGATAGATGCATCATGTTCGGCGTAGTCATCACGAATTTGCCGCCCGGACGAAGCACTCGCGCGCATTCGCCGATGAATCCCAGCTGGTTTGCCAGATGCTCAATACCTTCGCGCGAGAGCACGTAATCGAACGACGCATCGCGATACGGAAACTGGAGATTTGCATCGGCAACCGTCCACCAGTCGCGGCCATTGCGCTTGCCGGGCGGAAACAGATCGACTGGGACGACATGATAGCCAAGATTGCGCAAGGCGCCGGTCTGCAGGCCGCCGCCGGCCGGGATATCGAGTACGCGGCCGGGAGCCATACCGGCGAACAGGCCGCGCCTGCGGCCCCGATCATCTACGATAATGTCGCCGGGAATCGGCGGCTGCGGAGCTGGAGTCGCGGCCATCAGCGAGCGGGGCCGCGCTTTCTCATTTCTTCGTCGCGATAACGCCGGTACAGCACGGTCCATTCGTTGCTGCCTTCGACAATGCCGCGTTTGATCGACAATATCTTGCGCCGAACGACCGCATCGATTGCGTCGCCTTCCGCACTATATTGAGCGATCAGTTCACGCGCCTTGCGCAGCGCTAGCGGAAAATTCTGGATGTCGGCCAGCCCTTCTTTACGGAGCTTTTCGAGCGACTCGCGCGCGAGAAACAGAACCCTTTCTTCGGTAAGTTTCATCGCGACCCTACAGAGTAAACCCCTTCTTCTCCGCGAGCCGCTGGCGAATCATCGCGCGCAGCCGATCGACGTCGGCACGCGAGTCCTTGCGCGCCAATTCTTCGGCCATCTTGTCGGCTTCGTCGTCGATTTGCGCCTCGGTCCCGAAATTCGCGGACATCAACTCGGTCACGCAAGCGACCAGTTCCTTGACGTCGCGCTTGGGCGCGATCACGCCAAGGTCGACCAGACCGTGGACGAGATGGTTCGCCAGCGCGTCGATTTGTGCTTCCCGGATCATCGCATTGAATCCTATCCGAAATTCGCCCTGCGTGGTTAACGCGGTTGCTGGGCGTTTTCGCGCTGCTGTTCCTCCTGGTATGCGGCGTCCGTCTTCGGATCCAGGGCCTCGTAAAACTCCTTGATGTGCCCGATATTGGCGCCCAAGTCGCCCGGAAAGAACCGCAATAGTGAAGTTGAATCGGGCCGCGCGGAGCCGGATCGCGAGCATACGTCAATCGAACCGTCGGGCCGGACAGTAATTCGAACGTCGTCCTCCAGGCTGAACAGGCGTGCCGTGTATACGCACTCGAGCGTATAGGCGGCAGGATTCGCCGCCGTAACTTTCCATCCACCGAGAGAATCAACCGTCTCGCGGGCAAGCTGGTACAGTTTGCGGCGCGGCAGTCCCGGATAGGTGCGCATCACCAGCTCGGGATATGAATCCTCCGGCGCTTCACCGGCCGCAGGCGTACTGGTTGTCGCAGGCCGCGGCTGCTTCGGCGCGGCGTGGGGGTGATGCCGATGGCCTTCCTCCGGCGTGCTTGGCAAGTCCGGCTGAGCGATGACCGGCTTGCTCAAATCGCATGTGACCGCCCCGGATCCATCTTTGCTCGCCGCCGCCGAATTCATGGTCAGGAATCGCAGTACGCGAGGACGAGTGCCCGGCTCTTCAAAAATCGTTTCGTTATTCATGATCATCACGATTCCGCCGGCCGCTCCACCGATCACAATGAAAACGAACCCGACCCGGAGAATTGCGAACACGGCGCGCCGGATGGACGGAACCACGAATATGATAACCGCCAGCAGAAAACAGACGGCCGCCGATGGAGAAAATGGCATTTTGGATCATCCGCAGGCGGCCACAAATAAAGCGGCGCGGCTGCTTGCGCGGCCGCGCCGCATAGGCGCCAAATTCATTCTGCAAATCAGGCCGGAGCCGCCGCGAATCCTTCGCCGCCGTCGCCGCGCAGGATCGCATCGAAGCGCATCCCGCTCAAATAATGCCGGCGCGCTTCATCGTCGGTCACGACCGCCCGGCGGACATCGCGGCGGCGGATCGGCCAGATACCGCCGACCATTGGATGGCGACCCTGGCGATAGCTGAAGAAATAATAGGTGAACTGACGCAGCACAGAACGGCGCGCCTCCGCATCCAGGCCCCGCCCGGCGCATACCGTGAACGTCTCACGCAACAGGCGCGGCAGAGAATAGAAGCCTGTGAATGCATCGCGATACGCCGCCAGCCAGCTGTGTTTGTCCATCTTCTCGTGCTTAAGGGTGACATGCTGCGAGTCGAGGTTATTGAAGTCCCAATCCATGATCGTGCCTTCCTTGGCAAAGCGGACCTGATCCTCAGTGCCGGGGAGCGGCGTCATGATGAAGAACGACACGATGTCGAAGCCAATCTTTTTGAGCGTCTGCGCAGCCACGCGTCCGCAATCAGGGCCGTCAAACGGGAAGCCGAGCATATAGCCGGCATGAGTCGATACGCCGACCTTGTGCCAGTTGTCGACCACGCGCCGGTACTTGTTGATCACGCGGGCGCGGGCCTCTTCCAGCTTGTACTTGTGCTGGCGATCGTCGGTGTTCTGGTACTTGGTCGCGAAATTGAGGTTATCGGGATTTAGCGATTCAATTCCGATAAACGCCTGATAGCATCCGGCGCTGGCGGCCAGCTCCGTGAAGCGCTTGCTGCGGCGATGCTTGGCGGATTCCGTCTCACCCTCCGCCAAATTGGCATAGCAGGAAGCATCCACATCCACCTGCATCATGAAGGAAAACTTCGGAAACTCTTTTTTAACTTCAATGAACCCGGTAAGGATCTCCTCCCATCGCGGCGAGCGGAAGAAGTCGTCATCGACCAGGAACAGCGACTCGATACCGTGATTGCGGCATGCATCCCGCACCCACTCCACCACCGCATTGGGCTCGCGGGAGCGCATCGTGCGGCCCATCACGTTCTTCACGCTGCAATATGAGCAAGTGAACGGGCATCCGCGCGAGGTATCGATCGTCGTCATCGACGTGTTGAAGAAGCGCGACAGATAACGGTCGTCGAGCTTGGGAAGCAGCGCCTCGGTAATTAGCGGAACGATGATGTCGTTCTGTCCGGTCTTGGCGCGGATTCCCTGCGTCACCGAGTAGCTCTTTGCCAGCTTGCCGGCCAAAAAATCCTCGACGATTTCACCCCAGATATTTTCGGCCTCGCCGACAATTGTCGTGACGCCGCATTCGTTGAGGAATTTTACAGAATCAGGATATCCGCTGACGTGGAACCCGCCCATCATCGTCGGCACGCCGGCGGCCACGAATTGAAGCGCGAGGTCACGGCCGCGCGGATACTGATTCGACTGCACGCCCGCCAGTCCAGCGATCAATTCGACGCCATCCTCGCGCGCCTTTTCCTTAATCGCTTTGATGGTCTCGGGGCTTACGATACCGTCGCAAATTTCGTCCCAAACCACGGTCTCGAGATATACGTTGCGCTCGGCGGAGTAACGCCGGTTGAACGCCTCGTTCAGAGCGGACAGCGCGGTCAGCGTGTTGTTCGGCTGCACACCGTAACGGAAATATTGAACGTAGCCCTCTTCGTCATAGCGCGAGGGCTTGATGAAATAGACGCGGATGGTTCGACATGGTTCCGGCTTCACTACGCCGTTCGCCGCCGCGCCCTCACGCGCCGTCAATTGGAGGGGAGTGGCCGGCTGATCGCCGCCATAGCGATGGGTCCCCAATATCCAATACAGAATCCCGGCGACCCCGCTGCCCAGAACGACAAATGCCACCAGTCCAAGAATTATCGCCATACGAAGTTCCTTCTCTATCCAGTCACAACCGAGTTTTGGCCCATATGGTAAGGTCTAACCGGTCGGTCAGAGTTAATCGTGCCTTGTTTGAAAAGTCAATCTGGGGTCCCTCTTGACTGGTGCCCAAAATTTGAACATAGAGGTTCGAAACTACTGGAAATGCTTGAATTATTATCGGTACATCTCCACTAGATTCATTAGTCCCAAGTCTCGATACCGCTCGATCAGATAGCCCTTGATTTCCTGCACGCTCGCCATCTGGAGCGAATCGCGCGCAATTTGGCGTGCGGTCTGATAGTCCACCTCGCGGATGACTTTTCTAACCACCGGAATAAACAGCGGGCTCAGGCTCAGTTCATCGAGCCCCATCCCGACCAAAAGCAGCGTCGTCAACGGATCGCTGGCCATTTCACCGCACAGACAAACTTCCTTGTCGGCGGCGCGCGCGACATTAACGACCTCGGCAATCGCCGACAAAACCGCCGGATGGAGCGATTCGTACAAGTGCGCCACCTTCGGATTATTACGATCGGCCGCCAACAGATACTGGATCAAATCGTTGGTGCCGATGGAGAAGAAATCGATCTCGTGAGAAAGACGCGGCGCAAGCCACACCGCCGACGGCACTTCGACCATCATTCCGACTTCAATATTCGGATTATGCTCGATTCCTTCGCGGAACAGTTCGGCCTGCGCTTCGGCCAAAATTTCCTTGGCGCGGCGCAATTCCTCCAGGCTGGAGATCATCGGGAACAGGACGCGAACCTTGTAGCGCGACGCCGCACGAAGGATTGCACGCAACTGAATCTTGAACAGGCCGGCCATTTCCAGCGAAATTCGGATTGAGCGCCAGCCCAAAAACGGGTTGTCCTCGCGCGGCACCCGCATGTACGATGGGTATTTATCGGCGCCGATGTCGAGCGTGCGAATCGTCACCGGACGCTGGCCGACCGCCTCGAGCATCTGACGGTACAGGGCGAGCTGCTGGTTCTCGTCGGGGAAGTCTTCGTACGTGAGAAATGAAAATTCCGACCGCAGCAGGCCCACGCCCTCCGCGCCGTATCTAATCGCCATGTGGATGTCGGCCAGCAACGCGATATTCGCCAGCATCATCACGCGATGCCCGTCGCTGGTGGCGGCTGGCTCCCCGCTCTCTTCAATCAATTCCTTCTTGAATGCCTCGTATCGCTTGGCCAGACCGACATAGTCGCTTTCGATTTGCGCGCCGGGATTCACGTATACGACACCGGAATTTCCGTCCAGCACGAGGTGATCGCCCTCGACCACCGATTCCATAAGATGCTCCACACCGACGACGGTGGGAATTTCGAATGCCCGCGCGAGAATCGCCGCGTGAGAGGTCACGCCTCCGGATTGCAGCGCGATCCCCGCCAGCTTCTCATGCGACACCATCGTCAATTGCGACAGTGTCAGCTCGTCCGCCACGATCACGGTCGGCTTGGTAAAAGCGCCCTTCTTATCCTCATGATGCAGATGGCGCAGCACGCGATGCCCCACGTCGCGAAAGTCGGCGGCGC
Source organism: Binataceae bacterium (SeqCode) (assembly GCA_035524375.1). Taxonomy (GTDB): domain Bacteria; phylum Desulfobacterota; class Binatia; order Binatales; family Binataceae; genus Binatus. The sequence continues at coordinate 3,085 of DATKOZ010000028.1, read as the reverse complement.
GCTCGCGCAGATAGCCGTCCGCACTGGCGAGCATCGACGCCGTCAATTCGTCGATCACGCGGAACAATGCGCTTTCCGCGGAATAGCCTGAATCGATTGCCTCCCGAATACGGCCCGTAAATGCTTCGTCTTCAAGAATCAGCCGATGTGCATCAAAGATCTTAAGGTCCGACTCGGGCATCAACGGCGCCATGCGTTCCCTCAGAGCGGCGATCTCGCTCGTGGAGCGCTCGAGCGCCTCATCGATCCGCTTGCATTCAGCCTTCGGGTCGCGCGCGCGCTGATTTCGGTCGATTGTGCTCAAAAATGTGCCGACCACATGCGCCTGTCCCAGGGCAAACCCGGGCGAGGCCGACAATCCGACCAACCGCGGCCGGCGAATCTTCTGTGGCGTGCTAAGGCGCGCCTTTCCTCCAACCTTTTCGTAATCCTTCAGTTGACGGTTGGCCTCGATCATCCGGCGGCGATATTCCAGCCGCTCCTTTTCCTTGGTCGCGAGCGTTTCGCGCAGGCGGTAGGAAGCCATCACCTGCGCGACTTGATTGGCCGCGGTGCTCAGCAGCGTCATCTCGCTTTTGGTTACCTTGCGCCGCTCCAAAGTCTGCGTGACCAGAACTCCCATCGGTCTTTTGCGTCCGTCATGTACCGGCACGGCAAGAAACGTGTGAAACCGTTCTTCGCCAGTCTCTGGAAAATATTTGTAGCGCGGATGGCTCATCGCGTCCGGCACCCACAACGGGGCATCTTTTTCCAGCACCAGACCGACCAACCCCTCATCGGTGCGCATCGAGACCTTGCCAACGGAATCGCGTTCCAATCCGACTGTGGCGCGAAGCACGAGCCGCTCGCGCTGCGGATCGAACTGATATAGCGAGCAGACCTCGGCCTCCATGCCGGTGGCGATCGCGCCCACAAGCCGGTCTAACGTCTCGCGCAGATCATCCGAATATTCGGACGCGATCGACGAGAGCAGCTCGATCAGCGCAAGACGATCTTTTCTGGTTTTGGCTCCCTCGGTTGCCATGATGAAAATCCGCGGTTGCGGGCGCACGGAATCTTATCCCGGCGCGTCGGCGGCATACAATCGCAGACTTGTGCGAGCGCGGCTGGCTTGCCGCGAACATGAAAAGCAAAGACCTACGCCGCACAACGCGGCGCAGGTCTTCTTTCAGATCTTGACGCCGGCGCCTAATGCCACCTTGATGCCATCGGCGCGGCCTTATCGATACATACCCCGGTCCCGCCGGCACCGCATTCGATAATCGGGGGCGGACCAATCGCGATTCCCCACGGCACAAACAATCCCGTATCGGGGCCCGCGACGATTGCAACCGGCGGCGTGTTTCCCTGGCTGCCCGGTGAAAATACGAGCACGTCACCGGGGTCGGTGAAACTGGTCACAAAGATGAACCCGTCCGCATCCACTGCGATACCCGCGATCTCGTTCAATTGGGTGTTCGGGCCGACGATAACCGCATCGGGCGGCACATCGTCCGGATTACCGGTCGGGCTATGCAGCGGCAGGTGATAGATCGTAATGCATCCGCCCGGGCTGGGGCCGCAGTCGTGCTCGCCGCTGCCCTGATTTGCTACATAGATTGCTCCGGGCGTCGCAGTTGGGCTAATCAGCGTCGGCAACGGGGCGGTATTGCGGCCCGGAGTCATTTTTGGAGTCGCAATCGCCGGTATAAACGTAAAGGTCGCCGTCGGAGTTACCGTAACCGTTGCGGTTGCCGCAAGCGTCGGCGACGAAACAGCCGTGGAAGTCGGAGTCGCTGTCGATGTTGGAGTAACGGTGGGAATCGGTGGAAAGAACGGCCCAAGCGCGATACCAATCGGTTGGCTGAGCTCGGTAAGCGGACCCGCAATCGTGTTGCTTGGCGGCACGTTACCCCCGCCACCGAGGAAGGCTGCCGGTGGATACACGGTAACGCTGCCATCGCCGGTGGGACCACCCTCGCTGTTTGCGACATACGCGGTCCCAATCGAATCGACAGCGATGCCAGCGGGATAAGCAAGTCCGGTGGCCGGGCCGGTGATTACCGCCGCTGGTGGAATATTTCCGGCCACGCAGCAATCGTATTTATTGATGCTGCCAAAATACGGCGCACCGCCGTTGTTGTTTGCCAAATAGATGCTGTTGTTAAAATCGACGGCAATCCCCTCAGGATTCGTGATGGCGGTGGCGGGGCCGATGAAATAAGCCGAAGGCGTCGCATCGCCAGAGGACGTCGACGGGCTATAAATCATGATGCTGTTGTCGCTGTAATTCGCAACAAACAATTCGTCCGTAGGAGGATGAATCGCAATTCCGAACGGAAAGTTCAACCCTGTATCCGGCCCTATTATTTGGCTAAACGGAGGCGTATCGCCGCTGGCCCCGTCGAGGTATGTCGTGACCGAATTACCATCCCCTAAATCCGGATCAACGTATGGGTTGGTAACGTAAATTAAGTTGTCAACTCCGTCCGCGATTCCGGTTACGGCTACTACCTGAGGCCGTATCCGCGCCGAACGATTGCTTGAAGTGCCGCGAATTGTCACTTGGCCGCTGATGGTTCCGGTTTTGGCGGGTCTGAATGCGACGCTGATGCTGCAGCCGGCTTTCACGCCAAGCTTGATTCCGCTGCATCCGTCGTTGGTAATGGTGAATCCAGCCGGAGCGGTCACGCCTGTGATATTTAGAGAAGATTGGCCAGAATTTGAAATCTGAATGGCTTCGGCAGCCGACGTTGTACCAACCGGGATCGTGCCAAACGACAAGCTTTGTGGTGAAACGCCAAATCCCGCCGCTCCAGCATGCACCGGCCCAGACACTACCAAAAACACCAGCATGCCAGTCACGGCAGCACTTTTTGCTATGTTCATCCCCGTCCCTCCCCGGCGCCGATCGCGCCAGCCCTGACGATTCTTCCAAGGCAGGATGATTTCACAGCGGCCACTTTGAAACAAGGCCGGCGCGGATTTGCCGCGCCGGCCTTGATCTTTCCGCTCTGCGCCCGGATGCGCAGGCCTATTTCAGCTTCTTACCGCGACCGGCTCGCACGCTTGCGCTGGCGGCGGCTGCGCGCCTGCGGCGGATCGA
>DATKOZ010000027.1:0-15304 GCA_035524375.1 Binataceae bacterium (SeqCode) | reverse complement strand
CGTGCGAACTACGAATAGATCAATTGACGCGATCCCAAGGGTCTCGTTGCGCAGGAAGGTCTTCCACCCTTGAGATGGCGGTCGGCGCCGCCTGACCATATATTTGCCGACCGTTGATTCGGCGACCCGGATGCCGAGCATAAGGAGTTCGCCATGAATGCGCGGCGCACCCCACGTCGGATTCTCCCGGCTCATCCGCCGGATGAGCGAGCGGACTTCCCCGTTGACTCTAGGCCGGCCCCAGCGCCGCCATGACTTCCAACGCCAATACGCCTTGAATCCCCGCCGATGCCAGCGCAGCAGCGTTTCAGGCTCGACGATTACAATCGAGTCTCGCAGGGACGGAAATAGCCGGTAGAGCCAGACGAAGATCAGCCGATTGAGATTCCGCAGCCTGCCTCGGGCAGAGAATTTGCGGCTCAGGACTATCACCTGCTCCCGCAGGGCTAAATTTTCGGCCTCAAGTCTTGCTCGCGATTTAAACCGCAAGCCCAGCAAATACAGCAGCCATGTCAGGAACGAGACCACCGGCGGTCCCAGTAGCACACTGCGGTGCCCTTGTCACGCCGGACAAGGTTTTCGGGAGGCACAGCCAGACTGTACGGTCTGGCCTGGGATCCCTCCCGAATTGCCCACAAGGTTAGTGTTGCCAGCTAGGCCGCGCCCTGCGCCGGTGCACGTCATAAACTGAATTCCCGCAGTCGACTCAGTACCGGGTGGAGAAGTAGGTGGGTCGAGATTAGAAATCCCATTGGATGATTGGTCTAGTATGATGTCGTCGCTGATCCCCAGCACACCATAAATCGGGTGGCTGCGATGCATCAGTTCCCGTGGGATGGTCGGGGTGACGTCAAGGCCCGCAGAAGCCCAAGTAACGGCAGCACACAAGATCGGCACTGCAAAACTGCTGAGAAACTCACGCTGTCATCGGCCCTAGCGTAGTAATAACATGGTTGCGACATACAATAGAAACAGTGTTATGATTGCCGATACCCCCCCTATTAGTCGAAGTGTTAATATATACGCCGGTGACTGTATATAATTCCGGAATATAGCGAGATCTCCTAGCAGCCTTGACTGCCATAAGGCGAGTTGGCGTATCTTGTACGGCCATATTAGGCAAACAACAGTAAAAATCGAAGTGTATGCGGCACCGCCTAGACAAAGTAGAACGCCCGTATTGTGAGACATGGTCTCCCTACAAATCCTGCTCTAAAGCCGCCACGGAAGTTTACATGCCCAAGTTTTTGAATAACCGTATTGTGGACTGAAAATCCCGGCCTCACCGGCAACACCGTTGGCATTCCAAGCAGCGCCCCCACCAATTATGTACCCACCACCGACAAACTCTGTAGGTCCGGAAAGAAAGTGCTCGAGGTCTTCTTCACTCTTCGGCGGCTTTTTCATCCAACCGGCTGTCGCACTGAAATTGACTATACTTTCTGAATAGCCGAAGCTATATCCTCCTCCAACATAGACGTTTTTAAATTTATCGATCGTAACTTCACCGACTGCACCAACGCCGATTGGGCCGCCACCAATCGTAAATGTAACGAAATCGCCGCCACCCACGGTCTGTGGATCCGGAGGAGAAGCTGGCTGCTTCTGTAAGTTATTCCCGCCGTTCGACTCCATCGTCGGCGTCAAGTCCGACGAGATCCCCAGCGTCTGCGTATAAATCGGATGGCTGCGATGCATCAGCTGGCGCGGGATGGTCGGGGAGCCACCGCTAAACACGTCGTCCAAGAACAGGCCTAGATCGACGGCCAATGCCACTGCGCCGCCCACCGGGCCGCCCACCGCCCAGCCAGTACCTTCTACCGCCAATGCGCCGGCGGCAAACCCCGCCGTCAGACCGGCACCGGCGCTGATTCCCGCATTTTCTCCCAACTGTCCCGGACTGGGAAACCCGCCGCCACTGCCCGGCGTTCCTATTCCGCCGCCTCCGCCTCCGCCACTGCCACCGCCCGAGCCGCCCAGTCCGTGGGGTGCGCCCAGCCCGATCGGACAGGTCCCCAGATTCTGCTGCAGGTACGGATCGTACAAACCGCCCGGACTCGCGTACAGGCCCCAGTCAACCGGCTCGCTCTCCGCCCCCTGATACTTGAACGGATAGTCCCAAATCCCGCCGTTGTTCACCTGCTGCATTCCGAATGGATCGTACGAGTAGGTCGTCGCCGGAGGCTGCGGCGGATTCGCCAGGTTCACCAGCGCCATTACCGACCCGTCCGCGTCCGTAAGCGGAACATACTTCGTGACCGTGCTCCCCGACGTGTACCAGCTCTCCAGGCTGCTGCCTTCTCCCGGCATCGTCATGAAGCTCCAAGTCCCGAACACCGATTCATTCGACCCCATCAGCGTATCGCCGGCGTGCAGGTAGCTCCATATGTAGCCGTTGTCGTTGGTGGTCCAGCGCCGTTCCAGCGGATCGTACGCCTCGGCAAGGTTGGTGTTCGAATTAGTGGCCGAGACCAATGCGTTACGCGAGTCGTAGATGAAACCGATTTGCGTCGCGTTGCCCCCGTTCGCGATGTAGTTTGACGGACTGCAACTTGGAACAGAGGCACCGTTTGAAATCGATACCAATTCGCATAAATAGGGAAAAACAATGGCTACGCGCATTTCCCGCATCCTGCCAGGAAAGGAAGAACGACCTCCCATCGCTCTGGCTTGCTGTCTTCAAAAGCTCCCGTTATACTATCTTGGTGAGAGTAAATTACAACATTTGCCGCCGACAACTTCAAACCCTCATGAAGCGTGCGATCAGTTTGGCACGGAAGGACTGCAGAGAGATATGCGGTCTGTTAGTTGCTAATGGGCACTCATTGGAATTGATCGAATGCAAGAATAAGTCAAAGCGATACATGAGCTCCGCATTCTACTACGGGGAAGTGCGCAAATTAGTGAAGGCGGCGGAATTGTTGGGTCATAGTGTTGTTGGTACGTTTCATTCTCATCCCTTCTCCTATGCAATTCCTGGTGAAAACGATATCAAAGATGCCGAAGAAGACTCACTAATGCTCATATTCGATTGTGACCTTCGCAATGCCCGGCTTTGGCACATTCATAAACGAAGAGCTATAGAGCTAAAATTTAAAATCAAATAACCACAATGTTAGTTGCATTGCTTGTCTTTCATTCGTTTCCATTTCCTGAATTTTCTAGCCTTCTTCTTATCTTGAGGACTTCTATTCGGATCCTTTAGGATTTTATCCAAATCGTCAATACTCAGATCACTCATCGGATCATCCGACCGCCCTTTCTCCCAGTTTCGTTCCCCTTTCGCGAAATACTGGTACGCCTCATAGCTTGCGACGCCGACAGCAACGGCACTAACGGTAACAAGCGCCGCGCCCGCTACTTCCGGTGCAAGAACAGCAGCAACTGCGGCGTCGCCAATGTACAATGCCGCGTCCATCACCATCGCGGCCACATCGGCAAGTGCAAACCCGGACGTTGCGCCAGGAATACCGCTTGCGCCAAGCGCGGCGCCGCCGGTCGAGTCCATTGTTACAGTTAAATCCGCGGAAATCCCCAGCACGCCGTAAATCGCGTGCTTTCGATGCATCAACTGGCGCGGAATCGACGGAGACCCGCCGCTAAGCAAGTTGGACAACTCGTAACCCAAGATTGCAAGGCCTACTATCGCCTCAGAAACCCCGGTGGGATCGACAAATGCTGCGTAACCTCCGTCGGACAGGGCCGTAATGGTGACTGCGCCATTAGCGGCTGCGTATGCCGCACCTGCGGCTCCTGCGGCGGCTTTGCTGGCCTCATTTGCCATTTGTCCCGCGGATTGCCCGCCGCCTCCGCCGCCGCCGCCCGAGCCGCCCAGTCCCTGCGGCGCGCCCAGCCCGATCGGACAGGTCCCCAGATTCTGCTGCAGGTACGGATCGTACAAACCGCCCGGACTCGCGTACAGGCCCCAATCCACCGGCTCGCTCTCCGCCCCCTGATACTTGAACGGATAGTCCCAAATCCCGCCGTTGTTCACCTGCTGCATCCCGAATGGATCGTACGAATAGGTCGTCGCCGGTGGCTGCGCCGGATTCGCCAGGTTCACCAGCGCCATTACCGACCCGTCCGCGTCCGTAAGCGGAACATACTTCGTGACCGTGCTCCCCGACGTGTACCAGCTCTCCAGGCTGCTGCCTTCTCCCGGCATCGTCAGAAAGTTCCAAGTCCCGAACACCGATTCATTCGACCCCATCAGCGTATCGCCGGCGTGCAGGTAGCTCCATATGTAGCCGTTGTCGTTGGTCGTCCAGCGCCGTTCCAGCGGATCGTACGCCTCGGCAAGGTTGGTGTTCGAATTCGTGGCCGAGACCAATGCGTTACGCGCATCGTAGGTCAGATTCGCATGCGCCACCGGCTCATATGTGATGTTGCCGGCGGCATCGGGAAAGACCGAATCGCCGTTCCACGTCGATAGCCCGTCGATCAGCGTAAACGTCTCCGTCTCGTCGTTCGTGGTCAACTCCGACAACAGGCTGCCGTCCTTTCCGATCAGCCGCCCGTCGAGATCGTAGGCATAGGTAAGATTACCGTAGTTGTAGGAACCGGCCGGGTACGTATATTCCGCCGACGTCACGCGCTCTTCAACAAATGCCTCGGCGCGGATCGCGCCCACCCGATTGCATGCCGGATGGGATGCTGAGAAAGTCTTCATCCTGAACCAATGGCAGCTGCGACAAAAATTCACAGCGCCGCGGCGGCGCGGCGCTCGCGCGCGTTCCAGGAGGGGTTGCTGATGGCCTTCTCCAATACGCTGATCGGCGCGGCCCAGCCGGTCATCACGCGATACGGCGTCGTCCATCTCGATCCGCTGCTGTTCTGCACGTGCGCGGTCACGATCGCGACGGTATGCACCGGCGTACTGCTCTATCTTCGCGGCGAGTTCAAGGTGCTGATCGATCCGCGCTACCGTAACCGGCTCATCATGATGTCGATGTCGGGGACAGCGATGACCGGCCTGACGCTTACCTACGGACTTACGCGCATCGGCGCGGTGGCGGGGGTCCTGCTGCTGCAAACCGAACCAATCTACTCGCTCATACTTTCCACGATTTTCGTCGGCGAGCGGCCCTCGATTCGCCAGCTGCTCGCAACCGCAACGATACTTATCGGCATCGGATCGGTATTTGCCGCCGGCAGCGCATTTACCCCGGCATGGGCCGCCGTGCTGGTCTTTCTGACGCCGCTGTTCTGGCAGGCCTCGCACGTGATGGGCCTTAAGGTGATGCCGCCGCTGACGCCCCTTCAAATTTCCGGCGCGCGCTTTCTATACACCGCAATCGTGTTCATTCCGGCATTGCTTATCTTTCGCGCGGACTCGATCGCGCAATTGGCGGATCCGCGTTTGATTGGTGCTGTAGGACTGACCGGCTTTTTCGTCTACTTCCTGAGCGCGATCACCTGGTACGGCGCAATAAACCGGCTGTCGCTCACGTGGACGACGTCGCTGGTGGTGCCGGGCGTGCCGCTGATTTCGATCCTGCTCGCGGTAATTTTTCTGGGCGAACGCACGACCGCACGCGAAATTATCGGCATCGCAATCGCCGTAAGCGGAGTGGTCGCACTGGTTCTGGGCGCCGATGCCCATCGGGCGCATCCCGACGCCGAAGCTGCCGAGGCAATCCACGAGCCGATGGCCTAGCGCCGCCCCACTGCGGACGCCGCGCGGATAAGTTAGTGTCTGCTCAAGGGACGGCGGACATGACTGGGGACCGGCTTGGGGGCGAGCGCGCGGCGATGGCCGCGATTCTAGTTGTCACAGCGGCAGTATACAGCCGGTCGCTCACCAACGAATTCATTCTGGATGACTGGGAGCAGATAGTTAACAACCATCAGCTCGAGAGCTGGTCCTTCGTTCCGCGATCGTTCGTCAGCGACATCCTGTGGTTCCGCGATCCTCTGCACGGGCCGCAAAGCCCCTACTACCGGCCGCTTCACGACCTATGGCTGTGGGTGAATTTTCATCTGTTCGGGATCAATCCGGTCGGATGGCATGCCGCGATGATCGCGCTTCATCTGATTGTCGTATGGCTCGCCTATCGAGTCGCATCGGCACTGGCGGGCAACGGGTGGACGGGAGTCGCCACCGCGGCGATTTTCGCGCTGCTGCCGATTCATGCCGAGGCGGTCGCATGGCCCGCCGCCATATCGCCGCCGCTTAGCACGGCATTTCTTCTGGGCGCCTTCTTGATGTATCTCCGCGCAAACGCGCAAACCTCCGCCGGCTTCGCTCTCGGCCGTGTTCCCCGGCAGGCAATGTCGCTGGGACTATTCGCATGCGCGCTGCTTGCCTATGAAAGTTCAGCGGTGTTTCCGGTGTTAATCGCCGCCCACGCCTTCATTTTTTCCTTTCCCCAAAAATACCCCTCTCCCGCCGGTAGAGGGCAATCGCCTGACGGCACGATCGACGAATCGGACCTGTTGGGTAAGGGTGCTGCGACCACAATTTTGGGCCGCACGCGGACCGCGGCAATCGCGATGATTCCCTATGCGTTCGTTGCAGTCGCATACCTTGGAATTCGATATCTCGTGCTGGGATTCATCGAGCCGGGGCGCGGCAATCAGATGGCCGGAATGGATCTGACTCCTCTGCAGGCCGCCGTCGCAATTCCCGGTGCGCTCGCAACTTACGCATCGATTCTGGTGTTACCGTGGCGGGCCGGCCCCGCGCATCACCTCTTGATGAACGTCACCGGAAGCGTCGCATCGCCGGGCTTTCTCGTTCCCGCCGCCGGGCTGGCCGCCCTGCTCGGCTTGAGCGTCACGATCCTGCGGCATCACCCGCATCGCCGGCTGTATCTATTTTCCGCAGCATGGTCCGCGATCGCGATCAGCCCGATGTTTCATCAGACGGGAATCTTCGTCCAGGACCGATACTTCTATCTTCCTTCGTTTGGACTATGCCTGATCGCCGGAGACCTTCTAATCTCCTTCGCGCAGGGAACCGGACAGCGTGCGATCGCGGCTGGAATCGCGACGGGCGCGATCGCACTTGCCTACGCAGCGACGCTCGTCGTCGTGCAGGGCTTTTGGCATGACGATGTCGCGGTATTTTCCCATTGTGTCGAGGCGGTCCCGCAAATGGAGCCATGGCATTATCAATTGGGACTGGCGCTCGCGTCACGAGGCGAGTACTCCCGCGCAAGGGATGAGTTCGAGCAAGCCCGCGACCTCATGCCGGACGACGGCTGGAACCTTTACAACCTTGGCCGCGTGTACAGCAGCCTTGGCGACAGCCGCGCCTCAATCGAAACGATGGCAAAGGGACTCGCACACATCGATCATCCGTCCCCGGACCTTTACGCCCGGCTGGCGCTTACCGCGGACGCCGCCAGTGACACCGCGCATGCCGACGCGGCGCTGGCGAACCTTTCGGCAATCGCGGGCGGCGCCGATACCGCCATTCTTACCCGCGCGCAGATTCGGATGCGGCACGGCGATAGCAAAGGCGCATCAGATGCGATCGAAGAACTGGTGCGGCGCGAGCCGGAGAATCCGGAGGCGCTGGCCGCGAGGGGTGCGATACTGGCGTCGGCGCGCCGGTACGACGATGCCCTCTCCGACTACGAGCATGCGATGCGAAATTCTCCGCACGACGCCAATCTTCATTATCAAACTGCCGCGTTGCTTCATCAGATGGGGCGCGACGGCGACGCGCGCAATGAATGCGCCGTGGCATTGATTCTTGCGCCCGGCAATCGCGACGCACAGGCGCTGATGGCATCGATCGATCGCGCCGGCGCGGCGCATTAGCGCCGGCCGATTTGGATCGTTTGACTTGTCATGGGGCGCTGATCTTAAGTGGCGCTCAAATGCCGCGCCGGACGCGGCGAATAGCTCAATCGGAGGTAACGCTGATGGCGCGAATGATAAGGCACGACAAGAACTCTCCCTACGAAGTTCCCGAAGGCACCGAGCTGCCGGTTTACATCTGCGCGTGCGGCCTGTCGAAGAACAAGCCGTTTTGCGACGGCTCGCACAAGCGGACGCGCGATGAGAATCCGGCCGATGTCTACGTTTACGACGACGCCGCCCGGGTCAAGCCCAAGGTCGAGTACTAGCGGCTAGTGCATCTCGACGCCGCCGCAGATGTTTATCGCCTGCCCGGTGACATAGCCGCCGTCCTCCGACGCCAGGAAGGCAACCACGTTGGCGACATCGTCGCCGGTCTCCATCCGGCCCATCGGAATCTGGGCAACGAAGGAACTGACCACCTTTTCGCGGCTGGCGTTGCGCGCCGTACCGATCATGTTGATTAGTCCGTCGAGGAGCTGCGTGTCGACAAAGCCGGGACATACCGCGTTGACGGTGATGTTGCACGGCCCCAGCTCCAGCGCGAGGCTGCGTGTTAGACCAATCACGCCGTGCTTGGCGGCCGAGTAAGCCGCAAGGCCCGGACCGCCGCGCTTGCCGGCGATCGATGCGGTGTTGATGATCCTCCCGCCGTGCCCGCCCGCAATCATCTTTGGCGCCACGTGTTTCGCGCACAAAAATGACCCGGTCAGGTTGATCGCCAGCGTCCGGCTCCATGAGTCGAGCGATTGCTGAACGACCGGGCCGCCGCCCACGCCGCCACCGGCGTTATTGCACAGGATGTCGACCCGTCCGAATTGCCGCATCGCCGCCTCGGCCATCGCCGCGACTTCCGCCTCGTCGGTTACATCGACCCGAACTGCAATCGCTCGGCGCCCGAGTTTCTTGATGTCGCCGGCAACCCCTTCGAGTTCCTCCATCTGGCCGAACTTCGTGTCGGGATATTCGGGAATCGAGCGGCAATAGTCGGCTGCCACGATGTCCGCGCCTTCCCGTGCCAAGCGCATCGCAATCGCCCGTCCGATTCCCCGCTCGCGCGCGCATCCGGTAACGATCGCAACTTTTCCTTCGAACCTCATTTGCAATTCCTGCCTTCGGCGGATTATTCCGTCTGAAATTTCCGGGCTTCGATACGATAGACCGTGGCCGCATCGCTGCGCTAGCGCGGCGTGCCGCTATGTTCGATAGCGGCCATCAAGTTGCGCGAGGCGGGATCGTTTGGCGCTATCGAGAGTGCGATTTCGCATTCATGCCGAGCTTCGGTGTCGCGCCCGAGGCGATGGAGCGAATCGGCGAGCAGGTAATGATAAAGCGGCTCGCGCGGGGCGATTGCGGACGCCCGGCCGATCGGCACCAGCGCCTCTTCATACCTCCCGCTTGATGACAATACCGTTCCAAGCACGAGCAGCGCCTGCCGATTATCGGGTTCCCGCTGGAGCAGGTCGCGCAGCGCCGCCTCAGCGCCCTTGCGATCGCCATGCAGGAATTGCAGTTGGATGCGCACCAATGCTGCAGGTCCCGCCCCACCGGGCATCGCTTCCGCGTGTCTTAGCGCCGCTTCCGCCCCCTTGGGATCGCCGGCTGCGTCGGCAACCATCGCAAGTTCCGCATAGGCGGCCGGCGGAGGATTCGCAATTCGTTCCAGCCCCTGCGCCATCTCGTGCTCGGCGACCTCGCGATTTCCAAGCCGCTCGTCAACCAACCCCGCGTCGTACAGCACGTTTCCGCCGGCGTCCGGGTCAAGTGCAAGGGTTTTCCGCAACTCCACTATCGCATTGGGATAATCACCGCGCGCCTTTAAAACCACGCCGAGCCGGTAGTGCCAAAAGGCAACTGTGGGCGCGTCCTTAATCGCGCGATTAAACAGCGTGAGATTGTCGCGCCAGTATCCCTGCATGACAACCACCATCGCGGCGAATGCCGCCGCGACGATCCCGCCCGCAACCCAAACGGCCGTTTCGCGGTTCCGGCTGCCGCGTGCAAACCGAACCGTGAGATCCGCAACAATCACGCACAGGCCGAGCGATGGCAAATACAGATAACGATCCTGGATGAGTACCTGTGCGAACAGTCCCCGCAGTTCGAGCATCGGGGCAAGTGTGATCAGAATCCACGCAAGGCAGAAAAAATACAGGCGGTCGTGCGGAAAACTGCGGATGATAAAAAGGCCCGCCGCGCACAGTGCCGCCAGACCAATCAACGGCAGAAAAAAACGTCCCGACGCGACGCTGTCCACCGCTGTCAGCGAATGGGCCGGGGCTGCCGCCCACGGTACGGCCAGAATCGCCGCGTAGCTGGCGATCGCGGCCGGAATTGTCAGTATCGCCTCGCCAGCCGTCAGAGGATGAGTATTTGGATTTGGGCCCGCGATGAATCCAAGTACGAGGAATCGGACGCACAGATAGACTGCGGTTTCGATCGCGTAGGGCAACATCGCGACGGCTGCCGCCTTTAGTCGCGGCGCCGTGCCCTCATCGCCTGCAATTTCTTTTTCCGGAAGCAGTATAGCGTGAGCCGCGATGAGCAGTGGAAATACGATCGCGATTTCGTAGGTCAACAGCGCGCATCCGGATAACAACAGCGACACCGCAAGCCAGCGCGGATTTGCATCGCCGTCAGCCCGGCGCAGATAGAAGTCGAATGCGCCCAGCATGAACGCGGCGCTGAGCGGCTGAACTACCGCCGCGGGCCAAACGACGGCTTGCACATGCACCGGCATCAATGCGAACAACGCCGCGGACAGAATCCCCACCGATGGATCCCGAGCCAGGCGCGACGCAACGCGATAGGCCAACCAGACGACGGCCAGATGCAGCGCAACCATCGTTGCGTGCCAACCAGCCGGATGCAGTCCAAAAATTTGAAAGTTCAGCCAAAGCCAGAGGTCCTGGAGAGGCCGGTAGTAGATTGCCTGCGCGGCGTGCAGCGGATCGCGAAACCACAGAACGTTACTGGCGAATGACCTCCACACAAACGACCAATCGCCGAGAGCGGGATTATTGACCACCTGGTCGTAATCGTCAGCGACGAACTCGTTTCCGATGCTTCGGCCGTACACCAACGCGGTCCCGATCAGAATCGCACCCATCACGGCGCGCGGATCGAACTTGGAAATTCCGCGAGATTCCATCGGTCTCCGCTACTGCGCCTGCGTGTGTCTTTCGATTTCGGCCATCAGTGCCAGTGCGCTCGGATTATCCGGCGATACCTCGAGCGCTTGCGCGCACTCTCCGCGCGCCTCGCTGTCGCGGCCCAGTTGGTGAAGTATCGCGGCGATCTTGTAATGCAGGCTCGGCTCTCCGGGAGCGATTCGTTGCGCATGCCGAAACACTGCCAGCGCATCGTCGAACCGCTTGTCCGATACCAGCACCTTGCCCAGCGCGAGCAGCGCCGGTCCATCGTCGGGTTCTCGACGCAGGAGATCGTCAAGCAACCGCTCGGCGCCCTTGCTGTCGCCGTGCAGATACGCGAGCTTTGCGCGTGCAAGCGCAGCCGCTCCCGCGCCGCCGGAAAGCGCCTCCGCCTGCTTGAGCGCGGCCTCAACGCCCGGTTTATCGCCGGCAGCATCGGCGGCTATTGCCAGCTCGGCATATGCACCCGCGTATGGCGGCTTTAGCATCTTGACCCATGCGGCAAGCGTTTCCTCCGCGGCGCGCCGGTCGCCCAAATCCTCTTCCACCAGAGCGAGACTGTACCGGGAAACTGTGTCATTTGGATCGATGCCGACCGCGGCATTAAATTCCTTGCGGGCGTCTGCGAAGTCGCCGCGTGCCGCAAACGCCACCGCCAGCCGATTGTGGTAATACTCGATTTCAGGAGCCTCCTCGATGCCACGTGAGAACAGCGCCACCTCGTCGCGCCAAGTTTTCAAAGTCAGAAGGAGCAGCACCGCACACGCGCCCAGCAGCACTGCGGCGCCGGTTCCGACTATCATCCGCCGCGGCTCGTTTTCACGGCCGAATTGGATCGCGAGGTCGGCTGCAATGACGCAAAATCCAAACGACGGCAGATACAGATATCGATCCTGGATAAGGCTTGATGCCAGCAGGCCACCTGAATTTAGCATCGGAGCGAGCGCAATCAGAATCCATGCGGCGCAAAACGAATAAATGCGCCGGCGCGGATGGTTCTTGAGTAAAATGAAGCCGGCACCGCATAGCGCGGCCAGTACTGCAACCGGAACGTAAAATCCCGGCGCTCCAATCCCGGTGACAAACTCGAGACGGTGTGCCGGCCCCGTGATCCAGAACATCGCCAACAGCATCAAGTTGTTCGCAATTGCGCCCGGAATTGTCAGAATTATTTCCAATACGTTCGGCGGCTTGACCGGGTTCATCCTGCTGATGAAACCGAGGACCCAAAAGCGAACCACAAAGTAAGCTGCAAGTTCGATGACATACGGCCACACCGCGACTAGCGATTTGGCAAATTTCGATTTGAGAACGGCACCGCCGTCCATTTCTTCATTCGAAAAGATGAAAGCATACGCGGCGATCAAACCTGGAAAAGTCACCGCGCTCTCCTGGCAGAGCAAAGCGCCCGCAAATAGCAAGAGCGATATCGCGAGCCGGCGGCTCCCCAACTCGCCTCCCGGGCGGCTCCGTAGGTAGAATTCAAATGCGCCAAGTTCGAATGCCGCGCTCATCGGATATGAGACCGCCGCGGCCCATGCCACCGCCTCGGCATGAACCGGCATCAGCCCGAAGAGGGCCGCGGCGAGCAGTCCCGCCGTTCGATCGCCAGTGAGAATCGACGCGGTCCGAAAAACCAGCCACACCACGAGCACATGGAGTGCAATCATTGCGGCGTGCCATCCCGCGGGATTGTGCCCAAAAAGATGCAGGTTCAACGCCCGCCATACATCGATCAGCGGACGGTAATACGAGCTCTGCGGCAAATGAGACGGATCGGAAAACCACCAGGCGTCATGGACGAATGATTTCCAGAGAAACGACCACTGCCCCATGTATGGGTTGGGGGCGAGCACGGCATTATCGTCAAATACAAATTCATTACTCAGGCTTCGGGCGTAGATGAGACCCGTCAGCGCCATCACAGCCACCAGGCCGGCGCGGACGGAGGAGCCATCTCCCCTCCATAGGGCCGCGACAGCGATTCCTGGCTGAAGTGCCTCCGGCTTGCCGGCAAGATTAGCGTCGGGCGGCATACTATTGCTTGCTAATGCGCCGGTCGATTTCAGCCATTAGCGTCAGCGCGGCAGGATTGTCAGGCGCTGCCGCAAGTGCCGCCGCGCATTCTTCACGCGCCTCGCTCTCGCGGCCCAGTTGATGGAGCATCAGAGCGATCTTGTATTGCAGGCTCGGCGTGTCGGGCGATAGCGTCGCGGCGCGGCGATACATTTTGAGCGCATCGTCATATTGCTTTTCGACCGCGAATGCCGCGGCAAGAGTGACTAACGCGGGCACATCGTTCGGTTGGGTAACAAGCAATTTTCCCAGTTTCTCTCGGGCGCTCTCATGGTCGCCATGCACCAGAAGAATTTGCGCGCGGGCAACTGTGGCCGCAGCCGCCCCGCCCGGCACGGATTCCGCATGGATCAGGGCGGTCTCGGAGGTGGCCGAATCGCCGGCGGCATCCGCAGCCAGCGCCAACTCGGGATAATCTTCCGGACCGGGCGCGGCGATCTTCTCCATGCGCTGGGCAAGTGATTCTTCCGCGGCGCGTCGATTTCCGAGCGTTTCATACACCAAGGCCAAATCGTGAAGCGCCGCAGTATCATTGGGATTGACTCGATGGACGGCCTCGAGTTCGCGGCGCGCGCCGTTGAAATCATCTCGCGCCTCGAGCGCCAAAGCCAATCGATATCGCCAGGTGGAATGCTGGGGAACCAGTTCGGCCGCACGCGAGTAAATCGCCAGATCATCGTGCCAAACCGGCTGTATGTATATGGCCGATATCAGCGCGTAGCCGATGGCAACGACGGCGGCGCCGCTCCACACAAATTTCGACACTGCCGTGCCCCTTTGCGCGGCAACAACGATCAGATCGGCGGCGGCGATACAAAATCCAATTGACGGAAAATAAAGATAACGATCGTGGATTAGGCTTTCGGTGAACAGTCCGGTGAGATTAAACACCGGCGATAGCGCGATCAAAAACCATCCCGCACAGAAAAGATATAGAGAGCGATGCGGGTGCCGCGAAAGCATCGCCAATGCCGCGCAGCCGATTGCCATCAGCGCGATCAGTGGAAAATAAAGCGCCGGCTTTGTTATTCCGTTCACCACTGCCAATGAATGCGCCGGACCGGCGCCCCAGGGCATCACCATCAGGATCAGGTAGCTCGCGATGGCGCTCGGAATCATCAAAATCTCTTGAAAGTGCGTCAGCTGATTGTTTACATCCGGGCGATTGCTAATGAATCCGAACAGCCATATCCGAAACGCGAGATAAGCTGCCGCTTCCACCAGATACGGCCACGCCGCGCTCAACGTGATACTGAATCGCGATCCGATACTTTTGCTTGCGCCAGCGTTCCGATCAGCGAAGATGAATGCGTGGGCGGCGACCAGCCCGGGAAATACGGCCGCTGCGTCAAAGCTGAGCAACGCCCAACCGAACGATCCCAAAGATAGCGCCAGCCATTTCTCGCGCCGCCGATTTGGAGGGTCCTCGTTGCGCGACCTCAGGTAAAATTCAAAGGCCGCGAGCTGGAATGCCGCGCTCAGCAGGTACGCAACCGCAGAGGGCCAGACGGCAGCTTCGACATTGATCGGGATCACCGCAAAAAACATTGATGCGATAACGCCAACCCATAAGTTCCCGGCCAATAACCCGGCGACCCGATATACCATCCATGCAACGACCAGATGCATTGCCAGCGAGGTCACGTGCCATCCCGAGGGATGAAGTCCAAACAGATGGAAATTCAGGGCGAACCAGATGTTTTGCAGGGGACGATAATAAGCTGCGACTCGCAGCGGAATCGGATGGATGTACCAAGTAGAATTGTCGATTAGCGAGCGCCAGATGAATGACCCGTCGCCAAGATAATGGTTGTCGACAATCTGGGGGCGATCGTCGAGAACGAACTGGTTGCCGATCGAACGCGAAAAAACGATCGCCGTGAGGGCTAGCACACCGGCGATTGCCGTTTCAGGCCGCAGTTTATCCGCGCCCCATGGCGGTCCGGCCGGCTGATTTTTCAATGCATCCTGCAGAGTCTTCAAAATTATCAGCTAAGGCCCGAAACGGAAATCCGGCCCTGAATCGATTGCCACGATCCTCCGCCAGGCTGCCGCCAGGGCCCGGTGTTAATTCGCGGCGTTGCCGGTATGTTAATAGAATCGGCTACGGCACCAATGGAATATCCAGAGCAGATTAGCTCCACGGGTACGGAAATCCCTGCTCCAGTTGTGGATTCGGCAGGGACCACCCCGCCGACCGCCATCCCGCGATGGCTCGACTACCTTGCCGAGCCGCGCCACGCTGTGCCGATCCTTTTGATCCTCGGTAT
>DATKOZ010000026.1:0-8574 GCA_035524375.1 Binataceae bacterium (SeqCode) | reverse complement strand
TTTGTGGCAATCCAGGCGGACTATGCCGCGCTGGCCCCTCAGCTGTCAGGACTTGAGCGGTTCGACCTCGACAAGCAGCCGATAAACAATGCGGTGATGATCGATTATTTGCTTTACTTCCACGACCTGAACAATTTCGCCGTACTGGGGTGTATTAATCACGGCGATGCACGCGCGACGATCGCGCAAATTATCGCGCTCGCCAAGGCGCATCCCGAAGACCCATTTCACGCAATCTGGACCGCCACCCGAAACGCCCCGCCCGCGCTATAATTTAAGCGATGGGTGAATCGCCAAAATTTGCCGCCGACAGAATGCTGATGCGGCTGGCCAGGTGGCTGCGCCTGCTCGGGGCGGACGTCATCGACGATCCGAACCGAAGCGGCGCTGAGCTGTTAAAGCGCGCGCGCGGCGAGGCCCGCATCCTCCTGACGCGCGACAAGCGCCTGCGCACCGCAGCCGATGTATTTTATTTGGAGGACAATGACCTGCGCGGCCAGTTGCGCGCGGTCATTGCCGGATTTCATATCGACCCGAAGGCGGCGCAATTCACACGATGCTCCCGATGCAATTTTCCGCTGAGGAGCGTCGCCCGTGAACTCGTCGCACGGCGGGTGCCACCGTTCGTATTCGCAAGCCAGGATCGATTTTCAGAGTGTGACAGATGCGGACGGCTGTATTGGGCGGCATCGCACCCGCCGCGGATCGCCGCAATCCTGGAATCTTTGAGCGCCCAAGCCATTAATTTGTGAACAGGAATTTATTGCAGAACCGTGTTGCCTCGTTCATGCAAAAAGGCATATAACCTACTTAGACGTAGTGGGCTGGGTTTGTTGATGCTTGTACGGTGGGAGGTATGCCGAGAACCACGGTATTGGTCGTCACGCTCGGGCTCATCCTCGCATCGGCTGCGGATGCGCGAGCCCTATCGCTGACGCTCAGCGGAGAATTCGGGGCGGTTGTGCGGCCCGAAGATGCCCAAGCCGTCTATGCCAGCGACGACGAGGGCGTTTCCACCCTTATCACAGGCGTGGGACTATCGATGCGCAGCGGCGGAACTGTCACCGAGGTGGGAGTCCCGTCGATGATGCCGGACGGGCGGGTCGTATTCGGTGCTGAAATCCAGCCTGCCGACCCTTCGCTCAAGCCGGGTTGGCACATCTACATCGGAAACGCGGATGCGGTTCCATCGCACCGCGTGATGCCCGCAATCAATCCCGGCTCCAACACTCCCGGCTGTACCCCTGCGTTCAAGAGCGATCCGTATCCGGCGGCTGACGCCGAAGGAAACATCACGTTTATTTCCGCAGAGCCGCATGGCGGCGACGCCCTCTTCTATTACTCGAACGGCCGTTTTCGGTGCCTGGCAAAAGCCGGTTCGAAGACAAACGAGGGCGACGAAATCGACGTCCTGAGCTTCGGCAGCGCGCAGATGGGCGATGTTGGCGAAGTGGTGTTCAACGCCTTTTTGGCGCCCGGCGGAAACCATCCGCGGGGGCCGCATCGCCAGGCCCTGCTACTCGCATCGCCCACGCGCGGCATCACCGAGTTGGCGGTCGAAGGCGACTACGGACCCAACCATACGCGATACGAACAGCCATTCGGGCTGCCTGCGGTCGTCAGTACTCCGCATGGCGGAACCGAAGTCGCATTCACCGCCAAGACGCCCAGCGGCGCCGCCCTTTTCGAATATGACGGCCACGAGATGGCACGCGTGCTGCCCATCGGAACGCTCACGCCGATCGGCCCCGTATCGTACCTATCGCTGGGCCGGCCGGGGCTGATGGCCGACGGCACTACAGCGGTGCTCGCGGGATGCGCAGGGGTTCCTGCGATTTTCCGGTTATCGCGGCAGCATCTCGATCTGCGCATCCAGCGCGGCCAGATGACACCTGTCGGAGGCGCACTGGATTCGCTGGGAGATCCGGTCTTGACGGCTTCAGGAGCGATGTTCGTAGGCGCAACGGATCGAGACGGTCACGGGAAGATATTCGTGCTGTCGCGGGATGACGCTTTGTTTGAGCTCGGCTCTCCCGCCTTGATCTACCGTATCGCGTTCACCCCGCAGCCGCGCCATTCGATTTTCACCGGCACGCTCACGGTCAATCAGCGCGGCGATTTCGCCTACTTGGGCGGAAATTAATCGCCCGCGAATTGCACATGAGCGGGCGTCCTGAGGCTCTGCGAAGGACCTCGCCAACTATCTTGCTGCGCGGCTTCCTGCCATTTTATGGGCATGGCGGATCATTCAAAATTCATATCGCTCACCCAGAAACTGTACGACTATGCCGTCGCGCACGGCCATAACGGCGAATCAATTCGTGCGGAGCTGGCTGCCGAGACCGCGAAGCTCGGCCCGATCAGCATGATGCAGATCGCGCCCGAGCAGGGCACCTTCATGGGAATTCTGATTGCCGCGACCGGCGCGCGTTCTGCAGTCGAGGTCGGGACGTTTACCGGCTATAGCGCCTTATGCGTGGCGCGTGCGCTTCCAGCCGATGGCCGCCTGCTGTGCTGCGATGTGAACGAGGAATGGACAAATATCGCACGCCGATACTGGGAGCGCGCTGGGGTCACGGGGAAAATCACCCTCAAACTGGGTCCCGCCGCCGAGACACTGCGCGCCCTGCCCACCTCGCACAGCTTCGACTTTGCCTTCATCGACGCCGACAAGCCCAACTACGGCGTCTATTACGAGGAAATCCTCAAGCGCATGCGCCCAAGCGGCCTCATCGTCGTCGACAATGTGATGTGGAGTGGAATGGTGGTCGATGACAACGCGAAGGACGAAAACACGCTGGCAATTCGCGATTTCAACGATCGTATCGCTCACGACTCGCGCGTCGAAGCCGTGATGCTTGGAATTGCCGACGGACTGACCATCGTGCGCAAGAAGTGAACACCGCGGTGAGAGACACAACCTCTCCCCTAGCCCCTCTCCATTCATGGAGAGGGGAACCAGCCTTCGGGTGAAGCACGTCGTTATCGCAACCGCGCGCCTTGATGGCGAGCCGCTGGACATGCGCCATTTCGCCGAAATCCGCACCCTCCATTCCGATCCACGCGTGATGGCGACGCTCTCGGTGGATGGCAAACCATTCGACGAGTCACAATCGCGCGCCTTTCTGGAGCGCTCGGAAGAGCATTGGCGTCTCCACGGATTCGGGTTTTGGGCGTTCCACGATCGCGCCGGCGGCGGCTTCGTCGGCTATTGCGGACTCCGGCACACGACGGTCGAAGGCAAGGACGAAATCGAGCTTGGCTATGCGGTCGCATCCGCGATGTGGCGCAAAGGCTTTGCGTTCGAGATGTCCCAGGCGTCGCTGCGGGACGGTTTCGAGCGGTTGCGCCTCGATCGAATCGTCGCCTTCACGCTTACGACAAACAACGCCTCGCGCCGCACAATGGAAAAACTCGGCTTCACGTACGAGCGCGACATCATCCACGCCGGCCTCCAGCACGTGCTGTACCAAATTGATGAGAGGAGCTTTACTTCGCGCGGCTTAGGTGCGCTGGACAGGTAACTTCGTTGTCTCGAAAGTGACAGACGAGGTGAGCATCGTTCCCATACGTCAGTGCGATCCTCTTGTCGGCAGCATCTCCATTCAATTTTGAAAAGTCCGGAAACGCAATATCACGGTTCGGATCTTCGACGTCGGGCAATCTTGTCTTATCGACGAGACTCCAGTCACCGCCGGTTAATTTCCATACCCCCAACTCGCGTTCAGCCGACTCACGCTTTGGATCGAGTATCGCCACGATCTCTGTCAAATTGTCAGCCTTCGCCTTCAACAATCGCGCAGACATGACGTATGGCAGCGATTGCCAATTCGGCCACCAAATTCGATACTTATCGCCAGCCCACCGAAGGATCGATGCTCCGCGCCGCGCGATGCGGTCGCGCCCGCGTTCATTGAGGTAGATTTCTGAGTTGCCGTCATTGTCGATGTCCATAAAAGTAGGATAATCGACCAATGCACAGTCATCCGTAATTTCGTCGAGAGCGCCCCGCTTGAAATCGAGATAGAACAGGCATAGTCCCGAGGACCCGCCGCAACGAGTTGAAAATATAGCCTTGCGTACCGGCAATTCGCTTAAAAACCATGCACCCGGAAAATAACCTTGCGTTGGAGCATGGAGTTTCATCGATACGTTGAATGACCTGCCTGACCTCCTGAGCACCAACAACGTAACTTCGTCACACAAATCGTCTTTTCCGCGGGGCTGCTCCTCGTCGTACCAATCGCTCCACGCTGGACAATCGGCGTCGGAACCGTCTGGCCAGTAATCGATGAAGGCTTCGAGGGTACCATCGCCTGCAAGATCAAAAATTCCATAGAAAGTAGCGCGGTAGTAGGTACTTCGGTCGGGAGAAGTTGTCTGATAGGGCTTGAATTTCGCCACGATGTCATCGGGAATTTTACCGAGCGGCTCGCATCGCCCAGTAGACTTATGATCCGTGATGCATATCGTGCCATCGCGGAGTAACACTCCCCGCATCGACCCCACGCCGCTGGCACGTGCCACGATATCGCCGGGTTTGATGGCTCGAATGTCCGCAGCCGCGGAACGCATGGGAAATTGCCCCATGAACGCGACTGTGGCAAGCAATTGTACCGTCAGCGATTTTGCCAGGTTCATAAAATTCCAGTTCACTATCCCGTGCGTAATGATTGCGAGCAGGCGGCCACCGCGCTTCGTCCGATGCCATGATAACACCGGTTGGACCGCCAATCCCGTCACGCTAGACTCGGCTGAGGCCGCAGCCGCCATCATCATGGACGAGCGATACGATCCGAAGAAAATCGAATCTGCGTGGCAGGCCGAGTGGGAGCGCACGCAGCTTTATCTGACGTGCGAGGATCCCGGCCGCCCGAAATATTACGTCCTTGAGATGTTCCCCTACCCCTCCGGCGCGGGCCTGAGCGTCGGCCATCTGCACAACTACGTCCCCTGCGACGTAATCGGCCGATACAAGCGGATGACCGGGCATAACGTTCTGCACGCGATGGGATGGGATGCGTTCGGACTCCCTGCCGAGAACGAAGCGATTCTGAAGGGATCGCATCCCACCGAGACGGTCCCCCGCTACGCCGCCAACTTCAAACGCCAGTTGACGATCTCTGGATGCGCCTACGACTGGACGCGCGAGATCAATTCGTCATCGCCGGACTACTACAAGTGGACGCAATGGTTCTTCCTGCTGCTGCACAAGCGCGGGCTAGCCTATCGCGCGACGGGCACACAATGGTGGTGCGACAAATGCCGGACGATCCTGGCCAATGAGCAGGTAGTTAACGGATGCTGTTGGCGGCATACAGACACGCCGGTAGGAAAGAAAGACCTCGAGCAGTGGTACATCAAGATCACCGATTACGCCGATCGCCTGCTCGGCGACCTTGATGCAATCGACTGGCCCGAACCGATCAAGCTGATGCAGCGCAACTGGATCGGCCGCAGCGAAGGCGCGGAACTCGCCTTCCCAGTGGCCGGCCGGCCGGGCAAGGAGGTTCGCTTCTTCACGACGCGCCCAGACACGGTGTTCGGCGTATCGTTTATGGTGCTCGCGCCCGAGCATCCGCTCCTCAACGAAATCATCACGCCTGAGCAACGCGCGAAGATAGAGGCATACGCCGCCGAGGCGCGCCGCCAGAGCGAAATCGAGCGGATGTCCACGGTGAAGGAAAAGACCGGCGTTTTCACCGGCGCCTTCGCTCGCAACGTGTTCACAAACAAGGACATCCCGATCTGGATCGCCGACTACGTCCTGATGGGCTACGGCACCGGCGCGATAATGGCCGCACCCGGCGAAGACGAGCGCGACTTCGAATTCGCCACCAAGTATGGCCTTGAGATTCCGCGCGTGACGGCATCGTCAGAGGCCGCCGCACCGCCCTCCGATCGTGCATTTACGGAACACGGCGTCGCGATTAATTCCGGTTTTCTAAACGGGATGCCGACCCAGAAGGCAATTGCCACCGTATGCAAGTACGCCATAGACAATGGCATTGGGCGCGCCACCGTCAGCTATCGGATGCGCGACTGGCTGATCTCGCGGCAGCGCTATTGGGGATGCCCAATCCCGATGGTGTATTGCAAAGGCGCGTGCGGCATCGTTCCCGTTCCGGAAAACCAACTTCCGGTCCTGCTGCCGCCGATGAAGGAATATCAGCCGTCGGGCACCGGCCGCTCACCGCTTGCCAACGTCCCGGAATTCGTCAATACCACCTGCCCGAAATGCGGCGGGCCGGCCACGCGCGAGACCGACACACTGGACGGTTTCGCATGTTCGTCGTGGTATTTCTTGCGTTTCGCATCGCCGCGCGAGGATCGCGCCGCGTTTGATCGCAAGGCCGTCGATTACTGGCTGCCGGTCGATTTGTACGTTGGCGGCGCGGAGCACGCGGTCATGCATCTGCTATACGCACGGATGTGGACCAAGGTGATGTTTGACGCGGGACTCATCAATTTCAAGGAACCGTTTCCCGTGCTGCGCAACCAGGGCGTCGTGTGGGCGCCCGACGGCCAGCGGATGTCGAAGAGCAAGGGCAACGTCGTGACACCCGACGCGATGATCGACAAGTATGGGGCGGATTCGCTGCGGCTGTGGGAACTGTTCATGTCCCCCTATGACGAAGCGACTAACTGGAACGAAAGCGGCGTCGCCGGGACGCAGCGGTTCATCATGCGCGTATGGACGATGGTCCGGCGTTACGCAGAGGCCGGTGCGCCCGCAGGAACTCCCAGCAATGAAACGCTCAAGCGTGCGCATAAGACGATCGCGACCGTGACCGATCACATCGAACGGCTGCGCTTCAACACTGCGCTCGCGACCCTGATGGATCATCTCAACTATCTCGCAAAACTAAAACCCGGTGAACTGGATCGATTCTCCACAGAGACGTTCGTCGTCATGCTCGCGCCGATGGCACCCTATGTCGGCGAAGAGCTGTGGCACGCGATGGGCCATGACAAGTCCGTGCATCTGGAATCGTGGCCCAAGTTCGATCCGGCCTTGGTGCGCGACGAAACCGTCACCATCGTGATTCAGATTAGCGGCAAGGTGCGCGATCGGATCGAGATGCCGGTCGGATCGCCGGAGGACGAGGTTCGCGAGCGTGCGATGGCAAGCGAAGCCGTGCAGCGCCATCTCGCGGGCAAGACGCCGAAGAAATTTATCTATGTTCAGGACAAAATGCTAAGCATCGTGATTTGAAAGGAGCAACATCGATGGCTGACCCAATCCTCAAAATCGAACGTCATCAGAATTACGCAACCCTTACGCTCAACCGTCCCGACAAGCGCAATGCGCTCAATGTCGGCCTGCTTGCCGCAATCAACGATGGCCTGGCGCAATTTGAAAACGACAAGGAGATTCGCGCGCTGGTGCTTCGCGGCGAGGGTTCGGGCTTCTGCTCGGGAATCGACCTGGCCGAATTGCACGAGACCGAAGGCGGCCACAATCCGAACTCGATTGAAGCGGTATTCGGCCGCCTCGAACGCTTCCCCGTTCCCACTATCGCGGCAGTGCACGGCCCTGCGCTCGCAGGCGGATTGGAACTCGCGCTTCATTGCGACCTCCGCGTCGCCGCGGATAACGCGAAGCTTGGGATGACCGTCGCGCGAGTCGGCCTGATCGTGCCGTACGATTTCATCCGCAAGCTGATCGAGATTTGCGGCGCGGCCAACACCGCGATGATTCTATACACCGCCGATCTCTTCGACGCGCGCAAAGGACTGGAACTGGGTCTCGTCCACGAAGTCGTTGCGGATGCGAAGCTTGCCGATGCCACCGCCGCCCTCGCGGAAAAGGTATCGGCCGCGGCTCCTCTACCGCTGCGCGGGATGAAGGCAACCATCCGCCGATGCATGAGCGAGAGCTACAACGCCTATCACGACGATCTGCTCAAGCTCGCCCGCGATGTCCGCAGCAGCAGAGATGCCAAAGAAGGCGTCCGCGCCTTCGTCGAGAAGCGCAAGCCGGTCTGGCGCGCGGAGTAACCTCCTCACAATGTAGCCGATCACCTAACTTGAGACAGATCGATCACTTAAAATGAGACAGCCGCCGCTGCGGCGATTATTGCTGCCGAGCGCATTAGGACCGCTAATTTACGATGAGGGTGGTTCGCTTCGCACTTGCGACGAGATCACGTCGAAAGAGCATGATGCGGCTTTGCCAAGCCGGGCGGCAATCCTAGCACGCGTGCGCGCCGGATCGCGCGTCAGTATGAGGCAACAGTCGGCAAATGAGATTGGCGCGGAGCACCCGTCATCGAACAACCAGGCTTCCGCCGCGCGGGCTAACCGCCCGCGCGGGGTGAACGGCCAGCGATCGCGGCCGTTGCGCCAATCTTCGATCGCCGAGCTGATAAGGCGCGCCGCGATTCGGCGGGCGCTATCGAATGAAAGGTCTCCATTGTCTTCGCCGCCCGATTCGCTATGCACGATTCATCACTGACGATAACGCTCTCACGCGCTGAATTGTGAAAATCTGAGGGCGCGGCGGCATCGATGGATTCCGATCGCGCCGCACCCTTTCCAAACGAACAGTTGAGGGGCCGTGCGGCGCGGGAC
>DATKOZ010000025.1:0-17565 GCA_035524375.1 Binataceae bacterium (SeqCode) | reverse complement strand
CCGCGATGACGAGCCCAACGGGGCCAGAGCGGCGGAGCCGGAGCGGCTGCTCACCGCAGGCGAGCTCGCCGACCGCTTGGGCGTGCCCGAATCATGGGTCAGGAACGAAGAGCGCCGCGGGCGCATCCCCGGCGTTCGGCTCGGAAAATATGTCCGCTTCCGGGCCTCGGAAATCGAGCGAATTCTCGCCGAACGGGTGCGCAAATGAGCCTAACCTTTCGCGCACTTTTGCCTAGCGCCCAAACGTTGAGAGCGGCGCGCGTACCACGATAGAGGTCTGCGCGAGATAGACGCGATGGCAAGGATTCGAAAGTTTCACGTCGCGAGTTGCAGCGGCACCAAATGCGAGTGCTCGTGGGAGCTCGACTACCGGCCTTTGGGCGTTCGCGGGCCACGCCAACGCCTGCGGTTCAGAACGCACAAGCAGGCCGAGCAGTTTCTGAGCGAAACGCAACATCGGGTCACTCGCGGCGAATACATCGACCCGGCCAAGATTCCGAAATTCGGCGAGGTCGCCGAGGAATGGTATCTGAGCAAACTTTATCGCCGCCCGTCCCACGTCGCGAATCTACGATCGCGGCTGGACAAGCATTTGACGCCCATCTTCGGCACGCGGCGCTTGGACGCAGTCGGGGCGGCAGACCTTGAAAGGCTTCGCGACGTAATGCGGCAGAAAGGCTACGCGGTGAGCACTATCAATCACGTCCTGCGAATCGCGGGCGCCGTCTTCAAGTTCGCGGTCAGGCGCGGCTACTGCGCCTCGAATCCACTCGACCGGGTCGAATGCGCCCAGAAGGCAGCGGTGGAAATGACTGGGGATGACGTCCGTCTCGACGAGCCAATCACCGCCGACAATGTTCTCAATCCCGCCGAGATTCGCCGATTATTGGATGCGGCGAATCCCGGCTTCGACCGCACGCTTTTTCTGACCGCGTTTGTTACCGGAGCACGCGAGGGGGAACTGCTTGCGCTCAGGTGGACGGATCTCGAATTGCCCAAGGGTGGTACTGGACGCATGTGCATCAGGCGCTCGCTATCATGGGCTCACGCGAAGGGTGAAGCGGGGCGACCACGCTTTTTCCCGCCCAAGACGAAAGCCGGACTTCGCTTGATTCAGATCCCCGCCGAGCTAGTAGCAGCCCTAAAGCGGTGGAGGCTTCAGTGCGCGCCATCGCCCGACGGGCTGGTCTTTCCACGCGAAGACGGACAGCCAATGTACCGCGAACGGTTACTTCGGAAGGCCTTCTATCCAGCGCTGTCGCGCGCACGCCTGCGCCGCGTGACGTTCCACTCGCTGCGGCATAGTTGCGCCTCGGCAATGATCGCCGCAGGCGCTCCAGTCACCGAGGTCCAGCATCAACTCGGCCACAGTAATCCGGCGATCACGCTGGGTGTTTACAGCCATTGGTTCCAAGGCGCCACGGGTGGCGGTGCGGTTGAGCGGCTCGCAGCGATGGTTTTGGGAGCGCCGAATTCGGAAGTTTCAGGAATGTGGGCAGTTTGTGGTCAGTTTGACCATGTGGAACCCGCTGCGTCTAACACGATTGCTTGAGAAACCCTTTAAATTCCAATAGCTTGGGCGCCGTGCGCCCGTAGCTCAACTGGACAGAGCATCGGACTTCGGATCCGAGGGTTGGGGGTTCGACTCCCTTCGGGCGCGCCATCAAACTGTCGGCGGCACCGCCGATCAGACCGGATGCGATGGCACGTAGGTGAATCGGGTCTTAATCTTAAGAAAAGGCGTTTCCAGCCATCGATAGGACGCCGCCGCCATCGCCACGGTGAGAACGAACGCGGTCGCGGCGTAAACAAAATACATCAGCAGTCCCATCAGCGGCGCGCCCGATCCGCTTGGCGCCCACGCCAGCACGCCTTCGAACATCAGAAGCCGTGTCGTGAGAATCGCCAGGCCGTGGTAGACGTACAGTCCGCACGAAATCGCCCCCAAGTACTGCAGCCATTCATTCAACATGAAGCGTGCGCCCGCCTTTCCCGCGCCGATGGACGCGAGCATGAGCGCACCATTTCCGAATGCGAGCGCGGGATATGCGATCGATACATTCACTGCAGTTTGCGTCAGCGAGTAGAAGTCGAAGAAATAGACCGCCGAGAACCACGCACTCAGGCCGCCGATCACCAGCAAAGCCCGAATGGGGAGCCGCAATTCCGGCAGCCCGGTTGTCGCAATCGCCGCAATTAAAATCCCCACTCCGAACATGTCAAGGTCGGCGAGAGTATTGATCCATAACGGGCCGGTATTGCCGAGCTTGACCCACACGATGCGCGAGATGAATGCGACCGCGATCATCGTCCATCCGGAGATCAACAGGCGGCGCCGCGATCCGTTTCCAACCAGCCACGGCACCAGCATGTAGAAATGAAACTCGACGCTGACCGTCCACAGCGGGCCGATGATGTAATTCCAGATGGGCAACTCGGACTGGAAAAATCGGGAATTGCCCATAAAGAACATCATCGACAAAAGGTAGCCGGGCGTCACGTCGAAATAGTTACTGTACGACGAAAGCAAAAATATGATCGCGATAAAAATGTAATACAGCGGTGCGATTCGCAGGAATCTCCGCGTGTAGAACGCCATCGCATCGACGCGCCCCTTCTTGGCCGCTTCCTTGAGCAGCAGCGTCGTGTTCAGGTAGCCGCTGACCGTCATCAACAGAGCGGCGCCGAAGCTTGGCGCGATCACAAGGCTGCGGATGACGCCGGGCTTCCACAGAATCAGGGGAGTGAGCGGCAAGTGCCAGATGAACACGCCGAAAAATGAAAAAAACCGCAGCGGATCGAGCTCTGGAACGTAAAATCTCGGTGCGGATGCCTTTGGATTCGCGGGTGTGCGATCGGATTCGGCCTGCGAGGATTGCGGCGAAACTGCCATGCGATGAGCTTTTATCATGGCACGATTGGCGCGGCCAATCCGCTCGCGCTTTCGCGCGACGGCCTTCGATGCTACCCCTTGAGACTGGCGATGGCATCGATTCGGAAATGCGACGTACTAATCGCCGGCGCGGGTCCCGCCGGACTGGCAACCGCGCTGTTTCTTTTGCGCGAGCATCCCGAGTTTGCCGGGCGGATCGTCGTGCTCGAAAAATCGCGGCATCCGCGATTCAAGGTATGCGCGGGCGGACTGATTCCGAAAGTAATTCTGGCGCTGGCGGAACTCGGCATCCCGCTTGAGGTTCCTTCCGCGCAAGTACTCAATGGCGACGCTCGCACATCGGCCGGCGATGTCGACTTTTCCGGCGGCGGAGAACCGCTTTGCACCGTCATTCGCCGCGACGATTTCGACGCCATGCTGGCGCGGCGCGCCATCGCGGCGGGCGCGGAAATCGCCGAGCACTCTCGCGTGCTCAACGTCAGTCAGGACGCCGAGCGCGTTTCTGTCGAGACCAGCCAGGGCATTTTCGATGCTGGGGTTCTGGTGGGTGCGGATGGCTCCGGCAGCCGCGTGCGCCGCGCGATTTTCGGCGGAGGCAAGGAAAGCCTGGGACGCGGGCTGATGACAGACATTCCCGCCGACCCCGATACCGCGCGGGAATTCGCGCAGCAAGGCTACCGCTTCGATTTCCGGTGCGTCGGCCGCGGGATCAGGGGCTATTCATGGTCGTTTCCATGCATCATCGGCGGCCGGCCGCATCTCAACGTCGGAATCTACGATCAGCGCCCTCGCGAGTTCGGTGAGACGGGCGGTGAGCAGGCGCGAATGTTGTCGGAACTCGCCGATGCGTTTCCTGAGTTGCAGCTGAACGCGCTCACCCATCGCGGGATGAGTTGGCGCGCGTTTCCGATCCGATGGTTCAATGCGAACGATCGCTATGCCGACGGACGCGCGATATTGGCGGGAGATGCGGCGGGATGCGATCCGATGATGGGGGAGGGGATTTCATGTGCATTCGAGCATGGCAAGTTGGCAGCGCGCGCAATCGCGCGGTTTCTTGCCGGCGATCGGCCGGCGCTCGTTGCATACGATTCCGCGCTGCACAGCGGCGTGGCGGGGCGCAAACTCAGGAAGCTTGCGTTTGCGGCGCGGCACTTCTACGGACCGCATAGCCGATGGTTTTTTCGGCTTGCGATGGTGAGCCGACGCGCCCGCGAAATCGGTATCGATTGGTCCAACGGTGCTCATCACCTCGACGAGCTGCCAGTATCGACGCTTCTGGCACGATGGGCCTGGTCGGTTCTATTCAGAACTTCTGTACGGTAACATTATTGAAGCATCCGGCGGCGGAGTAGGGCGCGTGGCGGGGCGGCGAAAGGCGGCATCAAAAAGAACTGCGCGTGGTCGGCGCAAGAGCCGGCTCAGCATTTTGATGCTGCTCGGGCTTGCCATGCTAATCGCGGGATTTCTGACGCGAAGAACCGCAATGCCTTGGGCGTACGATCGCCTGGCGCATCGGCCGCCCGCCGGTGGCGATCTGAAGTAACAAGCGCGATGGCGCCGACGACGCAAATTGCCGATGACATGGGCTTTCGGCTGGAGCTGAAACATCCGCCGCAGCGCGTCGTGTCGCTGGTGCCGAGCTGGACCGAGACATTGTTTGCGTTCGGACTCAACTCGGAAGTAGTCGGCGTGACCAAGTACTGCGTCGAGCCTGACGATTCGGTGAAAGCGGTTCCGAAGGTCGGCGGCACAAAGAATCCCGATGTTCGCGCAATTGCGGAGTTGGCTCCCGAATTGGTGATCGCCAATGCGGAGGAGAACCGCCGCGAGGATATCGAACGGATCCGCGCGGCAGGAATACCGGTATTCACCACCTATCCGCGCACGGTTCCGGGAGCGGTCGATTCGATTCTCCGGCTCGGACGCGTACTGGGGCGCCAATCCGCCGCAGCCGAAATGGCGCGCCGAATCACGCTATGCGTCAGCGAAATCGAGGCTGGATTGGGCGTATGGGCAAAGCTCCGGCTGCGCGTGTTCTGCCCGATCTGGAAAAATCCCTGGATGTCCTTCAATGCCGACACCTACGCGCATGACGTGCTGAGAATGCTCGGCTACAACAACATCTATGCGTCGGCCGGCGAGCGTTATCTGTCCACCACCGTTGAGGACGCCCTGTCACGTCGTCCAGATATCGTTGTGTTGCCCGATGAGCCTTATCAGTTCGACGCGGGTGACGTCGGTGAGCTTAAGGCGATGTTGCCGCCGGCGCTCGGACGGCGGATGCTTATAGTCAGCGGCCGCGACCTTC
Organism: Binataceae bacterium (SeqCode); assembly: GCA_035524375.1. Classification (GTDB taxonomy): domain Bacteria; phylum Desulfobacterota; class Binatia; order Binatales; family Binataceae; genus Binatus. Next base: position 12,361 of record DATKOZ010000025.1, on the reverse strand, counting down.
ATTGGTACGGCGCCCACATGGTGCGGGGCTTGAAGGCACTGGCCACAACAATGGGACGAGTACGCGCCGCGCTCCTGTAGGGATGTGCGGCGTTCCAAGGCAGCAATGATGAATATGCTTATGAAATCCAGATTATGCACAGCCATGACCGTCGCGGCGCTTGCGCTGATGCTTGGCGGACGCATATCCGTGCCATGGCGTACCGCGAATGCCGAATGCGGACCACTGCAAATCGCGCAGGATGATTCGCAGGACAATGCAAACGCCGGCGATCAGCCCGACGCCAACCAGAATCAAGCCGACTCCGACAATCAGAACGATCAGGACCAGGACCAGAATCAGCCGGACGCCGGCGACTCGAACAATCAGGATCAACAGCAGGACGATCAGTCATCCGACAATTCGCAGGACAACTCGGACCAAACCGAGCAGCCCGGCGACCAGCCGCAGCAATAAGCAGTTCAGATTGCGGGAGCGTGCCGCGCGGTGCGCGCCGCGAGTACGAAGGCGCCGGCTGCGAATGCGATGGCGATCACGATGGACACGCCCATCGGCGCTATCGCCGCGCCGGCCGCACCGGGTGCCGCCAGATAGAGCGCTTGCCTGAGCGCACCCATTGCGTAGCTGAGCGGATTAATTCGCATCGTCCATTGCAGCCACCCGGGCGCGCCCGCGATCGGAAAAAACGCGCCCGACAGCATCCAGATCGGGATCAGAATCAGGTTCATGATCGCGTGGAAGCCCTGCGTCGATTCGATGCGCCATGCGATGATGAGTCCGATGCTGGTGAGAGCGAACGCGATCACCGCCATCATTACGGCGGTCATAACGATCGCGCCGAAATCGAGCCGGATACCCGCCAGCGGCGCCAATATCAGAAAAACCAACCCCTGCATCAGCGCCAGCGTGGTGCCGCCCAGTGCCTGACCGAACACGATCGTGGAGCGCGAGATTGGCGCAGCCAAGACTCCCTGCAGAAATCCTGCATGGCGATCCTCGACGGTTGAGATCGTTGCGAAGATGGCTGTGAAGAGCAGCACCAGCACGATTACACCGGGGTAAAAATATTGCGAGTAGCCGACCTCGGCTGGCATCCCGCTCGGGCGAAACGACGCCCCCAGTCCCGCGCCGAGCAGCAGCCAGAATACGAGCGGCTGAAGGACGGCGCCGGTCACACGCGATCGCTGGCGGAAGAATCGCCGGATTTCGCGCGTCCACAGGGCGCCTGCCTGCATGATGATTTCGTTCACGTTCGGCGGTTACTCCTCGCTTGCGGGCGCATCGGCGAAAAAGCGATGGCCGGTCAGATGAACAAACACATCCTCGAGTGTCGGTTTGCCGAACGATATCGATTGAATGTCATCGGGGAATGCCTCAACCAGATCGCGCACCAGCTCGTGGCCCCGCGCACGCTCGATGCGAATTGCGCCGTCGACGATCCGGCCGGCAACCTGGAAACGCTGCTGAATCTTGCGCTGGAGGATTTCAGGAACGCCGGCATAAACCACCACTATGTCGCCGCCGACCCGGGCCTTGAGTTCGGCCGGCGGCGCGATCGCGGCGATACGCCCCTGATGCAGCAGGCCGATGCGATCGCAGCGCTGCGCCTCTTCCATATGATGCGTAGTCAGGATGACGGTTACGCCATCGTTGTCGCGCAAGCGTACCAAGTGATCTGAAAATTCGCGCCGGGCGGCGGGGTCCAGGCCCGCGCTGGGTTCGTCGAGGATCAGCAACTCGGGCTGGTGAAGGAGCGCCTTGGCCAGTTCGACGCGGCGCCGCAATCCACCCGAGAGTGTTTCGACCAAATCGTTGCGCCGATCGCCCAAGCCCATTCGATCGATTACCGCCCCGATTCGATCTTTCAGGCTGGCGCCGCCGATGCCGAAAAGGTGGCCGTGGCAAGCGAGGTTTTCATTCACGGTCAGTTTTCCATCGAGGCTGGGATGCTGAAACACAACGCCCAAGCGGCGCCGGACCGCGATCGTTTCGCCCGCCAAGTCATGCCCAAGTACACTGACCCGGCCCGACTGAAGGGGAACCAGAGTTGAAAGCAACTTGAAAAGTGTCGTCTTGCCGCCGCCGTTGGGACCCAGAAACCCAAAAATCTCACCACGTACGATTGTGAAGCTGACCTCGTCGAGCGCCTTTCGCTCGCCGTAGGAAAAGCTGATCCCCTCGGCGTCGATAGCGGTGGGGGCCGGCGATGCTGCTGCGGCCACTCTTGGGTTTGCTGCTGCGGATGCACTCATCGAAATGCCTTTACGGCTCGCCCAAGCCGCCGGCCGGCCGCTCGGATGCTTCCGGCAATCCCATCTCCGCGCGGTGCCATCCGTTGTTGAAGGCAGCCGAACGCTCGGCGCCATTGCCGTGGTCGGAAGCAGCGCCGACGAAATCGTCGCCGGTCAGCTGGTAATATTGCGTAATCTGGTCGGGATCGAGGCGCGGAAGCCCCAATCGTTGGACCGAATAGCCGGCGAATTGATCGGCGGCCAGTTCTTTATTTTTCACCGGTACGTCCGCCGAGCCGGGATCGAGGTCGCCATGCGCTTCATGGCCCAGTTCGTGGGCAAAGATTGCGTACAGCATCGAGCGGGTTGCGTTTGGATCGTTGATGCTCATCCACTTCTGCAGGAGCATGTTCAAGTATTTTTCGTTGTAAAAGATACAACCGCCGGTGGCGGCATGCGGGCTCACCGACATCGGAGTTTCATAAATCTTGAAATCGGTTCCCCACATGCCATTCAATTCCGACATAATCGACTGGTATTGTTCGCTCGCCGGTTGCGCCGGCTCGCCGCATTTGACGCTTACGCCGTAACTGGACGCAGCCGCCGCTCCTGCCGCCGGGGCGGCTGGCCTGCCAATCGTCGCGGGCGGGGCGGCCTGCTGAGCGGGAACACGCTTCACGACCTCCCAATCGTCCTGAGCGCGAGCCGTCCTGACGCCGCCAATAAACGCGACTGCCGAAATTGCGGCGACCGCGGCTACGCGCCAGCAGCGCGCAGTATAATGGCATGGTGTTCCGATCGTGCCCATTACCGTTATGTACCATTTGTGCGCGGGCTGGGCGAAGAGCTCTGCGGGGCGTTCATCGGATGCGCTGTGGCCCAGCGTGATTTCCGGAATTACACCGTGATCCAGCGCGATCGCGAATTAGCCATTGCAATTACATAACGGATCAACTTAAGAACTGGTGAGAACCGTCGAATTGCAATGCGAATTTGACGGACCAAGGCCGCGCTTATGACGCTTAGTCCCGCACGCCGGTTTCTGATCGCAATCGGCGGCCTCTGTACGCTGCTTGCGGCGGGAACAGCCGGATATATCGCAATCGAGGGGATGACTCCCCTTGATGCGTTGTACATGTCGGTCATCACGCTCTCGACCGTCGGCTTTCGTGAAGTTCAGCCGCTCGACAGCGCGGGCAAAATTTTCACCATTTTTTTGATTATTTCAGGGGTCGGGACCGCGGTTTATCTGCTCACGGCGGCCGCCGAACTCGTGGTCGAAGGACAACTGCGCGAATTTTTGGGAGCGACTGCGATGCAACGCAAGATTCATCAGTTGGAAGGCCATGTAATCGTATGCGGTTTCGGACGCTTTGGGCGGGTCGTGACCGAAGAATTGCTGCGGCATAAGGTTCCGGTGGTTGTGGTGGATCCTGAGCCCGCGCTGAAGGAGGACATCGAACGACTCGGCGTTCTGCATCTGTCGGCTTCGGCGCTCGAGGATCAGGTTCTGGAAGACGCCGGTGTCGGAGCGGCCCGCGCGCTGGTCGCGGCAACCGGCTCCGACGCCGACAACGTGTACATTGTGCTGTCGGCGCGGGAGAAAAATGCGTCACTTAAGATTCACGCGCGCGGTGAGTCCGAAGGCGGCCTGCGCAGATTGCGGCTTGCGGGAGCCGATCAGGTGGTGTCCGCATATCAGCGCGGAGGGATGCGAATAGCATCCACGATCCTGCGCCCCACGGTCGTCGATTTTCTTGAGCTTGCGCAACCGGGCCGCGGCGATGAAATCGACTTGGAGGAGATTCGCGTGGAGGAACGCAGCCAAGCCGTCGGCCGGACAATTGAAGTAATCGAGCGTGATAATCAAAAGCTTCGAATCATCGCGCTCAAACACGGCAACGAACCGATTTTGATCATCCCGGGCCAGGCTATTGTGGTCCGTTCCGGCGACCATTTGGTTGCAATCGGCGATCGCGCAAGCTTAAGACGCTTGGCAGAAGCCGTCTCGGATTGATCGCCAAGAGTCGTTCCGCGCGCATGATATTGAGTCATGCGCTCAGGCGCGCCGATGTAGCCAAGCGATGCAATTCATCGTGTTTCCTTTGGCGCCATAAAGGTAAAGATCGATCGAATTTGCACAATCGAACGGCAGATTTTGCGGGCACGAAACCTGCACGAACTTGCAGTTAATTTATTCCACAAACCGCATGGACAACGAGACTCAAATCCGCGACATTATGGCGCTATGATTCGGACGTCTTCCGAATTGCTTCAGCGGCGCTATTCCGGCTGGTGGTGCTGCTCGGATCGGCCGGACCATCGATCCGCCTTGCTGCCAACTACGAAATTTTTTCATCGCGCCACTATGAGGAGTTCGGGGTGCTTGCGACCTCGTCTGGAAGGCAATTGATATTCACCCTCAAGCATCAAGGGTACGAAACAACCGTTCAGGAGGAGGATGGTAATGAAAACATTTTTTTCGAGTAAGAAAGGAGCCGGCGCTTGGGTGGGCATGCTGGGCGTGGCAGTTGTGACCGCATCGCTAATGGCCGGTTGTTCGACCACGGTCGAAAGCCAGCCTGAAGCTGCGAAAGCGCTGGCAGCAGGTGGTCCGCTGCCGCCGGCAGTGACGGGATTTTTCGGACCCGATTCGTCCAAATTGACGCCGGGACCCGAGGGTGGCGCGGCGCTGGCATATGTCAATCCGAACGCGAACTGGGGCCAATACACGAATATCTATCTGAAGCCGGTTGAGTTCTGGGCGGCCGATGATTCCAAGGTTTCGCAGGCCGACCAGCAGATGCTGACGTCATACTTTTTCAATTCGCTGCAAACCAATCTCGCTAAGAGCTTTACCATCGTAAATCAGAAGGGACCCAACACCATCACTTTGCGGGTGGCCCTGATGGATGCGACCACGGCGACCCCCGGGCTCCGCAGCATCTCGGTGATCGTGCCGCAGGCGCGGGTACTAAACGGATTACAATCGCTGGCCACCGGCAGCTATGCGTTCGTCGGCTCGGCCGAAGCTGAAATGAAGGCAACCGATTCGATGAACGATGACCTGCTGGCGGCAGCGGTCGATCAGCGCGCGGGCGGAATGGGCATCAAAGGCGCGGCATCATTTCAGTGGGGCGATGCGGAGAACGTGATGGATTACTGGTCGCAGAAAATCACCAACCGCCTGCTCCAACTACAGGGAAAGCCGGTGGTGGCTCAATAACCGCATACGGGCCGCATGGTATTGCACGTTTAATGGCACGATGCGGTGCAGTGGAATAAGTGCGCCGTACGACGGAGAGCCTGGTTCCGAGGAAGGTCTATATGAAGATCAAAAGGGTTCTAACTGCATTCTTGGTGCTGATGGTCGCCGGAATTGCGCTCGGAAACACACCTGCGGTGGCGCAAGAGTATACGGGGGTTCCGGGATCTCCGAGCGCGACCGTATTTCCGGATTCGAAGATCCTGCCTCCGCCGGCTCCGAAGTTCGGTGGCGTGATTAAGCGCAATGCCGCTCAATCCAAGCCGTGGTGGCCGCCGCAGATCGTGCCGCCCAAGGGCGCGCCTAACGTCGTGTTGATCATGACCGACGACACGGGATTCGGCGCCGGCAGTACGTTCGGGGGCGTCATCCCGATGCCGACACTCGATCGATTGGCTCAGATGGGGTTGCGCTACACCAACATGAACTCCACCGCGCTATGCTCGCCAAGTCGCGCCGCGCTCATCACCGGTCGAAACCATCATTCGGCCGGCTTCGGTGTGGTCTCCGAACAGGCAACCGGATTCCCCGGCTACGACAGCATCCTTCCGAAGGACACCGCGACAGTCGGAGCCATTTTGCGCGATAACGGCTACGCAACATCGTGGTTCGGCAAGGATCACAACACGCCGAATTTCCAGGCGAGCCAGGCCGGACCGTTCGAGCAATGGCCGACCGGGATGGGATTCGACTACTTCTACGGTTTCGTCGGCGGTGACAGCAGCCAATGGCAGCCGAATCTGTTCCGCAATACCACGGCGATTTACCCATACCTTGGCCATCCCGGCTGGAATTTGGTTACCGGCATGGCGGACGACGCAATCAATTGGGTGAACCAGCTGAACGAGATCAGTCCTGACAAGCCATTTTTCCTCTATTACGTTCCGGGAGCGACTCATGCGCCGCATCATCCGACCCAGGAATGGATTGACAAGATTCATTCGATGCATCTGTTCGACAAGGGCTGGAACGCGCTTCGCGACCAAATCTTCGCCAACCAGAAGAAGCTCGGTGTAATTCCGCAGGACGCCAAACTTACGCCATGGCCCGACAACCTGCTTAAGCAGTGGGACGCGCTCACCCCTGATGAGAGGAAGCTGTTCATCCGCCAGGCGGAGGTCTACGCCGCCTATCTAACGTATACCGACCACGAGATCGGGCGCGTGCTTCAGTCGATCGATGACATGGGGAAGCTCGATAACACCCTTGTCATTTACATCGTTGGCGACAACGGCAGCAGTGCGGAAGGCTCAGTCATCGGAACTCCAAATGAGGTCGCCTCGCTGCAGGGGGTAGACGTACCGGTCGATGTCCAGTTGAAATATTTCTACGATCTTTGGGGCTCGGATCTTACCTACCCGCACATGGCGGTCGGGTGGACGTGGGCATTCGATACTCCGTTTTCATGGACCAAGCAGATCGCGTCGCACTTTGGCGGCGTACGCCAGGGTACGGTGATCGCGTGGCCCAACCGGATCAAGGATGTCGGCGGAATTCGAAACCAGTTTCATCATTTCATCGATGTCGTGCCGACCATTCTTGATGTTGCCGGAATTCCACAGCCCACGGTCGTCGATGGCGTCAAGCAACGGCCGATCGAGGGTGTCAGCATGGGCTATACTTTCGATCAGGCGAACGCCGATGCTCCGTCGCATCATCACACCCAGTATTTCGAAATGATGGCGGACCGCGCGCTGTATCATGACGGATGGATCGCCAGCACCAAGGTCATCCGTCCGCCTTGGGTTACTGTCGGGCCGGTGAACACGGATCCTGCGAACAATGTGACGTGGGAACTGTACAACGTAACGAAGGACTGGACTCAGTACGATGACGTTGCGGCAAAATATCCGAAAAAGCTGCACGAATTGCAGGATATGTTCTGGAAGGAGGCCGTGAAGTATCGGGTGCTGCCGCTGGATGCATCCGTCGCAACGCGTGTGATTGTACCCAAGCCGAGCCTCGCTGCCGGCAGGACGACGTTCACCTATCGCGGCAAGATTACCGGCATCCCTCCGGGCGATGCTCCGAGCCTGCTTAATACTTCGTACACGATTACCGCCGAGGTCGAGATTCCTCCCGGCGGCGCCGAAGGAATGATTAACACCAACGGCGGCCGGTTCGGTGGGTACGGATTTTATCTCCTCAAGGGCAAGCCGGTCTTCACTTGGGATCTGCTCGACCTCAAGCGCATTCGATGGGAAGGACCGGAGGCGCTGTCACCGGGACCGCATACTCTGGAATTCGATTTCAAATACGACGGCCTGGGCTTCGGCACTTTGGCCTTCAACAACGTCAGCGGTTTGGGCCGCAGTGGTACCGGGACACTGATCGTGGACGGAAAAGCGGTCGCGACCCAGAAGATGGAGCGAACTATTCCGATTCTCCTGCAGTGGGATGAAACTTTCGATGTCGGCGCCGATACTGGGACGTCCGTGGACGACGAGGATTATGAAGTTCCGTTCGAGTTCACAGGTAAACTCAAGAAGCTCACGCTGGCAATCGATCGGCCCGTTCTGACGCCCGCCGACATCAAGTTGCTGGAGGAAGAGGGACACCGCGACAACCGGGCGAGCGAGTAGGACGTGGAATTTCGTACCGCGCTGGGATTGCGAAGTATGATGGTAGTCATCAAGGGAGAGCATCAATGGCATTAGCTATCGGTCGAATGCGGAACGCATGCATCCTGGTGGCCGCGATCGCCTTGGCTGGTTGCGCTCAGCATGCGCAGCCACCGGCGAGCGCGCAGCAAAAGGTGGCGGAGTGCGGCCAGTCCGGGCTCGTTGCTCAGCCAACACCGTCAGGAATTGCACCAGTTCCGATGATGGAGCAGCCGGCGCTCGACCTGCTCAAGAAAATGAGCAACACGCTCGCCGATTCCAAAGCGTTCACCGTTCGGTCGCGCAGCACGGCGGAGGTGCCGGCAAAAACCGGCCAGTACGTCACGCTGTTCGGCACCTCGGATGTCATCCTGGAGAAGCCGAACAAACTATACGTCCACGTTACAGGCGAGGTGCCGAATTTCGACTTCTACTACGACGGGAAGCAGGTCACCGCATACGCGCCGAAGAACAATGTCTACTCCGTAATCGGCGCGCCACCCACGATCGACGCGACGCTGGATTTTGTCGAAGCCAAGACAGGGATTCATTTTCCATCGGCCTACGTGATGTCCACGGATCCCTACGACACTCTGACCAAAGGCGTGACCAGTGCCTTTGTCGTCGGCTCGGATACGGTGGATGGTGTCCCGTGCAAACATCTGGCATTTAGGGTGCCGGGAGCCAACTGGGAAATTTGGATCGAATCAAACGAGAATGCATTGCCGCGCCGGCTGGCGGTGACCTACACCAAAGTGAGAAACTTTCCCCGAGCGCTCGTTGAGTATTCGCGATGGCATCTGCTGCCGAAAGTGCCGGCGGGACGCTTTGTGTTCAAGAAGCCGCATGACGCGAAACAGATCGAGTTCCGTGCTCGTGACCTGCGGAAGTCTCAGTAGGAAAACCTGGCGGGAGTTGGTTGATCATGTTCCCGAAAAGATTTTACAAAATTTCGGCTTGTCTGATTTTCGGGCTGGCGGTCTCATTCGCGACGCGCGCATGGGCTGGAGGGCGGTTTGGGGGCGGCTCCGGCTCATTTGAAGGATCGCGTGGCTCGGCTGAATGGGGCGGCGGTTCGGGCTCGTTTGAAGGGCATAACGGTTCCGGCGAGTGGAACAACGGCTCGGGGTCATACGAAGGTTCGCGGGGATCTGCGGAATGGAGCAACGGTTCCGGTTCTTTTGAAGGGCGCGCAGGCTCAGCCGAGTGGAACGATGGGTCAGGCTCCGCTGAAGGCGCTCGCGGCTCCGCAGAATGGGGCGGCGGATCGGGTTCGGCGGAAGGGTATCGTGGATCCGGCGAATGGAACAACGGCTCCGGCTCGTTCGAAGGGCGCGGCGGCTCGGCGGAATGGGGAAATGGCTCCGGCTCTTATGAAGGAGCACGCGGATCAGGTGAATGGAGCGGCGGCGCCAACCAGGGCGTCAGCGGCTCAGGCACCTGGGTTGTGCAGTAATTGTTCCGGATGAAAGTGAACCGGGCACCGACGATGGAGACACAAGGTGATTAAATGCTTCTTGCTCGCGGCAGCTACGACGATTTTCGCAGCCGGATGCTTCTCGCAATCCCAATTTTTGGATAGCAACCAGTATGCCGCGATTCAGACTGCGCTCAGCCGCGGACAATTCGACCTGAACTGTCAGTCGGCAACCGCGGTTCTCCTGTCGCGTGAGGTGGTTGAGCCCGCCCTGCAGGGGCCGTGGGTGAATGGCGTCATGCGTGCGGAATACACGGTGGGCGTGCGAGGATGCCAGCGGCATAAGACCTATGTCGTCGTATGCCCGCAGGGCGGCGACGGATGCTTTGCCGCCGGCCCGGGCCGGTTTATCCGCGAGCAGTAGGCCTGCGACACGGGTTTCGATTCGAAGCAGTGCGCCGAACAAGAAGTTGCGCTAACCACAAAGACGCCGAACGCGCGCAAGGGTTTCGTGTCGAGCTTGATCGCGCGGCTCCGTCAGCTAATTTTCTGGAATTGTGAGATAATTTTACGGCGCCCCCTTAGCTCAGATGGATAGAGCACAGGATTCCTAAGCTTGTACAGCCCATTTTCCGAGGTCAGGTCAGATCAGATTATGTAGGAAAATCAAGGTATTTTCAGTTTAGAACATCATCTCAGACCGCACCAAAAAAGCCGGAAGTGGGCACTAAGTGGGCAGTAACTCTGAGACTGAAATCATAACTTGCAGTAGTTTGTACATCGATCCAAAGCGAGATCAGATCACCACAGACCACATGACGCAGGCGTCACAAAAATTCCCGGCGCGCCGGCGTCACGTCAGATCATTTCAACAAATCGAAATCGTTCTTCTGAATCGCGCCGCGAAAATCTAATCGCGGCTCGCCTCCACATTTCAGTACCGTACTAATTTCGCCGCGATCGTTCTCACGCGCGATGCGATTTTTCGCCGCTGGCAAGGAACTTGCTCAAGCGAGAAAGCCATCGAACCGCACAGTGATGTGCAAGTTCGAAATTTTTACGGTGAGCAGATCGCATGGAGAGCAATGTCACCCTGGAAGGGAACGCATACGTCGAAGCGCGCCGCGAGTGGGACGAGCGGTACGCCGATCTCGTTCTCGGAAAACGCAACTGGCAGATCGCGGCGGGCGGCCTGTTAATTGTCGCTCTGATTCTCGCGGGCGGCATCGCCTGGCTCGCGAATCGGAGCCGCTACATTCCATACGTCGTCGAGGTGGACAAGCTCGGCTACGCGCTGACCGTTCCGCAAGCGTTGTCGCCGAAGAACGAGCCGGACGACACCGCGCGGATGAAGCGGTACGAGGTCGCCGCGTTCATCCGCAATGCCCGCTCGGTCAGCAGCGATCCGCAGGTCGAGCACGGGATGCTCAACTCTTTGCTCGCGCACGCGCGCGGCGCGGCGGATCGCTTTCTGGACGAGTATTACCACTCCGGCAACTTCGACCATAACCCGTTCAAGATCGCCGAGAAGGAGACCGTCTCGGTCCAAGTCGATTCGATCCTCCAACTGTCGCCGACGAGCTACCAGGTCCGCTGGACCGAGACGCGCCGCGACCTGAACGGCGCGGCGGACGGCGCGCCGACGCATTGGGAAGGCGTCCTCCAGACCGAAATCATTCCGCCCAACTCCGAAGACGCGATCGTCAGCAACCCGCTCGGCTTTTACGTGACACAGATCAGCTGGACCGGCCAACAAGGCTGAAAAGAGGAGTAGCCATGAAACGCATTTCGATTGCAGGAACATTGACGCTGGCGCTCGCACTCGCGACGACTTTAACGAGTTGCGCGAACGTTCAGCCAACGGAACCGCCGCCGCTCAATCTCGTAACCGAGGCGGCGCCGGAAGCCGAGGCGGCTCCCCCGCCGCCGACCGGCGCTGAACTGCTCGCGCAGCAGCCGCCGCAGGTCCAAGAGGCCGTCAGGGATCATCAGCAGGACGGCCAATGGCCGACCTACAAGAGCGCCGAACTGGTTCTCTATCCGTTCGGCGGGGAACCGGAGCCGGTCGTCGAATGCCGGCCGCTCCATACGACCGACATCCAACTCCAACCGGGCGAGACGATCACCGACGTTGCGATGGGAGACACGGAGCGCTGGATGGCGACGCCCGCGGCCTCCGGCGATCCGCGCGCAGCCGTCCCGCATCTCGCGGTCAAGCCGCAGATCGCCGGGATCGAGACCAACCTGACCATCTACACGACCAAGCACATCTACCACATGATGCTCCGCTCGCGCGCCGGCCACGCGATGCAGGAGGTCGAGTTCTATTACCCGGCAGAGTTGCTTGCCGCGATGAAGGCGGCCGACGCGGCGGCCTCCAAGGCGAAGCTGGCCGCGCGCGTTCCATCCGACCATTCGCTCGGCATCGTGAAGGTCAGCGCAGTCGATCCCGCGCAACTGGACTTCGCCTACAAGGTCAGCGGCGAGAGCGTTCCGTGGAAGCCGATCCGAGCCTTTGACGACGGCTCGCGCGTGTTCATCCAAATGCCCGCCGGAATGAAGACCAGCGAGGCCCCCGCGCTGCTCATCAACGCCGGGAGCGGGACGCAGATGGTCAACTACCGGGTCAATGGCGACTACTACGTCGTCGATCGGTTGTTCAACGAAGCCATCCTCATCAGCGGCGTGGGCCGGGACCAGGACCGCATCACCATCAGCTATGCGGGCGGAGCGAGGTAACTGTCATGGCGACCGAAGATTCGATCCAGAAACAGGAAGCGCCGGAGCACGAGCATTCGGGCGGCGGACGGTTCAACCGCCGGCTTGTGATTGGCGTAATCGCCCTTGC
>DATKOZ010000024.1:0-10780 GCA_035524375.1 Binataceae bacterium (SeqCode) | reverse complement strand
ACCGGGCCGACATCGCCAGTCGCTCCAATTGCCCCCGCCGGACCCGGATCTCCGGTTTGCCCGGCAGGCCCTTGCGGGCCGGTATCGCCGATGGCGCCAGTAGGACCCTGAGGTCCAGTCGGGCCGACCAATCCAATCGGTCCTTGAGGTCCAGTCGGGCCAGTCGCACCCGCAGGCCCTTGAGGTCCTACAATTCCCTGCGGTCCCTGCGGTCCCTGCGGTCCGCTGGGCCCAACCGCACCCTGCGGCCCAACCGGACCGGGCGAACCCGTCGGTCCAACCGCACCGGTCGGCCCGATCGGCCCCTGAGGCCCCACAGGACCAGGGATATTCCAAGTCAACTGCGTCTGCTGGCCCGTCCCCGGCGTATCCCGGCAGGTGATTCGGCCGTTTAGGCTGATCTGATCAATCCTGCCATTCCTCGCCACGCAGATCGAAATGATCCCGGGCTCCTGCGCCGACGCTGAAGCTGGCGCAATCGTTAGAAGAATCGCGGCTGCACTCGCCCCTGCGAGCCAACGCCACGCATGCTTTAGAGGCTCAGACATGCTCGTCCCCTCCCTGTAACTCCGGCATCACTGCTCCCACGTATCATTCTGTTCTCTCCGAGCGTGCTCACGGCTATTAGCCACTTCATGGAGGTGTCGTACCCGTAAAGCTCTGCCTAAAGACCATCGACCAAGTCAGGTCAGTAAGGGTCGAGCCCTGTGTAGAGTCGACTTCGATCGACACCGTATCTCCATCTTGGACAGGAATCTGAATTGAGCCCGGTCCAGCCCCAGCGCATACGTTGTTACCACCGTTGCTGCTGCAGCATTGGTTAGTATCGGAAATCTCACAAATCAGCGCAGGTCCGCCTCCACTGGGATTTCCAGTGCCATCGCACGGCCCTGGACCAGGAACTCCGGCCGGATTCACACAGACCGCGAACGTATAGTTCTCGCCGGTCCCGGGAGCGTCCTCAGTTGTAACGAACAATTGACCCAACGTCCCGGCCGGCATTTTCACAGCAACCGACTGACCATAGAGGGCCCCACCAAGAATGGCTGGTCCGATGTTGGCGCCGTTGCCCGGCCCCAAGAAAACAGTGTTGCCGCCGCCGATCTGCACGCCCGGTGGTACACCGATGTTTTCATTCAGGTCGCCAAGGTTACCGCCAGTAAGAACCGTCGCATTGAAGCCGCTTGCACCAGTCGGTCCCGTAGGCCCTGTCGGCCCCGTCGGCCCAACCGCACCAGTCGGCCCGGGAAATCCCTCAGGTCCGGTCAATCCGACCGGTCCCGGAGGCCCTGTCGGACCCGTCGGTCCCGGAGGCCCCTGCGGTCCAGGCGCACCCTGCGGCCCCGCCGGACCAGTCGAGCCAGCGTCGCCTGTCGGTCCAATTGGGCCCGCAGCGCCCATCAGGCCAACCGGCCCGGTGGTGCCCTGCGGCCCTGTCGGGCCAACCGCGCCCGGAGCGCCCTGCGGCCCGAAAGGCCCTTGCGGCCCCGTCGGCCCAGCGACCCCAACCGGCCCCGGCTGTCCCTGCGGCCCGCCTGTTCCCTGCGCTCCCTGCGGCCCCGTCGGCCCTTGGGGTCCCTGCGGCCCCGTCGGTCCCGGAGGACCCACCGGCCCAGTAGGCCCGGTGATACCGGCTGAATCCCAAGTAATTTGGTGCAGCAACGGTGGGCATGTGGTCGTATTGATATCGGCCACGTCAATTCGACCGAACCGGTTTACGCAGAGGGTAAACGTCGCCGCGTTGCCGACGGACGGCACGCTCAGCAGACACGCTACGCCTAGCGCGACGCCAAGGCTCCAGCGCCACGCATGCTTGCCAGATTCACGCATTCTCGTCCCCTCCATTTGCAAATGCACCGTCCGTGTTCCGAAAGAAAATTTGTGATGGAACTGCCGGACCTCCTCCTAAACCAAACCGAAAAATCTGCGTACTAGTTGCCAGATGCGACGACTCTTGTCAACGGCCCCGGCTGAACCCTTCAGCTTTTGCACCGTCACACGCCACCGCTTCCGCTAATTCCGAATCAAAACCCCTCACACCATTCAAACCAAGAAACGCCGTAATGTTTTGTCAGAAGGAGCACCGCTTGTCAACGCCCCGTTCCCGAAATTTCATCAGGTACGCAAAACTCTTGGCCGCCAATGCTTTCATGCGCTTTGAGCCATGATGGAAATTTATCGATCATGTGATGTTTTAGTTTCATCCGCTCGCTTTATTTTCAACTTGCACAACACGGAGGGGGTGGGATTCGAACCCACGAGGGACTTTCATCCCTGCCGGTTTTCAAGACCGGTGCCTTCAACCGCTCGGCCACCCCTCCAGGATTACACCGATAGCTTTAGCGTGCCTTTGAATGCTGCTGCCACAGCTTGATTCCACCGATGAGGCCATCATTGTTGCTGACAACTTTGACATTCGACGGCAACGCAAGGCTGATATATTTTGTGTTGCCGCCGCCGATAAACAGCCGATCGTAATTGAAAGTCTGCGCCAGCTCGGAGATCGCGGCGCTTAAATTTTTATTCCATTTTTTCTTTCCGTGTTTCTTGAGAGCCCTGTGTCCGAGCTCGTCTTCGTAAGTTTTCCCCTTGCGGAATGGATGATGCGCAAGCTCCAGATGAATCCGGCTACCGTTCACAAACAAGACCGACCCAAAGCCCGTCCCAAGCGTGATCACCAACTCAATGCCATGGCCGGACGCGCAACCGAGCCCCTGAACATCGGCATCGTTTGCAACTCGCACCGGACTCTTGAGTTTTTTCCGCAGTGCGTTTTCAAGCTTGAAATTATTCCAGCCGCTTCCAAGGTTTGGCGCGCTGTATACGACGCCATTCTTGATCACCCCGGGAAAGCCAACCGAAACTCGATCGAACTTTCCCGCCACCGCTGCAAGTTTCACGATGATCGCAACGACCTTTTTGGGCATCGCATTTCCCGGGGTTTGAATCCGGTTGCGATCGGTAATCATCTTGCCGCTTTCGTCCAGTGCGGCGGCTTTGATGCCGGTCCCGCCGACATCCACCGCGAGCGTAACGATCGATTTTGTGGTCATGTCCAAATTCCGCCGCCGGAAAATTTTTGTGCGCGCAACTATATATGAAACACGCTGCATCCGCGTCTGGTGCAAATCAAGCCCGGCATGATAATTCAGGCGCTCCTGTCAATCGGCACGTAAGGCACGCGTAAATGCGGGCGCACATCGAAAGATTCTTTGAGTTGGAAAAATCCGGCACCACGATTCGGCGTGAGCTGCTGGCTGGACTGACCACCTTCATCACGATGTCGTACATCATCGCGGTAAATCCCGCGATCATGCGTGCCGCGGGAATTCCTGAAGGACCGTCGATGGTCGCGACCGTGATTACCGCCGCAACCGGCACACTGATCATGGGACTCTATGCGAACCGGCCGTTCGCGATTGCACCATACATGGGTGAGAACGCGTTCATCGCATTTACCGTGGTGCGCGCGCTCGGCTATCCGTGGGAAACAGCGCTGGGCGCGGTGTTCCTTGCAGGCGTAATGTTTACAATACTGACCATCGGGCGCGTTCGGCAGTGGATGGTCGAGGCGATACCGCCGACGCTCAGCCACAGTTTCGCGGCCGGGATCGGGTTGTTCCTTGCGTTCATCGGCCTTACCGAATCCGGAATTGTGACGGCAGGCATTCCGGGGGCGCCGGTAAAAGTCGGCAACCTCGCCACGGCATCACCATTAATCGCGATCGCGGGTTTCACGTTGATTGCGGTTCTGGTTGTGCGAAAAGTGCCGGGCGCAATTTTGATCGGCATCCTCGCCTCCGCGGCGATCGCGTTTGCGACCGGCGCGGCGAAATCGCCGGCAGCCTGGATCGGAATTCCACCCAATCCCGTGTCGATCATGATGAAGGTCGATCTGCACGGCGCACTCAGCGTGGGCTTCCTCGGCGTATTGTTGTCGATATTTGTCATGGCGCTGGTCGATACGATGGGCTCGCTGATCGGCGTATCGGCGCGCGCCGGTTTTTTGGACGATCAGGGACGATTGCCACAGATCGAGCGGCCGATGCTTGCGGACGCAATTGCAACGATGATCGCCGCGTTGGCCGGCACCACAACGGCGGGCGCGTATATCGAGTCAGCGGCCGGCGTCGAAGTGGGGGGACGCACTGGATTGACCGCGGTGACGACCGCCGCCCTGTTCGCCGCGTCGATTTTTTTCGCTCCGCTGGCGGCGGCAATTCCTCCCGCTGCGTGCGCACCTGCGCTGATATTGGTCGGCGCGATGATGGTTTCTCCAGTCGCACGCATAAATTTTGCCGATTACACCGAATCGATTCCGGCATTCGCCGTGATCGCGCTGATGAGCTTCACCTACAATATCGGGGTTGGAATCGCGGCGGGGTTGGCGCTATATCCGGCACTAAAATTTGCGGCCGGCCGCCGGCACGAGGTCCGCGCGGGGCTTTGGATACTGGGCGGGCTTTCGTTGATGTTTTTTCTATTTTATCCGTACCGCTGATCGCGAAAATCCGCGAAGGACCGGCCTTTACTCGAAGGTGTACCGGGAGTAACGTTTTTGTGTGTCTTGTGACTGCGGAGCCCCGGCGAGCGGGATCCGCTATGGGGGCTGCGGTTTCATTCCCCCTGAAGCCCGGCACTCAAGGCGCGAACCGCTTAAAGCGGTTTCCTCCCACCCGCCACCGGGGCTGCGTGAGCCGTTCACGGAGCGCCGAGCCTCCCGCGGCGCTCCGTGAACGCCGCCTTACCGGAAGCCCCTGGCTGTCACGGGAATTCGTTGGGAGGAAGGAGGTGGACGTAATGTTCACCCGGCGATTTTCTTCCGAAGACGAGTACGAGGAGTGGCTTTCGCGAGCCGGCTCCCGGGTGCAGGTGTTGAAAGTCAAACATGCATCGGCGGGCGGTCTCTTCCGGCATCCCGCCGGCCACAGACCGGTCGTGCTCAAGTATTCGACGAACGATCCGGCCTTTGCACCGGAGCACGGCAGGTGGGCGCGGATGCTGGAGGCGGCGCTGATTGGAGCGATTCTGTTCTACTTGTTCTTCTACACAGCGAGCAGAATCACGATGCACGGCACGCCGCTGCACATCGAAACTCGCTAAACGCACGCCGGCCGCGATTTGACGGACGCGGGGTCAGCGCGCTCCCGCCGATTACTGTGCGTTGGAACCGCTGTTGGCCAATTCTTCGTCGATTATTTCTTCGAAGGCGGGCGGCTTTTGCGCTCCGGAAATTTTGCGTCCATTGATGAAAAACGCCGGCGTGCCATCGACGCCAAGCTTCGAGGCCTCCGCAACGTCTTTCTTCACCGCGATATCGTAATCTGGTTTTGCAAGGCACGCTTCAAAATTTGCGGAATCGAGGTTTAAGCGCTTCGCGGTCGCCTTCAAACTGTCCGGATCGAGCTTTGCCTGATTCTCAAACAGCGCATCGTGAAACTCCCAGAATTTGTTCTGGTCGTTGGCGCATCGTGCAGCCTTGGCCGCCTGTGCGGAATGGGAATGAAACGGAAGCGGGTAGTCCATGTACACAACGCGAATCTTGTCGCCGTACTTTTTGACCAGTTCCTTTATCGTGGGCTCGGCGGCCTTGCAGTACGGACACTGAAAATCCGAAAACTCGACGATCGTGACCGGCGCGTTGGCCGGACCAATCGCGGGATGGCCGCCGCTGTTGACGACCACACCCTTGATCAGAATCTTTACCGGATCGTCCTGGCGCAGACGCTTGACCAACGCTTCCTGACCCATCATCGCCTTGAGCTGCGTTTTGATCTGAATGAAGGGGATCGACTGCCACTGCCGGTTTGAATCATACAGCGCCTTGACCTCTTCATCGGTCACGCCGTTTCCGGCCGACGACTGCGCCTTCAGATATTGCGGAACCGTCTGATTGGCTTGTTTGGCGGCATGCTTGACCAAGTAGTCGTCGGCCATCTGCTCCAGGAGCTTGCGCTTCAATTCCGGATCCTCGGCGCGTTTTGCGAGAATTTCCGCCGCTTGCCTTTCAAGATCCTGGTGCATTTTGTCGAGCTCGACCTTCATCTCCTTGTCCAGGTCGCGTTGGGTGATTTTGTGGGTCCCCACGGTTGCGACAACATCGCCGGGATTGCTTTTATCTTTTTCGGCAGCCCAGGCGCCCGCGCAGCCGAACGCCATCGCAAATATCAAAACGGCGCCGATTGAAATTCGATTTCGGCAGCCATTGTCGGTCAGTCTTGAATTGCTCATCATCAGCCTATGTTCACCATCCGTTTGGAATGCCATCGATCGATACTATCATCGTAAGCTGCGGAAAGGTATCAGATCTTGCTACGATTTACCGCGTTCGTTGGAGCGAGAGTGGCGGAATGGCAGACGCGCCGGACTTAGGATCCGGTGCCGCAAGGCATGGGGGTTCAAGTCCCCCCTCTCGCATCATTGGGTTCCGTACGGCGCATTTCACTTGGATTTTTCTTTGATTGCCATCAAAACCAATTCCCGCGCCGTGCGAAGATCGACATTCATCGATTTCGCACACAACTGTGCGGCGCCATTTTGATCGCCCTTGGCCGCCATTTCAGCCAATTGCGATTTCAGTGATTCCGTCAGCTTCGAGTAGACCTCCGATGCGTGCGCGCGGGCTGCGGCATCGAGTTTCTCATACTGTTCGCTGCGTGCGATCTGTGCGGCAGTCGGACATCCCACGACCACGTACCAAGCGTCGTTAACCAGCACGATTTGCCGATTGAGCGTAATTGTACCGCCGCCGGCGGAATATTCCATCGACATTATGTGCGTAGGGCGCACCGCATAGGTGAAATTGATTGCTTTTTTTGGCGGTGCAAAGTCCATCTCGATCACACCAAGCTTGTAATCCTTGGCCACCGGAAACTCGATTTGCTTGGCGAGCCAGCGATTCAGGTACACCTGCCCCTTGTCCCTGAAACACGCCAGCGCGCCGGGTGCAACCAGCTCCTTGTATGCGGCAGCGTCCTTCGCATTGATTGCCGCGACCATCTTCCCCGCGAGCTCGCGCTGCGCGGCCGTGATCCCATCCGTCGTTGCTCCGCCTTCCGCCGGTTTGGCGGCGGATCGATTTGCGGGTGGAGACGTCTTCTGTTGGCCCGCACTGCATGCGGCACACAGGAACGCCAGCGCGGCCATAGTGATTCTCAGCTTCGATGCCTTATTCAGCACAGCTCTCACCTCGAAATGCCGATGCTAGTCGCGATCGGGAATCAGCTTAAGTTGTTCGAGCCATGCCGCAGCTTCGCCATCCGATGGCGCGCGCCAATCGCCGCGCGGCGAAAGCGACCCGCCTGAACCGACCTTTGGCGCATTGGGAATCGTGCTGCGCTTGAATTGGCTCAACTGAAAGAACCGATAGATAAAAGTGTGAAGATGGCGTTTGATCGCCGCGATGTCGTACTGATTACGCTCGCCAGCCGGGATATCGGGCCATCCGCCTTCATCGCGATTGCGCCACGCCAGGTACGCAAGAAATGCGACCTTCGGCGGCGCGTATCCGAACCGCAGCGTGTAATAGAGGAAAAAATCGTGAAGTTCGTAGGGGCCGATCGCGGCCTCGGTATCCTGAGCGGGATGCCCATCGGCACCCGTCCCGGGAATCAATTCCGGCGAAATTGGCGTGGCCAGAATGTCACGAAGCACCGCACTGATTTCGCGGCCCAGCGCGGCCGTATCGGCCGTCCATCTGATGACGTGCTGAATCAGTGTCTTCGGCACGCTGGCGTTGACGTTGTAGTGCGACATGTGATCGCCGACGCCGTAGGTGCACCAGCCGAGAGCAAGTTCGCTCAAATCTCCCGTCCCAACCACCAATCCGCCGCGCAGGTTGGCGAGCCGGAACAGATGATTGGTGCGCTCGCCGGCCTGCACGTTTTCGAACGTCACGTCGAAGACTTCTTTTCCCTCCGCGTAGGGATGGCCGATGTCCTTGAACATTTGCATGCAGCTTTCTCGAATGTCGATTTCCTGCTGCTCGCATCCGATTGCGGCCATCAGGCGGCGCGCCTGCTCCAGCGTGCGCTCCCCCGTCGCAAATCCCGGCATCGTAACCGCCAGAATGCTTTTGCGCTGACGGCCGAGCCGATCCATCGCACGCGCGCATACCAGCAGCGCATGAGTCGAATCGATCCCGCCTGAAATTCCAATCACCACGCGATCGAGGCCCGCCGCGCGCATCCGGGTGACAAGGCCCTGCACCTGAATCTCGAACACTTCGGAGCATCGATCGCCGCGACGCGCCTGCTCCGACGGCACGTATGGGAACCGCTCGTAGCGCCGCTCGGGAAGCAGCTTGCCGCGCCGCGGCGGTTCGACCGAAAAGGCTATGCGCCGGAAATTTTTCACGCGCTCATGCTCGCGCATCGCGCTCTGGCCGAACGTGTTCTGCCGCATCCGCTCCTGCGACAGACGATCGAGATCGATCTCGGAACAAATGATCTGCGGCTCGTCGCGGAAGCGCGCCGATTCAGCCAGCACGTTTCCGTTCTCCGCGATGATCGCATGGCCGTCCCACGCCAGATCGGTGGTCGATTCGCCCGGACCCGCCGCCGAATAGAGGTATGCGGCGAGGCATCGCGCCGATTGTCCCGTCACGAGCGCGCGGCGATAGTCGGCCTTGCCGATCGTGATGTTCGAGGCCGACAGATTGAGCAGTATCGTCGCCCCCGCGAGCGCAGCATACGACGACGGTGGAACGGGCACCCACAGATCCTCACAAATCTCGATGTGAAAGCGCAGGAGCGGCTGCTCTTGATGCTCGAAAATCAAATTGCTGCCGAAGGGCACTCCACGATACGGCGCGCCGAGGTCGATTTCGGTCCGCGCGGCGGCATCACCGGAGCTGAACTGCCGCGGCTCGTAAAATTCGCGATAGTTCGGAAGGAATGTTTTCGGCGCGATGCCAAGAATTTTCCCGCGCTCGATTACGATCGCGCAGTTATACAAAAGATTGTCGATTTGGAGCGGCGCCCCGATTATGGAAACGATCGGCAACTTGGCGGTTTCTTCCGCCACCTGAGCGATCGCATTCAGAGACGCATCGAGCAGTGCGCGCTGCTGGAACAGATCGTCGCATGAATAGGCGGACAGGCCCAATTCGGGGAACAGCGCGAGGATCGCCTTGCGCTCGGCGGCCTGCTTGATGAGCGTGATCGTCTGAACCGCGTTGAAAGCGGGAGCGGCGACGCGCACCGCCGGCACGCCGACGGCGACGCGGACGAAGCCGTGATTGAAAAAGTTGAAGTAGTTTCCGTTCTGCGCCACGCAATCTACGCCCCGTCACATTGATGCTGCCGCTTGCGGCGTCCGCGCGCAACATAGGGCAAACAACGATCTATGCCCGAAACCCCTAACGGGTTTCGGATCTCTTCCGCGCGCGGGGGCGGGATGATTCTGCTACCCTGTCATCGCGATGGACGCCCAACCGGATACGCGCGCCACGCGGCTCACGCTCGCTGCGCTGGTTTTCATTCCGATCGTCTTCAATGCGATCGAACTGATTCCGGAGTTGCGCGCGGTCCCAAATCTCAACGACGACGCGTTCCACTTCCTGTTCGTTCATCAGGCCAGCGCGGCGCTCGCCAGCGGTGCAAATCCATTCGATTTCTGGCTGCCGCAACTTGAGCTCGGCATCCCACAATTCTTCTACTACCAGCATCTGCCGCACCTGGTCGTCGTCGCGGTCTACTGGCTGCTGCTCAAGCAAATCGATCTGCTGACGCTATTCAACCTCGCGCGGTATCTGATGATGGTGTGCTTTCCGATCACCGTCTATTGGTCGATGCGCCGGATGGACTTTTCGCCGATCGCGGCTGCCGTCGGCGCCGCGTGCTCATCGCTCATTGCGGCCGATTATCGCTACGGCTTCGAGTATCAGACTTACACATGGCGCGGTCAGGGGATGTTCAGCCAGCTCGCCGCAATGCATCTGCTGGTGGCGTCCGTCGCATCCCTGTACCGCACGATTGAGCATGGCAAAGGATGCGCGACCGCGATTGTCGTAGCCTCCGCGCTGGTTCTTTCGAACATCCTGAACGCAACCATAATGGCGGTGTCGGTCGGTGTGATTCTCACGCTCATTATTGCGTGGGAACCGGCGCGATGGCGGATGCGCGTGACTCGGCTGGCGGCGGTCGCCATCCCCGCCGGGATCATCACGGCATACATGTGGTTGCCGTTTTTTCTCCAGCAAAAATACCTCGACGTCAGCCCGTACCTGCAGATCGATCCCTATAAATCGTACGGCGCCGCACAGATTTTGAGCTGGATCGTCAGCGGCGATCTGTTCGATCACGAGCGGCTCGCCGCGCTCACTGGGCTGATGGCGATTGGCATCGCGGCGGTGATCAGGAAAACCACGCGTGACGGACAAGTGGCGATAGCACTGTTCGTCACGTCGCTGTGTTTCTACTTCGGGCGCGAGACATGGGGCGGATTGATCGATTTAATTCCGATGCATCGCCTGCTCATTTTCAACCGGTTCATCGGCGGTGTCGATTTCGGGGCGATACTGCTGATGGGAATCGGCGGCGAATGGCTCTGGCGATGGTTCGCGCGGATTCGAGATCCGTTGCGCTCGATCGCGCCGGCGGTCCTGATTCTCGCGATTCTGCTTCCCGCCCTGCAAGAACGCGACACATATTACAAGTTGAATACAGTCTGGCTGGAGCAAACGCGCTCCGCCGTCGCCACCGATTCCGATTTGAAAACCATCCTCGACACGCTCGCGCAACAACCGCCGGGGCGGACGTTCGGCGGGATGCGCAAGGAC
>DATKOZ010000023.1:0-19929 GCA_035524375.1 Binataceae bacterium (SeqCode) | reverse complement strand
GCGGCCACATAGCAGCCTTGGCGCCTTGACGCCGACCCAGTTCGCCATGCTTAAAGGACGGGCAATGCAACCGCCCCAAGTGGGCGCTATAACCGGCGGTCTCTACTTATGATTGGAGGGAAATTGGGGAGCAGGCCACCGCCTCCGGCGGGAATGGAGCGTAGAGGATAGAAAGTAAAAAGAGAGCGAAAGAGCCCGTCGTCCGCGGCGCCACCCGTGCTGGCTACGCCATCAAGCGGTCTCTTTTCTACTCTCTACCTTCCTCCGGTACGATCCGCCGGTGCCGTTCGTTCCGCAGACGTTGCGGCGGCGACTCTTAGGCTTTGGAAGTAAACCGAGCTATAGTAGGCGCCAATGCAGAAGGCACCGGAAAATGCCGACGAATTCTTTCCTTGGCTCAAAAATGAAAGCGAGTCGTTCTGGGCTCACAAAGAATTGAAGGGCCATATTTACGGTTTCCAAATTGAGAAGGGCACGAAATGGTTGGCAGGTCTTTCAACTAGCGACATAGGTTCCTACGAAAGAGATTTGGGGGTTATTTTTCCAGACGTTTATAAGAAATATCTCAGTTGCATGAACGGTACTGACAAACAAACCGTTAATGTCTATGGAAGCTCAGGCGAGCCGTACAAACGCAGTTATTATGATGCCTTTTATTCGTATCCGAGAGATATCGAACTACTCAGGCAGCAGATCAATTGGGTATATGAGGAATTTGGCATCACTGAAGAAGATGTAAATAGGAGAAATATTCCCCACATCATCCCGATAGTTGGCCATCGATGCCTTGTTGCCGATCAATTTTCTGCGAATCCGATCTTATCGATGTACGGACGTGACGTCATCCTGTACGCATCGAACCTGATGACATTCTTGTATCTCGATATTTTTTGCGACCACAGCATGGAAGAGAATCTTGAACGTTTCGGAGTAAAGCTCAACGTTCCATTTTGGCTGAAAGATTAGATTGTGCGCAGGCAGGGTGCTTTCACGCCGGTGCTCGCGGCTCACACCGCCATTCGAATAGCCATAGCCATGCCAGAATGGACATAGCGATGAGCGCAATCAGCACGCCGGCCCTGAAATGGTGTGGGCGGTAGATCAAAGTTATCTGCTGCCTGCCGGATGGCAGCGCAACAGCAAGTAGGCCCTCCCACGAAATGACCTCGCCGGATCCATCCGCAACATGCCAATTCGAATCGTAATACTGATTGACCACCATCATGGTCCGCTTGGGCAGGTCAACCTCGAAACTTAACGAGTTGTCGGTAGACCCGGTGCGAACCACCTTGCCTCTGCCCCACAAGTACTGTTCTCCGTAATACTTTGATTCACCAGGATGGTAAGCTTGCCGATAGGCTCGATATTCGATGAACCCCGTGTCGACCGTCGGCCCCACGGCCGAAAGACCGTACCAAGGGTAAAAAGTCACAGGATGGTTGAACATCTGCGGATAGCGGAGTGCGGCGGGAATCGCCATCGCGGCGCTTAAGATCACCGCTGCCGCATAGCCGGTTCGCAGCAAGTACGTTATCGGCCTTTGCCAACTCAACCAGCGCATTCCTTCGACCGACGCAATCGCCAGCCACGGCAACATCGGTACCCAGTATCGCGGACCGTAGCAGGTTCCGGGACCGGTCTTGGACAGCACAAGGCCCACGCCATACAACGCGGTGGGGAACGCGATTCGCCGCAGCGTTGACGGCTTTCCGAACAGCGCAAACAGCAGAAACGCAAAGCCGAAAATCGTCCACGGCGCACAGTCCATGACACCAACCCCGGGGCCGAGCATCGTCTGATACAAGGAGTGCAGTAGCGTAACCTCGGGATGGCTGCCCTCCGAATTTCCGGCGCCGACGCTGATCGTCGACCCGATGATTATCGGCGTTCGCGCCAACCAATAGTTGAATCCGACCAATGCCACACCGCACACGCCAAGCACGCCAGACATCTCAATCGCTTCCCGCCATCGCCGCGACCATAGCCGCTCCAGAATAAGGCCGGCGCCGATCAACCCAAACGGCGACTTCAGGTACATTGCCGCGGCGGAACCGAGCGCAGCCAGCTTTGGCCGGCCCGATTCCAATGCCAACAGCGCAAGCGCAAGGCAAAGGCCGATTCCCGGCTCCGTATAGAACGATTTGGAATAGGCGAGCCACGGGCTGGACATAAGGACCACGACGGCGAGCATCGCCAGCCAGCGCTCCATTCCGATCCGGCGGGCGAAGGCGTAGGTAATCAGCGCTCCCAACCAGATGATCGTTACGATAACAAGGAATAGGTCACGGAGAGCCTCTTGGATGGACCCATGCGATCCTTCCATATGGAAAAATGCCATGACGCATGAAGCAAGCAAGAGCGGATATGCGCAGGAATGGCCGGAAACCGTGTAATAATCGGCCGCAGGCGTGAAGAACGAAGGATCTTTGGTGTACCAGAGGTAGGCGCGTCCGGTACGCCGATTTACCAGCAGTGTGTCAGGGCCGGCCACTCCGTCCCACGCGAGACGGTGATTAAACAAGATGTTGAGCGTGGTGGCGAAATAGATGGGCTCGTCTCCACTGACAGGCCCGGGCTGGACGATCTTGAATTCCGGTCCGGGGATAAGCTCCACTCGCGAGATCGCCCACGTCGAAAAAAGCAGAACCGCAAAAAAAGGGACTACTGCGTTCCGCTTCAGCCACTGCGGTATTACGTGGTTCGCGCCATTCATTGCTGAAACGATCTGTCCGATTTGAGGACGCCGGTATCGCAGCCCATACCACGCTAGATACCTACCCGGCGCTGGTCCCAAATTTATTGCTATCTCATCGGCGGCGATTGCGACGCGATTGCGGCCTTCAAATCTTCTTCCAGTGCCCACAGCCGGTCCTGACCCCAGTGGGCCGGTCCTCCGTTCACGCGATAGGTCGGCGCTCCCCACAATCCGGCATCAAGCAAGGCTCTGCGGTTTTCTTCCGCCACCACCCGCCAAGACTCGTCGGCCAAAGCCTCCGATACATCCGCCTCGGTCAGCCCTGCGGATCGGGCCAATTTCAGCAGCCCGTCGTCGGTCGCGAGATCGAGGCCATCGTGGAAGACGGCTCGGAGCGCCAGCTCCGTGAACGCCGCCCCCTTTCCAACGGCTATCGCGCGATGCAACACCGCGGTGATGCGATCGCTCCCGGCCCCGACGGGGTCCACGACGGTCCCAAAATCCATGTTGTACAACTTACCCTCGCGCCGCGAGTCCAGCATGATGTAGCGGGTTTTGTCTGGTGAAACCGGCAATCCGCGCATGATCATCGGAATAATAAAACGCCATCGCATTTCGGCGCCGTAGTGCTCGGCCAGCCGATGCAGTCGCGGCGTGGCGATGTATACATAGGGGCTTCGGAACGAGAACCAGAATTCGATCAGCGGCGGTTTGGCGGCACGTGGACCGTCGAGAACGGTTGTCTGAAGCGGCGCAATCGGCGGCTGCGAGGGATCTCTCACCAGGCGCTCCGAGCGCAGGCGCGTTTCCAGGTGATGCAAACGGTCGACGCCCCAATACCATTCATTGTCGAAATAAAACATGGCGCCCAAATAATGGCCGAGTGCCCGGCGCAACGCTTCGCCCTCTACCAGCATCCTTTTGGTCACCGGCCAATCGACGCCGCCGGCATTGGATGACCGGCCAAACCAAAGGTCGCCACTAATCGCGGGCGCATTCTCCGAAAAGGCGCCGGTCTCTATCGCCTTCGCCAGCCGCACCGTGGCGAGTTGAATGCTGGCGGCATCCGGCTCCCTGGCCGCGTCTGGATAGGAGAGGCAATATCGTCGTGCCAGCCGGGCCGCATCGCGCAACGCATATGCTTTGAGGCGTGCACGCTCAGGCGCGGCGGTGTCATCGGGCGGCGGCACGAGATGCGGGATGACCTTCACTTGATAGGCAGCAGCGAGCGGCGCCAGGCATTGCACCGCGAGATGGCTGTAGGGATCGTCTACCTGATGGAAATATAGTACTTCAGCGCTGCCGGCAGAGGTCTCCGTGTGTTTATCGCTCGCCTTGGTATTAATGGAATTGTTCACTTGCGGGTTATCAGCTCATCCCGTAACTGATGGCCAGCAGAAATTGCGCAGCCTCTGGCTTAAGCTCTCGCCGAAGAAAACAGATGGATTACTTGGGCAATTTGCCGAACGCGGGACCGAATGTAATCCCCCAAGAGTCTGCGCCCGCCGCGTCGTTTAGCAGGACCTTCGGCGCTGGCGAACCGCTCTTCTTAATTTGACTGGAGGAAAACTCCTGGGCGTTTCCATCGCGATAATCCATCACCCACAGGTTGCTTCCGCTAAATTCGAGACCCCATGGTCCGAGCAAAGTGTCGCTACTAAGCGTGACCGCGGGCGCATCGTCGTTCGAAGATTTCAACTGCGATTTCTTGAACTCTACCACTGTATTATCGCCATAGCTTGGCACCCAGAGATTGCCCTGGCCATCGAAGCCGATCTGCCCGGGATCGCTCAAACTTCCGCCCCCCGACAGAATGACCGCGGCGGTCTTGTCGCCACCGGAAGTGAGCTGCGAAGCGGAGAATTTGAAGAGCTTCTCGACACTTCGTCCGTCAGCCCATAAATTTCCCGATTTGTCGAATGTCACAAAGCCCGGATGAGCGTTCGACATCTCCGCAGAATCGGTAATGATGATCGCCGGAGTAATGGCGCCGCTGCCAGCGCTCAATTGCGCTCCGGAAATCTCATCCAGGCTGTCATTGCTGAGATCCGCCAACCAAAGATTTCCGTGCTTGTCAAAGGCGCAGCCGACGATGTCGGAGAACGATGCACTGGTTATCGTTACCGAAGGGTTTGGAGCATTTGGAAGCTGCTTAAGGTCCGATGCGGTAAAGCCAAGTATCTGTTCGTCGCGATTGGTGACCCAGAGATTTTTCGATTTGTCGAAACATGCCCCGTATGGTGCGGCACCAATTGGAACAACCAATGGAGTCGGCGTATCGCTGGTTTTCAGTTCGCTGGGCAGGTACTCGTCAACCTGATCGTGGCTCGGATCGACGATCCACAGAGCATTCGATGCGGCCCGCGCTACCGATGCTCCAAGGCAGACCACGATCGTGCAGATCATCAGCGACACCAACGTGCGCCGCGGCACGCTCAAGCCAACCTGTTCAAAACTTTTTGAGAATAGCATTCACTAACTTCCTTCTCCGGCCTCTATCGCGTCCCAGCGGCCAGCCTAATCCTTCATTAGCGCCTGCGCGACCTGGATGCCAACCAAGCGCGCGATCAGAACCGCCATATACAGCTGGCCGAATATCGCTTCCATTACCGAAAGCATCCGTGCCGCGGCCGACACGGGAGTTATATCGCCAAAACCCACCGTGGTCAGGCATATGAAGCTGTAATAGAGACATTTCTGGATGTCGCGCAGCATGGGCGCGTCGTTGTGCAAGCCTGCGGTCGCCCCAGGAAGCATTGGCACGCTGAACGATGCCGGATTCAACTCCGCTAAAAACGCATAGGCCAAGCCCCAAGCCGCGCCCATCAGCAGATATGCACAAATTGCCGCGCTGATTTCATCGGTGGTCACTCGCTCAATCGTAAAAAGGCGGCCGACCAATCCGACCACGATCAAGCCCAAAAAGAAAATCGTCGAAACCATGTTTAAGATTTCGAGCGTGTCGCTCCTTACGAAAAACAGTAGGAGGAACTTGCATATGAAGGCCGGCACCATGAGGACTAGGCCGAGCACGAATATGAACCGTGTCTCCAGGAACGCGTTTAAGGCCGCAAGCAGCACCATCGACAGGCCCAACGTCAGCAGCAATTCGGTCGGCGCGTAATTCGACAACAGCGGTCCCGCGCCAAGCAGGAACAAAAGCGCCGCGAGCAAAACGGTGAATTTACCGGGCCGATTGTGACCCCTGAGTCCGAGTTGCGCCCAGATTCCCGAAATCTTCATTGAGCCCGCATTGCTTTCGGATGCCGGCGCCGCCGCTACAAGATATAGCGCGACAGATCTTCGTCCTTGACGATTGCGTCAAGCTTCCCGTGGACATACGCAGCATCGACGGCAAGTTCATGTCCGTGCATTTCCGGCGCGCCGAATGACAGCTCCTCGAGCAGGCGTTCCAGCACGGTATGCAACCGGCGCGCGCCGATATTCTCCGAGCGGCCGTTGACGATTGCGGCAATCTCCGCCAGCGCGGCGATACCTTCGGCTGTGAAGCTCAGCTTTACCCCTTCGGTCGCCATCAGCGCGGCGTATTGGCGCGTCAGGGCATTCTCGGGCTCGGTCAGGATGCGGATGAAATCGTCGCGAGTAAGCGCTTTCAGTTCGACGCGAATCGGAAACCGCCCTTGGAACTCCGGAATCAGATCGGACGGTTTGGACGTATGAAACGCACCCGAAGCGATGAACAGGATGTGGTCGGTCCTGATCGCGCCGTACTTGGTGTTGACGGTCGAGCCTTCCACAATCGGCAGGAGGTCGCGCTGCACGCCTTCGCGCGATACGTCCGGACCACGCGCCGATTCGCGCCCTGCAATCTTGTCGATTTCGTCGATAAATACGATCCCCGACTGTTCGGCTCGGGTGACCGCCTCCCGCGCGACTGCCTCCGCGTCAATGAGCCGCGCCGCTTCCTCTTGCTTTAAGAGCTCCATCGCCTCCGGAATCTTCACTTTGCGAGTGTGGGGCTGCTTGGGCATTGCCTTGTTCATCAGGTCCTTGAAGTTGACACCAAGCTCCTCCAATCCTGGCGGCATCATCACTTCAATCATCGAGTGGCCGCCGGAGACTTCAATCTCAACTTCACGGTCATCCAAATGGCCGCCGACCAACAGCTTGCGAAGCTTCTCGCGGGTGTCCTTGTGCGAATCGGAATCGCCGCCTTCCAGATGCCCCTCCGGAGTGATAGTCGCCGGACGGCGCACTTTGGCGGGCGGCGGAAACAGAATGTCGAGCAGGCGCTCTTCGGCCGCCTCGCGAGCCTTGACCGCAACGCGTACCTGCGCCTCCTCGCGCACCATCTTTACCGAGAGCTCGGCTAGGTCGCGGATCATCGACTCGACGTCGCGTCCAACATAGCCGACTTCCGTGTAGCGCGATGCCTCCACTTTGATGAACGGCGCTTGCGCCAGACGCGCAAGCCGGCGCGCGATTTCGGTCTTGCCGACGCCGGTTGGTCCGATCATTAAGATATTCTTGGGCGCGATTTCATCGCGCAACTCCGGCGCGACGTTCTGGCGGCGCCATCGGTTGCGCAGCGCAATCGCAACTGCGCGCTTCGCATCGTGCTGGCCTACGATGTAACGATCCAATTCCGAGACGATCTCGCGCGGCGTCATCACTTGTGGAACAGGCATGATATTCCAGCTTTTGATCTGCTGTGGTTAAAGTTCTTCGAAAACGAATTGGTCGTTGGTGTATACGCAAATTTCGGCGGCGATCTTCATAGCGCTTTCCGCAATTTCCCGAGCGCTCAATGCGGGGCTGTGGCGGATAAGCGCACGCGCTGCCGACAGTGCGTAGTTGCCGCCTGAACCGATCGCAATGATCCCGTCGTCTGGTTCAAGAACGTCGCCAACACCGGACAACAGAAGAGAACTGTCACGGTCGGCTACGACCAGCATCGCCTCGAGCCGCCTGAGTATCCTGTCGGTGCGCCAATCCTTGGCCAGCTCGACGGCGGCGCGCCTCAGGATGCCATTGTACTCCTGCAGCTTGGCCTCGAATTTATCGAACAGCGTGAGTGCGTCGGCGGTTGAACCGGCAAATCCCGCCAGGACGCGATCCTGATGCAACCGGCGCACCTTGCGCGCGGTACGCTTCATAATCGTCTGTCCGACGCTGACCTGTCCGTCACCGGCGATCACGACGTGGCCATTGTGGCGCACGCATATAATCGTCGTGTGGCGGACCACTGCGTCGCCCTCAGGCGCGTGGATGGGCACGTTTGTATACCTCTTTCAGATGATTCACGCTCACGTGAGTATAGCGCTGCGTCGTGGCAAGGCTCGCATGCCCCAGCATCTCCTGGATCGACCGGAGGTCAGCTCCATTATTCAGCATATGCGTTGCGAAACAATGACGCAGCCCGTGAGGCGTGATTTGCGTTCCAAGTCCGGCGGCTTGAATCCGGCGTTCCAGGATTTGCTCGACGGCTCTGGTGGTCAATCGCCCGCCGCGCAGATTGACAAAGACCGGTCCGTCCGGCTCCCATGCAATCGGCATTGTGCGGCGCCATTCGCTGAGCGCATCAAGCGCCGGCTCGCCGATCGGCGCCATCCGGTCCTTGTTGCCTTTCCCCTGCTTCACCATCACCATCCCAAGCTCATCGTCGATGTCGCCCCAATTCAGGCCAACCAATTCGCTGACGCGCAGACCCGATGAATAAAGGGTTTCGAATATTGCGCGGTCGCGGAGCGTGGCCATCGACGACGCACCGGGATCGGCTTCAATCAGCTGCCGCACCTCGTTCTGCTGAAGTATCCGCGGCAGGCGGCGTTCGCTCTTCGGCGAGCGGATCGCGCGCGCCGGACTTGGGTTGCCGGTGGCTGTCTCACGAAAACGAAAGAATGCCTTGATTGAACTCAGCCTGCGCTGCACAGTTGCTCGCTTGGAGCTTTTCATGAGATCCGCCAAGTATGCGCGGATGTGGTCCGCCGTGAGCGTGGCGGTATCGATTTCATTTACCGGCTTTCCGAGCAAGGCCGATCGATCGAGCAGAAATTGGCGAAACGCCATCAGGTCTCGGCGATAGTTTACGACGGTGTTTTCCGCGGCGCGTGACACCTTTTTGAGCGCCGCAACAAATGCCTCTACCTCCACCTCCATCGTCTCGCGCGTCTCCGCCTTAGCGGCTATGCTATCAGGGGAGTTTTGCTTGAAAAAGCATGTGTTTTCGCGATCCGAAAGGCGGCGGTTGACCGATCATGAACTGCTGGCATTGCGGCCGGGCGATCGAGGTAATCGAGCGGGTCGGTTTTCGCGACAACTGTCCCGGATGCGATCGCGCGTTGCACGCATGCCGGAATTGCCGATTTTTCGATCCGGCGTATAACAACAGTTGCCGGGAGACGATCGCCTCGCGGGTAGTGGACAAGGAACGGTTCAATTTCTGCGAATACTTCGCGGCAGCACCGCCCGGAGCCGTTTCGGGCGGGTCCGTCGCAAATCCAAAACCGCAAGCAAAGGAAAAGCTGGAGGCGTTGTTCAAAAAGAAACCGTGATGCGAACCTCATCGAATACCCGATTCATTTGCGTTTTATTCGCCGCGATGGCGATCACCGTCGCAGCATGCCATCCGCTGAACAGCCCGCGCGGCGTGGTCGATCGCTTCATCGACGCGCACTACGTGCGAGCCGATCTCAAGACTGCGGCGACGTTTTGTACCGGTCTCGCTCTCGACAAGGTTCATCAGGAAATGAAACTGACCGAGGGCCAGAAAATCGACGCCGGAACGCGTCAACCGTCAATCTTCTACCACCTTGAAGCGGAGAACGACTTGCCTGATCACATCGAATATATTTTCCACGCAACTATCGACGTCCCCGATGGCGGTTCATTCGAGCGAAAATGGCTGATTGCCGCGCGCAAGGATGGCGATACCTGGAAAGTGTCCAATTACGGTGAGTACTAACCACCGGGGACGCGGTCGGACTGCCCTGGCCGCGATCGTTCTTGCCGCGGGCAAGGGAACCCGGATGCGTTCGGCGCACGCCAAGGTGCTGCACGAGATCGCCGGTGAACCGATGATCTCGCGCGCTGTGCGCACTTTGTCGGCGCTGAATAGTGAAGTTATCGTTCTCGTCGTCGGGCATCAGGCACGCAAGGTTGCGGCAGCCGCGCGCCGCATTCCCGCGCCGCTCAAGTTCGTAACGCAGGAACCGCAGCGTGGGACCGGTGACGCCGTCCGATGCGCGCTTTCGGCGCTACCGGCCGGCTTTTCCGGCGATGTATTGATCGCATACGGCGACATGCCGCGAATTTCCGCCGCTACGATGCGCGCATTCCTGCGGGCGCATCGCGAGGCAGATGCAAAGCTCTCGATCGCGACGGTCAGGCTCGCCGATCCAGCCGCCTATGGCCGCGTAATCCGGGATCGCTCTGGAGACGTGGCGGAAATCGTGGAAGCTCGCGACGCGTCGCCCGCCCAACTCGCGATCGATGAGATCAACACCGGGGTTTATCTCGCGGATGCCGCGCTCCTGCATACGGCGATCGGCAAAATAAAACCCAACAATGCACAAGGTGAATATTACCTGACCGATATTGCCGCAATCGCGCACCGGCTGGGCCATCGCGTCCATGCGTGGCGCGCATCCGATCCGGCCGAGTTCGCCGGAATCAACTCGCGCAAGGAGATGGCAGAAATGGAAGCGCAAATCCGTGCGGCCGTTAACCGCAAACTGATGGAATCGGGCGTGACGATTTCCGATCCGGCAACCGCTTACATCTCAGGGCAAGCGGAGATCGCTCGCGACTGCGTAATCGGCCCGAACGTCCAGATAATCGGCCGATGCCGTATCGGCGAAGGCGTGCGTATCGATGGGACCGCATGGCTGTCGAACGTGACGATCGGCCCGCGCTGCCATTTGAAAATCGGTGTGCGCGCCGAAGACTGCATCATTGGGGAAGAGTCGGAGGTGGGACCGTTTGCTAATCTCCGTGCCGGCACGGAACTGGAGGGGCGCAATCGCATCGGCAACTTCGTCGAGACCAAGCAGGCCAAGATCGGCCGCGGAACCAAGGCGAGTCATCTCAGCTACTTGGGCGACGCGACTATCGGTCGCGATACTAACATCGGATGCGGCGTAATCACCGTGAATTACGACGGCTACGATAAGCATAAGACCGAGATTGGCGATCGCTGTATGATCGGATGCGATACGCAATTGGTCGCGCCAATCAAAGTCGGTAGCGATGTCTACGTCGCCTCCGGCACGACTATCGTGCGAGAGGTGCCTGACGGAGCGCTCGCACTGTCGCATCATCCGCAACGCGAGAAACGCGGCTGGATGGCCACATGGCGCAAGCGCCACGGCGATAACTCCAAAGGTCAAACGAAGCAGCGCCGCAAGGCACATGGTTGAACTGGCAGCTACGCACCGGGATAATCAAAGCAATGGATGCGATGCGTCCAGCCCACGAGGAGGTAACTGGCCGGAAAAGCGGAATAAATTGAGAGAGTAGCGCCAGGACTCGCGTGAATTGCGCGAGTTGACGAGGTGGAAGCCGATCGAGATATTCGGCGGATGGCTTCCCGGTTTCACAGTCGATAGAGGCGGACAAACCGCGCGGGTGACCGCGCGACAAATCCAGTCTCAAGTGGCGGGGCGATAATCGCTCCGGTTCGAGTTATTCCAAACTCTCCATCATTACTTTTCCGGGCAATCGGATGCTGCCGGTTATGGTGCATGACACCGCCTTCGGCGCGGGACTAATTCGCAGCCGAAAGTTCCAAGGAGAGTGACTTATGTGCGGAATAATCGGATACGTCGGACCTAATGAAGCGGCCCCGATCCTGCTCGACGGGCTCGGGCGGCTCGAATATCGCGGCTACGACTCCGCGGGAATCGCCACGCTCGATGGAGACGGAAAACTTGAAATTCGCCGCGCCAAGGGCAAGCTCGAAAATCTGCGCCGCCTGGCCTCCGATTCGCCGATTCGGGGGAAAATCGGGATCGGCCATACCCGATGGGCGACGCACGGCCGGCCATCGGAGGAGAATGCACACCCCCATCGTGCAGGTGGAGTGGCCGTTATTCACAACGGCATCGTCGAGAACTACCTCGACTTGCGCGAGGAACTTCTCGCACGGGGCCATCATTTCAAATCCGAGACGGACACCGAACTCATTCCGCACCTGATCGAGGAAAATCTGCGCGGCGGCAAGCCGCTGGCCGAGGCGGTCCGCGCGGCCGTACTGCGCTTACGCGGCTCGTTTTCGATTGTCGTGATGTCGGACAGCCATCCGGGCGTGCTTATCGCCGCCAAGACCGCAACGCCGCTGGTGTTGGGAATCGGCAAGGGCGAAAATTTCATCGCTTCCGACCTGCCGGCGATTCTTGCGCATACACGCGATGCGATCGTACTCGAAGACGGCGAAATCGCAGAGCTGACGGCATCCGGGGTGCGACTGATGCGCTTCGATGACGCGGCAGTCTCGCGCGCGCCGCGCCGAATAGAATGGGACGCGGTCACCGCTACCCGGGGCGGATTCCGCCACTTCCTGCGCAAAGAGATCGCCGATCAGCCGCAAGCATGGATCGATACGATGGCCGGGCGGGCAGAACCTGGCTCATCCGGCGTTCGCTTCGAGGGAGAAATTCTCCCCGCGGGCGGACCGTCCGCGATAGGACGAATCGTGATGGTGAGCGCGGGAGCATCGTGGATCACTTCGCAAATCGGCAAGTTCATGATTGAGGAAATTTGCGGAATTCCATGCGAGGTCGATTATTCGTCCGAGTACCGGTACCGACATCCGCCAATCGACGGGCGGACGATGCTGATAGCCGTGTCGCAATCGGGCGAAACGGCTGACACCTTAGCCGCGATGGAGGGAGGGGTCGCGCGGGGTGCACATATCGTCGCAATTACCAACACCGTCGATTCGTCAATCGCGCGCAAGGCAAATGCGCGAATGTATACACGATGCGGACCTGAGATCAGCGTCACCACCACCAAATGCTTCCTTACGCAAATCGAGGCGTTCTATCTGCTGGCGATACATATCGCAGTCCGGATGGGACGGCTCGACGAAGAGGCTGCAAAGGCGCTGCTTGAGCCCGCATTCGCCATTCCCGGCCAGATCGAACAGATCATCGCACTTGAGCCGGGGATCCAGAGAATCGCGCGAAAATATGCTTCCACAAGTGATTTTCTATACTTGGGCCGCGGCATCGATTATCCCGTGGCGCTGGAAGGCGCGCTCAAGCTCAAGGAAATTTCCTACATCCACGCCGAGGGATATCCGGCGGGGGAAATGAAGCACGGCCCAATCGCGCTAATCGACGAGCGGATGCCGGTGGTCGTGTTGATACCGAACGACGCGCTGTTCGAAAAAACGTTTTCGAATCTCAAAGAGGTGGAATCGCGACACGGCCAAATAATCGCCGTGACCAATCATGCGACGACCGAGCTAAAGCGGGTTGCAGCGGACATAATCGAGGTGCCGGAAACCAGCCGGCTGCTCACTCCCGTGCTGATGACCGTGCCACTGCAATTACTTGCCTACCATATTGCAACCGAACGCGGCACAGATGTCGATCAGCCACGCAACCTGGCCAAATCCGTAACTGTCGAATAGCGAAAAGATTCCGCATCAATAGGGCGCCGGCGCGGAACGGCTCGTGGGAGAAGCGAGGCGTATTCGCGCCAGCGTAAACCTGTCACGCGCACAAGGGCATCATAGATGCCCACCGGACATGACCGGCGGACGATAGCGCCCAAAGTGGTAACTGTCCATACCGGTCCGCAAACGCGGACAGAGTGCGGCGTAGGTTAGGGAGCAGCGGCCACCATCGACTTGATGGTGAAGAAATCCTTGGTCACTGCGCCCATGTTAATGTACCAGCATTCGCGCTCAGGAGTGTGCTGGCCGGGTAGATAGCACATCGTGGAAAAATTGCCCTGCACGTCGATTGATGCGGCGCCCAGGATGAATTGCCGCTTGAACGGATAGACGGCGATACGCGCGTCGGGCACGGGGCGGTCGCGATACGTGGACCAGAAGATGTGCACCCGCCAGAGTTTTCCGGATTGATCGTAGGTATCCACGTAAGGTTCGATCCATGACTCGGTATCGATAAACACGATCGATTCCTTGTCTAGGGATCCCTTGTTTACGCCGGGACGCGGGGTGGCCGACACGATGTAAAGATGGCGCATCTCCCACGCCTCCGGGCATGACGTGGCGCCGCCATCGTACGGACAGGTCTGCTGCGGCGAATGAATGGCATGCTCGCTGGCGAGCATCGGCTTCTCGCCCAGAAACTTGTAATCGTACTCTTCGATTTTGGGATTGAATCCCGCGTAATGGTCCGGATCGGTGGTTTGCGCGCCGCTGGCGGTTGACAGGATCGCCTCGTTCAGGCGGCGAACGCGGCGCGCCTGCGGAACCCATGCCCAACTATCGTCGCCCTTGTTCGGATCGGCATAACGATAACGAATAAGACCGCCGCCTCGAGCTTCCTCTGGAGCCAGAATCGGATACAGCGCGAACAATCCCAATCGGTTGGTCGTCTTATAGTCCGGGTCGACCGGCAGCGGATCCACTTCGGTGCGGCCCAACAGGGCGTAGCCCGCAAAGTGGCCGACCTGGATTTCATTGACCACCTGCTGATCCTTGCCGGGGCGGACGTATTCGCTCTGACAGTCGAAGAATCGCAGATCGAGATCGTCGGTTGCGATTGGGCGGAACAGGGTGTTCCAAATTATCTTGTTGGCAACGTACGGATCGTTCGCATCGATCAACGGAAACGGCTGACCGGCGACGTATCCAACCATGCTGCGATGGTCTTCCGTCAGACGCACCTGTCCGGAATATTTCTCAGTCGCTTCTTTGTACGGAGGGGGCCAATCGATCGATTCAGTCGGGACGATACTCATTCGCATGCCGTGTGTGACGGCATAGTAAATTCCCGGTGACACCAATGCTTTTACGGATTCAGCATTTTCCGGCGTAATTACGTCGCCGGGCTGCACGGCTGCGGTTGCAACAACCGTGGTGAGGCACAATGTGAAGGCCGACACGGCGACAGCCGGCAAGATGTTGGCCAAAACGCGCCTAGCCATTTTTTGCAACCTCCAGAGCATAGTCTAGATGCTATTTTGGTTCCTAATATCTTGAAAAGTCAAGTTAGAGTCATTGCTCCAATGACTCTCATCTATTTTCTGTCCACACCGGTGCCAACCCCGGAAAATGCTCGGGGCGGCGCGGATCTTGTATCCGCGCCGCCCCGTCGCAGGTCTAAATCGCTAATATCTGCTTACGGTGCCGCCTTAACCATCGACTGGATCGTGAAGAAGTTCTTGTCGACCGCACCCATGTTGATGTACCAGCATTCGCGCTCGGGCGAGCCCTGTCCGGGCAGGTAGCACATGGTGCCAAACCCGGATTGCACATCATACCGGCCTGCGCCGACTACGAACTCGCGCTTGAAGGGGTAGATCGCCACGCGAGCATCGGGCACCGGGCGGTCGCGGTACGCAAGCCAGAAAATGTTGCTGCGCCACAGCTGGCCCTTCTGATCGTAGGAATCGGCGTACGGCGAGAACCATGCTTCCGAGTCGAGATAAACGATGGTCTCCTTGTCGAGAACGTTGCCGGCTTGGCCAATGTCCGTTCTCGGAGTTGCCGAAACCACATAGAGGTGGCGCATTTCCCACGCCTCCGGACAAGCCGAAGCTCCGCCATCATATGGGCACGTTACCTCGGGCGAATGCCGAGCATGCAGGCTGGCGAGCATCGAACGATCGCCCAGGAACTTGAAATTGTATTCTTCGTTTTTTGGGTTGAAGCCGGAATAATGGTCCGCGTCGAAAGTCTGCGCGCCAACCGCGGAACTGTTCATTGATTCGTTTAGGCGGCGGACGCGGCGGGCTCCCGGCAACCATGCCCAAGTGTCGTCACCCTTGGTCGGATCTGCGTACCGATACCGAATTGCGCCCGATCCGCGGGCGTCCTGGGGAGCGAGCACGGGATACAGCGCGCCCAAGAACAGCCGATTGGTCTTCTTGAAGTCCGGGTCGATCGGCATTGGCTCAACCTCGGTACGGCCGACCAAGGCATACGTGGCAAGATGGCCGACTTGGATTTCCGTTACCACCCGCTGCTGGCCGCCCGGGTTCACGTTCATGCTTTGGCAGTTAAAAAACCGCAGATCGGCGTCGTCGGAAGTGATCGGACGGAACACATTGTTCCACATGATCTTGGTCGCCACGTACGGGTCGTTGGTATCGATCAGGGGAAAGGGCTGGCCCGCTACGTAGCCGACCAGCGAACGATGGTCGTCGCTTAGCCGCACCTGAGAGGCGTACTTTTCGGTCGCATCCTTGAACGGCGGCGGCCAGTCGATTTGCTCGGTAGGCACGATATTCATGTGCATCCCGTGCTGGACCATGTAATAGACGCCCGGCGACACGAGGTCCTTTACCTGTGCAGCATTGTCGGGCGTGATAACGTCGCCGGGTTGAACTCCGGCCCATGCGCCGACGGCAATAAAACCAACCGTCAGGAACGCCACGGCCGCCCCCGTGATCGTTTTTCCAAAGTTCCGTCTAATCATAAAACGCGAAACCCTCCTGAATTCCCCCGGCCGGCAGTCTGTCAGACAAACCGGTTCCCCTCAAGCCACCATACTAAGGGGCGTTTAGTCAAGTGTAATTGTCGGCCCTTATGGATCGATTTCGAACCCGGCTGCGACGATAGCGTGCCAAATGCGAACCGATCATTCGTAGCGCAACGCATCTATCGGATGCAGCAGCGATGCCTTCCTGGCCGGGTAGTAGCCAAAGAAAATTCCAACCGCTGCTGAAAAGATAAACCCGCCCGCCATCGCGACCGGCGATAACAGCGTGGGCCAGCCCGCAATTGCGGAAATCGTTCGCGACGCCGCCATCCCAAGCGCGATTCCCGCTATCCCGCCCAGCAGGCTGAGCAGCATCGCCTCGACCAGAAACTGCATCATGATGTGAATCCGGCGCGCGCCGATCGCCATCCGGATTCCGATTTCACGGGTTCGCTCGGTGACGGAAACCAGCATGATGTTCATAATTCCGATTCCGCCGACCAGCAGCGAAATCGACGCAACCGCCGCGAGCAAGCCGGTCATCACTCTGGTCGCGCCTTCCGACGCTTCAGCAATTTCGCCCAGGTTCCGCACCGTAAAATCGTCGTCCTGCTTTGGCTGAATATGATGTCGGACATGCAGCGTGTGAGTGATCTCGGAAATCGCCGAATCCACTGCGTCCGAATCGGTCGCCTTGGCGAAAATCATGTTTACTACCCCGGTGATCTTCGATGCAGTCCCGAACGGATTTATGATCTGGCTGCCCCCCTGGTACATTGGATTCATCGCGGTCGTAAGCGGCACACTCGAGTATGGACTTACAACCGGATTGGAGGAGGCGGTCGTCGACGAAGCCACTGACGACGTCACTTGCGAGGCGCCCAGCACCTTGCGCTCGGCCGTGTCGAACGGCATCAGGACGACATCATCCTGGTCCTGGCCATAGGTTGATTGCCCTTTGGCCGTTAACACGCCGATGACGCGCAGCGGAAAGTTCCTGACCCGCACCGTCGCGCCGACCGGATTTTGCCCCTCACCAAACAGGTTGGTCGCAACGGTTTTTCCGAGCAGACAGACGGGAGCGGCACTCTTTTCCTCGGCTTCGGTAAACGTTCTACCGGTTTCGACCGGCCAATCGCGGACCGCGAAATAACTGGCCGTGGTGCCGTTGATGCTCGTGCTCCAGTTGCGATTCCCATTGACCACTTGCGCTATTTGCCGATCGATATAGCTCACACCGGCAATCGACTTGTCTTCTTTTCTTATTGATTCAGCGTCTCCGACGGTAAGCGTCGATGCGCTGCCGAAGCCCGCTCGGACGCCACCGCTGGTGGTTGCACCGGGCAGCACGACCATCAAGTTCGTGCCCAAACTCTGGATTTGATCCTGCACCGATTGCCGCGCCCCAGCACCGACCGCCACCATCGCGATAACCGCCGCCACGCCGATAAATATTCCCAGCATCGTGAGTGCCGCCCGCAACTTATTGCGGCGCAATGCACGTCCGGCTGCGGAAACGGCCATCGCCGCGAACGTCCAAACTTCACTGGCCTCCTCTTCGGCCCGCGCCGCCGCGTTATTATCGGCCACCTGCGCGGTCGATGTACCCGAAGCAGAGTAGACGGACCGCGACGGTCCCGCAGACGCTTTCCGCGTATCCGAAACGATCGTTCCATCGCGAAAAGTGATTGTCCGGTCAGGAAACTTCGCCACATCGGGATCGTGGGTAACGACAATCACGGTAATGCCGTGCTCGCGGTTGAGCCGCGTGATGAATTCCATGATTTCGGTCGAGTTCACCGAGTCGAGATTCCCGGTCGGCTCGTCGGCCAGCAGGATCGCCGGCTGATTCACCAGCGCACGCGCGATCGCGACGCGCTGCTGCTGTCCGCCCGAGAGTTGATTGGGATGATTCTGCTCGCGCCCTGATAATCCCACTAGTTTCAGCAATTCGGCCGCGCGCCGCTCCCCGTCCCGCGTCCAACCCAGGTAAAAGAGCGGCAGCTCGACATTTTCCAACGCCGAGGTTCGCGAAAGCAGGTTGAAGTTCTGGAATACAAACCCGATTCGGCGGCCGCGGATCGCGGCAAGTTCCGGCTCGCCGAGGCGGGAAACATCTTCACCTTCAAGCAGGTATCGGCCCGAGGTGGGGCGATCGAGGCATCCGACTATGTTCATCAGCGTCGACTTTCCGGAGCCGGAAGCACCCATGATCGCGACGAATTCACCGCGGTCGATTCGTAGGCTGACGCCCCGGAGCGCATGTACTTCGACCTCGCCCAGCACGTAGGTTTTGGTCAGGTCGATGATTTCGATCACAGGTTGCATGGCTGTCCGCCTTCAATGGGGAGCATGAGGCATGAACGGCGACCCGCCGCCAACCGCTTTCGGGACAGTGCTGACCTGATCGGTAACGATTTTTTCTCCGGGCTGAAGGTTGCCGTCCAAAAGTTCGGCCCAACTGGCGTCGGTCAGACCGATCGTCACCGGAACCGGCCGCACGCCGCGCCCACCGGGAATCCACACCCGGGTTTGATGTGCAGCACCCGTGGAATCGAGCACGTTCACCTCACCCGCCGGCTTCCCGGGTGGCGAGAATCGCAGCGCGTCGATTGGAATGCGCACTACACCGTCGCGCTGCGCGGTAATAATCGTGACATTGGCCGTCATTCCCGGCTTGAGCATCTGCGCGGCGTTGTCCACGTTCACAACGACATCGAAGGTCACGACGTTCTGCACGGTGATCGGCGCTTGCCGAACTTGACCGACGGTGCCGGCGAAATCGTGGTCGGGAAATGCATCGACGCGGAATGTGGCCTTTTCGCCTGCCTTCACATCCCCGATGTCGGATTCGCTGACATTCGAATCGACCTGCATCTTGGTCAAGTCCTGAGCGATTAGAAACAGCGTCGGCGTTTGGAAGCTGGCGGCCACGGTTTGGCCGACATCGACGTTGCGCGAAACGACCGTGCCATCCACGGGGGAAACGATGTTCGTATAGGCCAGCTGGACTTGGGCATCCT
This sequence comes from Binataceae bacterium (SeqCode), assembly GCA_035524375.1. GTDB lineage: Bacteria > Desulfobacterota > Binatia > Binatales > Binataceae > Binatus. The sequence goes on along the minus strand of DATKOZ010000023.1, from coordinate 634 downwards.
CCAAGTTGGCCTCCTGTTGTTTAATGTTGGCGCGATCGAGTGCAACCTGGGCCACCGCTTGGTCGGCAGCGCTGCGCGCGGAATCCACCGTATCCTGCGACACGACCTCCTCCGCCAGGAGTTTCTTGTTGCGCTCGAAAGTGACCTTCTTGTACGCAAGATCGGCTTCGTCTTTACCAAGTTGGGCCTTGGCGTTGGCGAGCGCGGCAGCTGCCTCATCGACCTTCACCTGAAACGGTTTGGGATCGATCTTCGCGATCTGCTGTCCGGCCTTGACCGCCGAATTGAAGTCCGCGTACAGCGCCACGATCGGTCCGGAAACATAGCTGCCGACCTGAACCGTAATCACCGGGTTGACTGTCCCGGTCGCAGTTACGGTGCGCACGATATCGCCCTTGGTCACCTCAGCGGTGACAAATTTAGTGGTGCTCGATTTACCCGAAAAATGAAAATAAAGGAGGACGGCTGCCAGGACCGTGACGATTGCGATTATTCGTGGGGAAAATCGAAGTTTCATCGGGAGCAATCGATTATATTGCGACTGCCGGGCGTTTCCATCCGCTATGCTATACGAATGAGCTACAGCGTGGTTTCGCCGCTTCGTCAGACTTTGACCCGCTCTTCGCCTGCGCGT
>DATKOZ010000022.1:0-33464 GCA_035524375.1 Binataceae bacterium (SeqCode) | reverse complement strand
GCGGGGCGTTTGATGCTGTTGTCAGCGTTGACGTAAACGACGGTCGGTTCGTGCCGGCGAGCTTCGGCCTCTTCCATCTGTCCGAACGACGCCACGATCACGATGTCGCCGGGCGCGCCCTTGCGTGCGGCCGCCCCATTTAGGCATACCTCGCCTGATCCGGCAGGTGCGGCGATTGCGTAAGTCTCAAGGCGCTCGCCGTTGCTCGCGTTCCAGACGTGAACCATTTCGTACTCGATGATTCCGGCCGCATCGAGCAAGTCGGAATCGATCGCGATGCTGCCCTGGTAATCGACGTTCGCGCCGGTCAGGTGCAGGCGATGCAGTTTTGCGCGGAGCATGTTGCGAGTTGCCATATTCGTCACTCCATCGGAGATAGAACCGTATTATCAATCAGTCTGGTCTTGCCGACCCGGGCCGCTATCGCGACCAGAACCGGACGTTTTGGCGCAGGCTTGGTAGCGAGCGTTTCGGCATCGACTGCCTCGACGTATTCGACTGCAACACCCGGCGTCCGCCTGAGCACGTTCGCTGCAGCATTCGCGAGCTCTTCCGCAGAAATTGCTCCGGCGCGATGCTTGTCGCGGGCGGCGCACAGCGCACGGCTCAATGCGAGCGCCTGCTTTCGCTCATCGGGCGAGAGGTAGGCATTGCGCGAACTCATCGCGAGTCCGTCGGCCTCGCGGACGATCGGAACCGGAACGATCTCGACGTCGAAGTTCAGGTCCGCCACCATTCGTTGAATTGCGCGCAGTTGCTGAAAGTCCTTTTCGCCGAACAACGCAAAATGCGGCTTTACGATATTGAACAGCTTGGCAACCACCGTTGTGACACCGCGGAAATGGCCCGGACGATGCGCTCCGCACAGCCCGCGAGTCAGCTCCGTCACTTCCACCCACGTTTGCGCGCCGGGTACATACATCGCGGCAGGTTCCGGGGCAAAAACGGCGTCGACTGGAACCGCGCGCATCAATTCGCAATCGCGCTCGAAGCTGCGCGGATAACGCGCAAGGTCTTCGTTGGGGCCGAACTGCGTAGGGTTCACGAAGACCGAAGCAACCAGCAAATCCGCGCGCTTTCGCCCCTCGCGCATAAGGCGGATGTGCCCATCGTGTAGAAAGCCCATCGTCGGTATGAGCGCAATACGATCGCCGCGCATGCGCGCCGCCTCGGCATAACGCGTCATCGCGGCCGGTGCCGTGATGATATCCATCGCTAGGCCCCCCGCGCCTCGGCGTAACAATGTTCGGGCGCCGGAAATGCCCGCCCGCGAACCTCGCGAACGTAGGCGCTGGCGGCGGCACTGGCTTCATTCCACAGATTTGCAAACAACTTGGCAAATCGCGGCGCGGGCGACTCACTGAGTCCCAGCAGATCGTGCATTACCAGCACCTGGCCGTCGCATTGCGGACCGGCGCCGATGCCAATCGTCGGGATGCGAACGCTTTGGGTGATATCGCGCGCCAGCGATGCCGGCATCCCTTCGACCACGATTGCAAACGCACCTGCGGCTTCCAATGCCGCGGCATCTTCCAGCAGCCGCTCGCGACATCCGGGAGCTTTGCCTGACTTGCGTCCCTGCACGCGGTGGCCGCCCATACGATGGATAGATTGCGGCGTCAGCCCAATATGGCCCATGACGGGAATGTCAACGTCGGCGATTCGCCGAACAGTTTCGGCCATCGCGATGCCACCCTCTAGTTTGACCGCCTCGGCCCCACCCTCCTTTATCAGCCGCCCGGCGTTGCGAATCGCCTCTTCGGGCGTGACTTGGTAGGAGAGAAACGGCATGTCAGCGACGACCAGCGCGCGCTTGCGCGCTCGCGCGACGATTCGCGTGTGGTAGATGACCTCGTCGATCGTGACGCCGAGGGTGCTTTCCTCGCCGCGAACGGTCATCGCCAGGCTGTCGCCGATGAGCAGGATATCAACGCCGCAGTTGTCGAAAATTCTCGCGAACGGAAAATCATACGCGGTCAGCATCGTGATCGGCCGGCCCGCCTTCTTCATCCGCCGCAAATCCGGCACTCGGACCTTTTCGTGCTCCATCTTCGTCGCTCCCAATAAAAAGCGGGGCTGCCGCGTAACCGGCAACCCCGCATGAGAGCGAACTCATCCTTGGAGCGCTCACCATCTCAGAGTCCCGGTCCAAATCCAGATCCAGGCGCGAGCAGGCGCTATGTATTTTCTGCCCCCGCAGGCGGGGCTATTATCCGATTCTTCGTCTCGCCGGGAATTGGATTCCTCAACGGACTGATGACACTATAGGAAAATTCACCTTGGAAAGTAAAGTCCGGCGGAGGCGAGCGATGAAGATCGAATATCTGGTACTGGCGGATGCGGCTCAGGTGGGGAACGGAAAGCTGTTCATCCTGGGCGGGGGCTGGAGCATTTTTAGGTCCGGAAATTATCCGGCACCAGCACAACTCGCGGTCGGTCTTGGGTTTCTGATTTCATGGAACGAAACCGGGACGCAGTTCCCGCTGAGCATCACGCTCGCCGACGAAGCCGGCGTTCCAATCATTCCGGAAATCACGGGACAAATTCAGGCGAGCAAATCCGGCCAGCTTCCTGAAGGAATCACGCAGAAAGTCCCCTTGGCCGTGAACCTCAGCGTGTCGATTCCGCATCCGGGGCGATACACGATCACCGCGACTGCGGGCGCATCACGGATTGAGACCTTCTTCGATGCGATCTATGTCGGCAAATCAGGCGAGCCGATTCCGCATCCGGCAGGCGAACGTGGAAACTAGAACTTCCGGTGCGCCTTACTGCAGAGAGCTGATGGGAATATAGCCTTCAAGGCCATCCTTCATCCGGATTTTGCAATAGTCCAGCGCCATTCCAACGACGTGGACATCGTGTCCACGATGGACCTGAGCCAGCTTCTTCGCCCAGCGATTGGGCTTATCGCGAACCTCGGCATCGCGCGTGAGCCGCCATACCTTGTCCGTGGCGTTATCGATCCTGACCGCCGACGGTTCTATAAAGCCGACCTTGCCGCTTTTCAGTTTGACTTGCAGATATGAGCGGGTGCTGCCAGTGACCATCACGTATTTGCCGGCATAGACTTTCTGAACATGGGCGCTCGACTTCGATGCATCCGCGTAAACCCACGCATCTTGGACGAGCATCAATCGCGCATTGGCGGGCTCTACTTCAGGCGGGGCGGAATGATGCTTGACAACGCGCGGCCGGGCAAACGTCGGCGCGGCTGATGCCGGTGCCGATGGCGATGCAGCAGCCGAAGAACCTCCCGTCGCCGGTACCACCGACGTTCCCGGGACATCTCCCGCTCCCGTTTGCGCCATCGCGACTCCCGCGCCGCTCATAGCCAATGCGAACATCGATGTAGCTACCAGACGTCCAATTCCAATCCGTGACTCAGCCATCAATTCTCTCCTCTTTCCGCAATTTCAGCAGGCGCCGCATACCGTGCATCGGGTTACATCGCACGGAGGGCTTTGGTGCTCGTGGTGCGCCTTTTTGCGCTCGGCGAGCAGAAACCACTTGTGAATATGATGATCGATAAAATCCCACGGCAACGTTTCATCGTATCCGAACCGGCGCGTGACGTAAAAATCCGGATCGGGCAGCGTGGCCTCGCCATCCTCTCCCGCTTCACGATGAATTGCCTTCAACTCATGCCAAATTGGCCCCGGACCGTCGCATCCCGCCGATTCAAGGCGTTCCAGAATCGCGCCCACGCGGCGATCTCCGCGCGACACCATCGTCTGGAAATAGGCTTCCCGCGGCGATTCCGCGTCAAGTTCGACCGGCCCAAGGCGCTCAAGATGGCCGCGCAGGAGCGCGGCCTTTCGCTTGAGCGTGCGTGCATCCTCCATCGCGTCCCACTGAAACGGCGTCCACGGCTTGGGCACGAATGGATTGAGCGAGACGATGACCGACCCGATTCGTGAGCGGCGCTCGCGGGCGCGTTCGAGCACGCGAGCCACCAGGTTCGCGATTGCGATAACGTCCTCGTCACGCTCTTCGGGCAGCCCAATCATAAAGTAAAACTTCAAGTTGGGAACGCCCTCGCCAAGCATCATATCGGCGGCGCGGATTATCTCGGCTTCGGTCAAATTTTTATTGATTACCTGGCGCATTCGCTCGCTGCCGGCTTCCGGCGCAATCGTGACGCTACGATTCCCACCGCGTGCCATCGCATTCGCCAGTGCTGGCGAGATGCAATCGGCCTTTAGTGACGACGGCGACAGCCGGCCTCCCAGATCGGCCACCGCCGCCGCGACCTCGGCCACGCCCGGTACGCTCGCCATTTCCGCGCCGACCAGCCCAATCACATTGCGCTCGGTAAGGCCGCGCTCGGCCTCCGCGAGGATTCTCTCCGGCGCGCGATATCGAATCGGCCGGTACATGAAACCGGCGGCGCAGAACCGGCATCCCCATTGGCAGCCGCGGCTCGCCTCGACCAGAAACATATCGCCGAAAACGGATTCATCCGTAAGAATCAGCGACGAAGTGTTAAATCGGTTGAGGTCGGCAATCATACGCCGGCTCACGCGTGCGGATGCCGGCCCTGAGTAATCGACCGCAGCGAGCCGGCCCCCGCCGTCATATGCCGGCGCGTACCAATCGGGGCGATAGGCGCCGTCAACTGATGCCGCCTCGCGCAATCGTTCCGATGTGCCGCGCGCGGCCGCAATGCGCTCTATGAACTCGGGCGCCATCTCCTCCCCTTCTCCAATCAGAAACAGATCGACGAAATCAGCGACCGGCTCCGGATTGAGAAAGACTGCGGAGCCACCGGCGACAATCATCGGAAAGTTTCGATCGGCCCGGTCTGCGCGGCGTAATGGGATTCCCGCAATGCGGAGGATGCTCAGGACGTTCAGATAGTCGGTCTCAAACGAAATCGAAAACGCAATGACATCGAAGTCGGAAAGTGGACGGGCCTGCTCGAATGAGAGAAACCGCTCGGCACCGGTGCGAATCGCCGCGCGCTCGTCAGCTTCGGGCAGAAATGCGCGATCGGCGGCCACGCGCGGGTTCGATTCGAAGATGTGAAAAATTGCCTGGAAGCCGAGGTTCGACATCCCAAGGCGGTAGAGATTCGGATAAACGACACACACGGAAATGTCGCCACCCGGATGGCGCTGGTAAAGCACCTTTTCGCGGGCGATCCGATCCGTCGCGCGTTTACGCGCGTACATGCGGCTGCTCCGACATAATCTCAACCGTATAGGTTATCTGCGCCGCATCGCACCGCTCAAGGGGAGGATTTCCCGCCGCAGGCGTCGAAATAGCCATTCAAATCAGGGCGAATTCCGAAACGGCCACAGCGGCGATCGGCGCGTCACGCAGAGATTCGCTGCGGATGCGTATAGACATTGAAGCTGCCGCCGCGGAGAAAGCCGACAATCGTCGTGCCGATCTTCGCGGCTAATTCAGCCGCCAGCGACGACGGTGCCGATACCGCAGCGACGATCGGCAGGCCGGCAGCGGCGGCCTTCTGCACGATTTCGAAGCTTAGCCGCCCGCTGACCATCATTAAATGCCGGTTCAAGGGAAGCATTCCCCTGCGAAGCGCATAGCCGACCACCTTGTCAACCGCGTTATGGCGGCCGACATCCTCGCGCGCGACGATAAGCGTGCCGGCAAGGTCGAACAGCGCAGCCGCGTGCAAGCCTCCGGTCGCTGCAAACACTGGTTGGCTCTCCCGCAAGCGATCGGAAAGGCCCAGAAGTACAGTCGGCGCGACGCGGGCAGATTTCGACGACGGTTTAACGCGCCGGCGAATCGCATCGATGGTGGTCTTTCCGCATACGCCGCAGCTGGAAGAAATGACGAAGTTGCGCTTTAGCCGGTCGCGCAGGCCAGCGGCCGGGACGTTTAGAACGATATCAATTGCATTGGGTTCAGGCGCACCGCGGCGGTCGCGCACCCGGCGAACTTGACCGAGTTCATCGGCATTTTCGATGAATCCCTCCGCAAACAAAAACCCTGCCACCAGCTCCTCATCGTGACCGGGGGTGCGCATCGTAAGCGTAAAACGTTTTCCGGCGAGCCGGATTTCGAGCGGCTCCTCGACGGCGAGTTGTTCGATGGCCGCGCGCATCGAACCTGTGCTCCATTTAAACGCCCGGCGGCGGCGCACTGCGATAATGGGACGCTTAAAGGCCACGGCTATCCGGCCGGGCGGTCTTGCTGCGCCAGCGCCAGAACCGCTTCGCGCACGATCGGTTTCAAGTCGGCACCGCCCTCTTGGTTGCTATAATCGATCAGTGCGCGACGCATTCTCGGATCCCAGAAGTTGCGCAGATGGGCCGCGATCCCGGCAACTGCCTCATCGTGATTCGGGTATGCGGCGAAATAGGCGCCGATGTCATTCGCCATCCGAATCAGGTTGCGGATATCCATTTCAATAGGTCGCGGAAGTTCGAATCAGCGCCCTGCCGCGGTGGCATCCTGCTGCGAGCCACGCGAGACCGGCGACACATGCACCGCGGTAACCTTGTATTCGGGACAGTTAGTCGCCCAATCGGAATGTTCGGTCATCAACTCGTTGGTATGCGATTCGGGATGATGGAACGTCGTATAGACAACTCCCGGCTGCACCCGATCCGTTACGAGCGCATGCAGGCTGGTTTGGCCGCGCCGGCTCTGCACGCACACCAAATCACCGTCGCGAATTCCGTAAAGCTCGGCGTCATTTGGGTGAATCTCCAGGCGATCTTCCGAATGCATCGCCGCATTTGGTGTCCGCCGCGTCTGGGTTCCGACGTTATATTGAGTGAGGATACGGCCAGTGGTGAGAATTAGCGGGAATTGGGCGTTGATGCGCTCCTCGGTCGGGACGTACTCCGTGATCGTGAACTTGCCCTTGCCGCGAATGAACTTCGCGGTGTGCATCACAGGCGTACCCGCTGGCGCATCGGCATTGCACGGCCATTGCACGGAGCCCAGCCGATCCAACTTTTCATAGCTGACACCGGAGAAGGTCGGCGTTAGCCGTGCGATTTCGTCCATAATCTCGCGTGGATGCGAATATTTCATCGGGTAGCCGAGCGCGGTGGACAAGTCGCAGGTGATTTCCCAGTCCTCTTTGCCGCCGAGCGGCGCCATCACCTTGCGGACCCGCGAAATTCTCCTTTCGCTGTTGGTAAAGGTTCCGTTTTTTTCAAGGAACGACGATCCCGGCAGGAAGACGTGAGCATACTTCGCGGTCTCGTTGCGAAACAGATCCTGCACCACGATACATTCCATCGCACGCAGCGCAGTGGACACATGCGCTGCATTGGGCTCCGACTGCGCGATGTCCTCGCCTTGCACATAGAGGCCGCGGAAGCTGCCGTCGAGGGCGGCATCGAACATGTTCGGAATTCTTAAGCCAGGCTCGGAATCGACTTTCACGCCCCATGCGGCATCGAAGGTCGCGCGCACGACCGGATCGGAGATGTGGCGATAGCCGCTGAATTCATGCGGGAACGACCCCATATCGCAGGAGCCTTGCACATTGTTCTGGCCGCGTAAGGGATTTACGCCCACGCCCGGCCGGCCGATGTTTCCGGTCGCCATGGCAAGGTTCGCGATCCCAAGCACCATCGTGCTGCCCTGGCTATGCTCGGTCACGCCCAGGCCGTAGTAGATCGCGGCGTTGGTGGCATTCGCGTAAAGGCGTGCAGCGGCGCGAATTTTCTCCGCCGGCACACCGGTGATTTTCTCGGCCAATTCAGGGGAGTTGCGCTCCTCCGAAACGAATTTCTTCCACGTGGCGAATTCGGCCGGATCGCATCGCGCGGCCACGAATTCCTCGTCAACAAGACCCTCGGCAACGATCACATGAGCGAGCGCATTGATCAGCGCAACGTTGGTCCCCGGCCGAAGCTGCAAGTGGAACGCCGCTTCGATGTGCGGCATCCGCACAATCTCGGTCGCGCGCGGATCGGCGACAATCAGCTTCGCCCCCTGGCGCAGCCGCCGCTTCATCTGCGATGCGAACACAGGATGCCCCTCGGTCACATTGGCGCCGATAATCATGATTATGTCGGACGCCATCACCGAATCGAAATCCTGAGTGGTGGCCGAGGTCCCGAATGCCGTCTTAAGGCCATAGCCGGTTGGCGAATGGCACACGCGCGCGCAGGTATCGACGTTGTTGTTGCCGAACGCCGCGCGGACCATCTTTTGAACCAGGAAGGTCTCTTCGTTGGTACATCGCGACGAAGTAATTCCGCCCACCGCACCACGTCCATATTTTTCCTGAATCCGCTTGAATTCGTCGGCGGCGAAGCCAATCGCCTCCTCCCACGATACTTGGCGCCATGGCGCATCGATCGAGTTACGAATCATCGGATGAATCACGCGATCGGGATGCGTCGCGTAGCCCCATGCGAAGCGGCCCTTGACGCACGAATGGCCGTGATTGGCACGACCGTCAGGATCGGGCGCCATCCGTACCACGAGATCGCCTTTCATTTCGGCACGGAACGAGCATCCCACGCCGCAGTATCCGCAGGTCGTGACGACACTATGCTCGGGCTGGCCCAGTTCTATGACCGATTTCTCGGTGAGTGTCGCCGTCGGACAGGCATGCACGCACGCGCCGCATGATACGCATTCCGACGCGGAAAATGGCCCGTTCTGGCCCGGCGAAATGACCGACGCAAAACCGCGCCCGTCGATGGTGAGCGCAAACGTGCCCTGAACGTCATCGCACGCTCTAACGCATCGCGAACATACGATGCATTTCGACGGATCGAAGGTAAAATATGCGTTCGACTCGTCCCGGGAGGCACTCAAATGATTCTCGTCGCTGGGACGGTAGCGGACCTCACGCAATCCAACCGCACCCGCCATGTCCTGCAATTCGCAGTTGCCGTTGGCGGGACAAGTAAGGCAATCAAGCGGATGATCGGAGATGTATAGCTCCATTACCCCGCGGCGCAGGCGCGCAAGCGCGGCGCTCTCCGTGCGGACTCGCATCCCATCCCGCACCGGAGTCGTGCACGAGGCCGGATAGCCCCGCTGCCCTTCGATTTCGACTATGCACAGCCGGCACGATCCGAAAGGTTCAAGCGAATCGGTCGCGCAAAGCTTTGGTACCCGGATTCCAGCCTCTGCCGCCGCGCGGATCACGGAGGTACCTTCCGGAACGGCGACGGGCCGGCCGTCGATTTCCAGCGCAACTAGCCGTCCACCGGTTCGCGCCGGCGTAACGAGATCGTTATCAGCCCGCGATCGCATCGGATTTCGCCGCTCCTGCAGTATTTATGGCAAGGTCAGGACCGATAAATTCAACGTCAGCGGCCGTAAGTCCGAAATCATCAGGGAAATATTTCAATCCGCTCAACACCGGCAGCGGAACCAGCCCGCCCAATTGGCACAATGAGCCAAGCTTCATTGTATCACATAGGTCGCGCAGCAGGCTGAGATTCTCTGTGGAGCGGCGGCGCGCGATGATGTCGTCGATCACTTCGGTGCCGCGCACTGACCCAATCCGGCATGGCGTGCATTTGCCGCACGACTCAATCGCACAGAACTCCATTGCATAGCGGGCCATCTGCGCCATATTGACGGTATCGTCAAAAACCACGATTCCGCCGTGGCCAAGAATTCCGCCGTGCGCCGCCATCGATTCGTAGTCCAGCAAGGTATCCAGCATCGAGGCAGGGAAATACGCCCCCAGCGGACCGCCAACCTGAACCGCTCGAATCGGCCGGTCGCTCGCCGTGCCGCCGCCATATCCGTCAACGATTTCGCGAATTGTAATGCCCAAGGGAGCTTCGACCAGTCCGGGCCGTTTCGCGTTACCGGCGATTTGAAACGGAAGTGTCCCCCGCGATTTTCCAGTGCCCGTCGCGGCATATGATTCCGCTCCACGGTCGAAAATCACCGGCACAGTCGCAAGCGTGATTACGTTGTTTACGATGGTCGGCTTGCCGAAGAGACCTTCGACCGCGGGAATCGGCGGCTTATACCGGACCATACCGCGCTTACCCTCGATACTTTCGAGCATCGCGGTTTCCTCTCCGCAAATGTAAGCGCCCGCGCCGATGCGAAGCTCGATATCGAATGCATTCCGGCTGCCAGAGATTTTCGCGCCGAGCCACCCCTTTGCATGTGCCGCGGCGAGCGCTGTCGCCAAAGTGCGCCGGGCATGAGGATATTCGGATCGCAAATAGATGTAGCCGCGCGTCGCACCGACCGCGAGTGCAGCGATGGTCATCCCCTCGATCAGCGCGAACGGGTCGCCTTCCATGATCATCCGATCGGAGAATGTCCCTGAATCGCCCTCGTCAGCATTGCAAACGATGTATTTCTGGTCCGCGCGCGCATCCAACGCGGTCTTCCATTTGATTCCGGCTGGAAAACCCGCGCCACCGCGTCCACGCAGTTCGGACTTGGTCAGCTCCGCGACAATCTCGTCGGGGGCCATCGTGAGCGCACGATCGAGCCCGCGGTGTCCTTCGTGCGCGATATAGTCATCGGGTGAGGCGGGATCGATGACGCCAACCCTCGAGAATGTCAGGCGAGTCTGCGACTTCAACCATGGGATATTCTCGGCAACGCCAAGCCTAAGGCGATGCGCGCCGCCATTTAGAAAATCCGCCTCGAATAGCGCTCCGACATCCGCCGTCGAAACCGGTCCATATGCGACTCGGCCCGATGGCGTCACGGCTTCCACCATCGGCTCATGCGAATACATTCCGCGCGACCCGTTGCGCACGATTTTAACTGGGCGCCCGCACCTTGCTGCCGCCGCAGCGATCGCCCCAGCGACCGTGTCGGCACCCAGCGAGATTGCGCTGGCATCTCGGGGAACGTAAACCAGCGCGTCCATCACTTCTTCCCCAGTTGTACGATGATTTCGTCGAACCGATTCGGCGTTACGCGGCCATAAATATCATCGCCCACCATGATCGCCGGCGAACATGCGCAATTGCCAAGGCAATAGACCGCACCCAGCGTGAATTCACCGCCGAGACTGGTCGCACCGAAATCCAGCCCAAGCCGCCGCCTGATATGCTCAGCCAGTGCGGTCGCGCCCATCGCCTGGCACGATTCCGCGCGGCACACGCGAATTATCGTGCGGCCGGGCGGCTCAGTGCGAAAATCATGATAAAAACTAATGACGCCGTGGACTTCGGCACGCGAGAGGTTGAGCGTGTGTGCGATTATCGAAACGGCATCGGCGGGAATGTACCCGAGCCGTTCCTGAACTGCATGCAGCACGGGCATAAGGGCTCCGGGCTGGTTCTTGAGCCGAACCGCGATCGCCGCGATTTCGGCCGGGTCCCATCCGGCACTGCCGTTGGCTGACTGCCCTGCCCCCATTGCGATGCCTCGATATGGGTATATCACGGGGCCGGATGGAGACTAAATATGCGCACGATGCACTCAAGGCTAAATTGAGCTCTACGCGCAGCTTGAGACCGCTGCCGCTCTGTACTACATGCAATTCAGCACCCGGACCTTAAACGGAGAGACCTGATGAACAACATTTGGGACCCGAGCTTCATCGATTCCAACCTCGATTCGCGGTCGGTTAGTTTCGAGAACCCGACCGGTGCGCGCGGCAAAGGCGGCACCGAATGCGGCGGACGCAAAGGCGCTCCATCGCGCATTATCGCGCCCGGCGAGCGGGTGGTGCTGGCGGATTTGAAAGGCCCGGGAACGATTCGCCACATATGGATGGTTTTTCCACCGGCGCCACCGGAATTGCTTCGATCCCTCGTGCTGGAAGTATTTTATGACGGTGCGGCCGAGCCCAGCATTTCGGTTCCCGCGCTGGACTTCTTTGGGCTTCCGCACGGTCGCCGCGCGGAAATTTACAACATCCTGTTCTCCGTCAACGAGGCGCGCGGCTATAATGCGTTTATACCGATCCCGTTTCGACGCGCGGTCCGCGTGGAGTTTCATAACGCGTCACCTCAACCGACGCTGCTCTACTACCAGATCGATTTCACCATCGAACCGTCGATTCCCGAATATGCCGGATACCTGCATGCTTCGTTTCGCCGGGAAAACCCCACCGTGCACAAGCGCGACTTCGTAATCGTCGATAATTTCCGTGGACCCGGCCGCTTCCTTGGCTGCGTCGTTGGAGTCCGGGTGCTGGACTCCGGGATGTGGTACGGCGAGGGCGAAGTGAAAATATACCGTGACGGCGATCGCGACTTCCCGACCATCTGCGGTACCGGACTGGAGGATTACGTCGGCAGCGGATGGGGATTGGGCCGTCACCTGGGCCCGTATGGCGGTGCACCATTACTTGTCGGGCCGGCTGCCACCGAGGGTTCCGCAACTACAGTAAATCCGAATTTCGTGGGGTTTTATCGATGGCATCTGGCCGAACCGGTAATGTTCGCGCGGGAGTTGAAGGTCACTATCCAGCAAATTGGCGCGATGATGTTCGCCGCGGGGCAGGATGCTGAGAAGACGGCGTACGAGGCGACTCATCCCGTCGCAGGCACCGGCTGGATGAAACCGGCTTCGGGAGCGGTGACTTGGGGGTTGGTCGAGCGCAGCGACGACTATTGCGCGACCGCATTCGTCTATTGCCGTGAGGCTCAGCCGGTACCACGCCTGGATGTCGTGTTAGCAACCAAGGACATCGCGCGGCTGCCGTTCGAAAAGCCAGATCCGATGGAGGCGATGCTTTCGATGCTGACCGGGCTGGCCCCGGCGGGCGCCGCCGGAGCCGCCGGCCAGACTTGAACGAAAGCTGACCGCCGCGAATCGTACCGAATCAGCTGCGCGCAAAGTGATCGAGAATCAAGCGCCCGCGGCCCAGCTTGAAACCGCGACGAATCGCCAGCGTAACGTAACGTTTGGCGCCGCGCACCGAATCTTCAAGGCTCGCACCGCGCGCGAGATAGGCAGCGATCGCCGCTGAAAAAGCGCATCCCATGCCGTGCGCTCCGCCCCCTTTGATACGCGGCGCGGCCAATTCGATGAATTTGCGGCCGTCGTAAAATAGATCGGTGGCCATCCGATCGTTTGCTGCGTGGCCGCCTTTGATCACAACCGCGCGTGCGCCCATCGAGACGATTTCCTTTGCCGCCTTGCGCATCGCCGCCGGAGAATCAATTTTGATCTTCGCAAGGGCCGCAGCTTCTGGAATATTCGGAGTGACGATCCGCGCAATCGGAATCAGCCGCCTGCGCATCGCGCGAAGGCCGGCCCGATCGAGCAGGCGCTTGCCAGCACTCGACACGATTACCGGATCGACGACCGGAGCCGGCAATTTGAGCCGCTCGATTGCACGTGCGATTACTTTGATCAGCTTGGCATTGCCGGTGGCTCCAGCCTTCACTGCCGCCGGTTTGGCCTCTTCAGCCAAAGTTTCAAGCTGGCTGATGAACATCGCTGCCGAGACCACTTCTATGTCGGTAACTCGGCGGCTGTTCTGCGCGATAACCATCGTGAGCGCCGAATATCCATAGACACCAAGCGCGGCGAACGTTTTCAAATCCGCCTGCATGCCCGCGCCGCCGCCGGGATCGCTCCCTGCAATCGTCAACGCGATCGGCCGCTTCGCGCCGCTGTTCATCCAATCACGCTCCGGTAGTCGAACCTAACCGACTCGGAACATGACGGAAAGCCATGCCGTAGCCTCCGCAATCCAGTTTTAACCGTCCGGTAACATTCGCCACCGGGTTGCGCTTGCCGGTCGCCGGTTGAAAGTATTGTAGCCGCCGGATGTTGGATCACAGGCGAAACTGAAATGCCGAATCGAATCCATCAATTTTATGCTGTCGCATTCGAGGAGAATTTCTCGCTGCGACATATTGCCGCTTCATTCCCGGAGGCACGGGTATCTCCGCTCAACCTGTATCTTCCAGTCGATAACGATGGCGGCGTTTATATATTCCCTTTCGGCGCGATCGTGATGCACGACATCCCGCCCGAGCGGCGCGAAATCGAGCGCGCGCGAATTTCCAAAATTCTGCCCAAGCTGACAACCAAGGTTATCCGCGAGGACTATTCCGTTCTGGAAGACGCAGCTGCGCAGACCGGCATTTCCGAAGGGATGCTGCGCGTTGACCGGATGACCGCCGGACGCGCGGAAATTGTTGCATTAACGGTCGCGCAGAGCGCCGCGATGGAATACTACGAGCGAATTGTAGAGAATTTGTTCGCGCGCACCGGACAGTTTGTCGATCTGCTGGAATCCCGGGGAACGGTGCCGTTCCGCATCCGCCCGCTGCATCGCTTCATCGGCGAGGCGATCTCCACTCGGACCGAGGTCCTGTCGGTGCTTCACCTCCTCGATAAGCCCGATGCCGCCTGGGACGATCCCGCGATGGATCGGATCTACATCGACTTGCGCGGCGAGTTTGATTTGGCCGACCGCTACGCCGCGTTAATCAGCAAATTGCAGAGCATCCAGGATTCAATGGTTCTGCTTCTGGATGTGGCCCGCGAGCGGCGCCTGTTTTGGCTGGAGGTCGTGGTGGCACTGCTGATCCTGCTGGAAATAATTCTCGGCATCGTCCATTTCGCCTGACGAGCCGGCAGGATCCGCAACGCATCTGCGCGCGGGTCAATGAGACTTCGGTGCAATATTGGGCGCGGGCTTCTCCTGAATAGAATTTAGATAGTCGATAATCTTTCTGATTCGGCTCGGCAAATCGCCCTCAGGCGAGCCTTTCGCCTCATAAATTTCCGGAAATCTGTCTCCCCACACCGGCATCGTCCGCGGTCCATGCGCGGCTACCGCCTCGCGGCCGTCGATGAATCGGGAAAGCCGCGCGGCAGGCAGCGGCATCCCCAAACTCGCGCCGAGCTTACGCAAATCGGCTGGTTGATCCTTGAGGACTTTTGCCACCGGCCCGTTGCCATCGCCTGATTCGCCGTGGCACGAAGCGCAGTAGCGCAGGTAATAGCGCCGGCCGTCGGCAACGTTATCGGCGCACGCCGGGGTGGCAATAGCACTCAGTAGTATGCTCAGCGCGAACATCGCAAAGATCGGCTGGGGCAAGTGGCGATAATCGACGGCGAATTTTCGAAAATTCATGCCGGCAAACTTACCATATTGCCAGTACGCCGTACGATGGGTGTCCATAAGGCAGAATCCAGGCGCGCATGCAAAACTAGATTGCAATCGGATTGATCGATGGTGGGCAGGGGCGGAATTGAACCGCCGACACGAGGATTTTCAGAGTGATTTTGCCCGTCATCGCCGTAATCCTTGGGTGAGCGCCAGTGAACCAAGCGCCCGTGTTAATTGGATTTGCGCGGGTGAGGTTGAATGATGGTGATACTCCAAGCTCAATGTCCAACTGTGACTAAAACTGTGACCGGCCGGAGCGGGCAGTGGCCGAAGCCAGCCACTGCGGGTGGCAAATTCGGCCCCTCAACGGGACCTTTCGCATTGGGTGCGAGCTATCTATAAGCGGTAGATGAATCCCGGCCACGCCGCCGCGCTCGCCCTCGTAGACTCAGAATAAGCCGGTTCCTAGCGTTGACTTTGCCGTTTGCCGAAAGTATGATCTCCCAAAGTTTCGTAGCGTAATTGTGATCCCAGCCGCTCTTGGCGGTTGAGATGACGAGGGGAGATATCGCTATGAAATACCTTCTGCGCGGCCAGACGATGACGGAGTACGCGCTAATTCTCACGGTTGTCGCAATCGTCGTATTTTTCGGTTATCAGGGACTGGGCCGCAGCATAACCGGACCGCTCAGCTATATCGACGCGGTGCTTTAATCGGCCGCTCAGCCTTTCTATTCCCAGCGGGCAGCGCCTAGCAAAGTGCTTCGCCGCTGCCGATCGGCGTTTCAAGAAAAAACGATCGGCCGACCCGCTAGATTCCGGCAGATTTCGCTTTTTTTCAGCTTTGCATTAAGTACCTACTTTCCTAAATTAGGCCCGTATCCCCGAACGCGCGATCCTGGCGCGAGCGGCAGACGCGCGGCGCCGCCGACGCGATTTCGACTATGAAGCCAATCGCCTAACCAGCCCCAACCTTCTCCGATTTCACCGCCCACGGCTTCGGTCCGGGCGCGTCAAGTCGTGCGACCGCCGCGCGCAAATTCGCCGGGCTTAGATGGGCATAGCGGAGCGTCATCGCGGGCGTCTTATGGCCGAGCAGGGTTTGCACTTCGTAGAGCGGTACACCCATCATCACAAGACGGCTCGCGAACGTATGCCGCAGGTCGTGGAAACGCAGATCGTCAAGCTCCGCCCGCTCAAGCGCCGGATACCATGAGCGCGCAAGGTTCATCTCCATCCCGCCGCGCGGCGCGGTAAACACGTAGGGGCTTGCGTTGCGCCGATCGACAACTTGAAGATGACGGCGCGCGCGCCGCTTTCCCCGCATTGCCTCAAGCGTGTCGCGCGCGGTAGGACTCATCGGAATCCGGCGGCCTTCGCCCGATTTGGACCGGCTCACGAAAATCGTCCCGCTCACGAAATCCACATCCTGCCATTTGAGGTTGAGCAATTCTCCGCGCCGCATCCCGGTATGAATCGCGGCGATCACTAGCGGCCTAAGCCGCACGGGGAGCGCGGCCAACAACCGGTGTTCCTCAACGTCGCTCAGGTAACGCACACGAAAATTGTTCTCCTTGAGCAACTTGATTTCGGGGATTGCCGCCGCCGCGATCCGGCGATCGCGCGCGCCCCGGCGCATGATCGCACGGAGAAGTGCGAGATTGCGGTTGACAGTGGCGGGAGCTTTCGCCGCAAGAAGATCGGCGCGCCATCGTTCAACCTCATCCGCTGTGACTGAATCGGCGCGTCGGCCGCCGAAGCGATCGAGCAGGCGATTGAATCCCACGGCGGTATTCATAATCGACTTACCCTCGCGCTCTTTCGCCGTGCGGTAATTCTCAACCAGATCGTCGAACAGCGCCGCACGTCGGCGCGCGCTCGGAAACCAGCGCCCTTCCCTAATTTCGGTCTTGCGTAGTTCATAGAGCTTGCGCGCCGCCGACTTTGCGCCGCCGAATTCGCGATGCATCTTGCCGTCCGCTCCCGCATACGACGCCCACCACTTGGCGGAGCCACGCGGCCATTCCATGATTCCACGATCTTTCGCACCTTCACGCGCCATCGCCGTTACCTCATTTGCTCACTCTGCCACTCATTTCCAGAACGCCCGCGCGCTTGCGCGTCATAGTGCGGACAGATAGCTCCACGGCTTCCTTGAACCGGCAAGCCGTTCTTCATCCGCCCATCCTCCGACGTTGGAAATCAAACGCCTGCTCGCAATACTCCGAATCTTTCGCGAGCGATCCGCTGGTGCACATTTCGGCAATTTCGTCATAAGAAATGCATGCTTCGTGCGTACCTAGGGAAAGATCGCGACCAAGTACGTGCCGCGCGATAAACGCCGCGTCACACGCTGCACCCATCGAGGTTTCAGATTTTGGGGTGCTTGCCGGTGATGCTGCTTTCGCGGGCGGTGTCGCTGTCGCCGCTGGAATTGCTGGTGTTGCCGTGGCTCCAATTTTGGACCACTTTTCCCAAATGTCGTGATTCGCCTCGTCCAATTGCGCCAACGCCTCATTCATTCCGCGACGTGACTTACAGAGAGAAGCTGTCTCCGCGATATCCATTCGATTTGGATCGCCTGCGTGCCGCTGATCTTCAAGAACAATAGCCTTTCCCAACTCCGTCGCGGGAAGGCCGTCAGGAGCGCATGGATTAGGGTGAAGGAAACCGATCGGTCCGCCCGACATCCGCACTCCCGCGTTTAGGGCTAGCTGACTCGCGAGCACACCAATGATCACGCCCGCCACGAGGTTCGCACTCGCGATGATCCGCATTGCCCGGTAAACTTTCGGCGCGCGCCGCCACTTAAGCGCCACATAGATCGCGGCTGTTACGATCAACATCGTGGCAACTACCGCCAAGATGTACGAGACGTACACGTCGATCGCCTCAGTCACTTTTTCGGAGCACGCGGACTGGCTCGCTTGGGGTTGCGCCGTCCTCGTTCGGCCACAGTGAGTAATTGCTCGATCGCCAGCCGCAGGATTACTGAATGTTGGATTGTGGCTCCACCGCGCTCCCATCGCGCGATTGTGTTTCTGCTCACGCCGAGCTTTGCCGCCATCTCGCTTTGAGCAAGGCCAAGCTGTAAGCGATAGCGTTTCAATTGCCGCCCGGTCACAGTCCGCACCAAGACCTAGTGATACATAGCGTATCATTGGCGATCAACCCCGGAATGTCGTTAAGGTGTCGTGGACGGCTATTTGCGTTGCGACAGGGCAACCAGCCGTTCTAACGCCAAGTGCAGCATCTTGGCGTGCTGAATTGGGACTTCGTTCCTCTCCCAGCGCGCGATCGTATTTCTGGTCGTGCCGAGCTTCGTGGCCAACCCTGTTTGGGTAAGATTGAGCCGTTGGCGGTAGCGGAGCAGTTTCCGGCCAGTCATGGACACCATGTATAGCGCAGCTATTCGCCCGTATCGACATGGGATTGTTCACCCTATTGCCGCGACGGAGCGCAACTCGATAAGCGCCAGAATGTCGGCCAGCCGGTAGCGAACGGCGCGCTTGCCGAGGTGGACGCAGGGAAGCTCGCGCCGCGATGTCATGTTGCGGATCGTGCCGAGCTTCAAGCCGAGCAGCTCCGCTACCTCTTCCGCCGTGAGCAGCTTCGCCAGCATCTTCTCCGGCTCGATCGTGCCGCCGCGTCTCAGCGTGCGCTCGATCGCCGTCATCCGATCCGCGAACGCAAGCCTTTCGCGCTCCCGCTTCATGGATACAACCGCACTCATTTCAACCTCCGCAATTCTGCGTAGAGTTTTCTGACCCGTCTCCGCCGACCGCTGGCACTCTCGATCGCAACCGTGGCGTATTGTCGGCCGCGACCAGCTACTTCACCCGCGCGCCATTTTCCGCGATGCTCAACCCATACCCGCGCGCCTAGCATCGTGTTGTGCCACGTGAACCGGAAGGCGTCGCGCGCGTCCGGCCCGAATCCGGGCAACTCACCTTGCTTGTTCATGGCGTCCCTCCTTCCGCGATTCTGCCTTCGTGACGTGCGCGTGTGTGTGCGCGCGCGTGAAGAGTTTGGCAGTATGGCAGTATGGGCAAAGTGGTAAAGCCCATGTTCCCGTGGGGAAAGATGTTGGTCCACACTGCCACACTGCCAGACTGCCACTCACTCTCAGCGGCTGGCAGCGTGGCGGCTTGTCGCGCGTTCATGGGAGCGACAGCCTCCATTTCACAATCTCCCCGGTCTTTTCGTCAGACACCTTTTCTTTCTTGACCCGCATCTTCTTGTACGCTCGGAACCGGGTACGATCGGCGACGCCAGTGGCGCGCATCGCACGTTGAACCGCTTCGGCATCGGCTGGCCCATCAGCCAGCAATGCTCTCAATTGGTTGCAGGCTTCATCCAGCTTGGTTGGCGTCACACCTTCCGCGTCGGCCGCCGCTTCTTCCGCTTCACGGTCCAACGGCCCCCGCCACTCGATATGCGGCGTCTTGTTCCGTCCGTTGACGATCCGAAAGGCGAGCGCCGCCGGTTTTTGCGCGTAGTTGTTTTTCTCACACGACAGTATCCGGCTGTCATCGCGTTCGGGGTCTTGCTTAATCTGCATGATGACGCGCGCTTTCTGAGCGAACGCGGTTGAGCCGAGCATCCGATAGAACCCCTTTGTCTCGCTCTTCTTGTTCAAGTGGCGGACGCAGATGATCGCCAAGCTCTTCTCTTCCGCGAGACGGGTCAGTGGTTTCAGCGCCTCGCTCACTGCAACCTCATTGTTCGGATCAGTTCCGGCCGCGAGAAAATCGACCAATGGATCGAAGACGACCAAGCGCGCGCCGGTTCGTTCAACTTGACTGCGCAGGCGCTCGATTCCTTTGGGCAATCCCTCAAACGCCCCGCCGTTGCGAGCATCACCGGGCGCGCTTGGCGTGAAAACCGCCACGCGCCGCCGCGCGGCTCCGGCCGCAATCAGCCGTGGAAGCAGCGCGCCCGCGATATTTTCCTCGATCGCGCACATGAGCACAGTGGCGCGCGGCGCTTTGCTTTCATCGGGCAGCTTGGCCCCGCGTGTGATGCGCGCAACCAAGTCAGCCAGAAAGAGACCCTTTCCAGCCGCCGGATCGCCAATGAGAAAATTGAGCCCGCCTTCCATAATCCAACCCGCCCAGAACCATTTGAGCGGCCGTGGCCGGAGCCTATTCGACCAAACGGCGCATTGAGCAGACTCTGGCCCGCCGCCGCGTCCGCCATCGATCGTGATCACTTTGCGCTTGCCGAAGGCGCTCTCAATTTCCCGCTCGCTTCCCATCGGCTTAGCCCTCGCGCGCCAGATCGTTAAAATCCGCGCCCTGCAAGGCTGGTGCTAGGATTTCCACCTTGAGCTTGCGCGCTCTGTATCGTTCAGCGGCGGCGCGCGCGGCCTCGATTCCAGCAGGATCGTTATCGGCCGCGATGATCACCTCGCGCACGAAATCGGAAAGCTCAACCATCCCAAGGTTTGACGCACCGAGCGCAACCCAAACGTGGTGGCCGGTCGCTTGCAGAATCGAAAGCCCGGTTTCGATTCCTTCGCACAAAACAATCGCGCGATCACCGGCGCTCAGATGAACCGCGCAACCGCTCACCCGTCCAAGCGCCATCTTGTTTGGTTCAATCCCGGCCTTGCCCGTGCCATCGGGTTTAAGAAACGTGCGATGAACTCCGGCAAACTCTCCGTTGCGCGCATCGATCGCCGCGACCATCGCGGGCAGGCGCGCGCCCGACGGATGCTTGAGCGCGGGATGGAAGCGGAGCGACGGCGGGATTGCGAGATTGACAGCCGCGCATCGGCCTTGCGTGGAAGCATATCGGGTACGCGCCGGAGCGCCGCGCGTAAACGTGATTCCCCGGCCGACAAGGTAGTCTTGAACGATCGTCCCGCGCGGATCGCGCGCCTCGCTCCAGATTCGCAGCGCCGCCGCGACACGGCCTCGATCACCGTCCGCACGTCCGCTCGCGCCCGCTATGCGTGGCGCACACGTGGCGCTGCCGCCGCGCGGAAGCGCCGCCACAATGTCGCGATAGGCGCAACCGGCAAAGCATTTAAGCAGCGCGCGGCCGTCATCACCCTCGCGGAGCGAAAGCGACGGGGCACGATCGTCATGCGCCGGGCATCGCGCGACAAAGCCCGCGCCGGAGCGTCGTGCGCCTTCGAGCCGCGCGAGCACGTCATCGAATGTCAGCACGGCCGTTCCTTTCGCGCCGCGCCGCGCGCGCCAGCCAGCACCGCCAGCATGACATCGCCGCCAACCGCTCCGAAAATTGGCGCTCGTCCATGCGCCTCAGCGCCGCGATGTTGCGCCGCCGCCGCTCCTCCAAGGCGACCTCTTGCGGCCAATCACCAAGAGGCTCCGGCTCTTGGGCGCGCGCCCTGTTTGGTCGCTGGCTGGAACCTCCTTGTCTGTTGAGGTATGTTCTCAAGCACATTACGTTGCTCCTCGCGCCGCGTGGGCTGGCAGGCCTTCGCGGCGCTCTTGTTTCTGGGTTCATGTTGACGGGTTCGCCTCTTGGGCCTTGCGGTCGCGCTGGCGGTCGCTCCGGTTGCTCATCAGGAATCGACGCAACTCAAAACGCGAGACGCGCCATACCCCACCAACGCGGAAGGCGACTAGATCTCCGCGCTTGATATGGTCGATTAGCCAAGAGCGGCCGACGCCAAGGTAGGCACCAACCTGCTTGAGGGTCAGAAGGCGGTCATCATTTGTCATCGGCTGCGTGTCCATCGGGCACCTTCATGCTCGCCCGAAGGATACAAACTCACCCGATGACGTTCACACTAGACGGGGTTTCTCTGTGTCCGGCCTTTGGAACGAGCACGTGGAGTGTCGCGGTCGAACGTGTGGAGTAGCTTTGCGATCACTGGATAGCGAGACAAGGTTTTCCGCCGCCACGCCGGACGCATCGTGGATTTACGATCGGCGGCACGGCGAACCTTCGCGACAATTTCCCGGAGCCGCACACGGGCACTCTTATAGCGAATCGACACCGCATCCCCGCCAGCCGTGAGCATTAGGAAAGCGGCAAAATAGCAAGGTTCATTGCGCCACCAGTGACCGGCACCTGCGATATGCGACAAGAGCCACCAAGCATTAAAAAACGCTGCGCGACGGTATGCGACCGTGCCCGGCTCAACGTCTATGCGATCCAGAAAGACAGGGTTCCAATCCTCCAAGAATACTGGCCCGACCACAAACAGGAAGGCGGTTACTTTAGTGATCGCCGTCGGGTGCAACTTGTTACGAGGCATCACTGAATCGAGGTACTGGCAAAAGTTAACAACCGCGACAACTTCATTCCGGTCAAGCGCGGGGCTGTCCGACCTGCGGCGGGATTGAAGCGGTCGAAGCGCGTCGTCGCCGGTAGCGATTGGTTCGGCGCGTGCGATACACTTAGGGACGCTCGACATACCAACGCGATGCTTTCACAGCATCGCGGGAGCAACAAGCGGCCGGGTGTACCGGCCGCTTGTTTATGGAACCGCTGGCGATCGCATCGCGCGGGTTCTCGGCAAGCGCAGTTTACAGCGCACACTCGCACGCGCGGCGATCGATTCTCCATCCGGCTTCGACTAAGTTGCCCCACGATCGTGACCGATGCGATCGACCAACGCGCGAATCGGCGACTGCGGAACGTACACGCGCGCGGCGCAAACCCAAATAGAACCTCTCGCCCGGCCAGCTCGCCGCCAGCGCGTTCAGCATGGAGCCGCAGATTGTTTCAGGTGGCGCGCACAGGAATCGACCACGCGGGCGCGCAAACGGGCTTAGAAGCGACTGTCGCGTGCGCCGGCGCGCTCAGCATCGGCCATTCCGGCAGTGACCTCGCACACGGCGCGCGCGACTCCGCCAGCAGTGATCCGCATCACCGCCAGGAGCCGCCCGGCCGATCGATTCGAGGTTCTACAAAGCAGGGGCAGAGGCATCCCGCCGCGCCCGCATCTCCCCGCGCCGGGCAATTTCCACGCAAGCCCGTGACAAGCTCTTTGAATCCCTGTGGCACGGGCATCGCATGATTCTGCCAACGCCGTGCAAGCCGATTGGAAAGCCTCAGCTTGCTTCCCACGCAAAATAATATGCGGCTCCACAACTTTTAAGAAATCGAACGCGGGGAAGTCCCCAATGGAATTCCTTGACCCCCCGCTCCCTACCTCTCGCGCTCCCGTACTCCCCCGGAAGGCCCCTTCTTAGACCGGGAACGATGCTTCCGAATGCGGATACTTCCCATCTCTCCCGGCCTAGCCGCGAGCGCCAACCAGACTTGATAGATTGACCGTCTTTTCGATTCTCAAGTATTCCGGTTCCCAGCGTTGAGTTTCCCTCGATCGTAATTGCTACCGCGAGCAAGTCAGGTCAGACCGTCGCGTCGGTTATCCTTCACCTGCAAATCTCCGCGTGGTTGAGACGGCCATCCGTAGCCGCGCTCGTCTCAGACAGGAACGCGACGCGAGTCGCCCGCGAGCCGAGTAGCGCGGCCCCGCAACCAAGACGCGCGTGCCAATCAGCTACCACCTTTCCCGTGCTCAGTTTTGTTCGCACCTAACGGCGAAGCGAAAGCCGCTCACGCCGCCGCATCGTGGCTCGCGTGTGCGCGCGGATTATCTTCCAACCCAAGCTCAGGCAAATCCCCCGGTTGCCGAGATTGGATGCGAGTCATGCGGCGGATCACGCATATCAGCCGGACCCTGTTAGTATTCGACCCTGTTCAATGACACGCCGCGCGAACGGTCCGCAAAAGTTGCGGCGCGATCTACCGGCACAAACCTGACGTATGCGCGCTTCCGCGCTTGGCGTGAGCGCAAATTGCCACGCGCCAGATAACAACTCTCTCTGAGCTTTTGGACTCGCGCCGCGCTCGATGCGGCCTGCCACGGCTGGAACTGTGAGTAAAACTGTGACCTACGCGATCCGCCGCGCGGCTCAGGCAAACGGCGGATGCTACGAAAGCCCTGTATTCATTGCGGTAAATGTGGTGGGCAGGGGCGGAATTGAACCGCCGACACGAGGATTTTCAGTCCTCTGCTCTACCGACTGAGCTACCTGCCCACCGTGGCGGGTTGCCTCGGAAACATTTATTCGTATCGATCGGCGGCCTCTCATGCAACGGCATGCCGCGAGCATTTCTTTGATTGATTGCCGCTAGTTCTTGAGCGCACGAACCCGCGATTCGACGAAATCGATAACTTTCGCCTCCAAGTTGACCTCATCCAGTCGATCTATCTCCTGCACGCCTGTCGGACTGGTCACGTTCACCTCGGTCAGAAAATCGCCGATGATGTCCAAGCCGACGAAATACAACCCGTCGCGCTTGAGCCGCGGCTTTAGCGTCTCGCAAATCTCGCGGTCGCGAGGGGAGACCGGCGCCTTGATGCAGGTGCCGCCCACGTGAATGTTGCCGCGATGTTCATCCTCGCGCGGCACGCGCAACATGCATCCAAGCGGCTCGCCGTCCAACACGATCAATCGCTTGTCGCCATTGCGAATCTCGGGCAAATACCGCTGCGCCATAATTAACCGTGTTTCATTGCGGGTCACCGTCTCAAGGATCACATTCAGATTGCGATCGCGTGTATGTACGTGAAAAACACCTTCACCGCCGTGGCCATCCAGAGGTTTGACAATCATCTCGCCGCCCTGCTCTTCCAGAAAATTCCGCAGCCGTGCGCTCTGGTGAGTTACCAGCGTTGGGGGAATCAGGCTCGGAAAGTTGAGTGTGTAAAGCTTTTCGTTCGCTTCACGCAATCCTGCCGGATGATTCAGAACGAATGTACGGCGGCTGTCAGCAAGGCTGAGCAACATCGTCACGTAGAGGTACGCATCGTTGGCGGGCGGGTCCTTGCGCATGAAGATAGCGTCGAAATCGTCCAGCGGCCGATCCTCGCCTTCGCCTAGAAAGCGGTAATGAGGCATTGCACGGGCAACCTCGCATCGGCGCGCACGGACCATCGCATTCGCGCCACGCGCATGAAGATCGTTGATGCCGGCAAAGTATATCTCGTGGCCGCGTTTCACCGACTCGAGCATGAAAACGAAAGTGGTGTCCTTGTCGACGAGGATCTGTTCCAGCGGGTCCATTATGAAGGCGAACTTGTAAGCCACCGGCCTGTCTCCTCCGCTTATCTTTATCACGCGGGCGCCGTGAGCGCTTCCATCGCAATGCTTAAGGCGGCGATTGCGGCGGTTTCACTGCGCAGCCGGTTTGTCCCCAACCCTGCCGCGACGAAGCCGGCGGCATCGGCTGCGGCCAGTTCGGCATTATCGAAATCACCTTCAGGGCCGCATGCGATCAGCATCGAATGCGGCCCGGCCTTGCGTATGACGCTGCCAAGGGACTCCGCGCCAATCGCGCAAATCACGGCGAGAGCGCCCTCCGGGACGGCGCGAATCAATTCGGAGAACTCGCTCGGACTGCGCACCTCCATTGGGCGCGGCGCAAGGCTCTGTTTGGCCGCCGAGAGCGCGAGCCGTCGCCACCGCAATAGGCGCTCGCTCCCGGGAGAGCGCACCAGCCCGCGCGCGCATTGAATCGGCCAGAGTTCAGTCGCGCCAAGCTCGGCTGCCTTCTCGACAACGAGATCCATACGCGGACCCTTGATGATCGCCGTGGCAAGTATGATCCGCGGGGTGCTCTGAACCGGTCTCGATGAGATAATTCGGATTTCCGCCCGACTGCGCCCGAGATTGGAAATTTCGCCCAGATATTCGCGCCCAGAGGGATCGAGCACAGAGATCGTATCGCCTGCCTTCAATCTCGCCACGTCGCGCAGGTGATGCAGTTCGTTGCGTTCGATGACGGCGATACCAGCGGCGTCCGGCGGATGCGCAATCGCGAATCTTGGCGGCCGGTTCATCGTGCGAGCACCAGTGTCGTCCATCCGCGATTGGTGCTGCGGCGCTCGCATCGAAAGGCGGTACGGTAGGCGCCGAGTGTCTCGTCGGCCTCGCGCGCGAGAATTCCGCCGAGGACCAGCCGCCCGCCGGGCGCAACGATGCGCTTCATTTGGCGCGCAATTCCGATCAGCGTTTCACTCAGAATATTTGCCGTCACCAGATCGAATCGGCGGCGGATCGATTCAATCGGTATGGACGAGAATCGAATCACCCGATCCGCGGAGCATAATTCCGAATTGGCGCGAGCGTTCTCCAAGGCTCCGGTATCCACATCAATCGCGACTATGTCGCGCACGCCCAGAAGCGCGCCGGCGATAGCCAGTATCCCGGAGCCGGTCCCGATGTCGAGCATTGCGCCCGGCAATCTGGTCCGCGTCAGTTCTTCAAGCGCGCGCAACGCTCCTGCGGTGGTCGGATGATGCCCGGTGCCGAATGCCTGAGCGGGTTGAATCGCAATACTCACGCGGCCCGCCTCGTGGATGCGCCGCCATGGCGGAACAATCAGGAACCGGCGTCCGATCCGAAACGGGGCAAACCGCGTCTTCCACATCGTCGACCAGCCCGGATCCGCGATGCGGTGTATTGCGCTTGTACGGCCTTCATCCGCCAGGATACCGGCCTGGCGCAATGCGGCGGTAAGCTGCACCACTTCCCGTTCGGAAATGCGTGAAAACCAGGCTTCGAGTGAAATCGAGTTTCTCCTCCGCGCGTCCGGCTTCGAGAGGCCCGCAACCGCGCAGCCAATCGCTCCTCGAGACATCAATATCCCGGCGGCATCGTCCTCGCGCGCTGCGCGAACGCGAAAAATCGCCTTGGCGTACGTCTTTTGAGCGCTCACACGCAATCCTTCGGTTCCAACTTTGCCATCCCGGAGCGATCCATTCGAGTACCCGACTCGCCGTCCTGTTGAATGCCGAGCGCCGTGCATTTGCGCCCGTTTCACGCGACAGCGTAAACTCGATTCATTAATGGAATTGGACACATTAAGGCGGTGAGGCGGGCGGCGCTTAACATAGCCCATCGTGGAGCCAGCGGCACCTTTCCCGAAAACACCCTGAGCGCATTTCGCGCCGCAATCGATGCGGGCGCCGATATGTGCGAATTGGACGTGCAATTGACCCGCGACGGTGCCGTCGTTGTCATCCACGATGAGACCGTAAATCGCACCTCCGACGGACGCGGCAAAGTCGCCGAGCTAACGTTGGAAGAGATTCAGCGGCTTGACGCGGGAGCGTGGTTCAAAGACGGCAGCTCTCGCGGCGAGCGAATCCCCACGCTCGATGCGGTCTTTGGCGCAACAGCAGGACGATGCGGCTTGAATATCGAACTTAAAGCGGCAGGCGCGGAAGGCCAGGTCGCAGCCGTGATGCAAAAGCGCGATGCTTTTGGCACTTCGATAGTTTCCAGCTTCAACTGGGATTATCTCGCAAAGATCCGCGACCTCGATTCGCGCATTCGCTTCGGGCTGCTGGCTGAAAGGGGCTCGACAGATCTCTTGATGGCTGCGGTCGCAATGCATGCGCATGCGATCAATCCGCGCTTTGACATGGTAACGGCCGACCTGTGCAAGGCGGCGCACGAACGCGGCCTGATGGTCTATACGTGGACTGTCGACCCGCCCGAGGCGATGCGCCGGCTGATAGAATTCGGCGTTGATGGAATCATGACGAATTACCCGGACCGGATGAGGGCGGTATTGAGCGGCGGATGAGCCTTTCCTGAGCAGTATCAAATGGCACATTTCGGTGATGACAAGATCGAGGAAGTCCGCTCGCGAGCGGATATCGTCGAGATAATCGGCGCGCACGTGCGTCTTAAGCGCACCGGCCGAAATTTCACAGGACTGTGCCCGTTTCATAACGAAAAAACTCCGTCGTTTTCCGTTAATGCCGAGCGCGGATTCTTCCATTGCTTCGGATGCGGAGTGGGCGGTAGCGTCTTCGATTTCATCATGCGCGTTGAGGGATTGTCGTTTGCCGAGGCGCTGCGATCTCTCGCGCAGAAATATGGAGTTGTGCTTCCGGAACGAAGTGAAGGCGGACCGCCGCCGGGCGAACGCGAGGCGATGCGCCAAGCCAATGAGGTCGCCGCCGATTTCTTCGCTCACGTCCTTTGGAATACGGACGATGGTGCTGTAGCGCGAGAATATTTGCGGGCAAGGGGAATCACTGACGAAACCGCGCGTGCGTTTCGATTGGGTTACGCTCCCGCCCGGCCGGCATCGCTGGCAAAGGCATTGGAGCGGCGAGGATTGCGTGAAGCCGGCTTTCGGCTGGGACTGATAAAAAAGGCCTCCGCAGGCCCGATCGACATGTTCCATTCGCGGGTGATGTTCCCGATTCGCGATACGCAGGGACGCGCCATCGCGTTTGGCGGACGGGTGCTCGATTCAGGCCTGCCCAAATATCTGAATTCGCCCGAATCGCCGCTCTATTCGAAGTCACGTACTCTTTACGGATTATTCGAAGCGCGAAAGGCAATCACGGAGAAGGACCGTGCGATTCTGGTCGAGGGTTATTTCGATGTGATCGCGCTGGCGCAGGTGGGTATCAAAGAAGTCGTCGCCGGATGCGGTACGGCGCTCACCGCCGATCAAATACTAACGGCGGGACGGTTTACGGAGAACATGACCGATTCCTCGGGAGCCGGCCCGATAGCTTCGACTGAAGAGTTGAGGGCGGCAGGTCGATTTACGAAGAACATTATCGCATGTTTCGACGGCGACGCCGCCGGCCGCAAGGCCTCGATGCGCGCATTGGAGGTCTTTCTCCAAGCAGGATTGCTCGGGCGCGGAATCTTTATTCCAAAGGGATTTGATCCCGATACACTCGTCCGCGAGCGCGGTCCGGAGGCGTTCACGGCACTCATAGACAATGCGGAACTACTGGTTGATTTGTATTTGCGGGAGGAGGCGGCCAAGGCTCCCGGCCCGGCGGCCCCGCTCGCAGTCCGCATCAAGGCTACCCAGTCCGTCTTGGAAAAGCTGCGCCTGATCCGCGATCCGCTGCAGTTCGATCAACTAGTACGCAAGGCGGCGCATATGTTTGGGGTGAGTGAAGATATTCTCCGCCGTGAAGCGCGCCGCGAATCACCCCGTACGCGCGCATCGCGGCCCGAGAAAGCGCTCGCCGCACCCGCGATCGATGCGGGCGCAAAGGCGGAAATCGGCTTGGTCGCGCTCGCGGTGCTTCATCCGGAGTTGCGCGGAGAAATTACAGCTTCCGGAGCGATGAAGAATTTCGAAGATCGTCAGTTCGCAGGCGCGCTGGAAGAGTTATGCCGCTCCGACGAGGATTATGCGGCCCTCGCGCAGTGGATTTCCGAGCGACTCACGCCGGAACAGCAGAGCCGGGTGGCCGCGGTGGCGGTCGATCCAGCGGCAGACGATGCCGCCCGAACGGCGGCCCTGATGCGAGACTATATCGCGGCGCTGGCGCGCCGGCGCAAAACGCGTGAAATCGCATCGCTGCGCCTTAATGCGGCAGGGACGGGTACCGGCGCAAATTCCCAGGATGAAGCGGCAGCGGCCGCGCAAGCGGTTATTGCACATCGGCGCGAGGTTCGCGACGGATGACTCCAGTGGAGGGAAAAATTTAATTGCCGATTTATCGCCAAGCCCTTAAGTATTTCCGCCGATCTTGCTACGATCCCATTAGCCCAATGTTTTCCCGAGGGCCCATAGCTCAGCTTGGTTTAGAGCTGCCGGCTCATAACCGGCTGGTCCCAGGTTCAAATCCTGGTGGGCCCACCTCATTGCACGGAGGCCGAATTGCCTGAAGAGATAAACCGTTTGATGGACCTGCAGGTCGTCGATCAAAAGCTGCAGGAGTTGGAACAGTCACTGGCATCGATCGCGGGAAGAGTTGAACAGCTTCGCGGCGACACTCAGAAAAACCAGGCCGAGCTTGACCGCCTGACCGAACAGGACCAGCAAGTCGCAGCCGCCCGTAAAAAGGCCGAACGCGAATTGGCCGAAGGTGAGGCTAGAATCCGCAACAAGCGGATGCGGCTGAACCTGATTCGGAACGACAAGGAACTCCAGGCGCTGTCGCATGAAGTCGAGGCACTCAAGGAAGACAATGCCCGCCTTGAAGCAGAGTTGCTCGGCCTGATGGACGGCGCCGACGGCCGAACCGCTCGAATCACGGAACTCACCGAAGCAATCGCCAAGGGACGCACCGAACTTGCCGAAGCGGAAAAGGAAATCGCGGCGCAAGTCGAAGAGCTAAAGGAAACCATCGCAAAGCATCGTAAGGATCGCGAAGCGATCGCCACTTCCATTCAACCCGCCCTCCTCTCGCGCTACGACATGATCTTCAACCGGCGGGGCGGAATTGCGGTGGTGCTGGCGAAGGACGGCACGTGCAAGGGATGCCGAATGCGGCTGCCACCGCAATTCTACAACGAGATCCAGAAGCATCTCGGAATCCATTATTGCCCCAATTGCCAGCGCATCTTGTACTACGAACGCACCCTGCAGGCGTGATAGGTTGGATTTCGCCGGAGTGAGCCGGGCGATCGCCTCCGCAAGGAGGAGGAAAGTCCGGGCTCCAAAGGGCAGAGTGGCCGTTAATGGCGGCGCGGATCGATCCGCGGAAAGTGGCACAGAAAACTGACCGCCTGAAAAGGTAAGGGTGAAATGGCGGGGTAAGAGCCCACCGGCGCGCGAGTAATCGCGCGCGCATGCCAAACCCCACTCGGAGCAAGACCAAATAGGAGGGTGAGCGGCCCGCTCAAAATCCCTCGGGTATGGTCGCACGAGCCGCCGGGCAACCGGCGGCCTAGAGGAATGATCGCCGCCCCATCCTCCCGGTGGGGCACAGAACCCGGCTTACAGGCTCACTCCGGCTTTCGTCCTCTCGCGGAGGGGGACCCCCTTGAATAGCTTCTGCCCGCGCGCCAACATCAGCACACCGTAACCGCGCCAGCTTGGTGGGTAGGCGCCAGGGGGATGTCATTCGAAACGCTGTAATCGCGGCAGGAGCCACATCGATTCTTGGCTTGATCGGATTCGTAGCCGCGGCATTCGCGGCGACAGGCCTTACCGTCGCTCCGAATAGCCTCAAGTTCAACCGCGAGCTGGCAGGGACGACTTCATCTCCAAAGACAATCACAGTATCCAATCGCAGCGGCGACACGGTTCCGGTTGGCGGGATCGCCGCGCCACCAAATTTTAGAATCAGCAGCAACACCTGCAGCGGCGGAGCGTTGGCTGCGGGCGCGAATTGCACGATCGGCGTGGCGTTCAGCCCCGAGCAATCGGGTCCACTCGGCGGGCAGCTTGCGATCACGATGGGGGCGACACGGCGGACGCGAGGCCGCCGGGTGCTGGTCAATCTGTCAGGGGTGGCGACCGGAACGCCGGCGCCGCCGTCGGGAATCTTCGTGACCAATTCCTACGCCAACAGCGTGACCAGTTATCCGATCAACGGCCAAGGGGATGTCCTGCCGCTTACGACGATTATCGGCCCCGATACCGGCTTGGATTATCCCTTCGGAATTGCGGCGGGTCCGTCGGGCATTTTATATGTCGCCAACTACAGTGCCGGGAGCCTGACGATTTACGCAGCGCACAGTAACGGCGACGCCGTGCCGGTAGTCGAGATTGGCGGCCCGGCAACGGGCTTGGTCGATCCACAGGGAATTGCTGTCGATTCAGGCGGCAGCGTCTATGTAGCTGACGCCGGCGGCGGTCCGGCTGGCTTTGGCGCGATCACGGTATATGCAGCGGGCGCATCCGGTAATGCGGCGCCGATCCAGACAATCGCAGGTGCATCCACCGGTTTGGCGTATCCAAGTGGTGTGGCGGTCGATTCGAACGGAAATATCTATGCGGCAAATCTGGAAGGCGGCATCGACGGAATGGGCAGCATCACCGTGTATGAGTCCGGCGCCAGCGGGGACATCGTGCCGGTTGCAACGATAGCGGGATATCTGACGCAACTGGGGCAGCCGTCGGGTATCGCCGTCGACTTGGTTGGGCAGATTTACGTGGCCAACAACAGTTGCGGTCCGTCGGCTAGCGGATGCGTGACCGTTTACGCACCGCTTGAGGGAAAGAAGGGCAAGCTCGATCTGTCGCCGATCACGAATCTTACCGGCATCGATACCAAACTGGAGGATATCGCGGGGATCGCGGTGGATTCCGGCGGTAGCATCTACGTAACCAGCTTCACCGATCCGGGTGCGATTAACATTTACGCGCCGGGGATGAACGGCGATGCGCCGCCATACGGAACAATCGCCGGTGGCGATACCGGATTGATGGCGC
Source organism: Binataceae bacterium (SeqCode) (assembly GCA_035524375.1). GTDB lineage: Bacteria > Desulfobacterota > Binatia > Binatales > Binataceae > Binatus. The sequence goes on along the minus strand of DATKOZ010000022.1, from coordinate 1,360 downwards.
CGCGCGGGATCGCCGCGCTCGGCATCCGCACTACGCCAACCGCCACTGTAACTGCCACCGCTACGCGAACCGCCACGCCCACGGCAACCGTTACCGCAACAACCACCGCCACCGTTACGGCGACGGCCACTGCGACAGTCACCGTAACTGCGACAACAACAGCAACGGCAACGCGCACGGCGACCGCCACCACTACCGCGACGACAACCGCGACCCTGACTGCGACGGCCACTGAAACTACAACCGCGACCACCACTGCAACAACGACTGCAACCGTCACGGCGACTCTGACGGCAACCGTTACTGCCACTCAGACTTCAACAGTCACCGCCACGTTGACGGCGACCGTCACAATCACGACGACTGCAACTACTACCGCAACCACGACTGCAACCATAACCGCCACCACAACGACGACCGCCACGGCCACGACCACTGCGACCGTCACTGCAACACCGACTTTGACGGCCACTGCCACAGCGACTGCAACTGCCACGACGACCCCGACATCCACCATTACCGCCACGGCAACGCCGACGGCGACCGATACCGCAACGGCGACATTCACTGCGACTCAGACCGACACCCCCACGACGACCGCAACCGAATCCGCAACCCCGACGCCAACCGATACTGCCACCACGACCGCGACCGATACCGCCACCACGACCGCAACGCCGACTGACATCGCAACAGATACCGCTACCCCGACCGATTCGGCCACGGCGACCGCAACACCTACGGCTACTTCAACCTCGGCGGCTCCGGCGCTGTTCGTTCCCAATTTCGCTGGCGCCTCGATCACCTCCTATCCGCTGGGCAGCAACGGCAACCAAGCGCCCTCCACCGACATCAACGGTGGCGGCACGGGCCTGGTTTCCCCCCACGGCGTCGCGCTGGATTTCAGCGGAAACATTTACGTGGCGAACTTCGGCGACAGCAGTATCCGGGAGTATGCCGCCGGCAGCAACGGCAACTCCGCGCCCATCGCCACCATCAGCGGGATCGCGACGAATCTGGGCAACCCCGCCGGCATCGCACTGGATGCCAGCGAGAACATCTATGTGGCTAACAGCAGCATTGGCAGCATCACGGAGTATGCCGTCGGCAGTAACGGCAACGCCGCGCCCATCGCCAACATCACTGGGCCCGGCACGAATCTGAGCAACCCCACCGGCATCGCGCTGGATTCCAGCGGCAACATCTACGTGGTAAACACCAGCAATAACAGCGTCACCGAGTATGCCGCCGGCAGTAACGGCAACGCCGCGCCCATCGCTACCATCACTGGGCCCGGCACGAATCTGAACGGCCCCTTCGGCATTACGCTGGATTCCAGCGGCAACATCTACGTGGCGAG
>DATKOZ010000021.1:0-4057 GCA_035524375.1 Binataceae bacterium (SeqCode) | reverse complement strand
GCCGGCGAGGCGAACCGTGTTGCCCATGCCGGGCTCGACAGGCGGACAAATGGCCTGTCCAGTCGTTTCATCGAAAATGCCGATCGCCGGAAACGGATCGGATGACGAGCATGTGCTGTTGAGTTGCCAATATACCCAATTCTGGGCATAGCCGCCGTTGCACGCGCAAACAACCGCGTTGAAATGCGCGTACCCCTCCAGGAGCGGCGTCCCCGGCAGAGGCAAGACGCCCGGACCCATCGCATTGATAGGGCCGCCGAACGTCTGATACTGCTGCGCGGCAACCGGCCTTATGAACGCGAGAACGAGCGCGAACGCTACTACCCAAGGCTTCATTTGTTGTAGCTCCAAGCCGCGATCGTATGCGCCGTCTCGCCTACGCTCTGCGCCGTGCTTTCCACGGCGGCCGTGATGCCGGGATTATCCTGCCCGAACGCATGGCCGAACGTAGCCGCCGCCAGCAGATATTCCGCCGATTTGTCTTTGAATGCCTGTAGGGCTTCCGTCTGTTCCGAGGTCATTCCGTTACTCCCATTCGCACAAGACCCGTGTAGATCGCACGCACGCCGGCAATCCAGTTAGCATTGAGATTGCCAGGATCGTTTGCCGCTTTCATCGGTGCCCATATCTTGCCGAAATACTGGATAAACGCATCTGAGTAATAGAGGCCTTCTATTGGAAGACGCTCGAATAGAGGCGGATCGTTCGCGTCGAAGACGCCGGCGCGATGGGCGACGGATACGCAGCAGACTTGGAGTTGTTCGTCATACGTCGAAGCCTGCACGCTCAGAACGCCGAATTCGCGGCCGGGATCGCCGTTTTCTTGCTCTCGGATGGCCCGAATGAAACGCGGATCGACGCCATGCGCGACAGCTTGAGCGACAATCTTCGGCCATTCGATAGTCCAATCGATCATGGCGTCTCACAATCGAGGAAGGTTACAGCCCCCGAGGAAATGCCGCCCACGCCGGCAGCTACTATTCCCGCCTGCCACATATTGCCATTGGTCACATGAGCGCTCGCGACGGCGACGCCCGCACTCACGCCGGCGCCGATTAGCGATGCCTTGACGGTGGTTTTGGTGCAATCTGCGAGGCTCGACCATGCCGAGGCGCAACCCGACAACAGACAGGCCAGCAGGAGCGCGCTAAATCTCATTCGCATCCTCGTTTCGCTCCTTGGCAATCTTCCGCATCATGTCGCGAAAGTGAATGAATTGATCGCTTCCGTCATCGTGGAGTTGATATAGCCCCTGATAATCCTTTCGCAGAAAATGGATCGGATCGAAATGAACTTGCTGCATCAGTTGATGCTTGGCGAAATACTTGCGGTCGGTTTTTCGACCGTGCCAGTTGTGCGCGATCGTGCCGGTCATAACGCCGACATTCTTTCGGATGTGCCTCTTGCAGAAACCCTCCCATTCATTGACAAGCATTCTATAATTTTTGTGCATGCCGCCCGTGACGCGCCGGCTCTTTTCCATGAGCGCATGCGCCATAGCATGATCGCCACCGCCCCAGACCGCGAAATCAATCAAGCCACCCGTGCCGTCCCATCCTTCGCGGCTTGCGGCCCACGCGAGCCCCGGCCAGACGGAAGTCGGATAGGGAGCAGGATTCGTTGCGACCTTGATCGTCAGCGACGTTTTATTGCCCTGAATAATCTGGTCGAGCGTCCCGGTGATCTGTGCGTGCATGAAGCTGGTTCCGTTCGCCATCGGCGTGCCGGTCGGCAACATGGCGTAATCCGGCCCAAGGTCCACAGCGTGAGTAAACATTTGCAGATATTTATAATGCTGAAGTTTGTGGATCGTCTCGCCTACCCAATTGGGCCGCAAGAAATGCACGTCGCTATCCAGCCAGCAGACCTGTTGCCAATCGTAAGGCAGCGCCTGTGCGACCGCCACGTTGATGCTATTTTCCTTCAGCCAAAGCTCATCCTTGGTTCGCAGCATCAGATGACGATGCTTGAATTTGCGCTCGCCGAGGACGTTGCATTCCGCCGGCGTTCCGTCGAGCCCGCAATCGGCCAGCGCGTGCTCACGCCGGTTAAAAGCCATCTCCACCAGGATGACGACGGCCCCGGAATCGGCGAAATGCTTAATGGCGCGGAGCGTATGTTTCTCGCGGCTTTTCCAGCGCCACGGATTGAAGTATGGAACGACCGCATAAAGCGGCTCACGAACTGCGTCCTTGACTACGAACGCCATTTTTGACCCCTGCTTGTTTCGGTTACGTCAGCGCGGCCTCATCCGCCCTTAGTTGTTCCGCATCGAATCCATTGATTGCTTTTCCGCTGGTCGGATCGAAAAACGCGGGATCGACGACACACGTTAGCTGGTCGCAGAACTGCGCCAGCGCCGCCGGCGTGATGATCCGCGACATCCCCCAAGTGTCGATTTGAATGCCCGCCGGATCGATTCCGACATCCGAGAGCGAACAGATTTCGTGACCGCCCTCTATCGGGCTCGAAGACACATCCCAGATCGGCGCATCCTCCCAATCGCCGGGGAATTGTACGCCGACATAGAGCCCGCCGAATAGATTGTGCGCGATCAAGACTTCCTCCCAATCGCGCGGATTCACGGCAACGGGAGTCCCGAGCTTATCGTAGGTTCCATCCGGCATCTTGACGCCGACTTTCTGAAGATAGGCAAAGCCCTTATCCGGGTCTGTACCATTGTCCGTATTCGACGGATCGTTGATGTTGAAGCCGGCGCCGCCGGTATATCCCTCGATGACCGAGGCGACCGCCCATGGCTCGGTCAGGCTGTGGCCCTGATATTTGCCGATGCTCACACCTCGGGCGAAGGCCGCCCGCACAGCCGCTGCCCAGAAGCAACAGCCGATGCCATATGGGATTTCCGGCGGATTCAGCAGGTCCGGGCCGTTGCAGAGCATCCCCGGAACGACATTCGAATAGCCGATGTTGAGCGGCTTGGTATCCGGCAGCTTGATGGTCGAGCGATTCGCATATTTGGCGAAATGGAGACGCGGCCCCCAGATGACCGGCTTGCGACCTAGTTTATTTCGCATCTTTCTTTGCCTCTTTCTCGATCGCCCGGTCTAACTCGGCGACCTGTGTTGATTGGTGCGGAAATTCCATCCGCAGCATTTTCAGAGCAATCAGCTTTTCCAACAGCGTCGCAGCATCGTGATTCCGAATCGTGCAGTCGCCGCCATGCAGCCAGAGCGCGACCCGAGTTTCGGCCTCTTTCAGTGTAGCCATGCCTTATCCGAGCACCACAGAATCAAATAGAGCACTCCGTACAGACCGAACAGCGCTATCGCCGCATGCGCGATCTTCATGGTGCTTTCTCCACCAGTTTTTCAATCGTCTTGGCTTGGGTGTCGCCTTTGACGGTCGAGCCTTGCGAAGACCCGACATAGAACTGGAGCGACGCGGCTACCCATCCGATGAGCGCGCCGATCACGAATTCCGTATTTGGGATTTTGCCGGCCCAGAGCAGGGCGAAGAAGCCGAGGATCGTCGTCATCGAGACGATGAATGTTGCTACTTCGCGGAAATTAAGCCTCTCCCACCACCCCGCATCCCCCGTCGCCATTGCCCTATTCTCCTTTCAGCAAGTCCAAAATTTGATCCAGCTTTTGCGTATTCTGTTCGTGACGCCGAATTTGGTCGCCTTTCAATTCCTCTAGCTCAGTCTTAAGATTCTCCAATCTGGCATTGGTCGGCGCGATTAAATCCTCGAACAATTCCCGATCGTGCATCGGGTCTTCGGCTTTCCAGTAATCGAGAATAGCCAAAACTTTGTCCTCGGATTTAGCCACCGCATTATCGACGTACCGTTTGTCCGGGATTGTTCTCCATATCCAGCCGACCGCCGCGCCGAGCGCAATCCATAAGACGCCAACTAGCCACCAGAGCGTTCCTAACCACCACGGCCCATCTCTGTTGTCTACCACCTAATCCAACCTGCCTCTCCACCCCTTATTTTGCGCCACCGAGATTTTGCAGGAAGTAATGTAGCGTTCCCCAATCGCCGATGTTTGTCCATGAGGCGCTTCCCGGCGTGAGAGAACCTGCCGTTCCTTGG
>DATKOZ010000020.1:0-68385 GCA_035524375.1 Binataceae bacterium (SeqCode) | reverse complement strand
GCTCATCGTGAGCCGCGCTTCCGTTCCGTCCTCTTTATCTGCGCGGCTAACACCGCGCGCAGCGTGATGGCGGAGCATCTCCTGCGCCGCGAACTTGCGGCGCTCGGCGCCGCGCATCGCGTGCGCGTCACCTCCGCCGGCATTGCCCCATTTGCTCGCGATGGAGCGCTGGTATCGCTCGATACCCGGCTGGCGCTGCGTGCGACCGGAATCCACCTCGGCGAGGAGGCAACCTCGACCGACTTGAAGCGTCATCCGGAAATGATCGAAGAAGCCGAATTGATTATCGCGATGACGGAAGAGCAGGCGCGCCAGCTCGCTGAGCGGTTTCCGGCCGCCGCCGGCCGACAGGTCTTCACGCTGCGCAGTATCGCCGGTGAGCCGGGCGATATCGCGGACCCTTACGATCAGGGCGAACAGGTCTTCTCTCAATGCCGCGAAGAGATCGAGCGGCTGGTCCCGGCAATTGTCGCTCGCCTGTTTCATGAGGAATGATCGCGGATGGACGCGGCGGACTTCAACAATCCATCCGACGATGAAATCCGCGCGATACTTTCGCGGCCGGCAACCGTCGCGGTTGTCGGATGCAGCGATAATCCGGCGCGCGACAGCCTTGACATCGCCAAGCTGCTGCGCACTCGCGGCTTTCGCGTAATCCCCGTCAATCCGCAACTTGATGTGAACGCTCTTTCGGATGCGCTCGGCGAGCGATGTTATCCGAACCTCGCGGCGATTCCCGACCCGGTCGAAATCGTCGACGTGTTCCGCCGTCCGGAATACCTGCCGGAGATCGTTGAGGCGGCAATCGCAAAGGGGGCGCGCGTGCTGTGGTGCCAGCTCGGCGTGATCAATCTCGCCGCGGCTCATCGCGCGCGCGCGGCAGGAATGACAGTCGTGATGGATCGCTGCCCGGCGATCGAATATCGGCGGCTGTTCTAAAGCCGCCAAGGACGCGCCAATTGAAACCGCGTAAGTGGAAGACGCTTAAGACCGCAGCCGTTTACCGAACGCCGATTTTCGACCTGCATCGCCGCCGCTCGATTCATCCGCACAAGGGAGAACGCGATTTCTTCATTCTCGATGCGCCCAATTGGGTGAACATCGTCCCGCTCACAAAAGGCCGGGACGTCGTGATGATCCGCCAATGGCGACACGGCATCGGCGGCTTCACGCTGGAGGTGCCCGGCGGCATGGTCGATCCAGACGATCCATCGCCCGCACACGCAGCGCGGCGCGAAATGATCGAAGAGACCGGCTTCGACTCCGACGCAATCATCGAGTTAGGGCGCGTGCATCCCAATCCCGCCTTTCAGGGCAACATCTGTTACTCGTTCCTGGCCGAAAATGTCCGCGAGATCGCTAAGCCCAAATGGACCGCGACGGAAGAAACTGAAGTCGTGCTGGTCCCGCTGGCCGAGATTAAACGCATGATCGCATCGCGAGGAATCATGCACTCGCTGACGATCGCCGCATTCTCGTTCCTGCACGTATACAATCCGCCGCGGCGTCGCCGCGGCTCATAATCATAACCTTCCCGAAACCCCTGACGGGTTTCGGACTTCCCGCATTGCCGAAAACGGCGGGAGGCCGTTTTCGGACGGCTCCGGGAAAAACAGGAAACCCGCACTGGGTTTCGCAATGGCTATAATTTTAGAGAGGGGGAGTAATCAGACTGAACCGCTGTCGACCGGCCCGCCATAGCGCCGCCTGCAGAGCGCATACACCGGCCATACGCACGCGGTCAGTGCAATTGCGAGCATGAATACCTCCTGTGCGCCGCCGGTGGAAACGGCAAAGCCAAATGTTGCCAACCAAGTGACGATCGGCAGCAATGCAGTCAGCATTAAACCCACGCGTCCGCCGCCGATCGTGAATCGTCCGTCGCGATCGGGAACCATTCGGCGAAGGCGCACCAGCGCCGCCATCTCCAGCACCAGAGCCGCCATGTAGAAAAACACATCGAGGATGACCAAATCGTAGAATCCAACCGGCACCAGCAGTGTAAAGACCACGCAGCACAGAACGATTGATTTGCCCGGCGTTGCCCGTGCCGACCAAAGCTCCGCCAATGGACGCGGCAGGTAGCGCTCGCGAGCCAGCACGAATGGCATCCGCGAAACCCACAGCATAGCCGCCTCAAACACCGCGAATGACATCACCGTGCCACCAATCGCAAGCGCCGCGCCCAGCATCGGACCGCCTATCCGAAGCCCCTCATGGGAGAACCATCCCGTACGCCAGTCAGACGCACTCTTTGCGCCTGAAACCGCAACGGCCAGCGGCAACAGGTAGCCCATCACGATGACCGGTAACGCAACTGCAATCGCGCGCGGATAGTTGCGCTGAGGCTCCTCGATTTCGCCGGCGACTACGCTCAGATTTTCCCATCCGCTGAAATTCCAGATGACCACCGTCAGACCGGCTGCCAAAGCGCCCGCTGGATCGTCGCCCCAAAACGGCGGCGACGGCATTTGAAAATGCACCAAATTTCGATAGCCGGCGATTACCAGCGCCACGAAGGGCAGCATCACAACCGCAGCCAGCACAATCGACGCGCGGCCGACCGGGCGGATGCCGAATATATTCAGGAGGCCGGACAACCATACGACCGCGATGCCGGCAACGATTTTCGCCACCCAGCCAATCGGCAGGAGAAACGACAGATAGGTTGCGAACAGCGTTGGATAAATCGCCATATCGACGGCGGTATAAAGTATCGTCAGGTAGGCTTCCGCGAAGCCCGCAAACGGCCCCAGAGCGTCCTTGACCCAGAAGTAAAAGCCCCCCTCGACCGGCATCAGCGCCGTCAGTTCCGCGGCCATCAGCGCGGTGGGGAGACTCAAGGTAAGCGGGACGACAATGCACAGCAGCATCGTCATTCGCGGACCAGCCGACCGGACGGAATCCTCAAGACCATACGCGCCACCGCTTACGACCAGAAACATCACGCATATCAGCGGCATCAACTGCAGCCGCAGCGTGGTGGGCCGCGACTGCGCTGACGTTATTGAGGTGGATGCTACGGGTGGTTCCAATTTCTCGGGGAGCGGTAATTTCGGTGAAACTCCCGCCTCCCGCTGTAACGAAGGCAGCCGGCGATGGCAAGCGGCCGGCTTCAATTCGACCGGTTGCGCGGTCGCCACGGCTGGCGGAAACTTAAAGGGAGAAAAGCGCACAATGGCGGTGTTAATGAGCGGTGTTTCACCGCGGCCGCACATTGACCTTCAAGCACCGTGGTGTTAGCAGAAATCAATCATTTCTCCCGGGAATTTCTTCGACCAATGAATCGTTTTTCCAAATCCGCGATAAGGTTCGCGTTTCTGACGTTCGTAGCTGTATCGATGACGGCGTCCGGATGCGCAAAATTTTTCAACTCAAAAACCGGCGCCCAAGGCGAAGGAACCCCCTTCGGCGGCGCCGCTCCCGTGCAGATTCCCGCCGAAGGCCGCGCGATGGCGGCATTCTTGAAGGCGGAAGCCGCGATGAGCGATGGCGATCGCGAGGCGGCACTCAAGAATCTGGCCGAGGCCGTCAAATACGATCCGAACAATTTCATCCTGCGGATGCGCCTGGCGACGATGTACGTTCATGACGGAATGCTCAAGGAAGCACTCGATCAGGTAGACCACGCCACCGCCATCAATCCCAAATCAGACGATGCGCTGCTGCTGGCGGCGGGAATCAACTCGGCGCTGGGCAATGATCCGGAAGCGGAAAAAGATTACCACGAAATACTGCGCCTGAGCCCTTCGAATCGGGAAGCGTATCTTTATCTGGGCACCCTTTACGCCAAGCATGGCGACTACAATGAAGCCCGCGACACTTTCAAACAGATGATCGCGGCTCAGCCGGATGACTTCCTGGGTTATTATTACGCCGGCAAAGTCGAGGTCGCCGCACAGAACTACGCCGCAGCCGAAAAATTCTATGAGAAGGCGCTCAGCTTTAATCAGGAGCCGGAACTGGTCCTGCTCGATTTGGCGCTGCTGCGCGAGCGGGAGGGCCGTCCCAAGGACGCAGTCCAATATTACAACAAGATCAAGGAACTGAATCCCCACAACGAACTGGTTCGCAAACGGCTCGCCGAGATCGAAATCGGCGAACAGCAGTATGCCCGCGCACTCGACGAACTCAAGCGGCTTGAGGAGATTCAGGCCAATCCCGTCGACACACGGATCAAGATCGGGCTGATCTATTTTCAAGCCGGCAATTACGAAAAGGCGGCAACCGAGTTCAATCTGGTGCTCGGAGCCGATCCGAAAAATGCCCGTGTACACTTCTATCTGGGAGCCGTCTATACCGAGCTCGAGGAAAACGACAAGGCAATCCACGAATTCAGCCAGGTTTCTCCCGATAATGAAAGTTACGTCGAATCGCGCCTGCAGATCGCCTATCTATACGACAAAGACAAGAAATACGATCAAGCACTGGCGGCGTTGAACGAAGCGCTCGCGAAAAAGCCCGACGACACTGAAATCCTGGGTTACATGGCCGGCGTGTACCAGGAAAAAAAGGATTTCCCAGCCGCGATCAAGCTGGCCCGCAAGATGATCGAAATTGATCCCAACAACGACAAGTTCCACTTCACCCTCGGCGCCCTGCTCGATCAGAATAAACAGCGGACCGAGGGAATGGCCGAGATGAAGAAGGCGATCCAGATTAACCCATCCAACGCCCCAGCCCTCAATTATCTCGGCTACACCTACGCGGAGCAGGGAACCAACCTTGCCGAGGCGGAAGACCTGATCAAGCGCGCGCTGCAGAATGAACCGGACGACGGCTTCTACGTGGACAGCCTGGGCTGGGTTTACTATCAAAAGGGCGATTACGCGGGCGCGGCGGACCAATTGGAGCGTGCGGTCAACTTGACAGGCAGCGATCCGACAATCACCGAACACCTCGGCGACGCCTATCGCAAGCTCGGAAAACTCCAGGCGGCCTCTCATGAGTACCGCGACGCGCTGGACAAGGCGCAGGACCCGGAGCAAGTCGCGCGGCTCAAGGAAAAGTTGCAGGACCTGCGCAATGCGGCTAACGCGGGCCGCTGAGTCGCGCCACTACCGGGCCACGTTCGTCGCCCCGTTGTTTGTTGCAATGACAGCGCTTTCCGGCTGCGCAGTCCTGTCACCCTCGCAGTCCCTCAAGGCCCGAACGCGGATAGCTGATGCGCAAACGTTGAATCGCGAGGCGCACCGGCTCACCGCTTCACTTGCCGAGCGTGGCCGCCAGCTTACGTCGATGCAGACGGGCGCGGTGATGGAATATTCCGTGCCCGGCGATCGTGCCAAGGTGAGGGAGGAAATCGCCGTACAGAAACCCGACAGTCTTCGCGTCGATGCTATGTCACCCTTCGGTGTCGCGCTCATTATGACTGCGCGCGGCGGCGAGGCCGACATCTTCGACGCTGAACATAATCGCTTCATGCGCGGCGCCGCGTCCGCCGCGACGCTGGACCGGTATGTGAGAATTCCAATGGCGCCCGCGGACGCCGTTGCACTTCTAATGGGCCTCGCACCCGGCGACTTCGCCTTGAATCAACCGCCGCTCACCGTATCGGACGAAGGCGCGATGATCGTCGCCGCATACGGCAGTGCCGGTGCGGAATTGCGGCAGCTTGGCTTCAGCGATGGCAATCTGGCGATGGTTCGCGAGATCGGCGCCGACGGCCGCATCCGCTTCGAAGTGCGATACCGCGACTATCGCGATATCGGCGGATTGATGTTCCCGTACGTGGTGGAGGCCAGCTTTCCTCCGGCGCAAAGCCGCATCACACTTCGCTACAATCGGCCGCTAATCAATGGCAACCTGCCTGCCTCAAGGTTCGTGCTGACGCCTGAAAAAGGCGCCACCATTATGAATCTAGGCGGTGCCGTCACAGATATCTCCAACGCACAAGGATGAATTCCCACGATGCGTAACCGCCCCCGCCGCTACCTTGCGATTGCATTTGTCGCGATTGCCGCCGCCTCCGGATGCCACGTCAACCGCTCGGCGAACGATCACGCGAAACAACAGATCTTTTACAGCTCGATCGGAAGCGATCCGCGCACTTTCAATCCGCTCCTTATTACCGATGCATCATCCGGGGCACTCACAAATGACCTGTTCGAGAGCCTAATTCAGATAAATCCCAAAACGATCCTCCCCGAGCCCAGGCTGGCTGAAAAGTGGGAAATCGCGGCCGACCAGAAAAGCATCACGTTTCATCTTCGCCACGGGGTCAAGTGGTTCGACGGCCAGCCGGTCACCGCGCACGACGTGATGTTCACGATGAACGTCATCTACGATCCGAATGTTCCAAACAGCTTCCGGCCGATACTTACGATTGACGGCAAACATATCGTCACCGAGACGCCGGACGATTCCACGGTCGTCATGCATTTGCCCAAGCCGTTCGCGCCGCTGCTCTATTCGATTGGAATTCCCGTGATGCCGTCGCACATATTGGAACCGATCTGGAAGTCCGGCGAGTACAATCGCGCTTGGGGCATCGACACTGAGCCGGCCAAGCTGGTCGGCAACGGCCCATACAAAATGACGCAGTACGTGCAAAGCCAGTCGGTCCAGTATGTCCGCAACGGCGATTTTTGGATGAAGGACGAGAACGGCGGCGAGCTGCCGCGGCTGCATGGACAGGCCGTTACTGTGATTCCGGACCAGAACGCCGCCTACCTGCGATATCTATCCGGCCAAATCGACGCCTTTGGGCCACGCCCCGAAGAGGTGATCGATCTGAAGGATCGAATCGCCCGCAAGGAACTTGACGTTAACCTGCAGGAGATCGGAATAGATCCAGGCTCTCTGTTCTTTTCGTTCAATCGCAATCCGAAGCACTTCGTGAAAGACGGCGTAACCGACCCGAAGCTGACGTGGTTCAGCGATATCAATTTCCTGCGCGCGATGGCCCACATGGTGGACAAGAAGTCGATGATCGACCTCGTCTTCCATGGGATGGCGGTTCCGGCGGTCGCCGATATTTCGGAATCGAACCAGCTTTTCCATGATCCAAACCTCAAGGATTACGATTTCGATCCGAAACTTGCGGCACAGATCCTTGATGCCGCCGGTTATCATCTCGATAAGTCTGGCGTTCGCACCGACCCCAAGGGTAATCGGCTGGAATTCAATCTGATGACCAGTACCGGCAGTCCCGACCGCGACCAGATGTGCGCGATATTCAAGCAAAATGTGGAGGCACTTGGCATAAAGGTTAACTATCGCCCGCTTGAATTCACCACCCTGGTCGATAAACTCGATACGTCTTTCGATTGGGACTGCGTGCTAATCGGTTTTACCGGTACGCCAGATCCCAACGATGGATCGAACTTTTACCGCTCGTCGGGGAATCTGCACATATGGGATCCGAACCAGCCCAAACCTGCCACGCCGTGGGAGGCAGAAATTGACACGCTCCTCGATCAGGGCGCATCCGAAATGGACCCGACCAAGCGCCCGCCCTACTACTGGCGTATCCAGGAAATCCTCCACGACCAGTTGCCGATAATCGAGACCGTTCGCCAACAGCGATACAGCTCGTGGAAAAAATCTCTCGAAAATTATCAGCCGACGGTATGGGGCACGTACAAGCCCGAATGGATTCAATTCACGTCGGACTAATGCCGCCGCACCGCAGCGATCGGCCGCACAACCGATGAGCCGTTTCCTGTTTCGCCGCCTGCTTGCGATGATCCCGCTGCTCGTCGGGATCACCTTCATTTCGTTTCTCGCGATGTCGCTGGTGCCGGGCGACTTCCTCTCCAACTTGAAGCTCGATCCGCGTTTTTCACCAGAGGTGATCCGCCAAATGGAGGCGCAATTCGGCCTCGACCAGCCGCTGTTCGTCCGTTACGTCAAGTGGATGTGGGGCGTACTCCATCTCGATCTGGGCATTTCAATTCAATATCGCGTCCCGGTCGCAAGCCTGATTGCCTCGCGCGCATTCAACACGATCATCCTATCTGCCAGCAGCATGATTTTTTCGTGGGCGCTGGCGATTCCAATTGGCATCGCGGTTGCGGTTAATCAAAACTCGATTTGGGATCGCATCCTGTCCTTTCTGGCGTTCTTTGGGATGTCGGTGCCCAACTTCTTCTTCGCCTTTCTGATGATGTACTTCGCTCTCAAGACGGGATGGTTCCCGATTGGCGGCACCTTTTCGGTCGACTATTCCTCGCTCGACGCATGGAGCAAAATCGCCGACCGCGTAAACCATCTCTTATTGCCGGTGTTCGTGCTCGGGGTGGCCGGGATGGCCGGCCTGATGCGGCTGATGCGGTCGCAGATTATCGAAATCAAAAATTCCGATTTTGTCCGCACCGCGAGAGCGAAGGGATTGTCCGAACGCGTCGTGATCTACAAGCATGTGCTGCGCAATGCGCTAAATCCGTTTGTCACGATGGCGGGATACTCCCTCGGCGACCTGCTTGGTGGCGCGGCCCTGGTTGAGGCAGTGATGAATTTGCAGGGCTTGGGCCTGCTTCTGCTCAACGCCGTGCGATCGCTGGATATCTACCTGGTGATGGGCTCAGTGCTGATGGGCACGGTGCTGCTGCTGGTGGGCAACCTGCTCGCCGATATTGGACTGGTGGCCGTCGATCCCCGCGTCGATTTCTCCTCGGTGTCGGAATCATGAACGCGCGTCATCTCCCACGTCCGCATCCATCCGGACTCGCATACGAATGGCGGAAGGCGCCGCTTACCGTGCGGGGGTCGGCGATCTGTCTCGCGTTTTTCTATCTGCTCGCCGCTGCTTCGCCATTTTTTGCGCCTTACGATCCCACCATGCAAAATCGCTCGATGCCCGATTGTCCGCCGATGCGGCTTCATCTAAGCGCGCCGGCGGACTGGAACAGTGGAATCTTTTACGTGCATCCAATGCGGCTTTCGAACTCCAGCGAACGGACCTACGCGGAAGATCCGGCACGATCTCTTTATATTCATCTGTTTTCGCATGGCCATCTTTTCACTACCGATAGCGAGACCGAGCCGTATTTTCCGCTGGGTAGCGACGGCCTTGGACGCGACCTCTTTTCGCGCATCGTCTATGGCGCGCGCGTCAGCATGTGCGTCGGGCTGCTCGGCGTGGCGATCAGTTTTACTCTTGGAATCGGCATAGGAGCGGCATCGGGATATCTGGGCGGGACTTTCGACTACGCCGTTATGCGATGGTCGGAAATCGAGATGTCGCTGCCTTCGTTCTATTTTCTGCTGGCGTTGGCGGCCGCAATTCCGCCCGGCATGAGCACGGTCGCCACTTTTTTTATGATCGTAGCGATCATGAGCTTCATCAGTTGGGCCGGCCTTGCGCGAATTATCCGCGGGATGGCCAGCTCGGTTCGCACGCGTCCCTATGTCGAAGCAGCCCGCGCACTTGGCGCCTCGCGATGGCGCATCATCAGCCGCCATGTCGTTCCGTCAGTCCTCGGCTATGCAATCGTCGCGGCCACCCTCTCAATTCCCGGATTTATTCTGGGCGAGAGCGCGCTTTCGCTGCTGGGATTGGGTATTCAGGAGCCGGCAGCGAGTTGGGGAAATCTGCTGGCGCAGGCCGAGGACGTGCAGAATCTCGCGCGCTACCCGTGGATTCTGATTCCCGGCATCTTCATTTTCATGGCCGTGATGTCATTCAACTTCCTGGGCGATCATCTGCGCGACCGCCTCGATCCCTCCAACGCGGGCTGACGCCGCGCCGACGCGATGCTAGCGTAGGGCGCGCATGCAGCCGCTGCTTGAGGTCAAATCGCTTTGCACCTCGTTCTTCACCGAAGCGGGCGAGGTTCGAGCCGTCGATCGCGTCGGGTTTTCGATCGCGCCCGGAAAGCTGATGGGCTTGGTCGGCGAATCAGGCTCGGGAAAAACCGCCAGCGTTCTCTCTATCATGCGGCTGTTGCCGGAGACGGCGAAAACCACCGGCGGGGAAATCATTTTCGAGGGTCGCGACTTGCTCAAGCTCACCGAACCTGAAATGCGCAATGTGCGCGGCGCGAAGATCGCGATGATCTTTCAGGAGCCGATGACCTCTCTCAATCCGGTGTTTACAATCGGCAACCAGATTGGCGAGGCAATCCGGCTTCATCAGAAAACTTCGCGCGCCGAGACGCGGAATCGCGCGATCGAAGCGCTCCGGCTGGTTGGAATAGCGGACCCCGAGCGCCGCATCGATGATTACCCGCATCAGTTGTCCGGCGGGATGCGCCAGCGGGTGATGATTGCGATGGCATTGTCGTGCAACCCGAAGCTGCTCATCGCGGACGAACCGACCACGGCGCTCGACGTCACGATCCAGGCGCAGATCCTCGACCTGATCCGCGAGCTGCAATCGCGCCTTGGACTAGCGGTAATTCTGGTCACGCACGATCTGGGAATCGTCGCCGAGTATGCCGACGACGTAACAATTCTTTACGCGGCACGCGTAATGGAACAGGCGCCATGCGCCGATCTGTTCAAGAATCCGCTCAACCCGTACACGCGCGGGCTGCTCGAATCGATTCCCAAAATCGGCGGGGCAAATCAGCGCCGCCTGCAGGCGATCCCCGGCGCAATCCCAAGCGCGCTGGATCCGCCGAGCGGATGCCGATTTCATCCGCGCTGCTCGATTGCGATTCCCGCCTGCGCGGCGGGAGATCCTCCGCTGGAGGCAAAGGCTCCCAACCATTATGTCGCCTGCATCCGCGCATAACCCCGCCAGCGAAGGCGCGGGCACACCGCTGATCCGCACGGTTACGCTGTCCAAGGAATTCCCAGCCGGCTCCGACGGATGGTTCGGCGCACGGCGTCTGACCGTCAAGGCGGTCACCAGGGTGAATCTTGAAATCCAATCCGGCGAGACGCTGGGACTGGTGGGCGAATCGGGTTCGGGCAAGTCGACGCTTGGGCGGCTGATTCTGCGCCTAATCGAACCGACCGCCGGATCCGTATTCTTCGACGGGCGCGATCTGTCGAAGCTGGGGCGTGCCGAAATGCGCGCGCTGCGGCGCGAGATGCAAATCGTCTTCCAAGACCCTTACGCTTCGCTGAATCCGCGGATGCGCGTGCGATCGATCGTGGGTGAGGGAATCGAGATTCACGATCTGGCGCGCGGCAAGGAAAAAGAAGACCGGATCGCCGGACTTCTCGAGATGGTCGGGATTGGCGCCGACGCGCTCGATCGCCATCCGCACGAATTCTCCGGCGGCCAGCGCCAGCGTATCGGCATCGCACGCGCATTGGCGGTCGGACCGCGCTTTCTGGTCCTGGATGAACCGGTCTCAGCGCTCGATGTGTCGATTCAGGCGCAGATCATCAATCTGCTGCAGGACCTGCAGGACAAGCTCAAGCTGACCTACCTCTTCATCGCGCACGATTTGCGCGTGGTCGAGCACATCAGCCGCCGTGTCGCGATCATGTACCTGGGCAAGATTGTCGAATTGGCGTCGCGCGAGGAGATTTACCAAAATCCGCGCCACCCATATACGCGCGCGCTGCTATCGGCGATTCCCGATGTCGATAAGGCCGAGAAGCCGGAACGGATCAAGCTGCCGGGCGAGATGCCCAGCCCGCTGAATCCGCCTTCCGGCTGCGCCTTCCATCCACGATGCCCATATGCGAAAGATGTCTGTAGGACGGGGGAGCCTCCGCTTGAGACCGGGCGTGGCGGTCATGCTGTCGCATGCCACGTGTTCCCCGCGCCATAGGAAGCCAATTCAATGCAGGCGGGGCAAAACGATCGACAACCGGCCGGGACGCGCCAGACCGCCGGTCCCAATCCGGCCGGCGTGGCAAAACCCGCGATCGCATCCACTGAAACCGCTGGCCATTGGACCGAGCAGCACACCCGTGTAGCGGTGGGCCGCAACGTCAATGTCTCGGGTAAGCTGATTTTCAACGAACCGGTGCGAATCGAGGGCCATTTTCGCGGCGAAGCGCGCTCGACCGAATTGGTCGTAATCGCCGAGGGCGGGATGATCGAAGGCAAAGTCTTTGCGCCGCGGCTGCTGGTGATGGGCGAGTTGCGCGGCGATGTCGCCGGATGCGAACGAATGATGGTCGGCGCGCGCGCCCGGGTGATCGGAAACATCGACGCCGGCGCACTCACAATCTGCGAAGGCGCATGGCTCGACGGCCACGTCAAGATGAGCGGCGCTTCGGAAAAGAAGGGAGAATGACTTAGGCGGCTATCGGTTCAGCCCGTCGTGTCCAGACGCGCCGACTTACCCGACAGCTCGCGCAGATAGTAGAGGCGGGCACGGCGCACTTTGCCCTTGGTCAGCACCTGAATTTTCTCGATCCGTGGCGAATGCAGCGGAAATATCCGCTCGACGCCCACCCCATATGAAACCTTCCGGACCACGAAGGTCGTCCGGTTGCCGCCGCGGTTAATCCTGATCACGACGCCCTCGAAGGCCTGCAGGCGTTCCTTCTCGCCCTCGACGACTTTGACCTGCACGCGCAGCGAATCGCCGACGCGGAATTCCGGCAGGTCTTTGCGCAGCCCGCGCTCTTCAAGCTTGCGGATTAAGTTATGCATGGAAGTAGCTAACCTCGAATCAAGAGCCAACCAACTTATCGAATCTCCGCCCCGGACTCAACCGGACAGGTGCGACCGACCCGGGTCATTTTGAAAAATGATCTACGTAAGCCATCATCGCATTGTTAGTACCTCGGACAGCAATTTGCCGACGATTCCGACGGCAGCGACCGCCATCGCGAAGATCGTTAAGCCGCGGTTTTTTCGGATCAATCCGACCCCGGTGCTGATAATTCCTACGCCCATCGTCCCCATGATGGCCGCCATCTGGTTGAAGTCTAAAAACTCTGCACGGTGAATTATTGGCATTCTTCCAGAGGGACAACTGGGGCAAATGACAAATGTTTGGTGCCAAGAGTCTCTCGCTTGAATCCAACGATGGCCCGTCAACGCGAGAACCACCGTACCAGCGATTACGAATACGATTCCCGCAAATATTCGCATCTTTCTCATTCGCGGTCCTTTCGTTACCCCCTTTCACCGGCCTCGCAAGCGATCCAAGATAATCCCGATTGCGCTGCGGACCGACAGATGATTGTAGTCGCCGGGGCCGACGATTGGCGCCAGCATGATGTCGGCGCGGCCGGCCATCTCGGGCGCCATCCCGAAACCGGTTCCGAACAGGATCATCATCGGCGGCGCATCCGGCGCTTCCATCCGCTCGCGCAGATCGGCGTAATTGGTGCCGCCTTCGGTGCGCGCGGAGGTATGGACGATTAGCGGTCGCGCGCCCGCGATTTTTTCCGCTGCCGTAATCGCTTCATCAAGGTCCACGGTAATCGACATCCGCTCCAGAGCCTCGCGCCGGCGGGAATCGTGGACGCGGCCGAAGTCGTTCAGCCAATGGTCGAGCAGGCTTTGCGCGAACTTGCGCTGCTCCGGAATTGGATGCACGACGAAGACCGCGCGCACATCGTAGGTCCGCGCCGCGCGTGCGAGGTCGTGAAGGTCCAGGCTCGTGACCGCGGAAGTAACTATCGCTCCGGTGCGATCCAAGACCGGATGATGAATCAGCGCTGCAAAGAGTTCGGCCACGCGATTTGGTCCGGTTCAGGGCTTGCGCCGCTTGAGCAGGTCCGGGCGGCGCCGTTCGGTGCGGCGGCGCGACTCTTCTTCGCGCCATGCGCGAATCTTGCCGTGATCGCCGCTCAGCAGGATTTCCGGCACGCGCATCCCGCGAAACTCCTCCGGCCGGGTGTAATGCGGATATTCGAGCGTCCCGGCACTGAACGATTCTTCGCCCAGCGATTCAGGGTTTCCGAGAACGCCGGGAATCAGCCGCGCGACCGACTCGATTACGACCATCGCGGGCAGCTCGCCGCCCGACAGCACATAATCGCCGATCGATATTTCCTGATCGACCAGCTCGCGCACCCGCTCGTCGATTCCCTCATACCGGCCCGCGATCAGCATCAGGCCCGCCGTGCGGCCCGCCAGCTCGCGCACGAGCGCTTGATCGAGTTGCTCCCCCTGCGGCGTCATCAGGATGCGCCAGAGGCCCGGATGCGCCGCCGTGACGGCATCGATTGCGGCCGCTATCGGCTCGGGCCGCATCACCATCCCGCTGCCTCCGCCATACGGCGCATCGTCGACCTGCCGATAGTTTCCCAGCCCATGCTCGCGCAGCGGATGCGGCACGATCGAGATCAGGCCCTGCTCGATTCCGCGCCCGATGATTCCGCCCGCAAACGGCGACTGAAACATCTCCGGGAACAGCGTGATTACGTGAAATTCCATATGCGGCGCAGCGGATGCCCTCCGCGCGCAAAATCCTAATCTAGCAGACCGGGGACCGGCGTGATTGTGACCCGGCGGGCGTCGAAATCCATCGCCTTGACGATATCCTCAATAACGGGCACCAGCACTTCGCGCCCGTTGGAGCGTACGACGAGTACCTCATGCGCGCCGTTTGAGAAAATATCCTCGATGGTTCCGATTCGGTCGCCGTTGGCCAATAGAACCTCGCATCCAATCGCTTCGTAATAGTAGAACTCGCCGGGACGGCGGGCGGGCAGGTCATCGGCCGCGATGCTCACCGTCGCACCCTTGAGCGCGTCCGCCGCGGTGGCATCGGCGATACCTTCAATCACGACGCGCATCGTCGTGGCGTTAAGGTGCGTGGCGGCTGCGATCGCGATTTCGCGAACCGCTCCGCCCTGCTCGATGAACATTCGTTTGACCTGTTCCAGCGAGCGCGAGCCGCGATCGTCCAGATGCACCCGCAGCGCACCACGCAATCCATGGGCACCCGCGACGTGCCCGATGCGCAGCATCGGCTTTGCGGGATGGGGCCGCCCGGACGCGGCCATCCTACTTCTCTTCGATGATCTCGAGCACTACTTTGCGGCTGGTGCGGGAAGCGACGGCATTGAGGATCGTGCGGATCGCCTTTGCGGTCCGCCCCTGCTTGCCGATTACGCGGCCCAAGTCCTCTTTCGCGACCCGCAGTTCAAGGACCGAAGCCGTCTCGCCCTGCGTCTCGCGAACCTCGACGGCGTCAGGATTATTGACCAGTTGTTGCGCCAGGAACTGAACTAGTTCCTTCATGATTGGCTCCGATGCAGCGGATTTCGTCAGGCGGAAGCCGTTGCGGTTGCGGCACGTTTGATAAGTTTGCCCACGGTCAAGCTCGGTTGCGCGCCAGCTTTGATCCAGCGCTCGGCGACGTCTTTCTTTATCGCCACGCGCGGCGGATCGAAGCCGGGATCGTAGGTGCCAATTTGTTCGACGTAGCGGCCCCCCCGCGGCGAACGCGAGTCTGCCACCACGATTCTGAAAAAGGGCTTTTTGCGCGCGCCATGGCGGCGCAGCCGGATTACCAATGCCATGCGATCCTCCTGTCCATATTCTAGCTCCCGAACCCCATTCCGCGCATCATCATTCGACCTGCCCCCATCTTGGTGATTTTCTTCATCATTTTGCGCGTCTGCTCGAATTGTTTGAGAAACCGGTTCACATCTTGGACCGAAGTCCCGCTGCCCGACGCAATTCGCATCCGCCGCCGGCCGTTGATCAGCAGATGGTCGTCGCGCTCCTGATGCGTCATCGAGCCGATTATCGCTTGAATCCGCGCAAATTCCTTTTGGGCTTCTTCGGAATCCGCCGCGCCGGCGAACTTTTTCATCCCGGGCAGCATCCCCAGAATATCCCCGAGCGAGCCCATCTTGCGAATCGTCGCCAACTGCTCGGCGAAATCCTTGATCGTGAATTCGTTCTTTTTGAATTTGCGTTCGAGCTCTTTCGCCTTGGCCTGATCGTAGTTCTGCTGCGTCTTTTCGATCAGTGTCAGAACGTCGCCCATGCCGAGGATTCGCGACGCCAGCCGGTCGGGATAAAAGACCTCGAAGGCGGCAAGCTTCTCCCCCGTCGCGGCAAACAGAATCGGCGCGCCGGTCACAATTCGCACCGAAAGCGCCGCGCCGCCGCGCGCGTCGGAATCGAGCTTGGTCAGAATCACGCCGGAGATCGACAGCCGCTCGTGGAAGCCGGCTGCGACGTTGGCCGCCTCCTGCCCCGTCATTGCGTCGGCGACAAACAAAATGTGATGCGGATTGATCGCAGCCTTGAGCCGCGACAACTCCTCCATCAGCTCGTCGTCGATTTGGAGACGCCCGGCAGTATCGATAATTACCGCATCGTGGCCGCCGGTCTCGGCGCGAGCGAGCGCGCGGGAAGCAATTTCGATCGGATCTTCGTTCTCGCGGCTCTCGGCAACCGGAATTCCCGCCTGCGCTCCCAGCACGCGCAATTGCTCCATCGCGGCGGGCCGGTAAACGTCGGTCGAGGCCAAGATCGGATGGCGTTTGCGATCGTTCTTGAGCCATAGGGCGAGCTTGGCGGCCGAGGTCGTTTTGCCCGAACCCTGCAAGCCGACGATCAGAATTTTGACGGGCGGCTTTACCTTAAGGTCGAGTGCACGCGCCTCCCCGCCCATCGCGTTTTGCAGCTCGGCGGCGACAAACTTGATCAGGTGCTGCTCGGGCGTGAGCGAGCGAAGCACCTCCTGCCCCATCGCCTTGCCCTTGACGTGCTCGATGAAATCGCGGACGACACGGATGTTTACGTCGGCTTCCAAGAGCGCGATGCGGACTTCGCGGAGCGCCTCGTCGATATTGGCCTCGGTAATCCTCCCGTGGCCGCGAAGCTTCTTGAAGATGCCTTCGAGGCGGTCGCTGAGCGTGTCGAACATTGATTGAATGAGGGCCTGTGGCTATGGCAGGTCGAAGTGCTTTATTCCGGCCTCTTCGGGCCCGTCAAATTAGTCTAGCAAACTGGCTAAGGTAGGCTACAGCCGCAAGCATGTCAATAAACAAACCGGGGTCCGTAGTGCCCTAATTTGAAATTGAGTCGCCAGTCGTTCGAGATTTATTCCATCTGAAGAGAGCATAGAACAGCATAAATACGGCAGCATTTACGACTAGAAAGACAACCGCATAGATCAAAATACTTTCGTGATTCGGCCAGCCGAACAAAATCCGGATCGCGAGCATGGATAGAAAATAGCCCGTACCCTGGACCAAGAATCTTTGCCACCGCGATAGCCCAAGATTGAGTGTCATGTCTCTCACGTTAACGGCTTACCACACTATTGGCACCTCTGTTCTGTCGCCGCTTCGATCAGTTCCTGAATGGACTATAGCCGATCTGTCAGATTGGCTGCCATCGCGATAACCGCGACGCCAGACTCCGCTACCCCTCCTCCGTAACCGGGATGTGCGGCGCCACCGCGCTAGAGCACGGCTACAGCGTCGGCAGTGACGGGTCGTTGCCGCCCTGATTCGGCGAGTAGATCGCGGCGGCACCGACGACCTCCTGCTTCGCATCGCGGAGAAAAATCAACCGTGCCGCATAGTGCGCCACGCTCCCGTCCTTGCGCAGCACGGGAAGATTGGCTGCCGCGCTGTCGAGCTTCGAATTTCCGCTGCGGATGGCGGCCCGGAAACCCATCCAATGACGCTCGCGATGCGATTCCGGAATTATCAGGTCCAGCGATTTTCCAACCGCGCTTGCGGCGTCATAACCGAACAGGCGTGTTGCGCCTTCACTCCACATCCGAATGACTCCGGCGGCATCGACGATCACAATCGCGTGACTGTCCATCGATCGCGGATATTACTCGGAAGAGAAAATTCGCGAAACCCCACGCGGGTATCGCGCTTCCCGTCTTACTCGGAGCGGTCCGCAAACGGCGCTAGGCGCCGTTTGCGGCAATGCGGGAAGTCCGAAACCCGTCAGGGGTTTCGGAAATCCCTTTCCCCAATCCGGCGCGGCTGTTCAATCCCACAATCCCTTCCACCATGGTTCGGGGGAACCATCGGAACTCAGTCCCGCCTTCTTGAACACATCGTCGAGCGGCCATCCGGTCAGATCCGCGAGTGTGCGAGCTTCCTCGCGATGGCGCTGGTCGACGCCGCGAAAGTAGCTGCGCGCCATCGTGCATGCGTCGCGCGAGCCGGTCCATGCATGGCGCAGGACATAGCGCGCCTGCCAATTCTCCGTGTCGCTGGTCTCCTGAAAGGACAGGTCCTCCGGGAAAGTATCGGCGCTGTAGCGGACGTGCAGCCGCGTGAGCATCACCGGGAGCGAACCGCCGCCGAAGACCCGATAGGGAGACAATTGCCGCTGGATGCCGCCGTTCTGGCCGTCGTCGAGCCAGAAGACACCGAGGCTGCGCAGCTCCTCGCGCGTCAGCGGCTGCCCGGCGCACGGATCGCACCATCCCATGCTCCATACATACTCGGTGAAGACGGCGTGCATGTCGTTGCGCTTGACCTGCTCGTTGAACATCGCCTTGTAAAAGCCGCCAAAGTCATTGCGCACGTACTCGGGGATGTCCATCCCGGTGGGCAGTTTCACAGTGCGATAATTGGTCGTTTCGACGCGGCCATTCTCGGTCAGCATGTAGATGACCAAATCCTGCGAACCGTTCGCGTTAATCATCCCCAGCCGGATCGGCAGCATGAATTTCGGCGAGTCGAATGCGAATTGCAGCGGGCGCAGATAGGTCAGCCCGGTGCGGCGATGCTCCTCCAAGTTGACCTTGGCGACGAAAAATTTCATGTCGAGTTTGATGTACGGTGCAAGCGCGCGGCTGGCGCCCTGCGGGATGTGATAGCCGTTTTCGATGAGCCAGGTTTCCAGTCCCGAGGACTGCTTGGCCGAAAGCATCACGATGTCGTACTCGCCGACGGTGTATTCCGCTTCGACCGTGACGCCATGAGCCTTTTCCTTCAACTCGTCGCGCTCCAATGCGGCCGAATTCCTTGACATGGACATTCCCATCGCCATCGGCGCCGGCATATTGCACGGGTCGGGATCCTGATATTCGACCAAGCGAGGCGAGCTGTAATCGTTAAGCCGGTCGAACAGCGCGCGATCGCCGACATGCACCTGCTCCTTCTTCAGCACCACCGGCACCGGCACCACCAGCGCGAACTGCGACGGCTCGCCTTCGTAGTCGTTCATCAAACTGATGACGGTCTTGTCGTCGTGATGCACCATCGCGACCTGCGAGGCATGGTTGGTCAGCGTCGCGTCGGCCTTGCCGACATAAAATCCGCAGAACGCGTGTGCGTCATGCGGCCCGGACAGCGTCGCGGCTGCAATCGCGACAATCGCAAGGAGCGGTTTTCGAAGCGTGAACGATTTCATGGTCTCCTCCATTTTGAGTCCATTCGAATTTTCGCGCGGGCCAAATCGCGTCCCAAAGCGGGACCGCCGGCGCCGCGATAAACAACGCCCAGATAAGTCCGTTGAAGGCGTACAGATGGAACTGCCACCAGTAAGCGATTGTCGCGACTAAGGCGGCGTGCGCGACACGGCCGCGGCGAGCGTTGGGGCCGGTCATCGGGTCCGAAATCATGAAGAAGGCGAACAGCAGGATCGCGCCGTTCTCCAGTTGATGCGTCCACACGGCCCAGCGCTGGCCGAGATACGCCACGCGCATTGCCAGTCCGCCACCATAGAAGAAAAGAAACGTCCAACTGATGTCGCCGCGGTGCACGCGATTGGTCACCAGCATCCCGAACGCCACCACCCATCCCGCTATCGCGACGTCCTGCCCCCATTGCCCCGGCGATACCCACGATCCCGGCAGAACCAGGAGTGCGAAAATCAATCCGAACGTCGCGGGATTGAACAGATGCTTTCCTCTAAATCGGAGTAAGGATTTGGACGAAATCGCCGCCGCGGCCGCGATCGGATGCGCGAGCAAATTATCGGCGCGCAGCAGCAGCGACAGGCTAAGTGAGGTGATTATCGCGCTGCGCAGCGATCGCGGTTTGTTGGGTTCGAGCCGCCAGCACAAAGCCTGGGTCGTAAGCGCGAACAGGAAAGTCAGTATTATCTGCGCGGGGCGGATGCTGAAGTCGCGGACGAATACGCCCGCGCCAAGCAGAATTCCAAGCGAGAGGATCTGGACAAGGCGCGGATCGGAAAGCGCCGCCGGGACGCGGATTTTGGGCAATTGAACAGTTATCGGAAGCTGGATTTGCGGCTGGCGAACAGCTGGTATCGCGTCCATGGGATCTTCCCTCTCGATCCATTGAACGGATGGCCCGGAATTTCTTGCAAAGAAATTTTATCTTCGGGGGCTACTTCTGATGCCAGCTTGCGCCGCCGTCGGTGGTCGCGAAGCTTTTTCCGTCGGCGGTCGTGATGACTGCATCGTTGGCGCTCGTAGCGGAGACCGCCGTCAGATCGTCCTTGACCGGCGATACAACCGCGCTCCAATTCTCGCCATCGATGGTGCGGACAATCGTGCCGCCGCGTCCGACGATCCAGCATACGGTGGCCGATGAGGACGCTCCAGCCAGCAGATCGGCGGTAACGCCGGTACCTACGATATGGATTCTGCTGTTGGAGTCGCGCAACAAAACGAGGCCGTGTTGGCCGATAATCCACGACTTCGACCGATCGGGCGGCTGAATCGCGGCAAATGGCGGCGGCCGAGTGAACGCCTCGGCTCTTTTGGTGGCCGCTCGAGTCTGTGCCAAAACACTTGACGATGCGCCGCCAGCAGGCTCCTGCGGCGGAACTGCCTTGCTCTTGAGCGCGTCCATTTCGCGCTCGTTGACCGCCTGCTTCGCCATCAATTGCGGCGCCGGTGCGGCACCGCCCAGAGCCTCCCTGCTCAGGGCCCCTTTCTCCTCCGCCAATCGATTGGCTCCCACGAGACCATGCGAGGTCGCGGACATCGGCTGATTGACTGCAATTTCGTCGCTGGCCAGCGACGGCGCTGCCGGCAGGGCGGGCGCGGCGGCGGGAGCAGCCGGTGCGGATGCGGCGGGCGCCTCCGGTTCCAGTGGCGCTGCGCGCCGTTCGAGATCTTCATTGGCGGCCAACTGAACGCCCTGAGAGACGATTCCCGGTGTACGCATCGATTGCACCACTACAAGGAGAACAGCGGCAGCGGCGAGCGCGGGAATCGCGATGCGCCAGCCGCGGAGCCATCCGAAAATTGGTGTAGCGCGCACCGCCGCGCCGTCATCGGCGCGGGCGATCGCGGCAAGCTGCGCTTGGCATCGCGCACAATCGGCAAAATGAGCATCGAGCCGCTCGCGCTCGCCAGCTGAGAGCGCACGGTCGTAATAAGCGGCGAAAATGCCGGCATCCGGACAATCGCGCGTCGCCGCGCCCGGCTGCGCGACCATCGCGCGGCGCAGCACCGATTCAAACTGCGCGCCGTCTTTTTCGCCGTTACTCAATGCGTTGCCGCCTCATCCTCTGAACGATCCGGCCGCGAAAATTTGCATCGATGCGCCGACATCACTTCGCCTCCGGGAACGCGCGGGCCAAATCGATCGGCAAATCGCCCGCCGCGTAATCATAACACAGTGCGATTTGCTCCCTGCTGAGTTTTCCATCCTCGCGCAGCGCGCGATCGACCCGGGATTTCACTTCGGCCCGCGTATGCGCAAGTTTTCGCGACACGCTCGACTCGTGCTCGCTCAGCAGACGGCCGATCTCCTTGAGTGACATCTGATGCCGGTAGTAATAGCCGAGCCGCATTCGATCGCGCGGCGCAAGCGATGCCAGCGCGGCCGCCATCGCCTGCCCCATCGCCTCCACGAACCGCGCGCGCTCGGGTTCTGGGGGATCGTCAACGGCGGCGGCCGCCGCCTGTGACGCATCGGCGGCGCGTTCGCCGCGACCCTCCAGCGGCTCGGTCCGGCCGGATGCGCGGATGTAATCGATATGACGCTGCGCGAGCACCGCGCGCAACCAAGTCAAAAGCGAACTGCGACCATGGTAGTAATCTAAAAGCGGACGGCGCCGTCCCTCCCGCGCCTCAAGTCCGTACAGATCGGCCCATAGCGGATCGGCGAGTTCGCGCCCCCGCATATCGTCGCCCGCGATCGCGCGTGCGGCACTATAGAGATTGGGCCGGAGCGTTGTGATGAAATGTTCCCACGCTGCGCCAATGCCGAGCTTGCATGCGATCGCCAGCGCAAGATCTTCAGCGCGAATCGAATCCAAGATGGCTTGGGCGCCAACGCCGCCAGCCGCGCCGGAGGCCGCAGCGGCGCGATAGAGCGCATCGGCGAATGCATCCCGATCGAGATTCCATCGCGCGGCGTTGCCATCTTTGTACAGTCGATCGATCGCGGCTGCGTAACGAGTGCAGAATTCAGCAGCTGCCGCGTCCATGAGCGCCTAGAGCGGCTGGCGATCGAGCGAGCGGTACTGAATCGCCTCGCTCACGTGATGCGCTTCGATGGAGCCGCCGCCGTCAAGGTCCGCGATTGTGCGCGCTACTTTCAGGATTCGCGTGTAGGCGCGGGCGGACAGTCCCAGCCGGTTGATCGCCAGCTCCAGCAATCGTTCGCCCGCGCTTTCGACCGCGCAATGCTCGCGGATTTCCCGCGCACCCATCTGCGCATTGGAGAAAAATGACATACCGGCAAAGCGTTTCAATTGGATTTCCCGCGCGCGATTGACCCGCTCGCGAATCGCCGCCGACGGCTCGCCGGCGCTGCGCTCGGAGAGTTCCTTGTACTTGACCGCAGGCACTTCAACATGAATGTCGATCCGGTCGAGCAGCGGCCCCGAAATTCGCGATCGGTAACGAGTAATTGCAATCGGCGTGCATGAGCATTCATGCGTGGGGTCGGTGTTGAACCCGCATGGGCACGGGTTCATAGCAGCCACCAGCATCACGCTGGCCGGGAATGTCAAAGTGCCCATCACGCGAGCAATCGTGATCCTCGCATCCTCCAGCGGCTGGCGCAGGACTTCGAGCACGTTTTTGCGGAACTCCGGCAGCTCGTCGAGGAACAGGACGCCATGATGCGCCAGGCTCACCTCGCCGGGGCGCGGAATCGGGCCGCCGCCAATCAGGCCCGCGTCGGAAATCGTATGATGCGGCGAGCGGAACGGCCGCGTCGCAATCAGCGCCCGGCCGTCGAGCAGGCCCATCACGCTATGCACCTTGGTGGTTTCAATCGCCTCTTCGAAAGTCATCGCGGGGAGAATCGACGGCAGCCGCTTGGCAAGCATCGTCTTGCCCGATCCGGGCGGTCCGATCATGAGCACGTTATGGCTGCCGGCGGCGGCGACTTCGAGCGCTCGCTTGGCCTGCTCTTGCCCCTTCACATCATCGAAATCGACTTCGTAATTCGAGAGCCGGCCGAACATCTCGGCCAGATTTGCCTTGGCGGGTTCGATTTGGCGCGCGCCCTCGAAGTATTCGAACGCCTCACGCAGGGTATCGACACCAAGGATCGCCACGCCCTCGCCCACTACCGCCGCTTCCGTCGCGTTCTCACGCGGCAGCACCACGCCGGCGAACTTTTTCGCACGCGCCAGCAGCGCAGTGGGCAGGCCGCCCTTTATCCCCTTGATTCGCCCGTCAAGCGACAGCTCTCCAACCACCAGATGGCTGCGGAGTCGCGAGGTATCGTGCAATGCGCCGTGCGCGGCGAGCACGCCCAACGCCAGCGGCAGGTCGAACGCGGAGCCCTCCTTGCGCACGTCAGCCGGGGCAAAATTGATGGTCATCTTGCGGCTGGGAAATTCGAAGCCGGAGTTGCGCAGCGCGGATCGCACGCGATCGAGCGATTCCTTTACGGCGCCCTCCGCCAGTCCGACCAGGCGGCTTTTATCGGGCAGACCACCGCCGATGTCGATTTCGACTTCGACCGGAAATGCGTCGACTCCGAGCAGCGCGGCTGAAAGTACGCTTGCGTGCAATCCCGTCCCCTTGCGGATGCCGGTGGCGAACGATGAAACGATAGCGCAAACGCGGCCCGTGGGCGATGCTACCCCGGCGGGATGACAGCCTCAGGGCCAGACGGCGCCTTCAGCGATCAACGCGTCGCGCTCGGCTTTGCCGATACCCAGCAATTCGCCCATCACATAATCGAAATTCTCGCCGACTTCGGGCCCAATCGTGCGGACACGGCCCGAGCTGGAGGACAGCTTGAATGGGATGCCCGTGACGTTAGTGGAACCGCCGCGAGAATTCGCGACCTCCGGCCAGAAGCCGCGGGCGGCGAATTGCGGGTCGTGCGCACACATGTCGACGCCGTTTTCGACCAATCCCGCCGCCACCTTCATCTTTTGCAGCGACATCATTGCGTCCTCGGCGCGCTGCGACGTCGTCCACTGCGATACGTGAGCGTCGAGGTCCGCGTGATTTTGCATTCGCAGATACAGCGTGCGGAACTTCGGATCCCCGGTCCACACTGGAGAGCCAATCGCCTCAACAAAGCGGCGCCATTCTGCTTCCGTCCGCACCGAGATTGCGAGCCATCGATCGTCGTCCGTCCCGTCCGCCTTGCATTTGTACACGCCGTGCGGCGCCGATGGCCCCTCCTGCGAGTTGTAGCCGGGGGGTGACTGCGTGCGGCCATTTACGGAGATATCCATCAGCGCAGGACCGATGACGGCCGTTACCGCCTCGAACTGCGCAAGGTCTATAAACTGGCCGCGGCCGGTGCGCTCGCGATGGTACAGCGCTATTAGAGCCGCCAACGCTCCCGTATATCCGCCGCACATGTCGGCGTACGAGTAACCATAACCTGCGGGCGTTCCGTCGGGCTCGGTCATCAGCATCGTGTATCCCGACAGCGCCTGCAGAGTCGGGCCGTAGCTGACGTAACTCGATTTCGGGCCGGTGTGGCCAAGTCCGGACATGCTGATGCAGATAATGTCCGGTTTGACCGCGCTCAGGCTTTGATAGTCCATGCCCCAGTTGCGCATGACGCGCGCCGAAAAATTATCCATCACGACATCGCTCATCGCGGCCAAACGGCGCGCCAAGTCGATGCCGCGCGGATGCTGCATATTGATCGCAACCGAAAGCTTGTCGCGATGAAGATCGCATTGCAGGCCGAGCTTGCGATTGCCCAGTGGCGGCGGATGTTTGCGCTCGACTTTCACCACCTCCGCGCCGTGATCGCCGAGAAGGCGCGTCGCCACCGGGCCTGCGACCACCCAAGTGAAGTCAAGGATGCGGATTCCTTCAAGCGGCATCGGGGGCATCGTCAGATCACCTCTTCCGCCATCAACGCCGCAATTTGCGCCGCGTCCATGCCCAGATTGTCGCGCAGGATTTCCGCAGTATGCTCGCCCAGCAGCGGCGGGCGGCGATAGACACGCCATGGCGTCGCGCTCCAGGCATACGGCGCGCCCGGATAGCGGAACTTGCGCCCGAGCTCCGGATGAGCCACTTCGGCGAAGAAGCCGCGCTCGATCAACTGTTCATCTTCGAATAGGGCCTCGGGCGGCCGAACACTCGCGTATGGCTGGCGCAGGAGTTGCGCGCGCTCCAGCAAGTCTTCGCGTGAATAATCCTTCACCCATTCATCAAGGACGTCGAACAAATGCTCAGCCTTGAGGAAGCGATAGACCACTTCATTATATTCGGGGACATCGAGGTCCTGCGCCTTTCCGTCGGCCTTGACCCATTCGATTAGCGAAGTCCAGTCGCCCAGCGAGCAATGCATGATGTATCCGTCGCGGCATTTGCCGACCCGAAAAAAGCGGCTCCAATGAAGCGTACCCCGGCGCGGCTCCGCCTCCTTGCGTTCGAAGTACCCGCCCGCGACATGCTCGACTGCCGCGGCCGTGGCCTCATGCATGCTGAGATCGATCCACTCCCCATTTCCGGTGCGATCGCGTGCCAGCAACGCAAGCATCACGGCAATTGCACCGAAGTAGGCCGACGAATGGTAAGCCTGCAGGCCGAGCGGCCGGACCGGCTGGCGTCCCGGAAAGCCGTTGATGTAGAGCATCCCACCCAGCGCCGACAGGACAGTGTCGTCGGCCTCAAAGTCGCGATATGGTCCGGTCTGCCCAAACAATGCCATCGAGCAAAGGACCAGAGCAGGATTATCGCGGTGAAGTGATTCCCATCCGATGCCGATTCGATCCATCGCGCCGGGTGCAAAACTTTCGATTACGACATCGGCGGAGCGTGCCAGCGAGCGCATCAGTTCCACGCCGCGCGGATCATTCAAATCGAGCGTAAGCGATCGCTTGTTCAGGTTGTAGAACCAAAAGAAGAGCGATCGATTGCGATGCGGCAAATCGTCGAGGAACGGACCAATGCGGCGGGCGTCGTCGCCTGCGGGCGGCTCGATTTTAATCACATCGGCGCCCATATCGGCCAGAATTCGCGCGCATAACTGTACGCGATGGCCCGTCAGGTCAAGGACCTTAAGGCCGGCCAGCGCGCCGCCGTTCACTTATTTCCTTTGCGCGCGGGTTTGACGATTCGCTCGATCGCGAACGGGCTGAGGTCGAGCGTGGGCGGAATATTCGTGACGACTTCGTTCTTGGGGCCGGTGCGGGTGCCGCCGCGGATGCGGATCGTCTCAAAAGTGTCGGGATTGACCCATCGCACGCCCATCACGCACGGCTTGGCCTGGCCTTCCTCGTCCACCGGCACAACGGCGGTTCCGGCCTTGTCGAATACGGTAACTTTTCTGAGTCCCATCGCAGTTTCAGTCCGACACTTCGCGATAATACGAATCCGCGGCGCTCGGATCAATTCGGCGCGAAAATGCTATCGTCACTATTCAACCCGTGAAATCGGTCGCCGAAATGGTCGTGGAGAAGGCCCATGAATTGGGCTTTACATTGGTGGGTTTCGCCCGGCTCCGACGGCTCGATGAGCGCGAAGCGGTTTTTCGCCGCTGGTTCGATCGGCGGCATCACGCGACGATGGCATATCTCGCGCGGGACCCGGAACGCCGATTCGATCCGAGGCGGCTCAACTCCAAGTACCGCTCGGTCATAAGCCTGGGCTATCCCTACGCCGCGCCGGCTACGCCAAAAATCGACTGGGCGGGCGAACTGCGGGGACGCATCGCCGCGTATGCCTTGGGCCGCGACTATCACGACGTCGTACTCAAGCGTGCCCGGGCGGTTGGCGATGCGATTAAGCGCATCCGCCCCGGAACGGTCACACGCTCGTATGTCGATACCGGGCCGGTGTTCGAGCGAGATTGGGGCGCGTCGGCGCGGATCGGGTGGTTCGGCAAAAATACCATGATACTCAACCGCGAGCGCGGCTCGTATTTTTTCCTTGCCGAGATCTTCACGGATATCGAATTCGACGCGCCTGCGGAACCGTATCGCGACCATTGTGGAACCTGCCGAAAATGCCTGGATCTGTGTCCGACCGGTGCGCTGCAGGATGGGTACATGATGGACTCGCGAATTTGCATTTCGTACCTGACGATAGAGAATCGCGGGCCGATCCCGCATGAGCTCCGACCCGCAATTGGAAATTGGATTTTTGGCTGCGACATCTGCAATGACGTCTGTCCCTGGAACGATGGAAAATCTCGGGAGCTGCCGATCGACGACTTTGCCCCCTATCTGCCCGATTTGATGGCGATCGATGACGCCGGCTTCGGCCTACGGTTCACCGTCAGCGCGATCAAGCGCGCCAAGCGGCGCGGGTTGTTGCGCAATGCCGCCGTCGTGCTGGGCAATTCGAAAAATCCCGTTGCCATACCGGCGCTGGCGCGCGCAGTCGAATCGGAACCGGAGCCGCTTGTGCGCTCGCATAGCGCGTGGGCGCTTGGGCAGATTGGAACCGCCGCGGCACGCAAGTCCCTTGAGTGGGCGCGCAAGCGCGATCCGGATCCGGCGGTGCGAGCGGAAGCAAGCGACGCTCTGGATAAAATTTGAGGCCTCTGGCTTGTCAAAGCGATGCCGCAGCGAGAGACTGGAGCGGGGATAAGTCGTTCGATGGTGGATGATACGCGAAGCGAGTTTGCCGCGCTTGCGGCACGCGAGCCGGTCCTTCTTGCCCGTGGCGCGCTTCTAATCGCAAAGGAGGAGTATCCCGCGCTTGACGTCGAATCCTACCTCGACAAGGTCGCGGCCCTGGCACGCGAGGCGGAGCCAATTGTGCGCGCGGGTATCAACACCGTGGAGCAAATCCATCTCCTCTCGAATTTCCTCTTCGAGGTCAAAGGATTCGAAGGTAACGCCGAGAACTTCGGCGATCCGCGCAACTCGTTTTTGAACGAAGTGATCGACCGCCGGCTCGGCATCCCGATTACATTATCGGTGATCTATCTCGAAGTTGGGCGGCGCCTTGGGATCAATCTGTATGGTGTTTCGTTCCCTGCGCATTTCCTCGTCAAAGCGGTGGATGAGAACGGCGAATTAATCATTGACCCCTTCTCAGCGGGGAAAATCCTCTCCCTCGACGAAATTCGCGCCCGGCTGACCCAAATCTATGGACAACCGGTGGAGTTGCATCCGGCGATGCTCAAGCCGGTGGGTGCGCGGCACATCCTGGCGCGGATGCTGCGGAATCTTAAGAATACCTATGTCAGCGCATCCGATTGGATGCGGGCGCTGTCCGCGTTGGATCGAATCCTGATGTTAGAACCGCGTGCGATCGAGGAGTTGGCCGAGCGCGGTGGACTTTACGAGCGGATGGAATGCTTTAAGGCCGCCCTCGACGACTACCAAAGCTTCCTCTCGCAGGCGCCTGAGCATCCTGCGGCCGACTCGGCGCGTGAGGCGATAATGCGCCTGGTCCGCCAAGTCGCGTTGATTAACTAAGCATCGCGGTACCGTCCTGGCGCACGGAGATCACGGGAATCCTCATTAGTTGGCCTTGTTGCGCTGGCAGGAAGCGGTCAGGTAGGAAATTGCTAATGAAGTTCTGTCCTCAGTGCGGCGAGCCGCTTTTAGCCGGCGCGAAATTCTGCGTCGAATGCGGGCGCGAACTCGCCACCTCGGCCTCCGGGGCGGGGCCGGACATTTGGAGCGGCAGTCATGCCCGCGATTCCGTGCTGCGCCGGAGCAACTTGACGATGGCGTTCACCGGTGTCTTCCTCAGCATAACGGTCCTGGGGCTTGGCGCGGCCGCCTGGATCTATCTGCGGACGCCCTCGATCGTGCGGGAGCAGGTTGAAAAGGTCGGAGCGCCGGAATTGCCAATGCGAGTGGTAAAGGACCAGCCCCCCGGCTCATCTGATGCTCCGCAAACTCAACCCGCCCCGCACTCCGCATCAGCTGCACCGGCGGCAGGTGCCCCAAACTCGGGAGGGCTGCCGCCCGGCCATCCGGCGATCGAGTTGCCGACCGAGGCGCGATCGTTCATCGACAAGATCGAAAAGGATGCGCGTTCCAAAAACAAAGATATATCGGCGTGGAACAAGTTCGGCGCGGTTTCGATGCGCGCCGCCATGTTCGATCAGACGTATTACGCCAAGGCCGAGGAAGCCTATTCCCACGTGCTGCAACTCGATCCGGAAAATACCGACGCGCTGCGCGGTATCGGCGATATCGACTACGACAAGCAACACTATGATCAGGCAGTCGCCGCATACGAGCATTACCTGAAGCACAAGCCCGACGATCCGGAAGTTCGCACCGATCTTGGCACGATGTTCCTTTACACCGGTAACGCCGACCAAGCGGTCGTTCAATACCAGAAGGCAGTCACCTCCAAGCCCGATTTCTTCCAAGCGTATTACAACATGGGCATCGCCTATGCGCAGGAAAACCAGCCGGACTTGGCGGTGAGTACGCTGAACAAGGCGATCACTTTGGCGCCTGACGATACTATTCGCGCCCAAGTCAAGGACCTTCTCGCGAAGCTGACCTCTCCGCCATCACCGACGGGGGCGGAGCAACCCGCAGCGCAGGCGGCCGCATCGCCGGCCAGCGACTTCAATGGAGAGATGGAATCGATGGTGCGTGGCCTGCCAATCGCGGGCCAGCGCATCGATACGGTGCAATGGCCGGAAAAGCTGCACGGCAAGGTGATCCTGAAGGACTTCCCGATGGATCAGATGCCGCCGTTCGCCAAGGATAAATTTGTCGCCGACATCAAGTCACGCATCGATACCGCCAAAAAGGACCACCAAGTTTCCGACAAGGTGCAGATCGATCTTGTCGATGGGCCAAGCGGCCGCGTAATGGCGACCGTGAACGACTGAATATTTCGCAGGACTTTATGGAATCAACATCGTCCGAACGGCTTAAGCGCGTTGCCGACTACCAAACTCTTCAATTGACCCACTACGGGCGCAAGAGCGGCCGGCCATACGAGGTGACGATCTGGTACATGGTCGATGCCGGGCGGCTCTATCTTGCCTCGTCGAATGCCGCGCGCAGCTGGGTCCGCAACGTTACAGCCAAGCCAAAGGTTTTGTTGCGGATCGGCGGCGAGAGCTTTGTCGGCGATGTCCGCCAATTGGAGGATCCGCTGGAACGGGAGCATGTGATGGGCTTGGTGGAAGGCAAGTACTGGTGGGCATCTCCAATGATTTGGCTTGGGCGGATGCTTGCGGCCGCCGGCCTGATGAACGACAACAGCGCCACCTTCGAAGTGGTGCTAACCGACAATTGACTACGGCGGTTCGCCGCCTTCCGCCGCCTGCTTGAGGCACTCCAGCCAGGTTTGATGCGCGGCGTGTACGACCATGCGCAGTGCCCACCACGAAAGCGTCGGCACAATTCCATTGTGACACACCTCGGTGACGACGCGGCTCTTGCCGTTTTCCTCCGGCACGATTAGCCAGCCGTGGAATGCATACAGCACGCCGCGCGCATCCCAAGCCAGTTCATACGGCGGCTCGAAAATTATTACCCGGCTGATTGACGAGAATCCGAACGTGCTCCATCGAAACTCAGTTCCCAGCGCCAGGTCTGGCGGCTTGCCGGTGACAAACTCGATCGCGTAGCTGTGGGGATACCATTCCGGCCATCGCGCCACGCGCGTCAGCCATCGCCAAATCCGCTCCGGCGGCGCGGCGATCTCGATCTCGTTACGGACGTATACCGGCGAGTTGTGCGGCTCAAAGCCAACCGGCCATTTCATCGATGCTCCCCCTCGATGCCGTCTCCTATTCTATCCGGGTTCGCCCGCCTCGGCCATCGCCTTCAGCCGCTCAAGCCAATACTGATGCGCGTTGATCACAAGCGGCCGCAGGTACCATGAGATGAGCTTCGGAATGATGCCGTTCTGGCATTCGTCGGTAATGACGCGGCATCCGCCGCGGCCGTCGGGCTCGACCGTCCATCCATGATACGCGCCGAGGATGCTGCGCGCCTCCCATCCGATCTCATGCGGCGGGTCGAATATGAACACTCTACATGTGGGAGTCGTACCAAAGGTCTTCCAGCGGAACTCGGTCCCGCCCGCAAGATCGGGCGGAGAGCCGGAGAGAAATTCGACATCGGCGCTGTGCGCATACCATTTCGGCCAGTTGGCCGCCCGGATGATCCATCGCCACACCCGCTCCGGTGGCGCCGCGACGATGATTTCATTGCGGCCGTAAACGGAGGAAGTTTCAGGTTCAAATCCGGACGGATATTTCATGGCGCGCAGTATAGCATCCGTCATTCCTTCGGATGTGAGCAACGCTATTTGCCTCCGGCATCGGCTGTCGGATGACGGCCAACCTGAACGGTCCGTTTAAAGCAGTAGTGGCCGGCGGGATGCTCCCAGTCTCCTTGTACGAGATTCCCCACCGGTTGAAACGACTCCGGATTGGCGTAAAAGGCTTCCTTAATCGACTCGGCATTCTGAGAAACATGAAAGTCCGCGCAGTATTCGACTGTGGAGGTTCCCGTTACGCGATACTCGTAGGGGACATTTGTCTCCGGATCGGCTGGCGGGTTGCGGTCCATGTAGCCGGCGTTTCGAATCTGGTCGACCGTAGCGGGCAGGGCATCCATCTCGCGAGCGTAATCGCGCAAGTGACGGTCGATTTCGGAAATGTCGGCAATTTTTCGCAGGTCAAGTCTGGCCAGACGCAGCTTGAACGGCGAACCGGTCAACACGAAGCCCGTAATCACGAGCGCGGCTACCGCTGCGCTTGCGCACCACGCGAACGCAGTTGTCTTGGCCGGCATCGGCCCCGGTTCGCGACGCAAAGCGTTTAGATAAAACCACATCACGCTGCCGGCAACTGCCATCAGCGCTCCAACCTTGAGCAGAAATCGTACTGTCAAATCGCCGTCCAGAAAGTAGTAGACCAGGTATGCGAGGTCGGAAAGGATTATTAGCCCGGCAAGACAAAGCGTCAGATAAATCGGAAACGTCCGCGCCCGCAAGCGGCGTTTGCCGGGGTTTACAGTGAGATCGCTCTCGATCTGCCGCCATGCCCAGCAATAGGCGGGAAAGAAAATGATTAGAAACGCAAGCGAATATCGGATCGTTTCATGTGGCTGGCTCCATTGCCAATCAAGCGGATCGGGAAACGCAATCGCGATAAAGCCGAACAGCGACTCGATGACCGCTGTGATGGCGATATACAGCGCGATAACGGCGAATAGGTGAATGAAAATGTCCCAGGATGAACCCTTGGTTGATTGCTCTTCCATTTATTGACGCCTCCTGTCAGCAAGCGATTGATTCGCTCGTCATAACGGGGACGCTAGTGCGGTCGAAGTAATTCGTTAAGACGGCATTCTATGACAGCGGGAGAGTGCCGCAGTTTGCCGTAGTTTGCCGTTGGTCCAACCAAATAACCCCACAAAATAGCCCTCGCCGGGGCGATTTGGGACTAAATCGCGGTCATCAGGTTACAGAGGTACAGGTCTTCCTTGGGCCGAGCCGAAGGCTCTCGAGGTGTGCTTATCTCCGTGTTTTCGCTATCCCCCGGCTCAATGAACCAGGTGGTACGCGTAGTACACGACGGGCACTAACACCATCACCACAATTATCCAAGCAACGGCGAGGGCTGCTATCTCCTGTGGTGACATAATATGCGGTAGCTTCGTCATATCCACAGACTAACATTAGCAACATTGCCTGTCTAGTAGAGCGTTACTTATGAAAAGAGGCCAAAATCCGCGCATCCAAAGCCGACGAAATACCGCCCGTGGAGCTAGTCCAGCCGCCCGTGCTCTGATATCCGGTGTTTCAGGGGATAGCGACCGCAATGGCAAGAGAGCGCATCCATGCCCTGCTTCACGCAATCGTAGCGATGCTCGCGTTCTTATCGGCGAGTTGTGCGGTGACGGCTCCGACCGCGCGAACGGCTGCATCGCCGTGGCCGATGTTACATCACGACCTTAGCCATACCGGCCGCAGTCCTTACGACACCAGCGCCAACGTCGGCGCGGTGAAGTGGAGCTACGCAACCGGGCTCCTCTATTGCTCCGGCTCACCCGTGATCGGCGCGGACGGAACGGTTTACGCCGGCTCCGATGACGGCAGCGTGTATGCGCTCAACCCCGACGGCACGAAAAAGTGGAGCTACGCAACCGGCGGCGAGGTTGAATCCTCCGCCACTGTCAGCCCGGACGGCACGATTTACGTCGGCTCTGATGACCACAGCGTTTATGCGCTCAACCCCGATGGCACGAAAAAGTGGGGTCACCTAACCGGTGACCGCGTCGAATCTCCCCCCACACTCGGCGAGGACGGCACGATTTACGTGGGCTCAACCGACCACAACATTTATGCGTTCAATCCAGACGGCACAAAGAAGTGGAGCTTTAGAACCAGCGGCGCAATTTTGTCAGCTCCCGCGATTGCCGCGGACGGCACGATTTACGTCGGCTCCATTGACGGCAACGTGTATGCGCTTAACCCCACAGGCGCCAAGAAGTGGAGCTACCCAGCCGGCTACGTGGAATCCAGTCCCGCGATTGGCGCGGACGGCACGATCTACGTAAGCTCGCTTGGTGGGACAGTTTATGCCCTCAACCCCAATGGCACCAAAAAATGGGGGCAGGAAACCGGCGGCCTCATTTCCTTTTCCTCTCCCGCGATCGGCGCCGACGGCACGATTTACATCGGCTCTGATGACCACAGCGTTTATGCGCTCAACCCCGATGGGAGAAAGAAATGGAGCTATACGACGGGCAACTCGATTCTCACCTCTCCAGCGATCGGCGGGGATGGCACAATTTACGTCGGCTCCGATGCCCTCTATGCGATCAACCCAGACGGCACAAAAAAGTGGGCCCAAGCATTCGCCGACCCGGTTTACTCCTCACCAGCGATCGGTGCGGACGGCACGATTTACATCGGCTCCGGTGACGGCAACATGTATGCACTGGGCGGGCCGGCGGGCGGATCCGTCACCGCAACGAATACGGCCGGCGGGACTTTCGCGCCGTACAGCACGATATCCGGCGGCAGTTTCAAGGTGACCAATACCAGTTCCGGCGCCGAGACGATTACCGGAGCGACGATCGCATTCAATCGCTGGACGATTTTCTCCAAGGCGGAGCTGGCGGCGGTAAAGAATGGCTTCACCGTTGCGTCGGCAAGCGCGTTGAATCCGTCGGGATCTGTAACCTTCCCGCTGAACAAAGGCGTGGCGATAGAGCCGGGGGAATCGTTGACGTTCAACCTACAGTTGAAAATCGCCCCGGGCCTCGGCGGCCCGTCCACCCAATCCGTCATTTCTCTATCCGCAACCGGAGCGGCCGGCGGCTTTACCGGCCTGCCGACGGGCTTGGGCACCGTGTCGCGCAAAGACTAAAAGCAGAGAAATGAGCGTACCGTCTTTTCGCTGCTGCATTTCGTAAGCTCATTCCCTCAGTATGATTACGCGAAAATCGTGGCACGCAAAAATGAACCAGCGCAGCTGGCTGGAAGGGCCTAGTCCGCACCGGTAGGTTTTGGTATGCGGTGTTTCGGGGGGAGGAATCCCGCAATGGCAAGACAGCGCATCCATGCCGCGCTTCGCGCAATCGTAGCGCTGCTCGCGTTCTTATCGGCGAGTTGTGCGGTGACGGCTCCGACCGCGCGAACGGCTGCATCGCCGTGGCCGATGCTCGATCACGATCTTAGCCACACAGACCGCAGCCCTTACGACACCAGCGCCAACGTCGGCGCTGTGAAGTGGATCTACGCGATCGGGTCGCTCTATTCCGCTGGCCCGCCTGTGATCGGCGCGGACGGCACGATTTACATCGGCTCCGACAAGGATGTTTATGCGGTCAACCCCAACGGCACCAAAAAGTGGAGTTTTGAAACCGGCGACGTGCTCGTATCGTCACCCGCGATCGGCGCGGACGGGACGATTTACATCGGCTCCCATGACCACAGTGTTTATGCGCTCAACCCCGATGGCACGAAGAAATGGAGCCACCTAACCGGCGATATAGTCGATACCGCCCCCACCGTCGGCGCCGACGGCACGATTTACATCGGCTCCATGGACAAAAACCTTTATGCGTTCAAGCCCGACGGCATAATGAAGTGGAGCTATGCAACCGGCGCCGCGGTCGAATCCTGCCCCGCGATCGGCGCGGACGGCACGATTTACGTCGGCTCCGATGACGGCAACATCTATGCGCTCAACCCCAACGGCAGGAAGAAGTGGAGCTATGCAGTCTATGGCGGGGTAAATCGCTCCGCCGCGATTGGCGTGGACGGTACAATTTACGTCGGCGGCCTCGACAGCTTTTATGCGCTCAAGCCGGACGGCACGCTGAAGTGGGGCTACAAACTCAAGGATCTCATGATCGTCTCCTCTCCCGCAATCGGCGCGGACGGCACGATTTACATCGGGACCGACAAGGATGTTTATGCGCTCAACCCCAACGGCACGAAAAAATGGATCTACGCGACGGGCAACTTGACCCTCGGGTCTCCCGCGATCGGCGGGGATGGCACAATTTACGTCGGCTTCGATGCCCTCTATGCGATCAACCCAGACGGCACAAAAAAGTGGGCCCAAGCATTCGCCGACCCGGTTTACTCCTCACCAGCGATCGGTGCGGACGGCACGATTTACATCGGCTTAGGTGACGGGAACGTATATGCGCTGAGCGGGCCCGCGGGCGGATCCGTCAGCGCAACGAATGCGGCGGGCGGGACATTCGCGCCGGGCATTACAGTATCCGGCGGCAGTTTCAAGGTGACCAATACCAGTTCCGGCACCGAGACGATTACCGGAGCGACGATCGCATTCAATCGCTGGACGATTTTCTCCAAGGCGGAGCTGGCGGCGGTAAAGAATGGCCTCACCGTCGCATCGGCAACCGCGCTGAATCCGTCGGGATCTGTGACCTTCGCCCTGAACAAAGGCGTGGCGATAGAGCCGGGGAAATCGTTGACGTTCAATCTACAGTTGAAAATCGCCCCGGGCCTCGGCGGCCCGTCCACACAATCCGTCATTTCTCTATCCGCAACCGGAGCGGCTGGCGGCTTTACCGGCCTGCCGGCAGGCTTGGGCACCGTGTCGCGCAACGACTAAAGGGCGACGCGGGGCTGCGATGGCGAGTCGAGCTCGCGCTCCAGCCGTTCGATATCGGCGGGCGAGAGGCTGAAATACTTCGCCTCCGGATGATGGAACACGACCGCGCTCACCGAGCTTTCGGGATCCATCATGAACCCCTCCGTAAGTTTCACGCCGATCGAGTGCTTGTCCACTTCGAGCAGACGCCATAGCTGCGCCTGATCGTCCAGCCGCGGACATGCCGGATATCCGAACGAAAAGCGCTTGCCGTGGTAATGCGCCTGATGCAAATCCTTCATTGAGAGGTTCGGCGCATCGCCGAAGCCCCACATCGCGCGGATTTTCTTGTGCAGCAGCTCGGCGAACGCCTCCGCCCCTTCGAGCGCCAGCACCTGCAGAATATGCGAGCGCAGGTAGTCGCCGGCGTTCTTCCATTCCTCCGCCAGCGCGCGCACGCCCGTTCCGATTGTGGTTACGAACATCGCAAGATAGTCGATGCGGCCCGACTCGCGCGGCGCAACATAGTCGGCAAGGCATAGATGCGGCGGATCGCTCTGGCGGCCAAAGGTGAACGATTCGAGCGCGGCCTTCCCGTCGGGCGCGAAGATCGTAATCGTGCGCGCGCCGTCGGATTGCGCCGGGAAAAACTTGTAGAGCGCGCTGGCGGAAATGTCCTTGCGGGCGAGAATATCGCGCGTGACTTCCTCGACGCGGCCGCGCAATTCGATCGCCTTGGGATCGCCGGCCTTCTCGGCTTCGAGGAAATTCTTGAACCCGAGATGGCGCGTATAGAGCATCACCGGGTTGATGTACTCGAAAATCTCGCCCAAGTCGTAATTGCGGATCGCGTGAATCTTCAGGTCGGGCGGCTTGGGAATTTCGGCGGCGATCGCTACCTGCGGCTTCGCGGGCGCAGCGGGCGCCACTGCGCCGTCGGCCTTGGGCGCCGAGTCGGCCATTTTGCGCGACTGCTCGGCGAGCACGCGCTTTAGCGATTCGCGCCGCTCGAAGTCCATGATCTGATTGGCCAGGTCCAGCCCGTTCATCGCGTCGTTCGCATACGCGACCAGACCATCGTACTCGGGTGCGATTCGCAGCCGCGTAAATCGGTTCGACAGCGCGGCGCCGCCCACCAGGATCGGGCAATCGATACCGGCGGTCTTCAAATCCTGCGCGGTCGCGACCATCATCTGCGCCGACTTCACGAGCAATCCCGACAGGCCGATCGCGTCGGGCGAATGCTCGCGATGCGCCTTTATCAAATCCTCGGGCGGCACTTTGATGCCGAGATTGACCACGCGATAGCCGTTGTTCGACAGGATAATCTCGACCAGATTTTTTCCGATGTCGTGAACGTCGCCCTTGACCGTCGCCAGGACAATTTTTCCCTTGGTCGCGCTCTCGGTCTTTTCCATGTGCGGCTCAAGGTGCGCGACGGCGGCCTTCATCGCCTCGGCCGATTGCAGCACTTCCGCGACGATCATCTGGTTGGCATTGAAGAGGCGGCCGACTTCGTCCATCCCCTTCATCAGCGGGCCGTTTATGATTTCCAGCGGAGCGCGCCCGCGCAGCGCTTCGTCCAGGTCTTCGGCCAGGCCCTCCTTGGAGCCCTCCAGGATGCATCGCGCAAGGCGGTCGTCCAGCGGAATCGATTTGCGATCCTCGACGACGACGGCGCTCTTGCGGGCGCGGAAATGCGCTGCGAATGCGGCTATCGGATCGTCGCCGCGCCACCAGATCAGGTCCTCAGCAAGTTTGCGCTCCTCTTCCGGAATCGACGGATAGCGCGCAAGTTTTTCAGCGTTGACGATCGCCAAATCGAGGCCGGCCTCGACGCAATGATGCAGCATCACGGCGTTCAGCACCTCGCGCCCGGCTTCCGGCAATCCGAACGATACATTCGAGATGCCGAGAATCGTCTTG
This sequence comes from Binataceae bacterium (SeqCode), assembly GCA_035524375.1. Lineage (GTDB taxonomy): Bacteria > Desulfobacterota > Binatia > Binatales > Binataceae > Binatus. The sequence continues at coordinate 30,333 of DATKOZ010000020.1, read as the reverse complement.
CATCGCGGGAGTGCGGCCTTAATCAGGCGAATACCCTCAATCGTTTCGACGCCTGAGCCGATGTAATTCTTGTCGCCGGTGCCGGCCGGAAAAACCAGCGGATCGAAGATTATGTCTTCCGGCTCCAAGCCATACTTTTCCGTCAGCAGCTTCAGCGATCGTTCGGCGATCTGCAGCTTGCGCGCGCGTGTGACGGCCTGCGCCTGTTGCTTGTCTTCGTCGATGCATCCGACCACGACCGCCGCGCCATAGCGGCGGATTAGCGGCACTACCTTCTGGAAACGCTCCTCGCCGTCCTCGAGGTTGATCGAATTGATTAGCGATTTTCCGGGCGTGCGCTTGAGCGCCTCCTCGATCACGCGATGGTCGGTCGAATCGATCATCAGCGGCGCTTTGACCTTTTTCACTTCGATCTCGATGAAGCGCGTGACATCGGCCATCTCATTGCGGTCGGGGTCCTGCAGGCAGACATCCAGGATGTGCGCGCCGCGGCGGACCTGGGCGCGGCCGACCTCGGAAGCCTCCTCGAACTTGCCCTCCGCAATCAGCCGCTTGAACTTGCGGCTGCCGAGCACATTGGTCCGCTCTCCGACGACGGCGGGACGCGAATCGGGATCGAGCACGAGAGTTTCGGTGCCCGACACCGCCGAGCGCCTGAGCGTCGAACGCTCGCGCGGCCGTTTGCCTTCCACGGCCTGCACCAAGAGCCGGATGTGCTCGGTCGTCGTGCCGCAGCATCCGCCGGTCAGGTTCACCCAGCCGCTGTCGATAAAGCGCGCGACCTTGCGCGCGAAGATTTCCGGCGTCTCGTTGAAGCGTCCGTCTTCATCGGGCAGGCCGGCGTTGGGTATGCATGCGACGTTAAAGCGCGCGATGCCGGAAAGCGTGCGCAGATGGTCGGTCATAAAGTCAGGGCCCGTTGCGCAGTTGAGGCCCATCCAGAGTAGGTCGCGATGCGCAAGCGAAACATAGAACGCCTCGATATCCTGCCCGCCGAGAAGCGTGCCCATGATTTCGATCGTTCCCGATACGGCGACCGCAGGCGCGCATCCGGTCTTTTCGATCGCGCGCTCGACACCGACGAGCCCCGCTTTGCAGGTGAGCGTGTCATTCATCGTTTCGAGCAGGAGGACATCGACTCCGCCCTCAATTAGCCCGATTGCTTGGTCCTCATACGCGGCAGCGGCATGATCGAACGTCGTGGTCGCAGTGATAGAAATGTTCTTCGTGGTCGGGCCCATCGAGCCGGCTACGAATCGCGGCTTTTTCGGCGTGCTGAATTTCGCCGCCTCTTCGCGCGCGATCGTCGCGGCCAGTCGGTTGAGAAGACGGGCATCTTTGGCGATCCCATATTCGCCCAGCGAAAGAAAATTCGCATTAAACGTTGCCGTCTCGATTATGTCCGCGCCGACTTCGAGGAACCCGTCGTGCATTTCCCGAATTAGATCGGGACGGCTGCGGACCACATTGTCCGGACATCCTTCCAGCGCCGGGCCGCCGAAATCCTCCGCAGTCAGGTGCTTGCCGAGGATGAACGTGCCGAACGCGCCGTCGAGTACTAAAATCCGCTCGACAAGCAGCTCGCGCAGGAGCTTGATCCTATTCGCATCGGTGGTCATTCTCTAATGGGCCCTTCCAAAAGTCGGACAGAGAACGATCAGCCTATCGCACCGATGAAACCCACGCAATTTTGCCTTCCACAATCGGTTCCCGGCCAAAGCCACGGGACAAAGACGGAGCTGCGATGACCTCAACTGTCCCTTCCGGGGGTGCGCCCCGCCTCGTGATCGTCACAGGTGGCGGCGGCTTTATCGGATCGCATCTGGTCGATGCGCTCGTTGCGGCGGGCGCACGGGTGCGGATAATCGACAATTTCGCCACGGGGCGCCGCGATTACGTCAATCCCGCCGCCGAGTTGATCGAGACCGATATCCGCGCAGCGGGCGCAATCAATCCGCATTTCGCGGGCGTCGATACCGTCTTTCACGTCGCCGCACTGCCGAGAATTCCGCTATCGATCGCGATGCCGGTCGAGACGCACATGACCAACGTCGTCGGCACGCTCAACGTGCTGATCGCCGCGCGCGATGCGGGCGTGCGCCGCGTGATTTATTCGGGATCGTCGTCGGTGTATGGCGAGCAGGCCAAGCTGCCGCTGGTGGAGACGATGACGCCGAATCCGCTCAATCCCTACGCGCTGCAAAAGTACGTCGGCGAGCAATACACACGAATGTTTCACCGGCTCTTTAATCTGCAAACCCTTACGCTGCGCTACTTCAGCGTGTACGGGCCCAGGATGGTCGAGGAAGGAGCCTACATGCTCGCGATCGCAGCGTTCATGCGGGCCAAGCGTGAGGGGCGCCCACTGGAAATCTTTGGCGACGGCGAGCAGACACGCGATTTTACCCATGTAAGCGACGTGGTCGCGGCAAATCTGCTTGCGATGGATTGCAAGATCGCCGACGGCCGCGCGATTAATATCGGGCGCGGAGAAAACGTCAGCATCAACAAAATCGCCGCGCTGGTAGGCGGCCCGGTGGTGCGCAAGCCGGCCCGCTCCGCCGATATGCGCGATACATTGGCCGATCGCACCCGCGCCGAGCAGGTGCTTGGATGGCGCCCACGGGTATCGATAGAGCACGGGCTGGCGGACCTGTTGCGGCAGTGACGCATGGGGGAATGATATGGCACCTGAATGGCTTGCGTTTTACGACGGGATCATCGCGCTGGTAGCGGTTTCGGTCGGACTGGTCGGCGCGCATTTTGGGCTGATGAGTCCGATGGTTGGATTTTCACTGGTATTTTTCTGGGGCTTCATGTTGAGCCTGATCGGCACGACTGTGGGCCTGTTCGCGCGCTATCGGTTCAACACCCCGCAGACGATCGCAAAGCGCAATCGCGCGACGGTGGGCTTGGTCATGTCGATCGTAGTCGCAATCCCGGTCGGGCTGACCATCGCGCATGGGTTCATGGTCAAATCGGCGCCGATTAACGACATCACGACTGATTTCGACAATCCCCCCGAATTCGTCCACGCAAAGCTGTTCGTTGATAATGCCGGGCGCGACCTAAAATACGACAAGGCGAAATTCGCCGCCCGCCAAGAGTCAACGTATGGAATCGTCGCGCCGCTGAAGGAGCGTCTCGCACCAAAAGATGCCTTCCAGCGCGTTCAGGAAATCGCCGCCCGGATTCCGGCGTGGAAGGTGACCTACACCGACGCTGCGACGATGACGCTGGAGGCCGTCGCGTTCTCCTCCATATTCCGCTTTCCCGACGACGTGATCGTCCAGGTGCGGCCGTCCTCAGACGGCGGGAGCCTGATCGAGATGCGATCGAAGTCGCGCTTTGGGGTCGGCGACCTCGGCGTGAATCATCGGCGTATCAATCGCTTCTTCGATCGGATGGCGATGGCGCGCGGCGAGCCCGGATCCGCCGACATTCCGTAGCAGATCGTCCGCTCTGGACATTATCGGGCCATGGAACTAAAAGGTTCACCGGGAGGAGTGTCATGAAACGATTTGCCATCGGAATATTCTCGGCTGCCGCCGTGCTTGCGGTGGCGAACTCAGGATTCGCAAAAGATCTGACAACCACTGGAATCGAAGAGGCGTTCGTCGATGCAACCGGTGTCTGCGCCGCTTCCAGTAACGTCAACGGTGCGCTTGCGAAGTGTTCCGACCCGGCGGTAAAGGCCGCCCTGCGCGACGCCCTGATCATCGAAGCCGCAGACGACGCGGCCGGCGTCGCAGGCACGGGCGGCGCCCATTCGGATTGCATGAAGAAGGAGCTTCAATCGCGCGGGATGAACGCAAACCAAGTCAGCGTACTGCCTTACTGCGTGAAGCACGACAGTCCCGATCCTTTCACGAGCTTGGGAGTATGCGTGAAGAATCACTCCCGCTTGGAAGGGGCGCTTCACAAGTAACTCTTGCCAAATTCTTGATCCGATAAGGCGGCGCGCTCGATGTTGGGCGCGCCGTCTCAGTTTTCGGCCCCGACGGACCACTCTAGGAATGCCGTTTTGCCTGGGCATCGTGCCTAGCGGCCCGCAAATCGCATCGTTCCGCTGTTAATCTTCATGCAAATTGCAATTTGTCTGCCTGAAAAAGCTCAGATATGATCGAACATCTGATTGAGCAAGATTGAAAATTGCAATAAGCCCGGCGATATATTGCATTTTGCGGGCTCTCAAAGGGAGGTTCTCGTTGGCCGCTACTGTAACCCCGCTCCGCCCCACTAAGGCTGAACCATCGATACCTGACGGAAGGAGAACGCAAGCAATCGTTATCACGACCGGGATGCTCGCCTTTATTTCGTTCTGGCGGGCATCGGCAATCGTGCTATGCGACCTTGCCTCCACCGCCTACTACATCGGCGGAATCGTCGAGCAGGCCTGCGGCCGTTCCGCGCCCTACTTCATCCTTGCAGTGATGCTGTTCTCGTATGCGGTGCGCGCCGTGTACGTCGAATCCTGCTCGATGTTCACGCGCGGCGGGGTTTACCGCGTCGTGAAAGAGGCGATGGGCCCGACGCTGGCCAAACTGTCGGTGTCGGCATTGATGTTCGATTACATCCTGACCGGACCGATTAGCGGCGTGTCGGCGGGCCAGTATCTCGTCGGGCTGATTAATGAATTGCTCAAACTGGGTCATCTTCCGATCGTACTTCCGCCCGACCTGGCCGCGGCCATCTTCGCGATCATCGTGACCGTCTATTTCTGGCATCAGAACATCCTCGGCATCGAGGAGTCGAGCGGCAAGGCAATGCGAATCATGCAGGTCACGACCGTAATGGCCGTGATAATGATTGCCTGGTGCGGTATTACGATCGCGCTGCGCGGAGCGCATCTGCCTCCCTTCGAGCTCAACTTCACCAGCGACTCGCTGGGCTGGCTCAGCCACCTGCCGGCGGCGCGCACGATCGGCGCGCTCGGAATATTGATCGCATTCGGCCATTCGATACTTGCGATGTCAGGCGAGGAGTCGCTGGCGCAGATCAACCGCGAGATCGAAGCGCCCAAGCTCAAGAATCTGCTCCGCACCGGACTGATCATATTCGTCTACAGCCTGTTGCTCACATCGCTAATCTCTTTCTTTGCGGTGATGATCATCCCGGACAACGTGCGGATGTCGCAGTACGGCGACGATCTGATCGGCGGCTTGGCCATGTTCATGGTGGGACCGCTGTGGGCGCGGATTGCGCTGCGCGCGTTCGTCGTGTTTGTGGGCTTTCTGATCCTGGCAGGCGCGGTTAACACCGCAATCGTCGGCTCGACCGGTGTGCTGACGCGGGTGGCCGAGGACGGCGTGCTGCTCGACTGGTTCCGCCATCCGCACAAGCGCTACGGAACGAATTACCGGATCGTCAATCTCGTCACCGGCCTGCAAATCGCGACCATCGTGCTTTCGCGCGGCGACATGTTCGTGCTCGGCGAGGCTTACGCCTTCGGCGTCATTTGGAGTTTCGTCTTCAAGACTTTGTCGGTGCTGGTGCTCCGCTATCGCGAGAAATACAAGCGGCTGTGGCGGATGCCGCTCAATCTGACCTGGTTCCGTCCGGGCGGACAGGATTTTCCGCTCGGTCTTGCACTGACCTTTCTTGTGCTGCTCCTTACCGCGGTAGTCAACCTTTTCACCAAAGAGGTTGCCACGGTCTCCGGGGTCGGCTTCACTCTCGCGCTGTTCGTTGTCTTTGAAATCTCGGAGCGCATCAACGGCCAGATCCATCACGCCTACGGCGAAGAGCCTGAAAAGTTCAATCTGGAACTAGTGGATGAATCCGCGGTCGATGCAGTTCACTTGGGTTTGACCGAACCTCACAAGTGCCTGATCGCAATTCGCGACCCAAGCAATCTCGCGCACTTGCATCGGTATCTTGCCGAGCGCGACCATGCCGAATTGATTGCCATGACCGTCCGCACCGAGCGCGGCCTGGCATCGAGCGAAGGCGCACAGGTGTTCACCGATCATGAGGAGAAGCTGTTCAGCAAGGTTGTGAAGGTGTGTGAGGATCACGGCCGCGCCGTGACTCCGCTGGTCGGCGTTTCAAACGACCAGATTTACGCGATCGCACGGATGGCTTACCTGCTTCAGGTCGATGAAGTCGTGATGGGCGTGTCGGAGCGGTTCCATCCCGACACTCAGCTTGAGAATTTCGCGATGCACTGGGGATCGCTGGCCGATTCGGAGCATCACGTAAAGGTTCGGGTGCTGTCCGACAATCGCGACATCCGCGCGGAAATCTGATCCGGCCGCCGCGCCATCCGCCCGCCTTGGGTCGTGAGGCGGGCCACGGTATGATCGAAGGCTCGGAAGCCGCGCCATGATTGCAATCGTAGATTACCGCGCCGGGAACCTTGCCAGCGTAAAACGCGCGCTCGAGTTCCTGGGCCATCCCTGCGAGATCACCGATCGCGCCGATAAAATCATCGCCGCCGACCGTGTGATCCTGCCCGGCGTGGGCGCGGCCGGCGCCACCATGGAAAATTTGCGCGAGCTGAAGCTGGTTGACGTGCTGCGCAACGATGTCGCGGGCGCCGGCAAGCCGTTTTTGGGGATCTGCATCGGCATCCAGGTGCTGCTCGATCGCAGCGAGGAGGACTCCGCGCAATGCCTCGGCATCATCGGCGGGCGCGTGACTCGCTTCCCGCGCTCGATCGACGGCGGTCCGCTCAAGGTGCCGCAGATCGGATGGAATCGCGTGCGCCAAACGCAGCCGCATCCGGTGTTTGCGGGCGTGCCCGACAACACCCACTTTTATTTCGTAAATTCGTTTTATCCGATTCCCGAGGATCGCGGCGTTGAGATTGCGGCCTCCGACTACGGCGTGCCGTTTACCGCCGCAATCGCGCGCGGGAGCGTAATCGCCACGCAATTCCATCTTGAAAAGAGCGGCGCGGCCGGACTCAAGCTGCTCGACAACTTCTGCCGGCTGAAAATCTGACGATGCTCGCCAAGCGAATCATCCCATGCCTCGATGTGCGCGACGGCAAAGTCACCAAGGGCGTGCGCTTCCTTGAGAACGTCGATGTCGGCGATCCGGTCGCGATGGCCCGGTATTACTACGAGGAAGGCGCCGACGAGATCGTCTTTTACGATATCACCGCGTCCAACGAACGCCGCGGCATCATGCTCGACGTCGTGCGCGCGGTGGCGCGTGAAATCTTCATACCGTTCAGCGTCGGCGGCGGCCTGCGCACGCTGGAAGACATGCGCGCGGTGCTGCTGGCGGGTGCGGAAAAGGTCTCGATCGACTCGGGCGCGGTGCGCAATCCGGAGCTGATTTCGCAAGGCGCGCTGGCATTCGGCAGCCAGTGCGTCGTGCTCTCGATGCAAGTGAAGAAGACCGGCGTGCGTCCCGAAATTCCCAGCGGCTATGAAGTCGTCATCGATGGCGGGCGAACGCCCACCGGACGCGACGCGCTTGCTTGGGCGCTCGAAGGAGAGCGGCTGGGGGCTGGCGAACTGTGCATCAATTCGATCGATCGCGACGGCACCAAGCTTGGCTACGATCTCGATCTGACGCGCGGCATAAGCGCGGCGGCATCGATCCCCGTTATCGCTTCGGGCGGCGCGGGCGAGCCAGCCCATCTGCGCGACGCTTTCACGGCTGGGCTTGCCGATGCGGCAATTGTCGCCTCGATTGTCCACTACGGCGATCATCCGATTCCGGCGCTCAAGACTTACCTCAAGCAGAACGGCATCGAGATCCGCGATGCGATCCAAATTGCGGTGGGTGCACGATGAAGATTGGCCTGGTGGTTGCCGAGTTCAACTCCGAGGTGACCGAGCCGATGGCGGAGCTGGCGCGCCGCCACGCCAAATCGCTGGGCGCGGAGGTAACCCGAGAAGTCAAAGTGCCGGGCGTCTACGACATGGGCCCGGTGGTAAAGGCGATGCTCAAGCGGCGCGAGATCGCCGGCGTAGTGATGATCGGCGCGATCATCAAGGGCGACACCAGCCACGACGAATTGATTGCGCATGCAATCGCGAAGGCCGGGATGGAACTCGCGATAGAGTTTGAAAAGCCGGTCGGGCTTGCGATTACCGGCCCCGGCATGACCGACGATCAGGCGCGCGATCGAATCGACAATGCCAAGCGCGGAGTCGAGGCGGTCGTCCGTGTCGCCCGCGCAATCAAAGATCTCCGCCGCTGACCGCGAGGTCCTTCGCTGCGCTCAGGATGCCCGCTCACGATCGATTCGCAGGCACTTGTTGAAAAACCGCGCGCGGACGGATTGAGGAAGCATCCGGTTCTTCTTATACTTTTCTCCGGTTGGCGGTGAAGATGGCAGAGGCGGGCGGCGGAGCAGCCGCATTCTCGACACGCACGGCCGCGAGGATCCTCGCGGTTTCTCCGGATCGAATTCGATACTGGGTCAAGCGCAATTTTATTCAGCCGGCCACTCCGCAAAGCCGCAAGCACCGCTTTGCCTTCGGCGATCTGCTGGTGATGCGCATAGCCAAGGAGATGCTCCGCGCGCGGCAGCATCTGGACACCGTGCGCGACGCCCTAAACCGGGTTCGCAATCTGGCCGGACCCGACCGTCCCGTAACCGCACTCAAACTGGTCAATGACGAGGGGCGCATCGTGGTGCGCGACGGTTCCGCGCTAATCGATGCGCACACCGGACAACTCCTGTTCGACTTCGGCGGCGAATGCCGGCCCGGCACGATCGAAGAGCGCTTCGGACCCGCGCGCGCAAACGCGCGCTTCGAGGAGATGCATCGCATCGCGGAGGCCGACCCGCTGCGTGCGCTAACACTCTATAGCGAACTGGCCGCTCGCGAGCCGGGAACATTCGACACCCACCTGCAAATGGCTTCGATACTCGAGCGCGAGGGCGACACGTCGGGCGCGCTGCGCCATCTGCTCGGCGCGGCCGCGATCATGCCCGCCAGCGCCGATGTGCACCTGAAGCTCGGCCTGCTCTACCGCAAACGCTCCGAGCATCAGCATGCACTGCGCAGCTTTCTGCGCGCCCTGGAATGCGATCCCGCCAGCGTCGAGGCGCATTGCAATGCCGCCGAGATGTACGCAGCGCTGGGCCGCAAGCAGGACGCCCGCAAGCATCATCGCGCAATCCGCGGCCTCATCAAGGGCGACTGACCGGGTAAAGCGGCAAGGAAGTTGAACGACCGGCACAAACGATAGCAGAGTCCAATCAGCCATGTTTCCAAGAGAGGACGAAGGCCACCCGCTCTTAACAACACAACCCCGGTTAAGTCGCAGTTGAATCGCCCTTCGGAAATGCCTGTTTGGGCTGAAGCGTTGCGCCGACTCTTGTCATGTGCCTGTGCTGCTGGCTTGGTCCTTGCCGCATCAGTCGGTACACCCATATCTTCGCGGTGCTGTTAATGAAAAACCACGCCAGTGCATAGCCCCAGACGATCACGGCGTAGTTCCATCCGATCGGTTCAACGAACCAGCCGTAAACGGCGGCGAACGTGCCGATGATTTGGGTGGCCTCGCAAGTGACAACCAGACGCCAGTTCGGCCACGGCCGCCCCCAGACCGCACCGGTGTTACGCGTAATGTAAATAGTGAGGTGGCCGGCCACCAAGAGTTTGAGGAAGATGAGAGTCTGAATCGTATGGCGGGGAAGCCGCAGGTATGTTTCGGCGATCCAGAACAACCCGAATGAGGCAACAACTCCGAGTACGCCCAACACCGAACTGATCGTGAGCACTCGCTGCATGTCCCACCGGACCGGCCGCTCCGCAACCGGAGCGTTATCGTACGCGATCATCATTATCGGAAAGTCGTTAAGAATCGCGATTAGGACGATCATCACCGCGGTCACCGGATAAAAATTGAACACGATAATTGACAGCGTCATGAACAGCAGCACGCGGATGGTTTCCGCGATCCTGTAGATCGCATAGCTATTCATGCGTTCGAAGATTTTGCGCGCTTCTTCGATCGCTGTGGCGATAACCGAAAGGCCCGGTGCTGTAAGAACGAGGTCCGCAGCCGCGCGCGCGGCATCGGTGGCACCGCTTACTGCGATTCCAACATCGGCCTGTTTCAAGGCGGGCGCATCGTTCACGCCGTCACCGGTCATCCCGACGATGTGTCCGGCGGCTTGCAAGGACTTTACAATTTTGAACTTGTGCTCTGGAAAGACTTGAGCAAACCCGTCCGCCGTCTCGATTTGTTCGCTTTCGGCCGCCTGGCTGGCGGAAAACACTTCGCTGGCGACCACGATCTTCGGTCCGAGCGAAAGTTCGCGCGAGATTTCGCGTGCGATTGCAAGATTGTCTCCGGTTACCATCCGCACCTGCAAACCCATACGCCGTGCGGTCGCGATGGTGGACGCGGAATCCTCGCGGGGAGGATCGGACATCGGCAGCAACCCCATGAACTTCCATTTCCCATCCGAATCCGCACGCGCAACGCCAAGCGTACGGTAGCCGTTGGCCGCAAGCTCCTCAACTTTGCGGTCGGCCTGCGCGCATGTGGCCGCATCGGGATCGACCAGTTCGAGAATCACCTGCGGCGCTCCCTTCGAGACCTTGAAAATTGCAGCGTCGCGCCTGACCTCCGCCTCAGTGCGCTTGCGGACCGGATCGAAGGGCGAAAAGCGCGTCACCCGGCAGGCCTTCATCTCGCCTGGGTCGTGAAGCGCAGAGAGGATGGCGTCGTCGATCGTATCCCCTCCCTCCGTGCCCGACGCCAAAGCAGCGCTCAGGATCAAGTCCTGTTCGCTTCGCGCCGCGAATACCACAGGCTTGCCCAGCTTGAGCTGGTTTTTGGTCAACGTTCCGGTCTTGTCGGAGCAAAGAACATCCATGCCGGCCATTTCTTCGATCGACACCAGGCGGGAAACGATAGCCTTCATCTTCGCGAGCACGGCCGCACCGACGGCCATCGTTACCGACAACACAGCAGGCAAGGCGACCGGGATAGCCGCGACTGTGAGGATCAGCGCGAATAAAATGGTCTCGACCAGCGGGTCGCCGCGAAACAGCGCGACCAGAAGGATCATTGCGACCAGACCGAGCGTGATTAGGATGAGAAAGTTGCCGATTTTCAGCACTGCCTGCTGGAAATGCGACCGCGTCTCGGCTGTTGCGACCAATTTCGCGGTGCGCCCGAAATAGGTATTCATCCCAGTGGCAACAACCATCCCCTTCATCTCGCCCATCCGCGCGATCGATCCAGAATAGGCGAGGTCACCTGCCTTCTTGTCCACAGGCAATGATTCACCCGTCAGAGCCGACTGATCCGCAGTGAGGTATTCGCCCTCAGCAAGTTTGAGATCGGCAGGCACGATGTTGCCAAGCCGGATCATCACGATGTCGCCCGGCACCAGCGCTTTCGCTTCGACTTCGCGCCATTCGCCGTCGCGCAGCGCGCGCGATTTGAGCGCCAGATTTTGCTTCAGCGCCTCGATCGCGTTGTCGGCCTTGAATTCCTCCCAAAATCCGACCCCGGCGTTGAGCAACAGCATCACAGCGATGATGATGAAATCATCCCAATGGCGAACGGCGGCGGAAAGTACCGCAGCAATTTCGATCATCCATGGGATCGGTCCCCAAAAAAATGACAGAAACCGTACCAGCGAGCTGATTCGATAATCCTCGATCGTGTTTGGGCCGTAGCGTTCAAGCCGGCGCGCGGCCTCTTCCTGCGTTAGCCCACGTTCGAGATTGCTCTCAAATTTTGCGAGCGTGTCTTCGATCGAAAGCTGGGCAACGTTCTCTTCTGGCTTGGAATTACCATCAGGCTGAGCGGCGATAGCCATGTCAGTTACCTCGCCCGGTGAAGAGCACCTATCGGTCCACGCTGGATTCAGGCACCCGATGCGCGGTGCCTATTGTGGCCATTTTAGCGCGCTGCTGGCCGGGGTGCCATGAAACTTACGCGATCGATTACGCCAACAGTTGAATCGGCGCGCGATACGGCGATAACCTCGACTCGAAGGTATCGGACCCCTCCCCGCCCGCATGAGCAAATCAAAGGAATTCTATTTTCTGCTTGATTCCGGCGGCGCGCTCATCGCGTTTCAGGAAACGGGCGCGGCATGGGCGGGAGTGCTCGCATTCTCAGCCGAGGCAGGTGCGCGCGAGTTCGCGCGCCGACGCAAGCTGGATGCCGCCGAAGTGGCCGCAATCGATACGGGCGATACCGATGCGGTCGCGGCACTGGTGCGCTCGGTCAAACGGCGTGCGATTCGAAGCCTGCTGCTCGACCTCGATTACGCAACCGGACGCTGTATCGAAATTGGTTTTGAAGGCGAGGCGCTCGGCAAATCCGCGGAGCGCCAGTTCAAGCCGAATCCGGCTTAAGTGAACATCGCGGCAATGCCCTTGGGCTTCACCTGCTTGCCTGCCGGTTTGAGTGTCTGCGCCATCTCGGCAAGTCGGCGCTTGAACCCTTCCATCTCCGCTTCCTGCTTAGCCGTCAACGCCTCGGCTTCGCGCGTTTGCCGCCGGGCAAGGGCTTCGCGCTCGGCACGGCGGCGATTATAGAAGCCTTCGAAAGTCTCCCTGACTTCGCGGACCATCGACGATTTGGGAACATATGACCCCGAACATGACGGACAATAGAGGACCACGCCGGCCTGAAAGTGCCGATAGGGAATCATCCACGGCTCATTGCAGTCCTTGCAAATGACCGGAACCTCCCAGCCGGACGGGTTGTACTCGGTATCGACCATGGCAACTGGAGCAGCCGCGACTGCGGCCGGTGCTGCCGCCACGGGAGCTGCTGCTTTCGGCGCAGCCGCCGCTGCATCGCCGTTGGCAGCCGGGGCCGCTGGTGTCGCTTCTCCGCCGCCTTCCTTGCGGAAGCGCGACGGCGCATCGTCGGCTATCGTTTTGTCGGGATGCAACTCGCGCGCGCGCGCGAGCAGTATCGCTTCGCTCTCGACATTTTTTGGATCGGGCACGCAGCAATCGACGGGGCATACCGCCGCGCAAGCTTCGTGATCGAAGAACCCGACGCATTCGGTGCACTTGGAGGGCACGATGTAGAAAATGTCCTGGGCGATCGCCGGATGCTCTTCGCCCGCCATCGTCTTCCACGGAACCCCGCCCGCGTAAATCGCCGTGTTGGGGCATTCCGGTTCGCACGCCCCGCAGTTGATGCATTCGCTGGTGATAGTAGTCGCCATCGATCCACCACTTTAGCAACGCCGATTAAGCCCGGCAAACCTTCCGGAAAGAAGTTTTCGCCGGCTTCAATTATAGGGTTGCGCGGCTACGCCATTTTGAAAAATTGCTGCTATAGTCGCGTGCGTTTGAGTTATGACTGCGTTCATTCAAATCGAGGCATTGGAGCGGAGATGAAGCGTTATCTTCGTTGCGCGTTCGCGATCGCGGTTGCGCTTGCGGCGATGGCCGCACGGCCTATCGCATCCGACCGGATGAGCCGGGTTCCGCACGTCGTCCTATGGGCGTGGGAGCGGCGCGAAAATCTCGGATTTATCGATCCCGCCACCACCGGAGTCGCATACCTGGCGGTAACGCTTGAATTGAGCGGCGACCGCGTAGTGCTGCATCCGCGGCTGCAGCCGCTGACCGTACCTCCCCGCACGACGCTGGTTCCCGTGGCGCGGATCGAGACCGACTGGCATTCGCGGCCAACTTTATCGGATTTGCAGCGGGCAGAGGCGGCCCGCATTATCGCCGGGCTGGCCAATCCTTCGGCAGCGGCAATCCAGATCGATTTCGATGCGAGCAAATCGCAGCGCGGGTTCTATCGCGAGTTGCTGGCCGACGTACGCGGCCGCATCCCTGCGTCGATCCCGCTTTCGATGACCGCGCTCGCATCGTGGTGCCTCGATGATAACTGGATTGCCGGCCTGCCGGTCGATGAAACCGTGCCGATGCTGTTCCGGATGGGCCGCGACTCAGGCCGCATCGACAGCTACCTTCGCGCGGGCGGCAAATTTTCTCCCGCTATTGGCCAGACGAGCATCGGGCTCGCTTTGGATGAACCATTCGCTGGGCTGTCTGGAGATAAGCGCGTGTATCTGTTTTCTCCGCGACCCTGGACGGCTGCCGATGCAAACGCGGCGATTGTTGAGTTGGCACGATGAAGCATTGGCGAAAGATGGCGATGGTGATGGCCGTGGCGATGCTTTTGTTCGCACGTCCACTATGGAGCTGCGGTCCGTTTTTCACGTTCGCGATATTCGCAGCACCGGCGCATCCCGACACGCCTTTCGATCCATTCGTTGGGGGACGATTGGGCATAGTCAAATCGACTTGGAATCGCTCATATCGATACATCGCTTATCGTTACATAGCCGGCCCCGGCTTCGATCCGGCCGAGCAAGCGGCGATGCTCTCCTTGCTGAATGGACGGCTTGGCTTGGAAACTACAGCGGCCACATCCGATCGCCTGGACGCGCACACGATGCTCGGCGTCTCAAGTGGAAATTCGGTTTCGGTAAGCGATGCGTCGGGGGGTTGGATTGCGGCGCGCGGCAAGGTACCGGGCGTTTCGGCGCTTGACAAAATCGAGGCGTATCGCTCGGGGCCGGGCCAGTACTCGCTGTTCTATTACGCCAACTGCAATGACAGCTCGTTTCATACCGCGGCCAAAACGCTCGGCGCGATGATCGAAAAATTCGGGCTCTCCGGCGCACCGGTCAAGCAATGGGTCGATGCGCAGGATGAAGTCTTTCAAAATTGCTCGAATTTTCCGCCGGGTGCGCCATGGACTGCCGGGAGTTCGGACAAGCCGCCTCAGGTCAAGATTCCAGACCCGCTGAAGGACGGGACGCCATTCGAACAGGCCCAACGCGCGTACCAGATCGCGTGCGCGAACTTCTACGGCGGGAATTTCGATGCGGCCATAAAACTGTTCGGTGCAATCGCCGCCGATTCCGCATCGCCATGGCACGGCATCGCGCCTTACTTGGTTGCCAGAGCGACAATTCGAAAGGCTACGCTCTCCGGCGAGAAGAATGACCCTGCGATTCTTGCGTTGGGCGAGACACAATTGCACAAGATCATCGCGGCTCCCGGCAGCGATGATGAAAAAGCGGCGGCGCAGCGGCTGCTCGGCTTCGTCGACGCGCAATTGCATCCCGATCAGCAAGTGGACGAGCTGGCGCGCGCGATAATGAAGCCCGGCTCCGAAGCGACACTCAGGCAGAACGTGAGCGATTATCTTTGGCTGCTCAATCACGGTCAGCTAAACAAAAGCGCTCATACTGACGATTTGACCGACTGGATTTTAAGCTTCGACAAGGATGCCGGCACGCCGCCCGATCATTTTGCCCAGCAATGGAAAAAGACGGCGTCAATTCCATGGCTCATCGCGGCGATTTCAGTGGCCCACGGCACCGATGCAAACGCGCCCGCTTTGATCAAGGCAGCCGAGGATGTGACGCCCGATTCTCCCGCATATGCGACGGCGACCTACCAAGTCGCGCGGCTGATGATCGAACAGGGCAAAGCCGATGACGCCCGCGTGAAACTCGACGCGATTCTCGCCACACGCGATTCGCTCCCGCGGTCAGCCGCAAATGAATTCGAATCGTTGCGCATGAAGGTCGCGCGCAATCTGGACGAACTCCTTAAGTATGCGCAGCGAATCCCGCTTGGAATCACCGACACCGGCGATGTCGAAGAGCTGCCAGAAACTTCGCTCGATCCGGAGGTGAAGGTCTTGGCGGCGGGCCCGCTCTTCGACGCTGACGGTGCCGAGGTTTTGAGCAAGTGGCTGCCGCTCAATCTTCAGAAGCAGGCGGCACAAAGCGCCGTCCTGTCGCCATACCTGCGCGGGCAGGTCGCGATGGCCGCATGGACGAAGGCGATTCTACTCGGAAACATGGCCGATGCTCGCGAGCTCGCGCCGATTGCGGGCGATCTCGTGCCGGCGCTGAAGACGCCGCTTGAAAAATGGAGCACGGCAAAAGGCCCCGCCGCGAAACGATTTGATGCTGCCTACATGTTGCTGCTGAATCCCGGTATCCGGCCGACCGTTGATCCCGGAGTCGGACGCAATGAGCCGATCGGCACAATCGACGATTACCGGGACAACTGGTGGCCGTCGATGGTGGCCTCCCGCACGACGTTCTCCGACTCGACCCCCACCGCTGAACCCGCGCCGGGATTTCTCTCCGCGGCGGAAAAATCGTCCGCGGAGGCTGAATGGAACAAGCTGTCCACGGTCAATGCGCCGAATTTTCTTTGCAGCGAGTCGATCGCATGGGCACGCAGCGGTTCTGGTGACGATCGGGCGCCCGAAGCACTGTCAAAGTGCGTGATGGCGGTAAAGCTGGGCGACTCGAATTGCGAAAGCACAAAGATCGGAAAGGCAGCCTTCGATTTGCTGCATCGAAAATATCCCGACAGCGCGTGGGCCAAGCGCACCAAGTTTTGGTACAGCGGCAGCGATTGCGCCACCCCCACCCCGACACCCGCCGCCGGTTCGTCCTGACCTCGACCAGATATGCGGCTGACCGCCGATCGCGCGATGCGGCATTTATTCGCGGTTTGGGCTATGCTGGGCGTCGATTGCGGTACCTTACAACTGTTAGGAGCCGAAAATGGACCTGAGTTTTAGTCCCGAGGAAGAGGCGTTTAGAAAAAAAGTCCGCGCCTGGATGGAGGAGAACGTCGCCAAGAGCGGCGTTGCCGCCGCGCGCGGTTCCGAAGGCGAGAAGGAATGGGCGACCCGCGCGCGCGCATGGCAGCGCACTTTGTACGAGGCCGGTTACGTCGCGCTGGGATGGCCCAAAGAATACGGCGGGCAGGCGCTGGACCCGGTCCGCCAATCGATCGTGAGCGAGGAGTTGGCGCGTGCGCAGGCTCCCCAACTGCTGGGCGGGTTAGGCATCGCGATGCTCGGACCTACGCTCATCACTTGGGGGACCGATGAGCAAAAGTCGCGCTATCTGAAAAAAATTCTCACCGGCGATGAAATTTGGTGCCAAGGCTATTCCGAGCCGGGATCCGGATCGGATTTGGCTTCGCTCAAAACCCGCGCGGTGGTCGACGGCGACCATTTCGTCGTCAACGGACAGAAGGTCTGGACCTCCGCCGCGCAATTCGCCGACGGGATGTTCTGTTTGGTGCGCACCGATCCGGAAGCGCCCAAGCATCGCGGCATCTCGTACATCCTCATCGACATGCATTCGCCCGGCCTCACGGTCAGGCCGCTGGTCCAGATGACGGGCGATCGCGGCTTCAACGAAGTCTTCTTCGACAACGTTCGCGTGCCGCGCGAAAATCTGGTCGGCAAGCTGAACGAGGGCTGGATTGTCGCAAATTCCACCCTCTTCCACGAGCGCAACATGCTCGGCTCCTCCAGCGCCGCCGATCAGCGATTCATGCGCCTTTTGGCGCTGGCCAAATCGATCAAGCGCGGGGGGCGTCCAATCAGCGCCGATCCGGTTTTTCGCCAGCGATTGGCGGATTTGGAAATGAGGACTGCGGCGCTGCGATACCATTCGATGCGGCAGCTCTCCGACCACATCCGCGGGCGCAGGCCGGGCACCGAATCGATGCTCAACAAGCTGGTCGGCACCGAGCTGATGCACGACATCGCAATTGCCGCGATGGAAGCGATGGGCGATTACTCGATGCTCGCGCGCGCGGACGAATCCGCGATGGACAAGGGCTACTGGCCGTACGAATGGATGTTTTCGCTGGGCATGGTTATCGGCGGCGGCACCTCCCACATCCAGAAGAACATCATTGCCGAGCGCGGCCTAAAGATGCCCAAGTCGCGATGATCCCTCCAATTTGGCACAGGTGAGCTAAGATGGAATTCGGACTCAACGAAGAACAGCAGCAACTCAAGCAAAGCGCCCGCACATTCCTTGCGGCCGAATGCACTTCCGCGGCAATTCGCAAGACGATGGCCGGCGCGGAGGGTCATCCGCGCGAGCTGTACGCGCAGATCGCCAAGCTCGGATGGAACGGCATCCTCGTGCCGGAGAAATTCGGCGGCGCGGGCCTTGGGATGCTCGACATGGCGATGATTCTCGAAGAGTGCGGGTACGCCGCGATGCCGGGACCGTTTCTGTTTTCATCGGCAATTGCGGCCAGCGCGCTCAAACTGGGCGGCTCCGATGCGTTCAATTCGAAGTGGCTGTCCGCAATTTCCTCCGGTGCCGCGACCGGAACAATTGCGATAGTCGAATCCGCTGACAGCTTCGACCCCGTGGATATCGCCGCGAGCGCCTCAAAGACCGGGGCGCAATGGCGCCTGACCGGCACAAAGATGTTCGTGCCGTATGCGCACGTCGCGGATTTCATCGTCGTCGCGGCGAAAAACGAAGCGGCGGACATCGGCCTGTTCGCCGTTGAAACCAAATCGCCGGGCGTGAAAATGCACTCTCTGCAGGGAGTTGATTTGACCCGCCGTACATCGATTGTCGAATTCAACAACACTCCCGCGATCGCACTTGACGGTGCGGGAGATTTGTTCGCGAAATTGATTGACATCGGCGCGATTGCGATTGCGGCAGACTCGTTGGGCGGGATGGAGCGGGCGCTTGAGATGGCCGTGGAATATTCGAAAGTCCGCGAGCAATTCGGCAAGCCGATCGGTTCGTTTCAGGCGCTCAAGCATGCCGCGGCCGAAATGGTCGCCGAACTTGAGCCGGCGCGCGCGCTGCTGTGGTACGCCGCCTATGCGATCGATTCGGGCGCACCGGACGCATCGCGGGCTGCCTCAATGGCGAAGGGGTTGTTGTGCAGTATCTACAGCCGCGGCACGGACCGCGCGGTGCTGATGCACGGCGGGATAGGCTTTACCTGGGAGCACGACATGCACTTGTGGTTCAAGCGCGCGCGATTCAACGAATCGTATTTCGGCGCCCCGCCCTATCATCGCGAACGCGTCGCAGCGCTGGGCGGCTATTGATCTGAGTTCGGCGCCGGCCCACCGATATTCACCCCGCGCAGGATGTCGGTCTTGGTGACGATTCCGGCCAGCTTGCCGGTGTCGTCAACCACCAGGAGCATCTGCGCGCCGCGCTCGCGAACCAAAAGCCGCAATGCCTCACCGAGATCGCAGTCCGTATCGACGCATACGGCGTCGCGATTGGCTGTCTCTCCGGCGGTGACGGTGTCCCATTTCTCCGGCGGCACGCGGCCCAAATCGGATGCTGAGATCGTTCCGCCAATGCCACCGGCGTCGGCCACCGGATAGATCGTGTGCCGCTGATTCGCCGCGACCGCCGCCGCGAACTCTCGCAAGGTTGCGGCGGCCGAGACCGACACGACTTGCTGCTGCATCACATCACGCACCGTCCGGCCCGACAATTCAGCCAGCCGGGCCGCTTCGTGCAGGTGCTGATCGCCGGAAACCGATGCTTCCCCGGAAACGGCGTATGCAACCGCCGCACCGATAAGGCTCGGAATCAAGAACGCATGGCCGCCGGCAGCCTCCGCCACAAATACCACCGCCGTCAGCGGTGCTTTGTATCCAGCCGCGATGAACGCAGCCATTCCGACAGCGGCATACAAGCCAAACTGTGGACCACCCACGACCGCAAATGCATACGCCCGCCCAATCGCCGCACCGGACAGCAGCAGCGGTACGAACATCGCGCTTACGCCACCCACGCCGAGCGAGCAGATCGTTGCGGCGAGCTTGAATCCCGCAAACGCGAGCAGCACATGCGCGGGCATCCGATGGCTCAAGATGTAACGCACCGCCTCATAGTTTGGGCCGATAGGGATGAGCGGGCTGTCGAAAAACGATACGAAGGCGATTCCGCAAAGCGCAGTGCCCAGGCCACCGATGGCGAGCTTGAGCGGATGCGGGATGCGGCTGGCAATGAAAAATGTTCTCACGCGGCGAAACGTGATGTCGAACACCAGCGCAATTAGACCGATGCCGAATCCCAACAGCGCCGCCCAGGGCAAATCGTGAGCCTGGAACCCGGGGGCGTTCGTGGCCGCGAATCCGAACAGCGGCTCCGCGCCGGCAATCGATATCAGCGTGGAGTATGCCACCACCGATGAAATCAGCGACGGCAAGAGCGCTTCGTGAGCGAGATCGTCCTTGTACGGCATCTCCAATGCGAAGACCAAGCCGGTCAGCGGTGCGCGAAACACCGCGGCCATCCCGGCGGCGGCGCCGCTGATCAGCATGATTCGGCGGTCGCGCGGCTCCAGCCGCAGGCGCTTGAGTTTGGTCCACAGCCACGAACCGATCGCGCCGCCGGCGTAAATTCCCGGACCCTCGAGCGCACAACTGCCGCCCGAACCCACCGTCGCGACGGCGGCAAGCAGCTTCCACCAGAACGGCTGTATGTCGATATCGCCGCGATGCTCGTGATACGAGCGAATGATTTCTTCGGTCGAATGTTCGTTGGGATTGGGCGTTCGGTACCGCATGATCAGCCCGGCGATCGTGAATCCGATCAGCAGGCCCACGACCATCATCCAGTGATGCGCCATGTAGATCGGAAGCATCGCATTCCAGATGACATCGAGGATGGTGATGGCGATTCCAGTAACGACCAGCCCTGTCACCACGCCTATAATTGGGGCAACCACGAGCCATTTTTGGATGTCGCGCGAATAGGTTGCGGTCAGATCTTCGCGGACCAGCGAGCGATATCTCCGCAAGCGCGGATGACGCAGGAGTTTCGAATCGAGCGCCGCCGATATGATGTCCAAGTCCTCGGTCCTTTCTCTCGATTGGAATCGCCAAGCGCGATTCAACCGGGAATTTAATGTGTCGGCCTGTGCCTAGGTGGCACAGCGAAAAGAACTGCTGTGGCAAGGATGCCACAAATATCGAGCGATGCGAAACGACCGGAAGCTTGAGTATCCTGGCAATAGCTCTAAGTACCTGTAATTAAAAGAAAACTGTTCAAATTTCAATTCATGGTGATCAGAATCTTCGAAGTAACGCATTACGATGAATAAGCGTGTCGTTCGGAGTTTTGTCCAAGATTGCCGCTAGAGCGGCCTCAATGGCACAACCCTTGAATGATGTTCTGGCAGAGCGACCCCTCGCGCGACGAATTCGGAGCCTTTGGTTCAGCGGGCTGAACGGCCGATTTGGTCTGGTGAGGGAAGATGGTCGAACAAGAAATAGTCAAAAGCGGTCCGGCAGTCCGGATCTTCTTAATCGAAGATAATCCCGATCACGTCTTTATTGCGCTGACGGTGGTCCGGCAGGTTTTGGGTGACGGCATCGAGATGCTGCTCGCGCAAAATACCGACGAAGCGCTCCGAATGATCGAACAGTTCACCGAGCAAGACCGCCCTGATTTGTTCCTGGTCGATCTCAGGCTGCCCGACAACGGCGGTTTCTCAGTTTTGCATGCCGCCCATTCAAAAGAAGAACTCCGCGCCGTCCCGCTGTTTGTGATTACCAGCTCGCT
Organism: Binataceae bacterium (SeqCode); assembly: GCA_035524375.1. Lineage (GTDB taxonomy): Bacteria > Desulfobacterota > Binatia > Binatales > Binataceae > Binatus. The sequence goes on along the minus strand of DATKOZ010000020.1, from coordinate 9,020 downwards.
GTTCGACCGCGATGTCGCCGCGAGTTATCAACTGGGTGCCGCCGCGGTTCTGTGTAAACCACTGTCACGATCCCGCCTGCGCGAGGAGTTGGTACGCGTCGGCGCGCTCCCGGCAGCCGAGCAGCGCCAAACAGCCGATCCTTTGTATCGACAGTAACTGAAGAGAGATTTGTGCTTACGCGAGAGCCGGCCGAATCAATTCGGCGCGGCAGTCACCGCGTGCAGGTGCGGCGAGCGCGACCGCGCTTCGATCGACAGCCGATCGGAGATAATCCGGTACACGTCCGGATTTACCGCCATCCCGCAGTGGCTGCTCATCACCTCGACGTTCTCGACCAGTTCTGAACCGGTGGGATCGACGCAGCTTTCCCAATGCGCGATGCCGTCAGTTCGCGAGTAGACCACCGTGGTCGGCACTTCAGGCATCCGATGGTGGATCCGGATTCCGCACGCGCACGATTCGGTCAGGCACCCCTTCTCTTTTCCGCGCAGCACGGCCATCGATCGCGCAACAGCTGCCACCGCGACGTGGCTCGTATGACGCGGCAATTTGACCGGCGAGCCGAGCGTGATCACGCGCTCGATCAATTCCGGATGGCGATGACTGAGTTCGCGGGCGTACAAACCGCCCAGGCTCTGGCCGACGATCACTACGCGCGCGCCATGCTCGCGATGCATTTTCTTAAGCCGCACGCTGGCGCGTTCGATCGTCTCACGCGGGCAATCGGAATTAACCCAAATTCCGGCGTAGTCCGTCGAATGGCCGAGCCAGCGCATGAACGCCGCCATCGGCGCGAGCGTAAGATCGCTCGCCATGAATCCCGGAATGAGCAGAACGGGTTTGCCCTCGCCCAGTTCCGCACGCGGCCACGGATGATTGACCGCGCTGAGCCAGAAGACAGATGCCTCCAACGGAAACCGCAGTTCACCAAGCACATGCAGGAGGGAAGGCCGTTTTAGGTCTTCCTCGCTCTCGCTAGACCAAGGAACCGATGTGCCCGCTAACCCCATAAAACTCCTTTATGCGTCCGGTTTGCAGACCTTAACTTTGCAACGGACGCATCATAAGCGGGTAAAAATACCCGCCAGTCCACCCCAAGCCCCTATCACCACTATAAGCGCTTTTTAATTAAAAGTTCAACATTCCGAAACGATGCTGCTGCGGTCGGTTACGTGACGCTATGATTGCCACGCCGGCACCTCTCCTCAGATGCTGAAGCTGAATGATTTGCGGCGCTTATCGGCCAGCGATTGCAGCGTGGCAGCGCGCAGCGTCGCATCGACACCGTCGCGCACCTCCCGCCATACATCGCGCATCGCGCACGGTTCATCTCGATGGCACAATGCATTGGCGCCGTCCTTCAGGCATTCGACCGGGGCGTAGCCGCCTTCGACGATCTCAACCACATCGGCCATTGAGATTTTCGCCGGCGGGCGTGCGAGCAGGTATCCGCCACTGGGCCCCTTCTGGCTGGCGACTAAGCCGCCCCGCTTTAGTTCGATTAAGAGCCGCCGCAGGTAGTTCTCGGGGATACTCTGGGATTCGGCGATTTCCTCGACCCGAACCGGCTGGCTATTGGGGTAACGCTCCGCCAGCATCAGGAGCGCCTTGAGGGAATAATCGACACCGACGCCGAATTTCATTGACGCTATATCCCACCGAATTCTTTCGTATTTATCATGGGTTGCGACGCCCTAGAATAGCGAACTTGATCGGTGATCTAATTAGTTGACTAAGAAGGTAACCAAAGTTACCTTATTTTGTGCCATGAATTCAACGGAGCAACGGTCCGGCTCTTCCCCTCAGGCGAGTTCCGCGATTGGCCGCAATCAGCCGTCATTCGCAAAACAGTCCGATATCGACGAATTCGTCGCGACGCTGGAGCGCTACGAGCGTGGCGAAATCAATGCCGAGGACTGGCGCAGCTTCCGGCTGGTTCGAGGCGTTTATGGGCAGCGTCAGGACGATGTCCAGATGTTCCGCATTAAAATTCCGCAGGGCATCCTGTCGGCCCAAGCGCTGAATGCTGCTGCGGACGCATGCGAGCGCTATTCGCGCGGCTTCGCCCACATCACCACCCGCCAGAACATCCAGATGCACTTCGTCAAACTCTCCGACACGCCGGCAATTATGAACGATTTGGCGGCTGCCGGGATCACCACGCGCGAGGCATGCGGCCACTCGGTCCGCAACATCGTCGGATGCCCGATGGCGGGAGTTTGTCCCGAAGAATTATTCGACGTGACTCCATACGCCGATGCGACCACGCGCTATTTCCTGCGCCATCCGCTCGCTTCGTCGCTGCCACGCAAGTTCAAGATCGCGTTTAGCGGATGCGGCCCGGATTGCGTCGGGACCGGCTTCAATGACATCGGCTTCCGCGCCGAAATTCGCGGCATCAATGGAAAGGCCGAGCGCGGCTTCCGCATCACCGCCGGCGGCGGCACGGCCACGCTGTGCCAGGCGGGCGACGTGCTCTACGATTTCGTCCCGGCCGGAGAAATTCTCAGCGTTGCGGAGGCGATCCTGCGCGTATTCCACCAGCATGGAAATCGCCGCAGCAAGGCCAACGCGCGCATGAAGTATCTCATTCGCAAGATCGGCTGGGACAACTTCAAAAAGCTTTACTACGAAGAATTTGCCGAATTTATCGCGCAAGGCGGCGCTTCGCTGCCGTTCGATCCGCAGCACCCGCCCGTCGAGACCGCGCCCGCATGGGACCGTCCCGCCGCGCCCGCCGTGGTGGAAGTCGCCCAGCGCGCGGCATCGGCGAAAATGAAAGGCCCCGGAATCGTGCCGCCGATCCCGCGTGCGATGCCGGAGCTGTTCTCCGCCGAGGACTATGAAGCGTTTTGCCGCACCAACGTAATGCCGCAGCGCCAGGACGGCTACGCCGCCGTGACGATCCATCTGCCGATGGGCGATCTGTCCGGCCAGCAATTTAGAATTGTCGCCGATCTGGCGCTTGCCTATGGCGATGGCTCCGTCCGCACCACCGCGCGGCAGAATCTGCTCATGCGATGGGTCAAACGCGACGACGTTTCCGAATTATATCGTCGTCTGCGTGCGGCCGGCCTTGGACCATCCGGCGCCGAAACGATCGCCGACGTGACCAGTTGCCCGGGCGCCGAATCGTGCCGTCTGGCGGTCACGCAGTCGCGCGGCTTGGGACGCGAGCTTACGGAATATTTCGCCGCGCATCCGGAGCTGGCCACGATCGCACCGGAGGCGACGATCAAAATCAGCGGATGCCCCAACGGATGCGCACAGCATCATGTGTCGACATTCGGCTTTCAGGGCGGACTTCATCGCCTGGAAGGCAATCGCCTCATTCCGCAGTATCAGCTCTTCATCGGTGGTGAGGTCGACGGCGGCGAGACTCACTTTGGCCGGCGCAGCGTAAAACTTCCCGCACGCCGCGTGACGGAAGCGATGGAACGCCTGCTGCTTTGGTATCGCGATTCTCACGCGGCAAACGAAACGGCGATCAAATTCTTCCGCCGCGCCGATCTTAAGGAAATCGAATCGCGCCTTGCGGACCTGTGCGAGATTGTCCCCGCATCCGTGCGCCCCGAAGACTTCATCGACATCGGCGAAGACCATGCCTTCGCCCCTGAAACCAAGGAAGGCGAATGCGCAGCCTAGATATCGCCGCCGGAGCGGAGCCGCGGCTCGAGCGCGGCCGCATGACCGAGTCCGAAGTTGCCCAAATCGCAGCAAGCTTCGAAAGCAAATCGCCTGAAGCTCTTGTGGCATGGGCGATCGGCCGATTCGGCAGCGGATTGGGAATCTGTTCGAGCTTTCAAGCCGAAGGATGCGTTCTTATCGACATGGCGTGGCGGATCGATCCGAAGATTCGCGTGTTTACGATCGATACCGGCCGCCTGCCGAATGAAACTTACGACCTGATGGACAAGATTCGCGATCGCTACGGAATCGCGATCGAAGTTTTTTTGCCCGATACCAGCGTGGTCGAGAAGATGGTGACCAAGCACGGCTTGAATCTCTTCTACCGCGATCTCAATTCACGCCTGCTCTGCTGCCAGGTGCGCAAGGTGGTTCCGCTCCGGCGCGCGCTCGAAAACTACAGCGCGTGGGTGACGGGGCTGCGGCGCGGGCAGTGGGAGACGCGCGCCAATCTGCAGAAGGCCGCGCTCGATAACGACCATGGCGGGCTGGTGAAGCTCGCACCGCTGGCCGATTGGAGCGAGCGCCAGACGTGGAATTACATCCGCGCCAACGACGTGCCCTACAGCACACTCTACGACAAGGGCTACAAGTCGATCGGATGCGCCCCATGCACGCGCCCGGTTAGCGAGGGGCAGGATCCACGCGCCGGACGATGGTGGTGGGAGGACGAAGGTCCCAAGGAATGCGGGATGCATTGCACGATCGAAACCACCGGCTTCGAAGGCCGCGAAGGCTCCGCCACCCCGCTGGTAGCCAAATCCAGCGGCCGCAAGTAATTAAAGGGATAATCTAGTCGGCGAAAAAAGGGTCACGCGACAGCCGACGGAGAAGTAATTCCCGATTTCTTTCGAAGCGCACACGGCTTAATGAGATTGGAACTCGAACTTTCCCGCTCTTGCTTTCGTCAACAACCGCCTCAGCCCCGTGCTTAACGGCTGTCCTTGCCGGCGTTAAGAGAAAGCTGAGCTGCGCCTCCTGCTTTTTCTTTGCCATCGCCTGACTCCCGGTCGCTCTCGGCCTCGGTCTCGAGTGCCACTATCTGTTTGACGATAATGTCCTCTCTTCTTTGAAACCCGTCAAGAGGAGCTGGAAATACCGGCGACGCCAGTAGCGGGTTCCGCTCAAGAAGCTTCCCACCTTCCTTCCTTGCTAGTCCATGCTTAAACAGTCGAATTATATTCTTCGGCGCCACCCCTTCGTACTGCAAAAATGCGACCCGCGCCTTCGAATCATTCCGAACCGTCGAAATCGCATCGCTATGAAGCACCAAAGCTAGACTCTTCGCATATGGCTCTATGTATATGACCCGATCGATGCCGCTCGCAATGATGTGACGCGCGCAGTGGTGACAAGGAAATGTCGTTACGTACATCGTCGCCCCGACGATTCCATGCTTATTCCCGCGCGCGACGGAAATAATTGCTTCCATCTCTGCATGCACAGCGCGGGAATACTCAATCAGGTCCTTGACCTCCGTCTGCGCCAAGGCATTTCGCACTTTACTACTTTCGGCATTAAGAACGAGCAACTGTTCCTTTTCTAGTACCTTCTGGATAGCCGAATAGAGCATCCCCTTCCGTTCATCATTATGGCAAATCTTCCCACCCCATTTGTAGCACCTATGATCTTCTTCTCCGTCTTCGGTAGTATACAAGCCCCCGCCTTTTTTGGGCACGTCGTTTGCACCAACACCAATTAACTCGCCCGAATGGCTGTAGATCGCTGCACCAACCTGACGCGAAAGACAGGCAGATCCAGAGGCAGACGAGGCTGCGCTATACATTGCAGCTTCGTCCTGCGTGGGGGTATGGACACCGATATCAAATAAGATTTCGAGGTATCTTGTGACAACAGATTTTAGGCGAACATCGTTTTCTCCGTCGTTTCTAATGAAGAAGTCTGCCATGTGAATCGTTTCGCGAACTCGTTGTCCATATCCGACTCCTGCCTCTTCGTCAGTATCGATGATCTTCGGCAGCGCACTGTGCGCGACGCCGAGATTCAAAAGGCGATTCTGCCTTATATTGTCTGGTGCGAATACTCCGATTAGCCAAAAGGTGTCACCGTATACTTCTTTAAGGAGTTCAACCTCGGCGGGATTCTTGAGAGAATCGATCAAATGAACAACCCGCATGGGACTTGGGCTGACTGTACCAGCTTCCTCTTCATTTCCAGTTTTGGCCGCACGCCACACCGCAATATTCTCGACACACTTTTCTGCCAAATAGCTTTTGGACCATTGCATTCGAAACTCAGTTCCGAGCTGTTGAAGTTGAGATATCCGCTCAGCTTGCGGTATCGCTGGACTGATCGGCTTTTTCAGCTTGTCTGCACGGTCGGCAATTATATCGCTTACACGTATATAGTGAGGCTCATAATTGAAGCGTTCTTTGAGTATTCCGCTGAGAATCGTCGATGTTTTCGAAACTCCCGCTCCAACTGGTCCAACGAAAGCGATTATCAGCTCTGGTGTCCGACGTTCGGAAAGACCGACGATCTTTTGACCAGCCACTTTGCCGGGCGTTAGGGCGAGCGCGGGCTTGGGTTTTGCCTCTGCCATAAATTAGGGACCTCTTCTATTATTGACGAATTGATTAGCATAGATTTGGACTGAAATTCACGCACTATCGCAATTGCCCATCGGCTTCAATGGCGATGAGGACCACGCGGGAAGTTGGCGCGTGCAAGTGGTGTGCCCCTCCCCGCCGCCGGCTACTTCATATCCGCGCGGTAGGGCTTGTGGTCCTCGTACAGCTTCAGGCGCTTGCGGTAGGCCGCGATATCGACCGCGAGCAGGCTCCGCGAAACCGCCTCCCGCTCCGCATCCACCGCAGGCTCGAAGTTGCCGTTCTCGGCATACGATGCCGCCAGCGTGTCGAGATATTTGGATTTCTCGCGCGAGGTCAGATCGCACGCTTGTTTTGCGTAGCCGATCGCCGTCACCCCTTGGCGGAATCGTGCCTCGGGGCAGGTTGCCAATATCCACGCGGCGGCATTCAGGGTGTCTGCGTCGCCGGTGGTTGATGCCAGGCTGTCGGCCAGATTTTGCGCGGCCGATTGATAGTCATTTGCCGCATCCTCGCGATCGCCCTTGGCATAGAAGGCATTCCCGCGCGCAAAATAGGTAAGCGGTTCTTTTGGGTCTTCCAACGTAAGCGCCATCGTAAAATCGGCGATCGCGTGGTCATAATCGGCGTTCAATGTGCATGCGATGCCGCGATCGAAATGGGCAGCCGCCAGCCGCGGACTGGGTTCCGGAACTTGGGATGCACGCTGTGCGGTCTGCGCTCCGGCGATAATGCTGATCGCTTTGTCGTAATCGGGAATTGCGCCGGCATATTCGCCCTCGGCTACGAACGTGGAAGCGCGGTTCCAATAGGCGTCGGCCAGCCATACCGGCCGTGCGAAATGCGAGCCGGCAATTTGCAGCGCTTGGCCGAAGTCGGCGACCGCGTGGACATAGTCGCCCTTGCGATAGTAGGCGACGCCGCGATCGTTGTATGCCAGCCCGTCGCTTACATCGATTCGAATCGCGTCATTGAAATCGGAAATTGCCGCACTGTAATTCCCCTTGGCGAGGTAGGCCACGCCGCGGTCGCGGTAGATATCGCCGTCGTTCGGCGAGGTCCCCAGGATTTCCGAGTAGGATGCGATTGCCGCATCATAGTCTCCACGCTCAAGGGCTGTCCCCTGTGTGCCGGTGACAAAAGTTGCCGCGCATCCACCCAATTTTCCGCATTGGCCCATCTGCGCCGGAGGTGCACCGGCGGTGACAAAGGTTGGAAGCGCCGTGCATCCAGCCATCATCGGCACAGCGAACAGTATCGCGCCGATCCACGGCGCAATCTTATGATCTCGGATCATACGTTCTCCTCAAGCAAATCCCGGCGGCTCCGGGACGCAGTAACATACCGTGTTTTCAAAGGGAAATCTGCGCCAATCGAACCGGCGTATCGCGCGTGGTAATGTTTTCCTTCGCGAAATGGCACGGAGGGACACGCCGTGCTACTCGCGTTGAGAAGATTCGAATCAATGTGGCGGCGCGAAAATACCAAAGCCCAACTTCGCCCGGCGTTTACCACGATCTGTGCGATTCTCTGGCTTGCCGCGACGACAGTTTTGGGTTTGATCCCGCCGCGCGCGATCGCGCAATCGCCCGGGCCATCGGCAACCGGCCAAGCCACCGCCTCCGCCGCGCCGAATCCGGGCGAAGCCGGACCGCCGCTTGCGGATTCGCAGGAGATTATCGCCTACCTCAGCAACGTCATCAGTTGGTACCGGCATCTGTCCGTCGAAGAGCAACTGGTCACCGAGCCGTCCGAAACACTTTTGTTCGCAGACGACAAGCAGACTGCGAACCAGGTGCTCGATTTGGCGTTTGAGTATGCGCGCGCGCAAGCCGCCAATCTCGCAAAGACCATCGGCCACAACGGAATTTCATCGGGCGCGGCTGTCCATGCCCGCCCCGGGGCGCCGGACTTCTCCGCGATGCGAAAGCGATCCGACGAACTGCAGGCCGAGGCCGACTCGCTACAAGCGCGAATCCACGACCTCCAATCGCACTTGAATGCCACAACCGGCACCCGCCAGCGAAAGCAAATTGAATCGCAGGTTGCGGCCGCGCAGGGTGCGCTCGATTTGACACAGGCACGCATCGGCGCGATCGGCGCGATTATGAACTTCGGGATGGGCAGCGCCGCGCCCGAAAGAAGCGGCGGTCTGCTGGGAAAAATCGACGAGCTCGAAGCGTCGATCCCGGAGTCCGAACGCAGCCTCCCGCATCAAGCGACCGAGGCTGCGGCAGCACAGCCGACGGGGATTTTTGGGCTGGCCGCTGACTTGTTCGAGTTGCGCCGCAAGATCGACACTTTGGATGACACCGCCGATCTCGCCCGCGACCTGTCCGCGCGCATCGCCGCCGCGCGCAAACCGCTGTCCGATGCGATGCACGGCATCGACGCCCGCGGCAATCAGTTCGCACAGGCTCCGGATTCCGACGACGCCGGCACTCTCCGTGATCGCAAGCATGCGTTCGAAGCGCTGCTCGACGAACACAAGCTGGTGGCAGCGGCAATGATTCCGCTCAGCAAGCAGGCGGCCCTGCTGGAGCATTATCAGGACAACCTCGCGCAATGGCGGGCATCGGCCGAACAACGCACCACCGAGGACCTGCGCCTGTTAACTATCCGGTTGATCGCGCTTGGTTCCGTCTTCGCCCTGATCTTCCTTGGCGCGATCCTGTGGCGGCGGCTGACAAACCGATATGTGACCGACTTCCGATTGCGCGGGCAGGTGATGGCGGCGCGGCGATTCGCAATCGTCCTCATCG
>DATKOZ010000019.1:0-17614 GCA_035524375.1 Binataceae bacterium (SeqCode) | reverse complement strand
TGCGAAAAAAGCAAAACCCCGTTCGATCGGAGTTCGGCTGGAAAAAATAGAAAAATTACCAAACGAACCCAATTTCTTCAATGATTACAGGTGCTTTTTAGCGTAGGCAATCAGAAAGATACGCCGGAATGGAAACAGGCGGCGGCCGTCGCGGCTTTCCGGATAGGCGGCGCGGAGTTTTTCAACGTAGCCGATGGTAAATCGGTCGCGGTCGGCAGGGGAAGGCAGCGCATCAAGAAACGGCCGCAGCCCCGTGCCTTTGTACCATTCGGCAATCGCCTCGGCGTTCTCCATCACGTGCACATAGGTCGTTTCCCAAAGGTCGATCCGGGCCGCGTGCGAGGACAATGTGTCGTAGTAAAAATCCGGCTCATGCGTATGCCATTCGCGAACGGGACCGGGTGGAAATTTGTCACGCCACTCGGGCGATGCCGCCAATTCCCGCATCGCGGTATGCGCAGGGGCGTCGAAATTCCCCGGAATCTGCATCGCAAAGGCTCCCCCCGGCGCCACCCGGCTGAGCAGCTTTGGTAACGCCTCTCCATGATTTTCCACCCAATGCAGTGCGGCGTTGGAAAATACGAGGTCGAATTGCTCGCGGCTGGATGCCATCCATTTTGAGATGTCGCCGGCGATCCAGGTGCGCCGTGGCTCCGATTCTCGCGCCTTGGCAATCATGTCGGGAGAACTGTCCAACCCGACTATTTCCGCGTCGGGCCATCGTGCTGCCAGAACGGCGGTGCTGTTGCCGGGACCGCATCCAAGATCGATTATGCGCCGGGCATTGGCGATCGAGACCGTGGCGGCTAGATCGCGGCAGGCGCGGGTGCGTTCATCCGCGAAGCGAAGGTATTGGTCGGCATTCCAGGTAGGCATTTGCGCAAATGATATGGTTGCCGGTTTTTACGAGGCAAGCTAGTTTGGATTGAGCGATTGCGAATTTCAGAGGAAAATATCGAATTTCGGGCGGGGTTTTTCGTCCGATATGATCAGATGAGCCCAACTTTCCAGCCTGCCGGATGAGGCAGGAATCTCCAGGAGGACCGCATGCGTAAGTGGATCGCCGCACTATCCGGCGGCGTATTGATCGGTGTAACGATTGCATTCGCGCGCACCGCCGCGTTTGGATTTTGGGGCTTTGGCGATAATTCGTCGCCCGAGCCGACTGCCGCGTCCGCGCCACCGCCATCGGCGCCCGTTGCCGCACCCAGTGTGCCGGTAGTGGGCGGCCATGCTGGAGCAGGGGCATCATTTGCTCCGCTGGTTAAGCGGGTGATGCCGACCGTGGTTACCGTCAGTGTGGTGGAAGACATCAAGGTTAATGCCGGGCCGTTTGGTATGCCCGGTGGCGGCGATGAAGGAGCGGGACCGAACGACGATAACGGGGAAGATGACCAGGGCGAAGGCGGACCTCCGGGCATGGGCGGCGGCAATCCAATGGATCAGTTCCGCCGCTTTTTCGGACAATTCCCGCGCGAATACAAGCAGCATGGAATCGGCTCGGGCGTAATCGTGTCGTCCGACGGATTCATCCTGACCAATAATCACGTGGTGGGAAATGCGGAATCGATCCATGTGACCCTGATGGACAAGCGTGAATTCACCGCCAAGGTGATTGGCAAGGATCCCAAAACCGACCTTGCTCTCATCAAGATCGATACCAAAGAGTCGCTTCCGGTGGCCACGCTCGGCGATTCCGATGCGATGCAAATCGGCGACTGGGTGGTCGCGATCGGCAACCCATTCGGATTTTCGCTGACCGTTACTGCGGGGATTGTCAGCGCCAAGGGACGAATCCTGGGCGGCGATTACGACGACTACATGCAGACCGACGCATCAATTAACCCCGGAAATTCCGGCGGACCACTGTTCGATACCAACGGCCAGGTGGTCGGAATTAATACCGCGATTTACAGTCCCACCCAGACCAACAACGGAATCGGCTTCGCAATCCCGATCAACATGGCGAAGAACGTGATGGAGCAGCTGAAAGCGCACGGCCATGTGATTCGCGGATGGCTGGGCGTGGAAATTCAGGAAGTGACGCCCGACTTGGCGCAGTCTTTCGGCTTGCCGAAGCCCGAGGGCGCGCTGATTGCTGGCGTGGACAAGACCGGGCCGGCCGCCAAGGGCGGAATCGAGCGCGGCGACATCGTAATGAAGTTCAACGGGCACGATGTCCACGACGAGCATGAACTGCCGGCGCTGGTTGCACAGACACCAATCGATGCCGAGGTGCCGGTGGAAATTATTCGCAACGGCAATCATATGAACCTGAAAGTGACCATTGGCGAGCGCAAGGAAACCCAAGTGGTTGCCAATAAGGGGGAGGAAGCCGGCGGCAGCTGGGGCATCCAAGTGACCGACATCACGCCGGAGATAGCGCAGCAGCTTCATCTGGAATCCACCAAAGGCGTGCTGGTTCGCCACGTGAACCAGGACAGCCCAGCGGCTGACGCGGGACTGCGACCGGGCGATATCATCCTCGAGATCAATCACGAGAAAGTGGAATCGTTTGACGATTTCAAGGCTCAAGCTCAGAACGCGAAGGCGAGTAAGAAGCCGACGCTCTTACTTGTCCAGCGGGGCGGAGCGTCAGTATTTACGGTAATTAAGCCGGCTGAAGCAGGCGGACAGGAATAGAACGACAGCGTGAATGCCCCCTCCGTTTGCAGGGGGCATTCACGCATAGAATCGCACCCACGTTCCAATATCGGCGCAAAGCCGGTAAGGTTCAGGTTTGCCGCGGATGCGGCGTTCCAAAATGGCGGAAACGCGTCAGGCGAAATCCCGAAAACCGCGCAGCAATGCGGTAACAGTTTTGCAGCCGAACGATGCCGTGACGGAGACGAGCTCGGCCAAGGCGCTGCGTGGTTTGGAGTTGACCAAGGTTTATGGCGGCCGCGCAGTGGTCGACAGCGTCGACGTTAACGTCCGGCCGGGCGAGGTCGTCGGATTCCTCGGACCAAACGGCGCTGGAAAGACGACGACCTTTTACATGCTGGTCGGGCTGCTCAAACCCGATTCCGGCCGCATTATGTTCGGCAACGAGGACATCACCACGCTGCCGCTTTACCAGCGCGCCCGCCGCGGAATCAGTTACCTGCCGCAGGAACCGTCGGTGTTCCGCAAGCTGACTGTCGAGGAAAACCTGCTCGCGGTGCTTGAGACACTTCCGCTCACGGCGGAGGAGCGCCAGGGACGCCTGCAATCCCTGCTCGACGAACTGGGAATCGCCAAGCTGGCGAAGTCAAAAGCGGGCGTGCTCTCCGGTGGTGAGCGCAGGCGCGTCGAGATCACGCGCGCGCTGGTACTCGATCCGGTGTACCTGTGCCTTGACGAGCCGTTTGCCGGAATCGATCCGATTACGGTTATCGAAATCCAACGGATTGTGACCTACCTGAAGGAGCGCGGAATCGGCGTCCTGATGTCCGATCACAACGTGCACGAGACGCTGTCGATTATCGACCGCGCCTATGTCATCCACGCCGGAAAAATCCTGTGCGAAGGCAAACCGCGCGAAATTGTCGCCAGCGAGGCGGTCCGGCAGGTCTTCCTGGGCGAACGCTTCAAGCTGCACTAGGGCCACGGCGATGCCGGCGCGCCCCAAGTCGGCGGCGGAGGTGTGGAACTTGGATATCCTCCGCCGTATGAACCGCCATAGCCGGGTGAATAGCCCCCATACGAGCCGCTGTAGCCCGGCGAATAGCCGCCGCTGAAGGTTCCGAAGCTGCCTCCGGAACTGCCGCCGAGCAGGAACGGAAGCATCAGCAGCAGCATGGATGGTGGCGGCCCCGAACTATATTGCGGCGATTGCTGCGCCATGTACGCATCCACACCCGGTGTGTTCTGATAATCCTGAATCGCGGCTGACGAGGCATACGGATCGCTGCTATCCGTTGGTGGGTTGGAGCCGGTCGGCGCTCCAGACTGATTGCCCTGCCATAGCGCCGGGCTGACCTTGATTCGATTGTCCACGACTAGTGCCGAATCTTTCAAATAGACGCGAGTGCGATGCTCGGCGTCGGATTTTCCGAAGTCGCTCGCGACAAATCCGAACAGGATCACCTGGGTTCCGGCCGACGGGCTATTGACGACCTGTGCCTTGACCAATGGCAGATGGTGGTTCTTCAGGTAGTCGGTTAGCGCGTTGCTTTGGGATGAATCGATTACTCCGTCAACGACGGTCCCGGAGCTCGATGGCGGCGCGTAGTTCGGATGGCTCTCCTGCGAGGCCCAATTGCTCGACGATCCGACCGGCGCGGCGCCGCCTTTGTTCATATTCGCGTAGGGATTGGCCGGCGGCGTCATGCAGGAGGACAGGGCGGCGATCGCGGCGACAGTGATCGCGCTCCGCAGAATTTTCGCGGCGCTCCGCATATGGATCAATTATATGCCCGCATCGCGCTCCTGACAAAACTACGAATTTCAGCCTAAGCGGTTGCGCGGAGTAGGCGGGGAAGGGCGTTCGACTCAAGGCGCCGCTCGAATTTGCCTTTCAGCGATTGGATAATTGAATGGGATTACCGTCTGGGTCTCTGCCGTCGCACAGGCAAAGCATATCCCCCTCCCTGACTTTGCCGAAGCGAGCGCCGCGCGCGACCAGCGTCTTGCGCATCGCAGCGACATCCTTGGCGTAGAAGACGATTTTCGGTCCCTTGCGCCCCGGTGATGATGGCCCCGAATGCAGCGCAATAGACGCCGCGCCGGCCGCAAATTCCTGCCAGCCCTTTTCTCTGGAGGTCTCCTTAAGCCCGAGGACTTCTCCGTAGAACTTGCTCATCGCATCGAACCGGCCGGTAAACAGGATCACGCGCGCCATTTTCATCGGGACCATTTGCAAACCTCTACTGTGCGAATTTCCCGGACCATAGCCTATTCGCATCGCAGGCCGCCATCGCATCAGGCCGCGCGCGCGCTCCACTCGCGAAAATCGATCTGGTAAGCTGCCCGCGTAACTCGGCACGTCCTTGGTACGATACGTTCGTCTTTAACGGAGTCCGTTCCATTCGGAATGGGCCGCTCACAGGATCAGGAGCGCGTGATGCAGGAAAAAATCGAGGTTGGTTTCCAGGCCTTCGTTTCCGACGGCGGCGAGGAGTTCGGTGCGGTGCGGGAGGTGGCGCCCAATGGCCGTCCGGAGCTCGTGATCTATGTCGAGAATACCGGCGAATTCACTGTCCCAATCTCCGCGGTCGAGGCGGTGCATTCCGAGAAGGTGATCCTGAAATGCTCGAAGCTTGACCGCCGGCTGCGCGATGCGATTGGCCACGCGCACGATGCCGAAAAACCCGGCGCCTGACCGGCGCCCGCATCACAGAAGGGGAACAAATATGCCAGCGATGCGCGCCGCACAAGTCACTCGCGCGAACGGACCGCTTGAGGTTGTCGAGCGTGAAATCCCAATTCCCGGCGCGGGCCAGATCCGCGTCAAAGTCCACGCCTGTGGAATCTGCCACAGCGATACCGTAGTCAAGGAATCCCTGTTTCCGGGCATCCAGTATCCGCGCATACCGGGACACGAAGTCGCCGGAGTCGTCGATGCGATCGGTCCGGGCGTCGCGCGATGGAAAGCCGGCGACCGGGTCGGCGTGGGATGGAACGGCGGATATTGCGGCTATTGCGATTCATGCCGGCGCGGTAATTTTTTTGCCTGCAAGACCTCGTCGCTGGTTACCGGAATCAGCAGCGATGGCGGTTACGCCGAGTACACGATTGCCCCGACGATCGCATTGGCAGCCATCCCAGATGAGCTCGATCCCGTCGAAGCGGCGCCGCTAATGTGTGCGGGTGTCACGACCTTCAACGCATTGCGCAACAGCGGTGCGCGTCCCGGCGATCTGGTCGCGATTCTGGGTCTAGGCGGACTGGGCCATTTGGGCGTCCAGTATGCCGCCAAGATGGGATTTCGAACGGTTGCGATCGCGCGCGGTGAGGACAAGGAGCCGCTGGCGAAAAAGCTGGGCGCATGGCAATACATCGACAGCCGCGTGGCGGACCCCGCCGCTGAACTAGGAAAGTTGGGCGGCGCGAAGGTGGTCCTTGCCACCGTTACCGACGGCGCCGCGATGGGTGCGGCGGCAGGCGGTCTGGGTCCCAATGGTACGATGATGGTCCTGGGCGTGGGCGGACCGTTCCAGGTTTCTCCACTCCCGCTTATTCTCGGATGCCAATCGATCAAGGGTTGGTATTCCGGCATCTCGAGCGATTCCGAGGATGCGCTCTCATTCAGCGTGATGACCGGAGTGAGATCGATGAACGAGGTGTTTCCGCTCGAGCGAGCGCCGGAGGCTTATGATCGGATGCTAAGCGGAAAGGCCCGTTTCCGCGTCGTGCTCAAGATGGGAAAGTAGCCGGCGTCCGGATCAGCAGCGATTTGGAGATTTTCCGGGACCGGGACGGACCGGATGAGCCTACTTACCCTTTAGGCGAGGATCGTCGGACTCGACGCATTGGGCGGCCATCGCCTGCGCTTTGGCCCCTGTCATGAAACTGACGTCATCGGCTTCATGCGGGTCATCGTGATGGCTGTGCCAAATCTTCATTTCCCGATCCAGGGCGGCACTTGAATCGGCGCGAAACCGCGTGAGCCGATTCTGGCATTCAGCCGCCGAACTGAAGGGCCCCGATTTGCGCCATTGGGAAATCGGCACCGCGCTTTCCACCGTCGACGAGTCGCCCGGGGCGCCTGCCTTATTCTGGTGGTGAAGCCGTGGAAAAAAGAGATACCAGGTTACGAGCGTGAGCGCAGCGGCATGGCGGGAGTCCATCTTAGATCACGTCCTCAGTCAGAGCTGCAATCGACCATAGCCGAATCGCGAAGCTGACAAAACTACGAGTGTAAATTCAGATTTGTGCGTGCACGACCAAGGCAGGTTTCAGCACCGCAGAGCATGTCATGCAAAAACGGCGGCGTGGAAGATCATTGCGGCGCCGGCGATGGCCATTGCCATTCCTGCCGCCATCGCGATAATCGCGCCGCGCGGGACGAGCTTTTCAGCCGCGATCACGGTTGCGATTCCGATCATCAGTGGAAAATTCATTAGCCCAAGCACGCACTGGACCGCCATCAGCGGCCAGCAGCAGGCGACACAGAAATTCCCGGAATGAATGCCGGTCTTGAGCGCTGCGCGCCAGTCCGGCCGCCAGCGGTCCGCCATCACCAGCAGCGGACTTCGGCAATGGCGCAGGCAGGCGTTCTTCATCGGGGTTAACTGATAAAGCCCCGCCGCGATCAGCGTCGCGCCGGTGAGAATCGGCACTTTATGCGCGAGGGCGGGCGAGTTCATGACCGCGGCACCGAACAACCGCCCGCCGATGTATACGGCCACGCCGAACCCCAGCCATGAAATGAAATAGCCCGCAGCCACCACGGCGGCCAGCGCGGACGATGCGCCGGCGTGGCGCGCGGCACGCGCCGAGATCATCAGGATTGGGATTGCCGACATCAGCATCATCGCGACCATCATGCATTCCCACATCGCAAGGAAGAAAATCGCGGTGAAAAGTTCGGAATGGCCACCCATCGGCATCCACATCATCGACATTGTGCCGCCGCCCGCAAGCGGCATGTCGCCGTTCATCGCGCGCGCGAAGACCCAGGTCAGATACCATGCGAATGCGGTTGCGAGGCCGCATCCGATCCAGCCCCACATCATCGTCGGTGAAATGGGAGATTTGGGTCCCGCGGCCGGATCGCGATCAATTCGGGGCGGTGCCGCTGTAATCGAACTCGGCATACTCGCCGTATTGGCCGCTCTCGTCGAAGGTCAGATCAGGTGAGGCGATTTTGAATTTCACGGTTTTGCCCAAATCCGCCCAGGTCGAGGTGAATCCGGTCGGCTTGCGCAGCTGCAGGCGTTCGGCCTCGCCGGTGACCGGATTGGTGATATCGGCAAGCTCGGATACGAGCACGCTCCCGGCGCGCGCCTTGCTGTGCAGGCCATTGATTGTGACATCGAACGGGGCATAAATCGGAGCAAGGATCTTTCCCGCCACGGCGGCGAACACCGTCCATGGACCACCCGATTTGCCTTCGAGCAGCTTCAGGATCGCCTCGCGCTGGGGCGCGGTGGCTCGTTCGTCGATTATCGGCAGCCAAGTGACATTGCCCTCATGCAGCGGGCCGGGCGAGTGGCCCACGACGGCAAAGGTAAGGCCGTCGAGCTTCACGCCGCCAAAGTTCCCCATGGTTACATTCCATATATAACCGCCATCGCAGTACCCCTTGGTCGGGCGCGCATTGAAACTGCACGGGCACCCCCAATCGCAGCTGCATTGCCCAAGCAGATGTCCCTTCAACGTCCATTTGTTGCCCATCGATGCTCCCTCTGTCCAGCTTATGCTTTTACACTCCCGACGCGCTTAACTCCATCGCGCTGGAGTGCGGCTCATTCGGGAGGATGCGCCGGCATGCAGGCCAGCGGGCGATGGGGTGGGGCGTGGCAGGTGCCGCTGATGCTGTCGCCACGCGGAGAGACGAAATCGCATGCGTCGCTATCGCGCTTGCCGGCGCATGCATTGAGCGCCTCGATGGGCGGGCGCCGTGGTCCATCGTTTCCGACGGGACCGGCCGGAAGCGTTAGCTCGCCACCGGCTTCAGCATTATTGGTTCCGTGAATTCGCTGAAGCGGGCCAATACGGACGGGGCGGGCGCGGAAGCAGCTAACGGAATAGGGGAAGTCCTCGGTCATCACATAGTGGTAGGAAATTTTCTTGTGGCCGTCCTCGATGATTTCGCTGGTGATGCCGTGGCATTCGTCGAGATTGGCGGTCGTCAGGTATTTGCCTTGGGTAACCGTCGGTCCGGTGATCGGAAAGCCATCGAGCGCATAGCCGATGACGTTTTTGACGGCGGCGTTTTGAAGGCATGAACTCAAACTATGGTAGTGATAGGTTCCTGTGCGCTGCGGATGTCCCTGGCAGGAATCCTGGATCTCATGGGCGGCAGCGTCGCGCATTCCGGCATCGAAGCCGTTGAAGAGCGGAACGCCATTGAGCATATAGCCGGCCTCCATCCCCATGCAGTATGGAGGATCGGAGTAGGCGGGATTCGCGGGCAGCGCTTCCTTAATGGATTGCGCCACGATCGAGTTTGGGTTGCGATCGAATGCATATGCGGGATCGTTGGGCTGGATCGGAAAAATTCCGGTCGTCTGTTCGGTCGGCAGCCCGTTGCCGTCGAAGATGCGCTGATCGCCCTGACGCCTGATGGAGAGGTATGCATTCGGCCATCGCACCTGGCCATCCACCGAAATTTTCTCGTGCAAGTTCCAGGTGCCGCCGTGAATCCAGGGGCCGTTGCGCTCGGCGCCGGCGGGACCTTCCTCGCCAAACTTGCGGCACAGATAGATGTAGCCCATGCGGGGCGCATCGAGGACATACTTTCCATCGCCGAGCGGCAACTCGCCGGTGGCGTACTTGTCGCCGGCGATCTTCAGCATCGCCGAGTCGGATAAGTAATGTTGCGATGAGTCTTGTGCAGCGGCGGTCGCCGCCATGCGGAATATCAGGAACAGGGCGGCATAGCCGAGCTTCACCAACGTCGAATTCATTTTCATAGGTTACAGTATCGACGACGCTTGCGGTCGTCTTATTCGGAGGGGGGACGCGTGCATCAGGTTTCCGCCGGGGCGAGCTTCCGGTTCTCGTTAAGACGAAGGTCGGTTGAAATCAGTTTGCGGTTATCCGGTTGACGTATCCGGTGACCGACCCGCGTCTGTAGCGGGAAAATAAACGGCATCGGGGCCGATGAAGATCTGGCCAATCTACGGCTTCACGCCCTTCACCGGTACGCGCGCGATCTCTTCACCGGTCTGGAGGTCCAAGACGACCAGAAACAACGTGCAGTCGCCATTGGACTGGCAGCGCCGGTCATCTGCATACAGCTGTCCGCGGTCGTAGGCGATTGCGGCGCCGGCCGAAACCTTTAGCGAGTCATTCTCCCACAGCTTCTCGACCGTCCGTCCGTCGGCGCATGCGACGAAGCCGCTGACTTGACCATTTGGGTGCCAGCCACACGGTTATGGAGGACCGAGCAGTTCGGTGCCTTCGCTCTTGGCGCTGTTCACCAACGGCGGGACGGGGGTGACATCAAGCAGGCCATCGGGCGGGGAAAACGAGCATGTGCACGAGCGATGGCGGATCGGATTCGGTGATTTACATTCACAAACCTGGTTCGTCAGAGGGTCGCCATCGCTATTCAACTGCATCACGGGCATGAAGTTGTGGTCGCCTGCTTCCCGGCATCAGGGCAGTGCCACTCCGCGAAACCGTCCGGTCCCTTGTTTGTCATTTCGCATGACTCCTTGTAATGATGCGTCGCCGTGGGCGGACCTTTGAAGATTGAACTGGATCGGTTTGTCTCCACGTTTCTATACTCAAGCGAGGCATTCCTGATCGACGAGGTACTGCGTATCGATGCTTCACAGCGGGAGATCGAAGCGCGCATGGACACGACCCGGCCCTTGCCCGTTGCGCGGTATCAAGTGGGCGATCCGGGCAGCCATCCCCGGCATGTATCGGCCCCCGACCTCGTACTGCTGACCGGTAACCTCGGCTGTCTTCACGCGTATTTCCTGCACGGCTGTCGTTGGGATGATGGATGGGTCGGGTTTGGCAACCGCATCCATCGTGCGGATTTCCGGAGTCTAGTGACCATTGGGCCGCCGCTTAGCCTCCATTCCAAAGAGACGAAAACCCGCAAAGGCCCAAAACGGGTCGTACTGCGTTATGAGTTTAGATTCTGGCAGGAAGAGAAGCTGGTTTACTTTGGCGACCAATCGGCAATCTTCGTTAAAGGCCGCACGTTCGAGGGCGATTAGCTGGAACTTACCTCTACTCGATGGAATTCTTGCATCGCTTTCGGTCACGCGTGAAGGAGGTCGGGGCCTTCGTTTTTGACTCTGTTGACGAGCGGCGAGGCGGGGGTGACCTCAAGCAGATCGTCCGGCGGTGCGACAAGCAGGCGCTTGAGCGAAAGCGGCTCAGCTTCATTCGGACTCATCCAGTAGTCGGCGTCGCGAAGATTGACGAGGTTTACGGGCGGTGGTTGCGCACGCCTTCGGCGGAGACGCTTGACCCCGAAAAATTGTTCGAGTCGATCGCGAAATTACCGCCGTACGCGCGCAATGTCTGGCCAATCCAGCCCAGATCCAGCCCAGATGGGCATGGCGAAAATCGGGAAATTAAGAAAATTGCTTGAATTAATTGGTGGTTTTGCTGGAAATTTGCCCCGGCCGGGAGTCGAACCCGGCAAAGATTAAAAAAACTAGCATTTTCCGAGATATTTTCAAATATGATGTTGCTGAAAGTGGCCAGATTTGGTGCAGTTTGGACACCGGTGTCCAAACTTATGTCCCGTCCGGGATGCTGTCCCGATCGTCGGAGGTCGAGCGCATGAAGGTCCCGCTAACGGAAAGGCAATCGACCAGATTCGCTATCCACTGCCGGACTCGCCATCCACGCCAATCGTCAAAAGGCGGGCGCAAGAGGGGCTGTCACCGTTCGCTCACATATCGCAATGTAACCGATCGGATACTTTACACGGTGTCACCGTTCGGTTACTATGGCTCTCCACAACCACGGAGCCATCGATGTTAGTTCGCACCCCATCGGACCTGGGCGCCATAATCCGCGAGCGCCGCCTGAAGCTCGGCCTTGACCAGCTCTCGCTCGCCAAGAAGGCGGGCACCAGCCGAAAATGGCTCATCGAGGTCGAAAACGGAAAGCCTCGCGCCGAGTTCGGGCTTATATTGCGCACCTTGAAGGCCCTCGGCATCGAGCTTGCCGCGAATCCCGCGCCGATTGTCCATGAACGTACGCCCGCCAAGCGGGGCGGCGGCGCACACGTCGATATCGACTCGATCTTGGATTCCCTCAAGAGACGGAAATGACCGAGCAACTCATCGTACTCGCCAACGGCAATGAGATGGGCACCGTATTTCATCGAAATGCGCGCCTGTCCTTCATTTACAACGAATCATGGCGGCAGAACCGGAACTCCTATCCTCTCTCGCTGTCGATGCCGCTCGCGTCGGCCGAGCATAGCCATGCCAGAGTTCATGCGTTCCTCTGGGGCTTGTTGCCTGATAATGACCGGGTTCTTGAAAATTGGGCCAAACGGTTTCATGTCTCCGCACGCAACGCATTTCGCCTCATTGCCAACGTCGGGGAAGATTGCGCAGGCGCCGTCCAGTTTGTCCGTCCGGAGCGTCTGCAAGCCCTGCGCAAAGAACCGCGCGCGGTGGAGATAGCTTGGCTAACGGAAGACGATATCGCCAAACGGTTGGCCACTCTGCGGGCTGACCACTCCGCATGGCGTACTGCGTCAGACACCGGCCAGTTCAGCCTCGCCGGCGCGCAACCGAAGACCGCTATGATATTTGAGAACGGCAGATGGGGCATTCCCTCCGGCCGTGCCCCCACGACACACATTCTCAAACCGCCCACCGGCGAGTGGGACGGTCATGCCGAGAACGAACATTTCTGCCTGTTGCTGGCGAGGAGACTCGGCCTCGTCGTCCCGAATTCCAGAGTCAGGCACTTCAGAAACGAAGTCGCAATCGTCATCGAACGATACGACCGCGTCCGGCGCAATGACAAATGGTTCCGCGTCCACCAGGAAAATATGTGTCAGGCAAGCGGGACCCATCCCGCGCACAAATACGAAAATGAAGGCGGACCCGGGGTCCGCAAAATCGTCGAGTTGCTAAGACAATCCTCGAACAATCCCGCCGAAGACGTTCAATCCTTTCTCGACGCGATCGCCTTCAATTGGCTCATAGCGGGGACCGACGCTCACGCGAAGAACTACGCCTTTCTTCTTGGCGGTGAGGGCGCCGTCCGCCTTGCTCCGCTCTACGACTTGGCGAGTGTTCTGCCGTACCGGGCCATCGACATCAACAAGGCCAGGCTCGCGATGAAGCTAGGCGGGGAATACAGGTTGCGGAACATCAGCATTCGGAATTGGCGTCGGCTCGCGGCGGAGGTCCGAATCGCGGAGGACTCTCTGATAGACCGCATCAGGTCAATGGCAGGCGAGATACCGAACCACGCGGCCGACATTCAGAGGCAGCTTGCGGACCAAGGACTGTCGCACCCCCTGATCGTGTCACTGGCTCGGAAGCTCCGCGAAAGAGCCAACGCGTGCCGATCCCTCCTCGACTAGACGTCTGCCCCGCGCCTCTTGCGTGAGAGTAAATGACCGCGCTTTCTCCGGAGCCTGTCGGAGTTGAGCGCGGGACATTCCGTGCAAAGTTGATGAGGGTTTGTACGCAAAACCGTTGCGATTTAATCGGGCGGCTGACCCTGCGGATTCGCGGCGAAGTGGAAGCCCTGGACAGGAAATCTCAAGGCAGCGACGACCGGCGGAAGCCAAGTAAACCGAATGGACTAGCGCAGCAGGATCGGACGCTCACGGCAGGGAGGGTGATGGGCGCGGAGGGGGGTGAAACGATGCGGATTCCGATCAAATTTTGCCGCGGATTTTGATCGAAAACTTATGCGGACGGAGCGGTAATGGAAGCGGAGAAAAAGTGGGGGAAATGCGTCTTGCTCGTAGAGCAAGATAAAGGATGTACTGTACTGTGCAGTGGATTTGCGAAATTCCGTAGGACTTTCGCGGCCTTTCTTCCACTTACGAGCATCCGCCGCGATCTACTGCACAGTGCAGTAGATCGTGCCTCGGGTTCGGCCGATCCCAAGCCGAAATTTCCGGTTCGCGACCGTGCCGCGAAGGTCCTCTGGACGGTGGTCGAGGGAGCGCTTGGCATCGCCCTCATAGTCTCTGTCGCGAGGATTTTTAGGCTCCGATTTCAGTGACGGACAGCGCCGCCGCGCCGGGAACTTACCGGGTCGTTCGCGGGCTGCCGGTTCACGACGGCGAGTGATCGCCGCCTGCCTGCCCGTCCCGATCGCGCGGGAGGGATTGGAGCACGGCAACCTTGAGCGGGCGAATGCCCAAGCGGTGTCGAGCCGGTCGCAAAGATGGCCGAGGCGCACCCCGGCGAGGTGGTGGAAGTCCTCTCCGGATCGGTTTCGGTCGATGGTAGCACCTTCGCCAACAGCGCCGCCGTGCCGGGGATTTAACGGGTCATTCCCCGCGTTCTGATGCACGACGGCGAACTGATCGCCGCCTGCGGGCCGAGCCGGATCCCAGGGCAGGTCAGTCCGTGGGACCCTTCGAAACCGGATTTTGATTACTACTTGTACGACTCTCCTAGCACCAACGACGCCAATATTGGTTACACGTCGCAGATGCTGGACAACGGGGACGTGGGCTGGTTCTACCGAAAGGATATCGGAAAGTTCGACTCGCTTTGCACGGTAGCGGTGGAATTTACTGGTCGTTCAGGTCCATTGAAGGATTACAGTTTGACGGGAGCTTGCGCCCCCCACGGGCACTACGGACGAGATTCGGATTAAGGCGGACCCGTACGGAGATCAGATAAGGAAAATCATCAGGCTTTAAGCCCGCATGACCGTACTGAGAGTAGACTTATTCCGGAGACCTGATGGCGCCGAAAATAATCCGCCGCCGGATGCAAACGCGAAGCCCGGATTTTCAGTCCAAAAGGCTTACCAACCACCTCAAGTTTTGCCGTTCGTCCTCGCCACAAACGTCCGAATAGAGCAGCGTTTCCGCTTTGCCGCCGCCCCAGCCCAATTCGGTGGCGCTCGCTTCGCCAGCAATCTGCTGGCCGCCTTTGGCGGACGCTGACGCTCCGTCACGCTTGCATCGCTGCGCTCGCGCGTCTCGGAATCTGCGCGCGGGCCTTCAAGTCCAATGAAAGGCCCGCGCGGAAAAAGTTGCGCGGGGATGAAAGCAACGCAGCAAGCCCAAGGCAGATCGCCGACTTGTGTGCAGATTTTGCACATAAATCCGATTCGGGGACCGAAGATCATCGGTGCGGCGGGTGTATATCCTGGTCGGTGCAAAATTTGCACATTCACACCGCTGGCGAGAGCGCGCTACGTATCAGCAGGCTTGGAAATCCCGTTCGCGGTAGGCCGGAGCACAGAATCGAATGAGTCGGCATCGTTATTGCTCAGGATGCGCGCGGTGGAGTGGTTGTGGGCAGCGTGAAGAACAAATGGCTTATCGCGCCGCAACAATGCGCTGGCCCCTCGATCCGGCAGAACCTCCCAAGGCTGGGGATAATCCTGCCTGCAAGCCTTACCTGTCCGTCGCAGAATTGGCACAGTTAACGCCGTGGACGAATCAGGCGATTCGTACGATGGTCTCGCGCGGCGTTTTGCGCGAGGGTGAGCATTACTTCCATGTCGGCCGCCGGCCGGTGTTCAAGTGGGCCGCCATCGTGGCTTTTATTGAACGAGGGATGGTGCGGGAGCGCGTGCCGCACTAGCGCGAACAAATGAACCTATGGCCCGAAAGCGAAAAATCCGCCGCCAAGCCTGTTTGGTCGAAGTAACGGCAACGGGGCTGTTGCGATTTCGCTTCCGGTCGAGGACGCCGGATGGCGCGATGCGAAGGTTCGCCGAGGCCACAGCGTTACGCGACACGCCGGAGAATCGCGAGCGCGTGGAGCGCCAGGCGGAATTGATCGGAGCGGAAATTCGCACAGGCCAATTCGATTATTTGAAATGGTTTCCGCACGGAAACCGTGCGACTGATTTTCTGACCGCGTCCGAGGTCAGTCCCGAAGGTGGCGGGACCGAAACCGGATCACCGACGGTTCGCGAATATTACGACGAATGGATCGAGCGGAAAGTTGCGCCCCTCGTGCGCGTCTCGGCCAATCGCGATTATCGGATTCATTTCCGCACGCACATCCTTGACGTGCTTGGCGATACGGCACTTTCGGATTTGTCGCTCGCGCATCTCGAAGATTTGCGCACGACGATGCGCAAACGCGGCAGTTCTGAAAAGACGATCCGCAATGTGATCGATGGCTCGCTCCGCGCGATGGTGCGCGATGCGGGGCAGGACGACATCCCGGCAGCGTTTCCGTTTCCGAAAATGCGCTGGCCCGAGAAGATTGTGCCGGGGCCGTCGCCGTTTACCGCCGAGGAACGCGATGCGCTGTTGGACTATTTCAAGGCGAAACGATGGAAATCGGGCGCCAAGACCGCACGCCGGCATTACCCGTACTTCGCGTTTGTATACACGATGTTTTTCACGGGGATGCGGCCATCAGAGGCGAGTGCGATACACGTCGGGAGCGTGAACCTCAAAGCGCGGACCATACAGGTCGAGCGATCACGTCATTTGGGAGCCGAGGCCGCGCCGAAGACGCTACGTGCGCGGCGCATTGTCCGCTTGATGCGCGCGAACGTGAAGGTGCTGGAGCCGCTCATCGAGCTCAAAGCCATGCCGGACGACTACCTGTTCAAGAATATTTGGAGCGAGCCGATCATTGCGAAGCATTTCTACGACCTGTTCCGAGGCGCGCAGCGGGCGTTGTCGATTGAGCCGATGAGGGACCTGTATTCGGTCAAGGACACCTATATCTCGCTCGCGCTGACCAACGGCGTCAGCCTAGCATGGCTGTCCGAGCAGACCGGCGTGGGCGTCCCGACTATGCTGAAACACTATGGCCGCTTCATTCATTCCACGCATGCGGACGACCTCGAAATGTCTAAAATGGAGGCCAAATCGGTACAGTTTGGACACCGGGCGGCCGTCGGAGAGAACCCCCCCCCACAAATAAAGGGGTTTTGGTATGCCCCGGCCGGGAGTCGAACCCGCCTCACTAAGCTTAGGCAAGCAGAGACAATGCCAGATAACTTATATTAAGTTTTATCGAGAGAATCCGGATACCATAAGAAGCTGTTTTATCCGGCTTTCGCCTCGAATCGCTGCCAATCTCGGCGCATCCAGCCCAGATCCAGCCCAGACGCTTTTGCAACGAATCGGCTGCCACTCGCGAGACGATACGCGTCCGAATGTCGCTGCCGCGGTGGGGGGGCCTTCAATCTCTAGGAAAGTTCCTTTTGTTGACCGAGCGCTGGCCATACGCATGTAGCCGCAGGTTAGAGGGTAGGGGGGTGTGGGTAGAATGAACATAGCGACTATATCATTCCGCGACCGAATCATCGAACTGCGCCGCGTGCCAGCACGCGAGTTGATCCCGAATCCAAAGAACTGGCGTCGACACCCCGAACGCCAGGCCGCTGCACTTCGTGGCGTGCTTGAGGAAGTTGGCTACGCAGACGCCCTGCTAGCTCGTGAGACGCCCGAAGGCCTGATGCTGATAGACGGCCATCTGCGCGCCGAAACCACGCCCGAGCAGCCGGTGCCCGTGTTGGTGCTCGATGTTGACGAGGCCGAAGCCGACAAGCTGCTGGCCACCTTGGACCCGCTGGCGGGCATGGCCGAGATGGACAAGATGGCGTTCAAGAACCTGGCCGTAACGATCAACACCGAAAGCACCGACGTGCGCGAACTGCTCAACGGAATGGCCGGCATCGCGCCTGAAGTCCGGCAAGACGCCATCCCGGTCGTGACCGAGAATCCGACGGCGCGTTCCGGCCAGTTGTGGCGCTTGGGTGGGCATCGGATTCTGTGCGGCGATTCCACGCGCCCCGAACACATCGCACGGCTTATGGGGAATGAACGCGCCGTTCTTTTCCAGACCGACCCGCCCTACGGCAT
>DATKOZ010000018.1:0-37339 GCA_035524375.1 Binataceae bacterium (SeqCode) | reverse complement strand
GATGCTGTGCATCAACTGGCGGCGAATTTGGGCGCGCGTGCCCTCGATTACGTGCATCGTTACGCTTCCGGCCGCGCCGTCGGCCATCTCCACACGTGCCGGATCGATGGTGACGACTCCGCCCCGGTCAAATAGCCGCATCCCATACACCAGCGCCCCACGATGGGCGGCGCCCTTCACCAGCTTCAGCTTTCGAGTCATTGGCTGCACTCTCACGCGATCTGTCATCCGCTCTATAGCACACCGCGCTGCGCCCATTTCGCCGTATTGACACGTGGTGGGGGGGGGCAGAGTAAGTGCTATGGTGAAATGCGTCGGGCAGGGATTCATCTATCGGACATTTGCGCGGGGATTTCGCTCAGATATGCGCCGGAGGAGAGACTATGAACGCCGCACAACGCATCGTCCGCTTTCATCCAAGGCAAGCTCCGCTAGCGATCGCGATTCTGTTCGCGATCACGGCTTCGGCTGCCTACGCGACGACCACCGCATCGATTTCGGCGACCGCGCTCAACTTCGGCTCCTCGGTTCAGATCGGCACATCCGTAAATAAGAGCGTCACCCTCACCAACAACGGATTAACCTCGCTGACCGTTTCCGGCGCCACCCTCTCCGACCCAACCCAATTCGGCATCTTCAACAACACCTGCCCCGCCGGCGGCCTTGCCGCCGGCCAGACTTGCACGATTACGGTAGTTTTCACGCCGCGGAATCCCGGCGCGCAGAACGCGACGCTGACGATTTCCGACAACGGCGACACCAGCCCGCAAATTGTCAACCTGACCGGCACCGCCGCGGTGCAAAATACTAATGCTTCAGCGTCGCCAAACCCGGTTAATTTCGGCAGCGTGCCGATTGGCAGCTCGGCGCAGGCGGTCGTCACGCTAAAGAATATCGGCTTCACCTACTCTCTGTACGTCACCGGCGCCGCGCAGAACGACGCCGCTGACTTCGGAATCGTGGCCAATACCTGCACGGGGGGAGCAACCACCGCACAATCGCAATGCGTGATCGAGTTGAATTTCGCGCCGCAGAGCATCGGCCCGGCCAGCGGCACGCTCACGATTACCGACAACACCACCGGCGGCTCGCAGACGGTTGGGCTGACGGGGACCGCGACCGCGTCAACCGCCATCCCGGTATCGCTGTCGGCGACCGCGCTCAACTTCGGCTCCTCGGTGATGGAAGGGAGTACGGTCACGCAGACCGTTACCGTCACCAACAATCAGAATGTTCCGCTGGACATCTTCAGTTTCGATCCGCCAACCACCTCCAGCTTTGCGATCGTCTCCAACAATTGCGGCTACGACCCCGATAACGGCGTGACGCTCGCGGCCAACGGCGGAACGTGCACGGTGACGCTCTCATTCACGCCGCAATCGGTGGGTCAACTGGCCGACGCTTTGGCGGTTGAGGATGACGCCGACTCAAGCCCGCAGGTGGTCAACCTGTCGGGGACCGGGACGATTCCGGTGACCACCGATACGAT
Organism: Binataceae bacterium (SeqCode); assembly: GCA_035524375.1. Lineage (GTDB taxonomy): Bacteria > Desulfobacterota > Binatia > Binatales > Binataceae > Binatus. Next base: position 35,850 of record DATKOZ010000018.1, on the reverse strand, counting down.
TACGCCCAGTCCGGCAACCTTCTCCGGGACGGCGGCCGGATATTCGTCGCAGCAGACGCTGACCGTGAAGAATACCGGGACCAATCCGCTGTTCATCTCGGGGATGGCGCTGTCCGACCCGCTCGACTTCGGGATCGCATCAAACGGATGCCCGATGGCGCCCAACAGCCTTGCCGCAAACTCCAGTTGCACCATTGCGGTGAACTATGCGCCGCAACCCAGCGGCAGCACCAGCGGAACGCTCACGATCGCAAACAACACCGCATCGGGAACGGATGCCGTCAGCCTGACCGGCCCAGCGACAACCATCCCATGCCCTATCGGCCAGGACTGGGGCCCCGGTCCACCGCAGGCCAATCCCCAAGTATTTTACTCTGGAGAAGATACGGTCCTCACGGTGACCGCACCAGTGTCGGCAAATCCCGCCCTGATTCCGGGCAGCGTAATGCTGCTGCGGGTTGATTCCAATGGGAACCAGATTGGGGATTCGCTGGGCCAGATATACGACGACGGACCCGACGGTGGTCACGGCGACGCGCATATTGGCGATGGCCTATACACTGGTCAGTTCACGTTCCATGAGCCGGCGATTTCAGTCGCAACTGCGCAACCCATTTATCTTGCGGTCCAAGCTGCCTATTCCGCTGGTCCATCCTGCCGACAGTCCAACAACAACGATTTACCGATCGTCGTCGGCAGAAAGCGCGCAACTCCCGACGAGCTTCAGGTCGTGGACGATGTCAAGCAGGCGGCCTCTGCGCACTTCCAAGAACTGACTGCACCCGGTGGGCAAGATGAAGGAAATCCCGGTCAGGCAATACTCGACTTGGTGCCGCTATTGTTGACGCAGGCGGGCGTAAGTGATGCGGGCGTGACAGAAGATGGGACGACAGTGTGGGTGTCATTTGAGAGTGGCCTGTCAGAAATTTATATTGGGATCCTGCAGCCGAACGTGAACGGCTCGGTAATTCCGAAATCGGTGAAAGGCGGTGCCAGCAAGCGGAAGACCAAGGAGGGAAAGACTTTTCATACACAGGTGAAAGAGGCAAACCACGCTGGTCGTAACGCAAAGCCCACGCCACCAAGGGCCATTCCTACCACTGTTCCTCTCATGCCATCCGATGGAACACGTTCGTGAAGGCAGCAATATTAAAATTCGCAACTCTAGCATTGATTGCCTCTGTCGTCGGTGTTCCGAAAGCCGTTGTCGCGCAACAGGCCGTGAAGTTGACCGACAATGCGAATGCGCTCATTCTTGCACCGCTTTACGACTCGTTTCCTGTCGACGCAAGCGACATTATCTCGGTTGATATTCATGATGCGTGTGGTGCCACAACGCCGTTCTACAATGGTAATGCGGATGTAGCGGCATTCAGAGGCATGGGTGGTAGCTACGGTGTAATCAGCGTCGTTTCTCATGGAAATGTCGCTAAGGATAGTCATCAGGTCATAATATGTACTAGTCAATCTACTAGCGTCTCAAACGGACAGGACTTGGTGGATTCCGGCGCTCATCTCATCAGAGAATACGTTGACGAAAACGGCAGTCCGATGGGGCTTTGGAGCATCACACCTGAGTTTGTGAGTATCTACGGGGCAGGTGGTGCAAATAGGTTTACCTTCATGGATACCTGCCACAGCGCCGACAATCCAACAATGGCCAACGCAGCATCTGGGGCGTATTTCGGTTTTTCCGGGCTTACGTATCCAACGGACGGTGTAAACGTTGCCACGGCACTCTTCGACACATTGACCACTACAACCGACCCACCGGATCAGCGTACAGCCAGATTCGCGTACAGCGATGCCAGCGGTGCGGCCGCGAATTTTTTAGAAGCAGGCGATGCCAATCTGGCGTTGTTCGCCAGCGCGGTGGTGAACGGCGGATTCGAGAATCCAAAAGAAAATCACCTTGTCGGGTGGAACACCGGCTTCACGCCTGGTGCTGGGCCATATAATCTCTGGACTTGCGCTGACTATCCAAATTTTTATCCGTACGCGCCTCCTTTCTGCATCCCCGGTCCAGACGGCCCCAATGTCGCGGCAACTAACCTTGAGTATTCAAGCGGAAAATGGTCCGCGCAAATCGGAAAATGGGGAACATCTTATGTTGGCAACGGCGGTCCCGACCCCGGAATAGAACCGGCTGGCGATGAATTTTTGTACCAAGTAGTTCAATTAGGGAGCAGCGATGATCCGGGGGGGCCTCAGCATTATTCCCTCAGCTTCGACTACAAAATCGTGTCGTATTCGGATCTGTCGAATGTCGAAGGTGGGGTAGACGCTCCCTACGCGCAGGTGGAAAGCGCCGGTTCGTCCGTGGGGAACAGCACGCCTCTGGCTTCCGCATCGCTATCTGTGGCTAACATGCATCAGGATGGGGACATATACACTACGGACTGGCAGCAAGCATCTCCCGTCGATTTGTCGAGCCAAGCCCCAGGGCCGGTCCGGATACTCTTCGGCGAACACGAGAGCGGCTTCGGCCAAGAAACCGCCATCTATATCGATAACGTCGCCATCACCTGCAGCCCGTAGCACCGGTTCGCTACCTCGTTGACAAGCGGGGTCAGTCCACCCAAAATCGCGCCGATGGGCCGATTATCAAGATTCAAAGCTGCTAGAAATCTTCCAATCGCACTGGCGGGCATGTTCGTCGCCGCTGTCTCCCTCGGAGGCTGCGGGCTGGCCTACCAAGCCGGTGCACGCGCAAAGGCCGCCCGGATGGAGGATACGCTTAAGCCGGGAATGACCTCGCCGCAGGTCCATCACGCATGGGGGGAACCGGATATCCGCGAGTATCTGCCTGCCGATACCGAGGTCTGGAGCTATCCCGACAAGCCCAACAGCAACGACCTTGCCGCCGCTCTGCTCTACAGCTCGGCCAAGGAAGGCGACACGGGAACCTTTCTCGATTTGAAGTTTGTGGGGGGCAAACTCGTCTCATGGAACGAGGCGGTGCATACCGTACCGCAGAAGGAACCGACGCGATTTGGCATGGGAATCGGTGGAGGGCCGATCGGGAATGGCACGGAGATTCAGCCCGGAGCAGTGCATTATTAGCGCCACCGGACAATGGATTTGCCTCTTTGAGCGGCATATACTTGCATGCATCCCAACGCGTCGTGTCTAATAAAATGAACGAAAGGGCCCCAACCGGCTACGGCCCGTCATTGTGGCCGGCATGGCAGTTGCGATTGATTTATAAGGGAAATCTCTAACCGCTGAATAATGGCGACCGCACGCAATAGCATCGAGAGCATCCTGCTGGACCGCTCATGGGTCTCGGCGCAGGACCTCGACAAGGCCCGCAAGCAGAAAAAGCCGGGGCAGGAACTGGCCGACGTGCTGGTCGAGATGAAGGTGCTGGACACCCAGCGTCTGGCGCGGGCGCTGGCCCAGGAGTACCACCTGCCCTTTCAAGCGTTAATCGACGAGAACACGGTCGATCTCGCGCTGGTCTCAAAAGTACCGATCAACTTTGCCAAGAAAAATCGCCTTCTACCTCTGTCCACCACAGACGGCTCGGTAACCGTCGCCATCGCCGATCCGGCCAATTACGAGCCGCTCGACGACTTGCATCTGCTGTTCGGCGCTCAAATCAGCACGGTCATCGTGCCCGGCAATGTCATCGGCGATGCGATCAATCGCGCCTACGACCAAGCCTCAGCAACCACCGCCGAGGACTTGAAGAACATCGACCTTCAGGAAGGCCAGCTCGACGCGGTTGCCAGCGAATTGGCCCAAGAGACGCAGGATCTGCTCGAATCCGACGATTCCGCCCCGATCATCAAGCTGGTTAACGGCATCCTGTCGCAAGCCGTCAAGGACCGGGCCAGCGATATTCACATCGAGGCGTTTGAGAAAGAACTGATGGTCCGGTTCCGCGTGGACGGCATGCTCTACGACATGCTGTCGCCGCCCAAGCGCATCCAGCCGGCAATAACATCACGCGTCAAGATCATGGCCGGCCTCAATATAGCCGAAAAGCGGCTGCCGCAGGACGGCCGCATCCGTTTGAAAATCGCGGGCCGCGATATCGATATCCGCGTCTCCTGCGTGCCGACCGCATTCGGCGAGCGGCTGGTGCTGCGCTTGCTCGATCGCGCGCAAGCGGCGGTTGACATCAATTTGGATCACCTGGGTTTCTCCGGCGATAACCTGGCACGCCTCGATCGGCTGATCCGGCAAAGCCATGGAATTATTTTGGCCACCGGTCCGACCGGATCGGGCAAATCGACCACGCTGTACGCCTGCTTGAGCCGGATCAATTCACCGGAAAAGAACATCATTACGATCGAGGATCCGATCGAATATCAATTGCGCGGCGTCGGCCAGATTCAGGTGAATCCGAAGATCGATCTGACATTCGCCAACGGATTGCGTTCGATTTTGCGCCAGGACCCCGACGTGATCATGGTCGGCGAAATCCGCGACGCGGAAACTGCGGAAATCGCGATTCAATCGGCACTGACCGGCCACTTGGTTTTCTCCACGATTCATACCAACGACTCGTTCGGCGCCGTCACCCGATTGGTCGAAATGGGAATCGAACCATTTTTGGTGTCGTCATCGGTACTGGCGGTTATTGCGCAGCGCCTTATCCGCCGGCTCTGCCCGGATTGCCGCGAGCGATACATCCCAAGCGACGTGGAACTGGCGCGGATCGGGCTTAAGCCCGGCGATGCCGCCGCCAAAATCTGCCGGCCCAAGGGATGCCGCAATTGCCGAAACACCGGGTATCGCGGCCGTATGGCGATTCAGGAATTGATGATCGTGGACGACGATATTCGTACATTGATTATGCAGAAGGCCGATGCCGCGACGATTCGCCGGCATTGCACCAGCAAGGGAATGAAGCTTTTGCGCCAGGACGGCGCCGCGCGCGCATTGAATAGCGAGACCTCGATCGAAGAGTTGCTGCGGGTCACCCAGGAAGACATCGCGTAGCCTCGCGCGCCCGGTCTTAGTTTACGCATGCCGGTATTTGCCTATCGCGGAGAGACGGCCGAGGGCCGTACCGTTAACGGCGTAGTTGACGCCGACAGTCCCCGCGGCGCACGCGCGAAACTGCGGGAAACGGGAGTCTTCGTCACCGAATTGACCGAGGCGCACGCGGCGGCCTCAAAAGGCAAGGAATCCGCCAGTCCGGCAGCCGCCTCGCGTTCCCTGTTCCAGCGCAAGGTTCCCGCCGCGGAGCTGGCTCTCTTAAGCCGCCAGTTAAGCGCGCTGCTGAGCGCCGGAGTCCAATTGACCGAAGCGCTGGGAGCATTAAGCGATCAATCGCCGCGGCCAGTGGTTAAACGAATGCTGTCGCAAGTGCGCGAGCGCGTGCGGGAAGGATCGACACTGGCGGATGCTTTCGCCGCGCATCCCGACGTTTTTCCGAGCCTGTATGTCGGAATGGTGCGCGCGGGTGAGCAGGCCGCCGCACTTGAGGCGGTTCTCGATCGGTTGGCGGAATATAGCGAGCGACAGGCGGAATTCACCAGCAAGGTGCGCGGCGCGATGACATACCCAGCGATCATGATGCTGGTCGGCGCAGGGATTATGGGTTTTCTGGTCAGTTATGTCGTACCCCAGGTATCGACGATATTCGAGCAGCAAAAGGTCGCGCTGCCAACGATGACAAAAATACTTTTGGCGTTCTCCGGCTTCCTCCGGGACTACTGGCTTCTGCTGGCCGGGGGGATTGCTGGAATTGTGGTTGGATTCGCAACCGCCATTTCAACTCCCCGTGGAAGGCAACTCTACGACACCGCGATGCTGCGGGCGCCCTACATTGGTCCGACCACAATACGAATAATTTGCGCCCGGTTCGCCCGTACGTTGGGAACCTTGCTTGCCAGCGGCGTGCAACTCCTGCCCGCACTGGATGCCGTCAAGGGAGTCGTCACCAATAGCCTTCTGCGCGATGCTGTCGAGGAAAGCCGCGAAAGTATTCGAGAGGGCCATGGGATGGCACAAACGCTCGCGCAAAGCGGACTGTTTCCGCCCCTGTTGATCGAAATGATCCGGGTCGGCGAACGTTCGGGCGAATTGGAGCCGATGCTCGAGCGGGTGGCCGACAACTACGAGCACGAGGTATCCCATTCGCTTAATCAAATGACCACGATCCTTGAGCCGGTGATGACGATCGTGATGGCGGCTGTTATCGTATTCATGATGCTGGCGGTGTTGATGCCGATCTTCCAGCTCAACCAAATGGTGCAATGAATTAGGCTCCGGAGGCAACTGCGATGAAATCCAAGCGGTACAAGCAGGATGGTTTTACACTGATCGAGATCATGGTCGTCATAGCCATCCTCGGCCTGCTGGCAACGATCGTTGTGCAAAGCCTCAGAGGCGCAACCGATCGTGCCCGGCGCGTCAAGGCGCAATCGGATATTTCCGAGTTGAAGACCGCGCTCGACCGTTATTATCTCGACAACGGATACTATCCGACCACCGACCAAGGCCTGCAGGCTCTGGTCGCGGCGCCGTCCAGCGGCCGTACTCCTCAAAACTATGAGCAGGGCGGCTACGTACAAGGCATCCCGAACGATCCTTGGAACAATCCCTACCAGTACCAGAGTGACGGCAATAATTACGTGCTCAAGTCATTCGGCCCCGACGGAGTCGAAAGCGGTGACGATGTCCAGTGACCCAACAAGGTCATTTTGCCTTCCATCTGCGCGGTAATGGAAGCGGGAGCGCGGCCCGAGGGTGAGCGCGCCCCAACACGCACCCATCATGCGACCGCACACCAAATACAGTTCAGGGTTCACCCTGCTCGAAATCATGGTCGTAATTTGCATCATGGCAATTATGACCACGCTGATTCTGCCGTATCTGGGCAGTTTCGGCCAGGCGACACTGCGCAGCCAGGCACGCCGGCTGGCCGGCCGGGTCAATTTTTTATTCAACGAGGCTCAAGGAAATAAATTGGTACTGCGCCTCACCCTTGACATCGACAAGCAAGGATATGCGGTAAGCAAGCTCGACCCGTACGCAATTTCGCTCGATCCAAAGACCGGCGAACCGATATTCTCGCCGGAAACTTCATCGGCGGGCCGTCCGGTGGCGCTGCCCGACGGAGTCACCTTCCGCGACATAACTGTTGAGGGGGTTGGAACAGTCAATCGCGGGCAGGTGTCGGTTCAGTTTTATCCCCAGGGATATGTCGATCCGACGGTGATTCACCTGCAGGACGATCGACATCATGTACTGACGCTCGCCTTCAATCCGCTGATCGGGACGGTATCGATTTTGGACGGCAACGTAATGCCGCCGGGATTGTTCCAATGAACCGCCGCAGTATCCACTCGCGCGGATTTACCTTGATGGAGGTGATGGTCGCGATGGCGATCCTCGCATTTGGCATGATGGGATTGCTGGGGTTGCAGCACCAGAGCCTCCAGTCGGTCATTCACGCCCAGGAGGCCACGCAGGCCGCGATGCTGGCGCAATCCGTAATGGCTGAAATAGAGCTGCAGCCATTTCCGGGGCTGGGAAGCCAGCGTGGCGATTTTCGCGGTAAATATCCCGGCCGGTACCCAAACTTTCGGTGGGAAACCAACGTATCCGGCTCGGGAGAATTCCCGGATATCCGAATCGTACGGGTCAAGGTTCTATACGGTCCACGGTTTTCGGAGAGTTTTTCGCTGGCCGAATTTATGCACTCGCGAGACCCGCTGCCGCTGACTCCACAGTGATGACAGGTACCGTATGATTCCACGCACGACGATCGCCGCTCACCGGCCGGGGTTCACACTGATCGAACTGATGCTTGCAATCGGCATTATGGGATTGGTTTTCGCCATGCTGGCAAGTTCTTTCAGCGCAGTGGCACACGGCAAGATTCATGGTGAAGCGCGCATGGAGGTCGACCGGGAGGGCCGGGCCATCCTTTGGCAGCTCAGCAGCGAATTGGCCAGCGCTGTGCAGACACCAATTACGCCGAGCGATGTGACATTGATCGGCGTCGCGCATCAAGGATCTTCGGGCCCCATCGATACCGTATCGTTTGCCACGCTCAACCCGGGACATCGGCATTCGCTGACCGGCATCGGACCTGAGGATCTTGTGACCTACAGCCTGGTACGCAATCCCGATGCGCACGGAATGTATATGCTCGAACGCACCCAGCAGAGCGCACTGGCGGCGGCGTCTGCGTCGATGGGGGCCGCGGCGCCGGCTGCCGTGATACTCGCCGATAATGTACTGTCACTTCATATCAAATACTTCGACAGCCAACGCTGGATCGAAACTTGGGATTCTCCAAGCCTGCCGGCCAACCATCAATTACCGGTGGCAATTGCGATCGAATTGCAGATGGCGGCGCCGAACGGACACGTAATGGATTTTGATACCGAGATCTCGGTACCGATGGCAATGTTGGGAGGAATGCCGCTTCCATATTCGCAATGGTGAAACGACTAAAGAAAAACGAGCGCGGAATTGCGCTGCTCGCGGTGATGGTTGGGATTGCGCTCATGACCATCATCGTGGTGGATTTCGCAACTTCAACCCAATTCGGGTTCATGTCGGCCGCCAATCAAGTGAACGAATTACGGTCGTATTACCTCGCGCGATCGGGCGTAAGCGTGGGGCTTGCGCTTATCGCTGCGAAAGACCGTGACGCGGTGCTAAATCCGACCCCGGGCCAGGCCATGATCGATACGCTGGGCGACCGGTGGGCCGCCCCTTATTCGCCCGCCGACATCGACGGCGGCAAGGCGTCGGTTGTCGTAGTGGACGAGGCGCGCAAGCTCAACATCAACGGCCTGCTCAATTCCGACCGCACCGTCAACCAACTTGCGCTGGCCCGCATGCAGCTGCTGTTTACGATCCTCAACCTGAGCCCGGATCTGGTATCAGCGATAGTCCAATGGACCGGGCCCAGCGGGTTGAGTTCCTCCGGAATGTTCAATGTCGGCCTGGTCCCGCCGCGCAACGGACCGATGCCGACGATCGGCGACCTCAAGATGGTTCCCGGCATTACTGACGCGATCTTCAACCGATTACGACCGTTCCTGACCGTAGTGCCGCTGGGCGACAATCGGATAAATATCAACACGGCCCCGCCGGAGATAATTGCGTCGCTGGATCCATCGCTTGCGGAAGACACCAAACTGGTCGAAGCGATCGTCCAGGAACGCACCATCCGGCCCTTTCAACAGGCCAGCGACTTTACGGTCGGGCTCGACCCGGCGGTCGCAGCCCGTATTATGAAGTTGGGCTTCAACATGCAGAGCCAATTCTTTACGATAAGGGGAATGGGATCTTTTGCGGGAACGCGTAAAATCATCGATGCGACTTTCGCGCGTGTCGGGCCAACGGGCACCTATGGCCTTGTCTCGTGGCAGGAAGATTAAGCCGTATAAAATCCAATGGCTCAACGAATACTTGCGCTGGAAATGATTGGAGACCGCGTGCGCGCCGCGATGGCCGAGCGCTCGTGGAACTCGTTTCGCGTGACCGGCGTATTCGAACAGCCGCTGCTGCCCGAGGAAGCCGATTTGAGCGGGGCACTTTCCCGGCTGGTGGCGGAAGCGGGGACACCCGACATCGTAATTTCCGCCCTGCCCTCCGAGCTCGCTGCCAAGCGGCTATTGGAGCTTCCCTTCAACGACGTACGACGGTTGAGCCAGGCGGTGCCGGGCGAACTTGAATTGCAACTGCCTTTCTCAGCCGATGACGCGACCGTTGCATTCTCGAAAGTGGGTAAGCGGGACAATATGACCCTGGTGATGGCGGCGCTCGTCCGCAAGCAGGACTTGCGCCAGCATCTTGAGCTTCTCGCCAAGGCGGGACTCAATCCCAAAACCATCACGCTATCGCTATTGGCGCTCGGTGCAATGCTTACACGAGCCCGCAATGGGGCGGCGCCCGCAACGCACTTGGTGGTCGAAGCCGATCCGAATTCCACGTCGCTGGTGCTAATCGATGCCGCCGGGACGCCGCGGGCGCTGCGAACAATGAATGCCGGCCTGATGACGCCGGCGGGGGCGCCGGTTTCGGAGGCGCAAGCCGCCCCAATCTTGAATGCGCTGCGGCAGACGATTCTCGCCCACGGCGGCGAACTGGAACGGCCCGACGTGGTGTTGGCAGGAACGGCCGCGCCGATAGCGCAGGTGCGAAGCCTGTTGGCGGCGTCTCTTTCGATCGCGGTGCGCGACGGCGGCGAAATCAATTGCTCTTCAATGCTGGAGAGCGCGATTCCGGCCTCCGGCAAATTCTCGGCGTGTGTCGCGATGCTGGCCGGCGAATTGCTCGCCAAGCCGGTCGACCTGCTGAATTTCCGCCAGAACGAGTTCGCCTTTCGCGGTCGTGCGCGAGGCGACCTGACACCATATCGCACCCCCGCACTGATGGCGGCAGCGTTGGTGGCTGCAGTCGTCCTGCATTTTGTACTTGGGGTCTCGTCCAATCTGCGACGCTTAAATCAACTCAACAACCAGATTGCACAGATCGCTGGACCGGTCCTAGGTGAACCCAGTCCGGCCGATGCCAAGGCGGAGCTGCGGGCCGGGATGCTGAAAATGAACAAGCGGCTTCAGTTGATCGGCGGTAACGTCACTCATCATTCGCCGCTTGACACCCTGCTCGCGGTTTCGCAGGCGCTACCAGCGCGCTTTCCGGTCGAGATGCAGGACGTCGAGATCGATGAAGATGGAATGAAAATGATGGGCCAGGCGGATAACTACGCCACCGTCGATCAAGCCAAACAGGCGCTTCAGCGCAGCGATTATTTCGGCAAAATCGAAGTCTCGCACGCCGCTGCCGGCAAAGACCCGCATAAGGTCGATTTCATGATCGAAGCGACATTCAAGGACAGTGCTCAGGGCGGAGAATAGGCGATGCTGGGAAGATGGATCGCAATAATCTGGGGAAGAGCGCTTGAACTGCTAAGGCCGGTTATTGCGCGGCTGTCCCCGATCGCCACCCCATACGTGGAACAGGCGCGTGCACGCTACCAGAAGCTCGAGCCGCGCGAAAAGGTGCTCGTTAGGATCGCGGGGGGCTTGGTTACGATTCTGTTCGTGTATAACTTCATGTTCCTGCCCATCATGAATTTCGCTTCCGGCCTGCAGGATCGCATTATTCAACGCCAAACCGACGTACTCATGGTACGGCGGCTAAGCACGAACTACGCGCAGATGAAGGCCGAGCTGAAAGTCGCCGAGCACAACACGATTCCCAGTGTCTCGAATTTCTCGCTTTTCTCGGTTCTGGAAGGGACACTAACCACCAGCGTCGGACGCGAGAAAATTGCCTCGATCACGCCCGGTTCCAATCGCAAACTGCCCGATGGGTTCCTCGAGTATTCCGTCGAATTGAAGCTCGAAAACGTAACCCTTGCACAATTGACCGACGCCCTTTACGGCATCAACACGCTCAAAGAGCCGGTCGGCGTGGAAACCATTCGTATTCAGCGCCGCACGCAGGACACCCACTCCTACGATGTCGACCTGACCTGCGTCGCGCTGGCCAAAACGACCTAATTTGCCTATATCGGCGCCTTCGTGATGCCGGCCGTGCGATCGGGTAGAATCTGCCCGCAGGAGATCGCCCGATGAAGCTGGCCACGTTTACTTTCATAATCGCGACGGTCGCGCTCATTGCAACCGGAGCTGGGGCGGAGACCCATTCGCGCTTGGTGGCGCAGACGCAGGTCGTGGCGCGTCCAATCGCCGATGTTTTCGCCACGCTCAAACAGTACTTCAGCGATCCAATGATCAGCCGCTTCCAGTTGATTAGCGCCAACTCCGCCACTCATAGCCTGATCGCCAAGGAATCTGGCATCGACCAGGACACTTGGAGCAGTTCTGCATTCTGCGTCACCAGCCCGCTGCAAATGATGTTCGGTTTCAAGGATGGCACTGTGACAGTGACTGTCAATTTGTCGAAAACGCCCAAGGTCAAACATTCGACCCTGGTGTCTGTGACCGCAGATTTTAAGGGCATCTATGGAAATAAATCGGAGCAGCACGAAATGAACTGCTTGTCGAAAGGCACCCTTGAGAAGGAAGTCCTGGCCGCGGCCGCAGCGGCACCCACGCCGCCCGCAAAGTGATAGGCGGACCTGAACAGGAGAGCCCGAATAATTGATCCCCATCCGCTACAACCTTAGAAGCCTGATGGTCCGGCGTGCGACGAGCGCAATGACGGCATCCGTGGTGGCGCTCGTAGTGATGATTCTGTTCATCCTGTCGGGATTCATCGCAGGACTGCGCACCACCGTGATGCACGCCGCCGTGAGCGAGAACTGGATCGTCCTCAGCCGCGGCACCAACAACGAACCCGGCAGCTTTATTTCTCGCGAGCAGTACGAAATCATCAAAAGCCGCAGTCAAATCGAAACCCTGCCGGGCAACGAAGCGCTCGTCTCGCCGGAGATTATCACCGGCTTCAATCCGCTGCCTGACGCGCCCTTGTCAAAGTCGATTTTCACCTTCGTGCGCGGATTTTATCCGATCGGCTACAAAGTTCACCGGGATATGCATATCGAATCCGGCCGATGGCCCGCGCAAGGCACGGCAGAAATGGCGGTGGGCAGCAAGCTGGCCGCCAGATTTCCCAATCTCGCGATCGGCAGCGATTTCAGGTTCGGCCGCCGAATTTGGAAGATCGTCGGCGTTTACTCCGACGGCGACAGCGCGCGGGAGTCCGAGGTCGTCGCTGACCTAAGCTTGCTGAGCCAGGACATACACGTGGCAAACGGCTTCGAGGTGCTCCACGTCGTGCTGCGTCCGGGCATGGAGGACGATTTCAAAAAGTCGCTGACTACCGACTCCCGCCTGCGCGTCGACACGATGTCCGAGCAGGAGTTTTACGCTCGCCAGACCGACTTCATCGACAAACTGCGCACGCTCGGCCTGGCGGTCGCGATGATTCTCGCGGTCGGTTCAGTGTTCGGAGCGATGAACACCATGTATTCCGCGGTATCACGCCGGGCCAACGAAATCGGCGTATTGCGGGTGTTGGGTTTCAGCAGGATGAATGTGCTTGCCAGCTTCGTATTGGAGAGCGTCCTGCTTGCGGCCGCCGGCGGCATCCTGGGTGAAATTCTGGGCGTGATAGTTACGTTCGCAACGGGACTTCACAGCCAGCTCATGGACGTGGGGCCGCTGATTTTCAGGTTTCAATTAACCACGGGCGCCTTCATTTCCGGCCTGCTCGCGGCGACTGTAATCGGCGCGGCTGGTGGATTACTGCCCGCATGGCGGGCGTCGAGGATGGCCGTAACCGAATCTCTGCGCGCGGTTTGAGTACGCCGGCGGAAAAGTCTGAATGTTCAACTGGCTCAAATTGATCGAACGCAACATGCGCAGGAATCTTCGGCGCACGATACTGACCACCGCCACGATTGCGCTTGCAACTTTCGTGTTTACGGTTTTGGTTTCCGTGCCCGCATCGATGGATCACGTCATGCAGGATGCCTCGGGCACGCTCCGTCTCATCATCAACAATCAAACGGCACCATGGGGCGGAATTCCAGCGCGGTACTGCGACGATATCCGCAAGATGCCCGGCGCGGCGGCGTGCGTTGCGCTTACCGGCTGGTTCGCGACCTGGCGCGATCCGAGCGAGCCGGTGTTTGCGTTCGCCGCTGGTCCGGAAGTGGGAGATGTATTTCCAGACTACAAGCTGACCGGGGAGAATCGTGCTGCTACCGCGCGCGAAAAGCGCGCGGCGGTCGTCGGTCGCCTTCTAATGCGAAAGTACGGCTGGCAGGTTGGCCAGCAGATCACGTTACGATCGACGGACTCGGACCAGATGGAAATGCCGTTCGTGATTATCGGGGTGGTCGATCCCAAGCGCTACCCCAACACGTTTCTGTTTCGGCGCGACTATCTGATGGAATCGCGGAAAGCCAACGGATGGGGTGACGATGACAACGCATGGAACATCATCGTGCGCGCCACCAACGCGCAGTCATTGGGGCCGCTGGCGAAGATGATCGACGAACATTTTAAGAATTCCAGCTACGAAACCCGCACGATGACGGAAAGCGACGCCGTCGCCGCCGGCCTTTCAGCGGTCGGCAACATCCGGCAGATCGTACTAGCCTTATGCGTCGTCGTCTTGCTGACGGTGCTCTTGATCGCCGCGAACTCGACCATGATGACGGTGCGCGAGCAGATAACCAGCGTCGCCGTGATGCGCGCGCTGGGGTTCAGCCGCGGCCGGGTAGCCACCCTGCTCTTCGGCGAATGCGCCGCGATCGGCATCACCGGCGGAATCGTCGGTGCGGGCGCCGCGTTATGGCTGTTCGCGGGCGGGGTGACGCTGGGAGCCGCGCTGGGTGGGAACGGCGCTCTGTGGGTTACTCCCGAACAGGCTGTTGAAGCACTGGTCGTTGCGTTGGCTGTCAGTGTGTTGAGTGGAGTCGTACCGATCGTCGAAGCGGTTCGGGTTGCGCCCGCACTGGCATTCCGCAAGGTCGTTTAAGGCGGCGGATGCGCTGATGGCGGCCCACCCGTAACCGTTCGCATAGAAGCGATCTCGGCAAGTAACTTCGACCGTTCCGGCGAATCCTGATATTCACGCGTGACTTTCTCCAGTTCATCGAGTACCGGGCCGCAATCGCAGTTGTGCTTCGCCATCCATTCCAAGCCGGGCATATACGGCAGAATAAATTCCTGCATCTTCGTGATTGGCATCGGATCCGTAACACGCGGCGTGAAGTCGTCGATCTTCTCACGAAAGAATTGGAATGAACCCTTGCAAATCGGCGGAGTCGCCTGAAGATCCATCTCGGGCAGGTCCCGTTCCAAATAGGTGTAACCCATTCGAAACAGGCCTTCGGCCTCTTTCTGGCGCCGCGGCAATTGGCGAATTTTCGCGAAGGCTTGCTCGCGCAGCTCGTTTTCAGGGCTGATGAAATCCAGCCACTCCTCCAGCGGCGCATTCTTACCGAGCTGGTTGAATGCCGCCAAATTAGCCTGCCGCGCCGCTTCGCGGCGCGCGGGTTCCGCCGCCTTGTAGGCGGCTTCGGCCGCGGCCATATCCGCATCTCTGTGGCTGGATCGATAGAAATGCACCGGCCATGGGATCGCCGAAAGGATCAGAATTGCCCCCCAAACCGCGGGTGCCGCCGTTCGGGCAGGAATGACGGCCCGCAGCGCCGAAGAGCTGTTCCATATCGCGAATGCGAGCAACAGCACCGGCGCCGCTGCCGGAACAATCAACGGCCATTGGGAGGTGTAAAATTTATCCTCGAGCAAGTCGATCGCGACGAAGTCCGCCACCGCGCAGGCCGGAACCAAGACGAGCGCGGCCCATGGCGCCCATGCCGGCCAATTCCCCATCGCCGCCGACCCCATCAACGTGATCGCAATCGCAATCCACATCGCGATTGAGGCAAGGACACCATACGCAGCCGCCAATCCATTTCCTGCGGCGTCGCTGCCGTGCAGATCGGTCACGGCGCTCATCGACATGAGCCAAAAAAAGAGTACGGCGGCGATGAACAAAACGTAAATGACTTTCAATTCGCCCTCCGATCCCGAGCGTGCCTCACTGCCGAATCGGTTTGGCTATTAAATTCGATGCCGAGTCGATGCAGACCATCTGCATCCGGCCTTCTTTTTTCGGAGTGAATGGACACACGCGAAAGTCGCCGAACAGGTCCGTTTGCAGGCCGACCTTACGGGCAACATAGTCAGGCCAAAAATAAGTTACGTCCGGAGCTTCGGACGTCGTGAAGATGCCGAGCAGGCGCTTGGTCCCGATCGGCCATAAATACGGCCGCATGTTGGCATACATGCGGATTCGGCCGTGCACATCGTAACAGGCGGCGACAACCCGCTTGTCCTTGGCGCACTCGCCCGCGGTCGCAATCCCGCAGGTACAGACGAGAACGAATATGACTATGACGCCGCGCCACATGCGCGGTTAGCCGAAACTGAACCGGCGCTCGCGAATCGGCGGATCGAGCGGAACTCCGCCGCGCGCGATTAGCAGCCGATCGTCGAACGGCTTGCGCGTATCGCCATGAACGGTGCTCGCCTGGCAATACTGAAGCACCCACGCGTGCCGCCAATTGGCAGTAGTGTTCGGACCGCTGCGATGCATCAGAAGCGACGATATCACCAGTGCCGATCCACGCGGTACGGGCGCCGGAATCCCCTCCTCCGGGCCGTCGTAGCCGCTCAATAGAAATGAAACGCCCGTCATTCGATGGGGCGCAAGTCCCTTGCGATTGCTTCCCGGCAGCACCCATAGGCATCCGTTATCGACAGTCGCATCTTCGAGCGCGAGCCAGCAGGTGACATACTCGGCAGGATCGGTCGGTCCGTAGCCGTTGTCCTGATGCCACGGGGACTCGGTCCTGACATTCGGCGGCTTGGTAACCGCCTGCTCCCAGTAGAGCCGCAAATCGCCCCCCATCAATGGCGTGACGATTTCGATGAATCGGCGGTCGGCGGCATAGCGCTGAAGCAGCGGACTGCCCAGATGCATCATCGCCTGATAGTTCATGTTCCCGCGTTCGGCATCACCGACCGGAAGCACGTTTCCCATCCGGTCGTACTCGGCGATGACTTCATCACATTCTTGCGCCGATAGAATCGGCTCGGTCGCGAAGTACCCGTCCTCGCGGAACCGGCGGACCTGCTCGGATCCGGCCGCAACCGGAGTTAAGAATTTCGCGCTGGTCATGAATCTCAATTAGCGCGAATGTCCGGCGATTCCAAGCATTTGACGATGCCGTTGCGTCGAGTGTCCCACTAGAACAATAATGTCGGATGATCCGACACGGAGGAGAAAATCGATGAGCGAATTCTCACTCAACCCCACCACTCGCGAACCCGACCTCGCGACCGCGATGAAGGTCGTTTATCAGTGGAATTACGACTCCGAAGTCGAGGAGTTACGGCGCCTGTATGTGAAAGCCGCCGAAGCCCAATGGATCGCCGAACGCGACCTAAATTGGGACGCTCCAATCGACGACGAGAGGCTTTCCCACACGCCCCTTGGAATTGGATTTCCGCTCGAAGAGACTTCCTATTGGAAATCGCTCAAGCCGGAGACCCAGTGGGATTTGAAAAAGCGGATGGCGGTATTCAGGCTCAGTAATTTCCTGCATGGCGAACAGGGCGCATTGATGGTCGCGGCGCAATTGGTTAATGCGACTCCGCATACCGACGCCAAGTTCTACGCGGCAACGCAGACGATGGACGAGGCGCGCCACGTCGAGGTTTTCGCCCGATATATCGAGAAGCTGGGCCAAATCCGCCCGATATCGCCCAATTTGAAACACATTCTGGACAGCACGCTGGAGACCGGCGATTGGCTGAAGAAACTGGTTGGGATGCAGATTGTCGTCGAGGGGCTGGCGCTCTACAGCTTTCGCGACATGCGCACGCTTACCGAGGAGCCGCTGCTGAAGGAATTGCTCACCTACGTTGCCCGCGACGAATCGCGGCATCATGCGTACGGCGTCCAGTACGTCGAGCGCTGCATCCCCTGCCTGTCCAAGAAACAGTACGAAGAACTGCAGGATTTCGCGTTCGAGGCCGCCGTCGGCATTATCGGAAGCGGCAGCCAGGCGGGATTCATGACGTCGCTGTTCGAAAGCTGGGCCGAAACCGGCGTCGATACCGCGGAAATGATTTCATGCGCCGCGCGTGAGCGCGAAGAGTTGACCCGCAGCGAGAAGGTGCCCAGACGGATGGGCCCCGTGACCGGCTTCGTGATCCCGACGCTCAAGCGATGCGGGCTTTTCACCGAGAGCCTTGCCGCGCGGTTTTACGACGTTCTGCGCGGAAACATGAGCCTGAAGCGGCTGGGCGCAAACGTCGAGGAGTTCATGCAGCGGATTCCCGACCTGCCCGAAGATACGGCGGCCTGGGTGCTCGGCCAGATCGAGTAGGTCCGGCCGCTGCTGGATTTCTAGAATAATCCGTCGAGGCGGAACGAATATCCCGCCCCGAAGAATTGGCTGGGCGATGCGCTGTTCAGCCCGAAGCCGGTAATGAAATCGATCTGCTGTCGCTTGGTCAGGAGATAGGTCGCGCCGGTATCGAGTATCTGCGATGGGCGCTGATGATCGTACGACCCGGCATACTCGAAAAATAGTTGCGCCTTATCTCCCAGCGCACGAAGAAATTCGAACGTGGGCTGGTAGGTCGGGTTTTGCTCCGGCTGGCTGGTGAACCACGTGATTGTGAACATTCCCGCGGCTGACCAGCCGTATGCAATATCGTGCGACCAAGTAAACTGCAGGCCTGGATCGTAGCCGTGGTTGGAAATCGCGCTCGACCCGGTCGGAAATGTCAGCGTGGCGCTGGCTGACAATACGAAACCGCCCGGCTGCGGCTCGATCTGACGCTTGAACCCAACCGTCGTGTCGGAAAATCCGGAAGCCGCATTCCCGCCAGTGGAATAGAAATATTCCGGAACCTGCACAAAAAACTCAGTGCAATGTGCCACGCCCAGCCGGAGCAATGTCTGAGTCCCGTCGATCACGTTCGACTGATTGCGTGCGGTCCATTCCACGCCGTTCTCCATCTGAAAGCTTCCGTAGGGAACGGTGTAGCTTGAATTGGTGGCATCGGGCCGGTCGGTATCGATGTCATCGGCGCCGGTTGGACATCCGGATTGAGCGCGAGCTTGCGAGCCCGGAGCGCAAATTCCCAGCATCAAGCCGGCCCAAAGCGCGATCGCCAAAATCCGCGATTTCCGGCGCGTGCGCCGGCCGATACTATGCCTCCGCAGTCGCAAGCGGCGGCATCGGGGTCTGAGCCCGGGTAGTTTGGGGACCGTAGACCAGGCGCACCGCCCACGCCTTGGCCACACGTCCGATCAAATCGAGGTCGAACAGCGATGACGGCGGCTTCATCATGTTGAAAACTTCACCAAATCGATCGGCGATTTCAGGGTCGTCCGGCAGCACGTCCAGCATCCGTCCGATCACCGGATCGATGACGGTATTTAATAGCGGGCGCTCGCCTTCGCATCCGGGGATGCTGAAATCGGCGCCGGTCGCCATCGCCCATGGGCCGGCCTGAAACGCAGCCTGCGCGGCAAAGAACTTGCGCGGCAAATCCGGATCGGCGGGGCCATTTTCCTTGAGCACATCGCCAAGGATGGTTCCCTCGACGGCGCTGGATGTCATCCCCTGTCCGTAAACCGGGTTGAATCCGCACGCGGCATCGCCAAGCGCGATAAATCCGTCAAGTTGCTCGTCCCACAATTCGTAGCGCCGCCACCGATTCGCCATTTGACGGTACGAATACACCTGCGAGATCGGCTCGGCCAATTCGACTTCCTTTGCGATCAGCGGCGAGCGCAATCGGTTCAGCGCGGCTGTAAATTCTTCCGGATCGGTCGGCGGATAATTTCCGGCGATACCGGCCAGCGTAACGATCATCCGGTTGCCTTCAACCGGAAACATCACCCCTGCGGTTTCGCATACGTTGACGACCGGATCGATCCACGCTCCCTTCCACCACCATTCCTTGGGCCGGCGCTCTGGAAACACGTTGTACCACCGCGAGGCGTAACCGGGATGCGAATCGACGACGGTTTCCTTCGGGACGCGAAGGCCCATTTCCTCGATCCAGGCCGGGCATTTAGTCGCGCGGCCGCTGGCATCGACAACCAGCGCACCCGATAACTTGTAGGCCGCCGCGCCATCGCGCGGATTGACCTTGACTCCGGTAACCCGGCGATTGCCGTTGCGCCGCGAAGAAGTGAAGCCGACCGCCTCCGCCCGTTCGATCAATTCGACATTCGGACGGCGCCGCAGAAGTTCCCGTACGGTCGTCTCAAGCAGAACCCGGCTTGCGAACAAGGTGACGATAGTATTGGGACGCCGCTCGGCCCATCCGTCGGAGCGCATCGCGGCAAAGTCGCGGCCGAAATTTATCTCGATCGCGCCCCGCTCGAACATCAGCTTTTCGAATCCGGGAAACAGCCGCTCCAGCTCGACCCGCCCGCGCATCAGCAGGGCATGAACGTGGCGGCTCTGAGGAACGCCGGGCCGCTCGTGCGCTCCCGCGGGATAGGCGTCGCGGTCGATTACGGTGACATGATCGTAGTAATCGGCGAGCATGCGGGCGGCGCATACGCCGCCAAGGCTGCCGCCGATTACGATCGCGTTTCGCTCTGCCATTTGGACAAATTACCTCTGTGTCATTTATTTCCTACCGGACAAGTTCGCGCAAGTTTGCGTGAGGGCGGAAAACTAGGCGGGCAGATAGCCGTCGCTGAGCAGCGACTTTGCGATGATCATGCGCTGAATTTCGCTGGTTCCTTCCCCGATCTCGGTAAGTTTGGCGTCGCGCATGTAACGCTCGACTGGGAAGTCGGTGACGTAACCGTAGCCGCCATGAATCTGCACGGCTTTGATCGTCGACCACATTGCGGTCTCGGAGGCGAACAACTTTGCCATCGCCGATTCGCGGCGAAACGGAGTCCCGGCATCCTTCATCGCGGCAGCCCGGCACATCAACACCCACCCGGCATCGATCCGCGTGGCCATGTCGGCGAGCATCCATTGGATGGCCTGAAAATCGGCGATCTTTTTTCCGAATTGACCGCGTTCGAGCGCATACGCGCGCGCCTCTTCCAGCGCACCTCGAGCGATTCCGAGTGCAAAGCCGGCTATGCCGATTCGGCCGCCGTCCAGGATTGCAAGCGTCTGGCGATGCGCATCTTCCGCCAGTCCAACCAAATTGTGCGCGGGCACGATGACGTTCTCGAAGTTCACTTCGGCGGTGTCCGAGGCCCGCACGCCAAGCTTTTCGAGCTTCTTTCCGGACGACAGTCCCGGCGTACCGCGCTCGACGATGAACGCCGACATTCCGTCGCGTCCGCGCGCAGGATCGGTCACGGCCATCACGACGTATACATCGGCCAGCGTGCCGTTGGTGATGAACATTTTCGTGCCGCTGATCGAGTAGTTGTCGCCGACCCGGGTAGCGCGCGTGCGCATCGCGAATGCGTCCGATCCGGATCCTAGCTCGGTCAGGCACCACGCGCCCAGCAACTTCGCTTGAAGCAGCGCCGGGATGTACCGCGCGCACATCTCGTCAGAAGCGAACGCCGCAATGTGGCCCGATGACAGCGACATATGCTCGGCACAAGTGAGCGCCACCGCGGCGTCGTAACGCGCCAGGCCCTCGACGACCAGTGCCTGCGACAGCGTATCGGCGCCGCCGCCGCCCAACGCTTCGGGAAACGCAACGCCCAGAAAGCCCAGCTCGCCCAACCGCTCCATGATTCGGCGCGGGAAAGCGCCATCCTTGTCCCACTTGGCGGAGTTGGGCTTTATCTCGCGCTCGGCGAATGCGGCCAGCGTCTCGCGGATGCGGCGCTGCTCTTCGGTCAGGTCGAAATTCACGCGCGATACCTTAGGTCCGGGGCGTCACGTTGTCGCGCACCCAGGTCACGATGTCCTCGGTGGATGCGCCGGGTGTGAAGATTTGCTTAACTCCCATCGCCTTGAGCTTCGCCGCGTCATCATCGGGAATGATCCCGCCGCCGAATACCGCGACATCGCCTGCGCCACGCTCCTTAAGTATCCGCAGCACTTCGGGAAACAGCGTCATGTGCGCGCCCGAGAGGATGCTCAAGCCGACCGCGTCGGCATCTTCCTGCACGGCGGCCTCCGCGATCATCTCCGGCGTCTGATGCAATCCCGTATAGATCACTTCGAAACCGCCGTCGCGCAGCGCGCGCGCGATAATTTTCGCGCCGCGATCATGCCCGTCGAGTCCCGGTTTCGCCACCAAAATTCTCAGCCGCTTGTCCGCCATTTGCTATAACCAGCCCGGATCCTTATACACGCCGAATTCGGCGCGGAATATATCGCTAATCTCGCCCACACTCGCCATCCGCCGGACCGCCTCGCAGATCGGCTCCATCAGGTTCTCACCCGATCGGCATGCCGCCGCCACGCGGCCGAGCGCCTCTTTCACCGACGCCGAATCGCGCTCGCGCTTCACCTTGCGCACCCGCTGGACCTGCCGCTCTTCGAGTTCCGAATCGATTTTGAGCGTGGGAATCGGTACCTCATCCGGCGATGTGTACTTGTTAACGCCGACGACGGTTTTGATTCCCTGTTCCAGTTGGCGCTGATAATGGAACGCGGCCTCCGCGATTTCACGCTGCGGATACCCCGTCTCGACCGCCTTCAGCATCCCGCCCATCTCGTCGATCCGCGTTATGTAGGCCATCGCGTCACGCTCCATCCGATCCGTCAGCGCCTCGACCGCATAGCTGCCGCCCATCGGATCGATCGTGTTCGCGATTCCGGTTTCCTCAGCGATTATTTGCTGGGTGCGAAGCGCGACCATCACTGCATGCTCGGTAGGCAGCGCCAGCGTCTCATCCATCGAATTGGTGTGCAACGATTGCACGCCGCCCAACACGCCCGCCATCGCCTGAATCGCGACGCGGACGATATTATTCAGCGGCTGCTGCGCGGTGAGCGAGGCGCCCGCCGTCTGCGCATGCGCGCGCAGCATCATCGAACGCGGATTCTTCGCGCCGAACCGCTCTTTCATGATCTTCGCCCACATCCGGCGTCCCGCGCGCAACTTGGCGATTTCCTCGAGCAGATCGTTATGCAGGTTCCAGAAAAACGACAGCCGCGGCGCGAATTCATCGACGCCAAGCCCGCGCGCGATCGCCGCTTCGACGTAGCAGATGCCGTCGGCGATCGTGAACGCCAGCTCCTGCACGGCCGTCGAGCCGGCTTCGCGGATGTGGTAGCCGGAGATCGACACGGGATGCCATCGCGGCGCCTTGCGCGCGCAAAACTCGATCATATCGCTGACGATTCGCAGCGCGGGCCGCGGCGGCGTGATCCATTCCTTCTGCGCGATGTACTCCTTGAGCATGTCGTTCTGGATCGTGCCGCCGATCTTGTCCCATGGGATTCCGTTGCGTTCGGCAACGACCAGATACATCGCTAGCAGAACCGACGCCGAACAGTTGACCGTCATCGAGGTGGTCACCTTGTCCAGCGGGATTTTGTTGAACAGAATTGCCATGTCCTCGACGGTCGAGACCGCCACCCCCTCCCGCCCCACTTCGCCCTGTGCGCGCTCATGGTCGGCGTCGTAGCCCATCAAGGTCGGCATGTCGAAGGCGGTGGACAGGCCGTTATTGCCCTGCTTGAGAAGGAATTGGAAGCGGGCGTTGGTATCTTCGGCAAGGCCGAAGCCAGCGAACTGGCGCATCGTCCAGAGCTTGCCGCGATACATCGAGCCGTACACGCCGCGCGTATAGGGATACTCGCCGGGGTTTCCGATCTCTTCATCATGGCCGATTGAAATATCTTCGCCGGTGTAAAGCGGCTCCATATCGAGGTCGGACACGGTTGAAAAGCGCACAGGCCGCTCTCCGCTCGGCTTATAGGTCGATTCCAGCCATTTCGACTTGTCTGCCATGTTATCGCGCGCCCTCCAGCACGCTGGATGCGATCACAAGCCGCTGAATCTCCGATGTCCCCTCGTAGATCTCGGTGATCTTGGCATCGCGGAAATAGCGCTCGACTTTGAATTCCTTGGTAAAGCCGTAACCGCCGTGAATTTGAATCGCTTCGGTCGCGGAGCTCATCGCCGCCTCCGCGGCGAACAGCTTGGCCATCGCCGATTCCCTCGTGCACGGTACGCCACGATCCTTGAGCGTCGCCGCGCGATGGGTCAACAGGCGCGCCGCGTCGATTTCAACCGCCATGTCGGCCAGCTTCCATTGGATCGCCTGATGACGCGCGATCGGCTCTCCAAACGTCCGCCGTTCGTGAGCATACTTCAGCGACGCTTCCAGCGCCGCGCGCGCGATTCCAATTGCCTGCGACGCAATCCCGATTCGGCCGCCGTCGAGCGTCTTCATCGCGACCTTGAACCCCTCGCCCTCCGCGGCGATCAAATTTTCACGCGGCACGCGCATGTCAGTGAAGCTCAATTGCGCCGAATGCGCGCCGTGGATGCCCATCTTGTCTTCGACGCGCGTGACCGCCCATCCAGGCGTGGAGGTATCGACGGCAAATGCACTGATGCCGCGATGACCCTGGTCGGGCCGGGTCATCGCAAAGACGATCGCAACGCGGGCCTGCGGCGCATTGGTGATGAAATTTTTCGTACCATTGATCACGTATGTATCGCCATCGAGCACCGCCCGGGTCTTTTGCCCGGCGGCATCGGAACCTGCCTGCGGCTCGGTCAGTGCAAAGCATCCCAGCCATTCTCCGGCAGCCATTTTCGGCATGAAGTGCGCACGAAGCATTTCCGTGCCGAGCCCCAGAATCGGCCATGAGGCGAGCGAACAATGCGCCGAGACGATTACGCACGTCGAAGCGCATTCGACCGCCAGCTCTTCGAGCACCAGCGAGTACGAAACGTGATCGAGTCCCGCGCCGCCGTATTTTTCAGGAATGAAAATGCCCAGAAAGCCGAGCTTCGCGAGCGCCGCGATCGCTTCGGCGGGATACCGATGCAACCGATCGGTCTCGGAGCTGATCGGGCCAAGCTTTTCACGCGCGAAACGACGCGCGGTATCGCGCGATTCGCGCTGAGCCGGTGTTAGTTCAAGGTCCATCTGCAAACTACTTTTAGCTTACTCGGAGGATGCTGGTCGATAGAACAGCCGAGCATTCTCTTTGCGCTATTTTCCACGTTCTACTACTCTCGCTGCCATCCACGCGGAGGCCAATATCATGGAATACGGAATTCAAATCGCAAACATGGAACCGTCGCGGTTCAAGGATGTCGCGCAGGCGGCCGAAGCGCTTGGATACGATCTGGTTTGCTTCCCCGATCACATCGTGATGGAAGGTCCGGAGCGCAGCTACGATCCGCGCGGCAAATCGTACGATACGATTGTCATCGCCGCGATGCTCGCGGAAGCCACCAAGAAGATCCGGCTCGGCCATCTAGTATTGTGCAACCTGTTCCGCCATCCGGCGATCACGGCGCAGAGCCTGATGACGCTCGATCACATCAGCGGCGGACGATTGCTCGCGGGACTGGGCACGGGATGGACGGAAACCGAATTCCAGATGACCGGCATCCCGTTTCCGCCGATCGGCGAGCGGCTCAAGATGCTCGATGAAGCGCTGACCTGCATCAGATCCCTGTGGACAAACGAGCGCACTACATTCTCCGGGCAATACTATAAGTTCACCGACGCGATTCTGTGGCCCAAGCCGATCCAGCAGCCCCATCCGCCGATCATCGTCGGCGGCGGCGGCAACGGTTTGCTTCGTGTCGCGGCCAAGCATGCCGATTACGTCAACCTGATTCCGCCGACCGGCAAGAAGGGCCGGATCTCGATGCAAAATATCAAGCGGATGACCAACGAGGTGTTCCGCGAGAAGACCGCGTTCGTGCGCGCGGAGGCCAAGCGCAACGGCCGAGACCCCAGCCATATCAAGATGAGCAACGTAACCTTCACGGTCTCGCTCACCGATTCCCGCGAACAGACGCGTCAAATGGCGGAGCGGATGGGGCAAATCTTCGGGATGGATCCCGACGTCATTCTGCAATCTCCAACCGCGCTGATTGGAAGCGACGAGGAATGCATCGCGGAGCTGAAGCGGCGGGCCAAGGATTGGGGCGTCTCGCAATTCATCTTCGGTTCGCTGGGTGGAACCGACGAAAAGCAATTGCGGCGGCTGCGCGAAAAGGTGCTGGCGCACGTCTGAGACGACGCGCGCCGGCAGGGTCATTCGCGCCGTTCGAAGCCCAGGAAGGTCATCATTTCCCGCAAACCCTCGTCAACTTCGATGTACTCGGTCGGCGATATGAAAAGATGCGACCCGCGAGCATCTTCATGGCCGGTTGGAACAATCTTGATGACCTTTTCCGCATTTACCATTAGCGGCTTTTCATTCTGCGTACAGCGAAACCACATTTTGAATCCCTCCCACTTCCTCGCGCCGGGTACTGGCGGACGCGAAGCCATCGCAGCATAACGGGTAATGGCTTCGCGTGCCAACTTTTTGGCGTCCAGCGGTGGCTGATGCGGGGGTATTTCGGCTCTGGCGCTTTGCCTTGCTCCGTAGTAAAGATGGTGACCTTATGAACCGCATTATGATAGCCGCGTTAGCCGTGACCATCTTAATCGGACCGTCAACCGTCCGCGCTGATGAGTGGGAGCGCGTACCCGCCGGAGGAGGCGGTTATGGCGGATCATACGGAACCAGCTATGGGGGCGGCCGCGCAACCGCGATGACGGCGCCGACAGCGCGGCGCGTCAGCGACATCGAGGCGGTTAATACCGTCCGCGACCAGATGGGCGGTACTCAGGATCCATGCGAAGTGGTCGGGTTATTGGCGGCAGTAGCAGCCACCGCCCGCGATCAAGGACTCCCCAAAGAGCGCCAGTTCGACGACATGGACTGCACTTTCAGCCGGGCGCTGGCGGGCACGCACGTCGGGTTCGAATGGTCGCATTCGTTCGAGACCCTGATGACTCACGAAATCAATTACGTTTACGCCCATCCGGAAGTTGGCGGCGCGCAAATGATGGCGCACTGGACGCGCATCTGCGAATCGCCCAACGAACCCGCGCCGGTAACGGCCGAGGAACAGCCGCAGCAGAACATCGAATCGCTGCCGACACCTTAGTTCGCACGAATGCGCCGAAAGCCGGGCGCTGGTAATCGGGCTTGAAGGCAGAATGAAGCCATCCGCGATGATGGTTGCCGCATTGTCTCTTTCCGCAACTCTTTGCGTCGCGCATGTCGCGGTCGCCGACGACGCGAAAGCCAACGACGACCTTGACAGCGACTTCAATGCATTAATCGTCGAAGACATGGTAAAGCACTGGGACGCCGTCAAGAGGGTCCCCGTGGTCGGTTGGTATCTGATAGACCCACCCGTGAAATCCGAGTCGGAATCCGAATGGACGGCGAACCCAGATGCTCCTCTTTCCGAATGGAAGATAGAGCAGTACGAAGCGTTTTATAGTGAAAGATTTGACACTGCGGCTGCGTGCGAAAAAGAACGAGCTACAAAGTTAGCACGCGCGAACGAAATGGAACTCCATGCCGAGAAGCAGGACGCAAAGAACGGCAAATTCTGGCAGCAATATGCCGCCTGGCTTAAGATGGTACGTTGCATCGCGAGCAATGATCCCCGCCTCAAGAAAAAATAATGCCTGCAGATGCTTCGTAATTTAGCGAAGCTAATTAGGAGCGCCGCGCTCCGCTATCGCGCGGACACCGCGGCGCCCCTAGTATTCCGGCTTGAAGTCGAAGTGATGGATCGATTCGATGAAGCGGACGGTGCGCGTCTTGGAGCGCATCACGACGCTGTTGGTCATCGCGCCGCCTGAGAAAAATCGCACGCCGCGCAGATAATCTCCCGTGGTCACTCCCGTGGCCGCGAACATCACGTTCTCGCCGGCCAACTCCTCCAGCGTGTAGCGATGCTTTAGATCCATGATGCCCATGGCCAGGCACGCTTCAGCCTCCTCCGGCCCCTGCGGCATGAACCGGCATTGCATCTCGCCGCCGACGGAGCGAATCGCCGCACCGGCAAGCACTCCCTGATGCGCGCCGCCGACGCCGATCAACATGTCGATTTCGCTTTCGGGCCGGGTGGTGGCGATTGCCGCCGACAGGTCACCGGCCGACAGAAGCTTAATCCCGGCGCCCGCACGGCGAACTTCCGCGATCAATTTCTCATGGCGAGGGCGATCGAGGATCGCAACGCGCAAATCCTCGACATACACCTTCTTGGCTTCGGCCAGCGCCTTCAAGTTGTCCGACGGCGAGCGGTCGATATCGACGATCCCGCGCCCGAGCGGCCCGCATGTGATCTTGTCCATGTACGTGTCGGGGCAGCGCAGGATGCGTCCGCGCTCCGACAGCGCCACACACGAGAGCGCATTGGGTCCGCCCGTGGCGCAGATGAGCGAGCCTTCCAGAGCGTCAAGGACGACATCTACTTCCGGCCCGGCGCCATTGCCGACGATCTCGCCCTCATACAGCGAGTCGGCTTCGCCGGCCGCCCCCTCCCCGATCACGATCTTGCCGTCCATCGCGACGGAATTGAGCGTTTTGCGCATCGCGTCGCACGCGGTGCGCTCCGCCATCCGCTCGTCGCCCTTGCCGATAAATCGCGCCGCCGCAAGCGCGGCGGCTTCGGTTGCGCGAACTACTTCCAGCGCCAGGTTCCGTTCCATCGCATGGCCTCCGAGTCAGTTCGCGACCTGCTCCAGGGCGCGACCGAACAGGGACTCTATCAAATGATAGCCGTCGCGCACGATTATTCCCGCACTGTTACCGTCCGCTTCCGTGTACCGGCGCGCTTTGCCTCCGCCCGCCTTCATCGCGGACCGGCTGAGCATCGCAAATGGGACCGCCTCCGGCGAATGGGTCTTGAGCTGGCACGGCGTGGCATGGTCGGGCATCAGCAAAATCGTGAAGTCGCCCATCGCATCGAGTCCGGTAAGCATCGGGCCGATGATCAGTTCGTCGATTCGCTCGATAGCTTCCTTCTTCAGATCGGCGCGGCCCATATGGCCGGCTTCGTCGGGCGCCTCGATATGTAGCAGCAGGAAGTCACGCGACTTGAGCGATTCCAATCCGTAGCGCGCCTTTGCGCCGTAGTCGGTGTCTAAAAACCCGGTCGCGCCGGGCACCTTGATCAATTGCAGGCCGGCCAGCCGGCCAAGTCCGTTGACCAGATCGACCGCCGAAATGACCGAGCCATCGACGCCGAAGCGCTCCTTAAGCGTCGGGACGGCGGGGCGAGTGCCCTGCCCCCAGAACCAGGCGGCGGTCGCTTCGGCCTTGCCGGCGGCGCGCCGCGCCATGTTCACCGGATGATCGCGCATTATCCCGGCTGCGCGCGTCATCAAGTCGCGGAGCAGGTCTGCACCGGGCCCCTTGGGCAGATGCCCCTCGACCGGCTTGCCGGTGATGTCATGCGGCGGAGTTAGGTTCGTTCCGGCAACTCCATTACGCCAAATCATCAGATGGCGGTAGCTGACACCGTTGAAAAACTCGATCCCGTCGCCGCCCAGTTGCTTGCGGATGTCGGCGACGATTTGCGCAGCCTCTTCGCTGGTGATGTGGCCGGAGGTGAAATCGTTCATCACCTGCGCGCCCCCCTCGCCCGGCTTGAGCGACACAAGATTCATCCGAAAGACGATGTCGTGGGGGCCCATCTCGATTCCCTGGCTCGCCGCTTCGATTGGCGCCCGCCCGGTGTGATAGCGCGCCGGGTCGTAGCCCAGCATCGTCATCGTGCCGACGTCGCTGCCCGATGGCATCCCCTTCGGTATCGTTGCGACCATCCCAAGCCGGCCGCGCGATGCAAGCAGGTCCATGTTGGGTTTGTGCGCGGCCTCCAGCGGAGTTTTTCCGCCCAGCTCCGCGCACGCCCAATCGGCCATGCCGTCGCCGTGGATGATTACGTATTTCATTTCAGTCGCTCTCAATCAGCTTGAGGACTTTCGCCACGTCGGGTTCCACCACGGTCGTATTGCTCAGGTTCTTGAGCGCGGTGTCCGGGTCCTTAAGGCCGTGGCCTGTCAGGGTGCATACGACGACCGCGCCCGGCTTGATGCCACCAGTCGCGGAATATTTTATCAGTCCTGCCACGGACGCGGCCGAGGCCGGCTCGGCAAATACGCCCATCAACGCGATTTCGCGGTATGCCGCCAGGATTTCGGCGTCGGTCACCATGTCGATAACGCCGCCCGACTGATCGCGCGCGTCGGTTGCACCCTTCCAACTGGCGGGGTTGCCGATCTTTATCGCGGTCGCGACCGTGTGCGGATCGTCGATTGGATGGCCGACGACGATCGGCGCGGATTCCGCCGCCTGATAGCCCATCATCTTGGGCAGCCGCTGCGAAAGTCCGACCGACTTGTATTCCTGATACCCGGCCCAATACGCCGTGATGTTCCCTGCGTTGCCGACCGGGAGAAAATGATGGGTGGGCGCGTCGCCAAGGGCGTCGCAAATTTCGAAGGCTCCCGTCTTCTGCCCCGCGATGCGGTCCGGATTGACGCTATTAACCAGCCGGATGCGGACCGGATCGCGTTCGGCAAGATCGCGCACGACTTTGAGGCAAATATCGAAATTGCCGATAACCTCGATCACCCGGGCGCCATGCATCACGCTTTGCGACAGCTTGCCAAGCGCGACGGCACCCTTGGGAATCAGCACATAAGCCTTCAGCCCCGCGCGACCCGCGTATGCTGCCGCCGAGGCCGCCGTGTTTCCGGTCGACGCACAAATCACGGCGCGCGCGCCCTCGCCCAGCGCCTTCGAAATTGCAACCGTCATCCCCCGATCCTTGAAAGAACCGGTCGGGTTGGCGCCCTCGAACTTCAAGTAAAGCTTGATATTCAGTCCGAGCCGCTTCGCAATCGCCGGTGCCTCGATCAGCGGCGTATTGCCCTCGTTGAGCGTAACCACCGGAGTCGAATCCGTCACCGGCAGGAAGCGGCGGTAATGCTCGATCAGCCCGGGCCATCGAAACAGCCGCGGACCGGATTGGGTATTTTGCGGTTTTGCGGCCATCGTTACAGTCGATCCTCGATTCTGATAAAGACCGGCGGCGCCTGCACGATCTTCTTGCGCGCAATCGCCTCGAGTGCGCGTTTAAGATTCCGCTCGGGCGCCTCATGCGTCCGCATGATGACCGGCACCGTCCGCGCGGCCGCACGCCCCTTTTGAATTACCGACGCAATCGACAGGCCGCTATCGCCAAGCACCGACGCAATCGCGCCCAGCACGCCCGGCTTATCGCGCGCCGCAAAGCGCAGATAATATTCGCAGACGACCTCTCCCATCGGTTTCACTTTAGCCCGCTTCACATGTCCCAAAGGCAGTCCCAAGGCCGGTGCCCGCGCGGCGCTTCCGGCACGGCGATGCCGTGCGATGTCCAATATATCGGCGACAATCGCGGTCGCGGTCGGCATCTGCCCCGCTCCCAGCCCGGAATACATGGTTGAGCCCAGCGCCTCGCCGTGAATGTAGATCGCGTTGTAGGCGCCGCCAACCCCCGCCAGCAGGTGGCGCTGCGGAATCATCGTGGGATGCACTCGCGCTTCGATAACGCCATCGTCTTCCTTTGCGATCGCCAGCAGCTTTATCGCGTAGCCGAGTTCGCGCGCATAGGCAATGTCCGCCTGCGTGACGCGCGTGATGCCCTCGGTGTGAACCTGCGCGGGCGAGATCATCGCGCCAAAGGAGAGCGCCACCAGCAGGCACAGTTTGTGGGCGGAATCATGCCCCTCGATATCCAGGGCGGGGTTGGCCTCGGCCAGGCCGTTCTTCTGCGCGTCGGCAAGCGCGTCGGCGAATTCGATGCCGGTCTCGCTCATCGTGGTCAAAATCGAATTGCAGGTGCCGTTGACGATTCCATACACCGCACGCTGGCGATCGCCGGCCAGCGCTTCACGAAGGGTGCGGATAATCGGGATACCGCCGCCGACGCTCGCCTCGAATCCAACTGCCAAGCCGCGCGCCGCCGCGGCCTTGAAAATTTCCGCCCCGTGCTTGGCGAGCATCGCCTTGTTCGCGGTGACGACGTCCTTGCCCGCGCCGATCGCCTTCAAAAGCATCGTGCGCGCCGGCTCGTAGCCGCCGAACAGTTCGACGACAATATCGATGCCCGGACGCAGAACGAGTTCGTTAGCATCCCGCGTGATTACTTTTCCGGGAACACCCAGACGGCGCGCCGCCTCGGGCCGCAATTCCGCGACACCCGCTAGTTCAAGCGGAGCGCCTAGCTTGCGGGCATAGATCGCGGCGTTGCGATGCAGCAGCTTGACGACACCGCCGCCCACGGTGCCGCATCCGAGCAAGGCAATCCTGACTGGCTTCAATCCGTCCTCCTCAATGCGCTCTTACCGCCGAAACCAGTATTCCTAGATTGAGATCTGCTACGACGAATATCTCGAGATTGAAATCGCGACTCCGGCGGTGCCCCCCGCCAGGATACTGATTATCGGCACCCGGTAGGCGAGCAGGACTTGGGTCATCGGTGGAAGCGCAACCTTCTGCTGCTCGAAGATCGTCGCAACCTGCGGCACCACGTAAGTGACGAGAAAAGCCATGATCGCAGTCCCGATGCACATCATGATGATCGGGAAGGTCATCGCGCCGCGCACCTTGTTCACGAATTCCACCTAAGCCCTAACTCCTTCCCCCGGTGGGAAGGGAACCGGAAATATAGATTCCCGGTCGAAGAAATCGAGCTTCCAATTCTGGCTCCCCTTCCCAATGCGGGAAGGGGTCGGGGGTTAGGTCGGCCTTCTATGTTGACCATTTCCGATCTGTCCAGCTTCTCAGGCGCCGCCCACCGCGTGGCGGGGAGCATCCGCTTGCCCCCGGCTCAACAGATGACGGATGCCTCTGAGCGCCTGACGGGTACGATGCTCATTCTCGATTAATGCGAAACGGACAAAGCCGTCGCCGTCGGCTCCGAAGCCGATCCCCGGCGATACCGCAGTCTTGGCCTCTTTGAGCAGCAGCTTGGCAAACTCGATCGATCCCATCGCGCGGAACGGCTCCGGAATCGGCGCCCATACGAACATCGTCGCCTTGGGCTTTTCCACCGGCCATCCGGCGCGATTCAATCCGTCGACCAGCACGTCGCGCCGATGCTTGTACATCGCGTTGATTTCCGCGACGCACTCCTGCGGGCCGTTGAGCGCGGCGATCGCGGCGACCTGCACGGGAGCGAACATCCCGTAGTCGAAATACGACTTCAGCCGCGCCAGCGCGCCGATCATCTCGCGATTGCCGACCGCGAAGCCGACCCGCCATCCCGGCATGTTGTAGCTCTTGGACAGCGTGTAAAACTCGACGCCGATCTCCTTCGCCCCCGGCACCTGCATCATCGAGGGCGCCTTGTATCCATCGAAGCACAAGTCGGCGTACGCGAAATCATGCGCGACCATGATTTCATTTTCGCGCGCGAACTCGACCACCCGTTTCATGAAATGCAGGTCCACGGTCGCGGTGGTCGGGTTGTGCGGGAAATTCATGATCAGGAACTTGGGCCGCGGCAAACACCGATTGACCGCCGCCATCAACTCGTCGAAAAATTCCTCGCCGCGGCGCAGCGGCACGCCCTGCACCTGAGCGCCCGCGATAATGCATCCGTACTGGTGGATCGGATAGGTGGGAGAGGGAGCAAGCACCACGTCGCCCTGATCGAGGATCGCCAGCGTCATGTGCGCGATCCCCTCCTTCGACCCGATCGTGACAATCGCTTCGGTGTCGGGATCGAGTTCGACGCCATGGCGGCGCCGGTACCAATCGCAAATGGCAAGCCGCAGCTTGTACACGCCGCGCGAAACCGAGTAGCGATGGTTGGCCGGCTTGCCCGCCGCCTCGACCAGCTTGGCGACGATATGCGGGGGTGTAGCGTCGTCGGGATTTCCCATTCCAAAATCGATTATGTCTTCACCGGCGCGGCGGGCCTTCAGGCACAATTCGCCGATCACGTTGAAGACATAGGGTGGCAGCCGCTTGATTCTTGGAAAATCCATCGTTTTCATCGGTTTGGGTTCGGCGTGTCCTCCCGGTACACGCTGAAATAGTTTAAGCGACGGACGGAATCGCCGCTAGTGGGCGGACCGCGTCAGAACTGGTCCAACTTGAACGTCCAATGCGGCCGTTTATCATAGCCTTCCCGAAACCCCTGAAGGGTTTCGGACTTCCCGCAGTGCCAAAAACGGCGCTGGAGCGCCGTTTTCGGACGGTTCCGGGTGAAACAGGAAGCGCGAAACCCGCGCAGGTTTCGCAATGGTACATATCCCCTTGAGGGCAATAAGGGGCACACGGTATCTTTGCCAAATCAGAAGGTCTATGAAGGTCTCGATCCTGAAGCATCCGCGTGTTCAAGTATTATGCTCAGGTCGTGCGAGGGCGAGATGCGTGTTCCAGACATTTCCCTAAAATCTGTGCTCTACATCGGTGAGGCAACAGCACAGGGGATATTTAACCCACGGGGAACGGGTTTTATTGCTGTAGTATTGCGTCCATCACGGACTCCCATATTCTACCTAGTAACTGCCGATCATGTACGCCGATTACTCAGAAACGAAAAAAGCTTCGCGATCCGACTGAACGATGCCGAAGGTAAGGCTCAGGTCCTGCGGAGTCCAACCGCCTTCCAATGGTGGCGACATCCTACCGATAAGTCGGTGGATGCCGCGGTCTATCCGTGGTTTTTGGAAGATTTTCCGATGGCGGCTTTCCCAACCAGCCGCTTTGTCACGGAAGAACAGCTTAAATTCAACCGATTTAGCGATCCTGGGATTGGAATCGGAGATGAGATTTTTATCGTTGGCCTGTTCAATAAAATGAAGGGCAGGAATCGTATCACTCCCATCTTGCGGCACGGACATATAGCAATGATGGCAGGGGAGCCAATACCCACGAAAAATTATGGTCACGCTGAGTTCTACCTAGTTGAGGACTTTTCGACAGCCGGACTTAGTGGCTCCCCAGTGTACGTTAATGAAACAGTTTATTTCCCTTATCAACAGGGATCGCGGCCACGCGCTTATCCGGAAAATGCCGATCCAGCTTTTCGGGTTGCGATGGCGGTGGGGCCGACTCATTGCCTAGGATTGCTTCATGGGATGATGCCTATCGAGACAGCGGTAGAATTGGCTGGCGACCCGGATCATCCAAAGCAGAAGTGGCATTCCGGAATTTCGATGGTTGTACCCGCGACAAAACTCTTGGAAATCATCAACCAGCCCAAACTAGTCGAGCAGGTTCAAAGGATGGAGCAAGCCATAAAGGAAGATAGACCAATCGAAACGGCGCTGTTGGACGAGAAAGAAAAAGGAGAACAACGCACGGGCCGGAATATTCGAATTCCAGAGCCAACGCGCGCGCGGTTCTTTAGCGATCCAGAAAAGGCTACGCGGAAGCTGGCAAAGAAATGAACAAAACCTGCACCGTGCTTTAACCCAATTCGCAGGAGATCTAAATGCCTCGCTTCAATCCCTTCAGACCTTACAGCATTGTAACGCCGGGTATGTTTTCAGGTCGAATTCCTGAAGTTCTCGCTTTGGAGCAGGCGCTATATCAGACGAGGCTTGGCAACCCAAAGAATTTCTTAATTCACGGTGAGCGTGGCATTGGCAAATCCTCGCTCCTATTTTATTTGCAATCTCTGGCTCAGGGTAATATCCCCGCCCCGGACGGCAATCATTGCTCGTTTTTAACTATAAGTATTGAGCTTGAACCGGCAATAACCTACGTCGATCTAATCAAAAAGATTGGCGCTGAATTTCAAAGAGTGGTGGCGTCGCAACAACAGCTTAAGGAATTCCTAAAGAACGCGTGGGAATTTCTCAAACGATGGGAAGTAATGGGGGTGAAGTATTCCAACCAACGTACCAACGGCTTGGAACCTCACCAGCTGCTTGACGATCTAGCTTATACAGTCTACTCAACGCTTGACGCTTTGGGGAAAAACGTCGATGGGGCCTTAATTCTGATTGACGAGGCCGACAAACCTTCACCGCAAGCGAATCTTGGTGAATTTTGCAAGCTTTTCACTGAACGGTTGAGCAAGCGTGGCTGCAACCGGGTTGCCCTAGGTCTAGCGGGATTGCCAGAAGTCATTGAAAGGCTACGAAATAGCCATGAATCATCGCCGCGAATTTTTGAAGTGCTCGGCCTCCTTCCTTTAGAAGAAGCAGACAGGATCGAAGTCGTGCGGAAAGGTCTCGTCGAAATAAAAGCCAAGACAGGAATCGAAGTGAAGATTGCTCGTGAGGCTGAACAGTCAATTTCGCATCTCTCGGACGGGTATCCTCATTTCATCCAACTGACCTGCCCGATTTTCTGTACCACTTCATAAGTTAGTCCAAGGTTGATTTTCAAGCTCCGGTGGAGACCCCGCCGGCGGGGTCTCCACC
>DATKOZ010000017.1:0-4181 GCA_035524375.1 Binataceae bacterium (SeqCode) | reverse complement strand
GATGAAGCCGCCGAACCCGGAGCCGACGCCATGGCCATAGCCGGAGCCCATGCCGCCGCCGCGCCCAATTCCAATTCCGCTGCCGCCGGCCGAGCGCACATAATCGCTGGCCAGCGAGACCGCCTGCGAAGTATCGACGGCACTGGGCGCTTCCATCTGCTGCGACGCCATTTCGGGCATCGGTACTTCAGGCGTGTCGATATCCTGCATCTCGTTGCCGCCGCCACCGCCGCCGCCCGCCTCCAGGTTCACCATGATCAACTCGCGCCCGCGCTGCGCATGCACCGTGATGATAAGGAACAACAGCGCGATTACGTGAAGGGCGATCGACAGCGGGAACGGCCCCGCGAGCAGGCGCAGACTGTCCTTGATTCTTTGCAGGCGATCGACCGCCGCTTCGGCGACATCGCGATTCTGCTCCGCGGCGGCCTCCTCTTTCGAAGTGCGCCGATACAGAATTATGGCGACGATGCAGATCGAGGCGACCAGCACCGTACCGATAAATGAGAGCATTAAATCTGACATATAAAACGCACTCCCCGCTTGGGCCGGCTTATTCGCCGCCCTTGCCGAGACCTATGCTTCCAGTCTACTGCCAGTTTCGTTATGCCGCCAGATGGTCATTTTTCACCAGTGCAGGATCAGCCGGGTGGCGCGCCGCCAGCAGGCGCCGCTCCCCCGCCCGGGGGAAGCTGCGACACCGCAATCGCGACCGCTTGAGCGCCGGCATCCTTTGCAAGATCGATGATCCGCACCATGTCGCCGAGGATTACCTTGGGATCGCCCTGAAATACGACGATTTTGTCCTTGTCGGCCATCGGCGCGAGCATCCCGCGCAAGGTGCTCGCCATCTCCGCCTCGGTCACCTGCTTTTGCTCGAGAAAAATTTGGTGTTCCGCCGTGTAGGTTACGACGACGCCCTTGGGGGTCTCCGGGGTGCTGCTTAGGGGTGGCTTGGTGGGCAAATCGACGTGAGCGGCGGACTCAATGGTCACTGCGGTGGTGACCATGAAGATGATCAACAGAACGAGAAAGATATCGGTCAGCGGGGTAATGTTGATGTCGGCAAATACCCCGCCACCTCTGTTCGTGCTCATTCCCATCGGAGAATTACCTACTTACCGTTCGCCAGTTGCGCGTGCGTGACGCGCTTGGCCGCGATTGCAATTTGATCGGCGCCGGCCGCCTTGGCAATACCAAGGATTCGAACCATATCGCCGAGCAGCACCTTGTTGTCACCCTGAAATACGACAATCTTCACGTCCACCTTGGCCAATGCTTCCTTGAGGTTGGACAGCAGTTCGCGCTCCGGAACGTCGCGCGAATTCACGAACAGATCGTGCTGAGCGGTCAGCGTGACGATCACACCCTTGTTCTCCGGATTGGTGTGGGTAGCCTCCGGCAGATCGACGTGCGCGGCCGACTCGATCGTAACCGACGTGGTCACCATGAAGATGATCAGCAGCACGAGGAAGATGTCGGTGAGCGGAGTGATGTTGATGTCGGCGAATACGCCGCCACCCCCGCCCTTGGGACCACTAACTGCCACTACCGCTTCTCCCCTGCATCGCGGCGTCGATCAGGCGATCGGCGTTGACGTGCAGCATCGCGCTGATGTTCTCGACCTTCACGGAAAAATAATTGAAGAAGATAACCGCGATGATCGCGACCGCCAGTCCTAGCGCGGTCGAAATCAGCGCTTCCGAGATGCCGGCGGCAACGACCGAGAAACCGCCGGTGCCCATGATCGCCATCTGCTGGAACGAAACCAGGATGCCGACGACGGTGCCGAACAGTCCAATGAACGGGGCCGACGCACCGGTGGTGGCCAGCACCCAGATGTAACGCTTGAATTCGAGCCCTTCCTGATAGCGGCGCTCGTCGTCGATTTCGAGCAGATGCTCGCGATCGAGAGTTTGCGACGCGGCAATCAGCGTGTGATACAGCCGCTCCGCCGCGGTCGTGCGCGCCTGCGTGGCCTTGAGGGCGTCCTCGAACTGGCCTTGGCGTAATTGCGGAATCAATGTGTCCGCAAGTTTCGCAGTCCTGGGTCCGATCCCCCATAGCGCCCAGACGCGCTCGAAAATGATCGCCAGGCAAACCACGGAAATGAACAGCAGCGGGTATGTTGCATAATACCCCTGCTGGATCATCGCCAGAATGCTAAAATTACTCTCCATCGCTAATCCTCACGGTTATGATTTCGAGCGGTGCTGTAGAGATTCCGCTCAAACTTCGACTCACCCAATACCCCAAGCCGCCTCGCGATCCCAAACCCTTCCTTAACCACCCGGCCCGCCCGGCACAATTTCCATAGCATAGCTATCCGCCCATCCGTAAGCACCTAACGAGTCTTAGGATATGCGGAAAATTTGATTGCAATAATAAGACCGATTTGTCAAGAGCGTCGGCCTTCCAATCCAAGCTTGGCCCTCCGCTCCGGCGATCGCAAGATGCCGGTTTATGGCATTCCGGCGGGCTCATCGAGTGGGTCGTTCCGCCTTGACTTCTTGGGCCTTCAAGTCTATCCAGAACTTGGCCGCCATGCGGTCAGATTTGTCTCCTTAGCGATTGACGTAATTGAAAACTCCGTCTCTTCAATTAATAAAGACGCCGCAGCGGGCTCTTCTCTTCATTTCAAGAGTGCGCATCGCCGCCCTCGGCGTCGCACTCATGGTGATTTTGCCGGCCTGCAACGGTCCCAAGGATGCGCCCGCACCGGCAGCCGCTCCGGTTCAAGCCGTCGCCAAAGAGACCTCACCCTACGAGGCCACCAACGATCTGCCGGCGGACCTGTTCAAGCCGTTTCCTACGTACAAAGACGTTACCGTTCAGCATGTTGGACGGCCCAGGGGCGTCATGCGCGAGATCTGGTTCATCAGCCCAGCCGGTACTGGGTTCAGAGAATTGGCCTCCTACTATCAGGATGAACTGGCCAAAGATGGATTTCGGCTTTCCAGCCCGCTGATGCTGGCGGGGCGCAAAACCTTCTCCTGCCAATTCATCAAGGACGGCAGGCAAGGCTCAGTGCGCATCTTCCCGGCGGATACGGACAAGACGCGCATGTCGATCGATTTGATGTACGAGATGCCAACCCAAGTCGATCCGAGGACTGTGGAAGTTCAAGAGGTATTTGATGTAACCGGGCCGGGCGAAGTCGCCCAGAAGGGCCCCAATTCAAACGAGGAAACGAAGAGGAACTGACATCATGGCATTACTGGAAGGAAAAGTTGCGATCATCACGGGCGCCGGCCGCGGCATCGGACGCGAAGAGGCGCTGCTGCTGGCAAAGCATGGCGCGAAAGTCGTCGTCAACGATCTTGGCGGCCATTTCGACGGCACCGGCCAGTCGCGTTCGCCGGCCGAAGATGTGGTGAAGGAAATTCGCGCCGCCGGCGGAGAAGCGGTCGCCAACTTCGAGAGCGTGACCGACTTCAAGGCCTCCAAGCGCATCATCGATTGCGCGATCGACAACTTCGGCAAGCTCAGCATCGTGGTCAATAACGCGGGCATCCTGCGCGACCGGATGATCTTCAACATGAACGAAGAGGATTGGGACGCGGTCATCGCCGTCCATCTCAAGGGCGCGTTCAATCTTGCGCGCCATTCATGCTCCTACTGG
The DNA here is from genome assembly GCA_035524375.1 of Binataceae bacterium (SeqCode). GTDB lineage: Bacteria > Desulfobacterota > Binatia > Binatales > Binataceae > Binatus. The sequence goes on along the minus strand of DATKOZ010000017.1, from coordinate 559 downwards.
CGCGAACAGCACAAGGCGGGCAACATCCTGAACGGCCGCCTGATCAACACGGCATCGGACTCCGGCCTACTGGGCAATGCGGGCCAGAGCAACTACGGCTCCGCCAAAGCCGCGGTGGCCGCGATGGCAATCATCGTGGACCGCGAGATGAGCCGCTATGGCGTCACCGCCAACGCGATCGCTCCGATCGCGCGCACACGCCTGACCGTCGATGCGACCCCGGCGACGGCAGCCGGCATGCAGGTGAAGACCGCCGAATGGGATCCTTTCACTCCCGCCCACGTCGCACCGCTCATCGTGTGGCTGGGCAGCGACGACGCCGCAAACGTCCACGGCGAGGTGTTTCGCGTCGGGATGGGAGGCGTATGGCTGATGCGCGGATGGCATTCCGTCGCCAAGGTCCAGAAGAAGGGAATGTGGGAGCCCGCCGAACTCGGCTCGAAACTCAAGGAAGAGTTGGGCAAGGGAGTCACCAAGAAAGAGGCCATGGGCGCGGTGATGGCCGGCGCGGTATCATAAAGACCGATTGACTGTTCATAAGAAACCCGGAAGCGGGGGG
>DATKOZ010000016.1:0-31279 GCA_035524375.1 Binataceae bacterium (SeqCode) | reverse complement strand
GATGAAGCCGCCGAACCCGGAGCCGACGCCATGGCCATAGCCGGAGCCCATGCCGCCGCCGCGCCCAATTCCAATTCCGCTGCCGCCGGCCGAGCGCACATAATCGCTGGCCAGCGAGACCGCCTGCGAAGTATCGACGGCTGATGGCGCTTCCATCTGCTGCGACGCCATCTCAGGCATCGGTACTTCAGGCGTGTCGATATCCTGCATCTCGTTGCCGCCGCCACCGCCGCCGCCCGCCTCCAGGTTCACCATGATCAGCTCGCGCCCACGCTGCGCATGCACCGTGATGATGAGGACAAGCAATAATCCGACGTGCAGCGCGACCGAGAGCGGAAACGGGCCCAGCATGAACCGGCCAAAATTCCTGATTGATTCGATTAGGCCACCCGCTTCGGCCCGCGCCTCCTCCGCATCGACGGTTTCGATCGCCTGGGCTGGAATACGCGGCGCCATCGGCGATGCGGACGCCGCAGCGATGGCGCCGTGTCGCACAAGAGTGGCGACTTGCCGCTGGCAAAGCGCGCATTCCGCAACGTGCCGCTCCAATCGCGCGATCTCGTCGGCGGCCAGCGCATGCGCGACGTAAGCGGCAATCGCGTCATCATCCGGACAGGCGCGGCCCGATGCGTCGAGTCCCGTCCTCAGGCGCTGCGAGAGCATTGAATCGAAGGTGTTGTGGTCTTCTGGTTGCGCCATTATTTCACCGATGACAGTGCGCGTCCGAGATCGAACGCCCAGTCCTCCACGGCATATTCAAAGCATCGATTGATCTGATCCTCGCTCAGGCGATGTTCGCGCCTGAGCGTGCGGACGACCTGATTGCGAATTTCAGTCCGGCTGCGGGCCAGATTGCGTGACACGGTCGATTCATGCTCGCCCATGATGGCCGCGATCTCCGCAAGTGTGATTTCCTGCACGTAGTAGTAGGAAAGGCGAAGCTTGTCCTTCGGATCGAGCGCCGCGATCGCAGTGTCAAGCGAATTGCCGAGCAACGGAATCAATCGCGCGCGATCGGGATCCGGCTGATTATTGCTATCCGCGGCAACCCCGTTCGTACCGCCGGGAATTGCCTCCAGCGGAACCAGTCTGCGGGTCTCGCGCCATGTATCCGCTTCGCGCCGCGCCATGACGGTTCGCAGCCACGCTCGAAGTGGACTTCGGCCATGATAGTTAGCGAGCGGCGACTTGCGCTGCGTGCCGGTTTCCTTCAATCCGTACAAATCAGCCCACAGCGAGTCGGCCAGTTCCTGGGCACGCGTGGGATCGTTGGTAACGGAGCGGGCGAACCCGTCGATAACTCCGCTATACTCGGATACGAAGTGCCGCCACGACGGTTCATCTCCGTCAAGACATCCGGCCGCAAGCGCAAGATCTTCGCAATGCAGCGACCCGAGAAATTTCTCCGCATCGGCCGGCTGCGGAAACGCGGCATCGCCGCCGAACCGGCTCAGGTAGCTGCGGTAGAGCGCTTCGGCAAATTTATTGGAATCGGAAAGCCATTTGCGACCGCCGCTCTGGGCATACAAGCGTTCGATCGATGCCTTATGGATTGCAACGAATCGATCGAATGGAAGTGAAGGCATTGTCGCCGCTCACGAATCAACCACTGCTGCCGCTCCGGCACACATCATCGTGTCCTACGAATATTACGCTCCCGCCGGCGGCCGCCGTCAATTGGTTCGGGGCGAATCAAACCTTGAAACGCACGTGGATCATATCGCCGTCGCGCATCACATAGTCGCGCCCCTCCAGCCGCAGCTTGCCGGCCTCCTTCACCTTGGCGTCGGATTTATGTGCGGCGAAATCCTCATAGCTGACAACCTCGGCCCGGATGAATCCGCGCGCGATATCGCTGTGAATCGTCCCGGCGGCCTCCAATACCGTCGCGCCGCGCCGCAGGGACCATGCATGCGCTTCCGGCTCGCCGGCAGTGTAGAAAGTAATCAATCCCAGATGATGGAAGAGCGCGGCAATCAGCCGATCGCGCGCCGGCGCCTCCAGCCCCGCGGCGGCAAGCATCTCACCACGCCCGGCCGCATCGAGTTCCCATAACTCGGCCTCAAACGCGGCGGCCAGCCGAAATACGTCCAGGCCGCGGACGCGGACGGCCTCCTTTTCCGCAGGGCCGAGTTCGGCTCCGGCGCGCTCCATCTCGCAGTTGATCGCCACCAGCGCCGGCTTGCGCGATAGGAACCCAAAACTTGAAAACGCCTGCATCTCCTGCGCGGTCATCTCGAGCAGGCGCAAGGGCTTGCTCTCGCCCAGCCACGCAACGAGCTTTTCCAGAGCCGTCCGCTCGAAGGCGGCAGCGGGATCGCCGGCCTTCTCCTTCTTAAGGCGCTCCAGCCGGCGCTCGGCCTGTTCGTAATCGGCGAAGATGAGCTCGCTCTCGATACTCTCGAGCGTCGCGATGAGATCGCGTTCCATACCCGCAAACTGGGGAATCACGATCAGCAGAGCGTCCATGTCGCGAACCAAGGGAATCAGCGAAGGATCCAGGGCCGCGCCCTCCTTCTGTTCCTTGGGATTGGGCGCAAAGTCGACCAGCGTAAGTTCGACAGGAATCTTCTTCTTCGACCCGTACGCCTCCTCGAGAAAATCGAGCCGCGGATCGGCGACTTTGATCTGTCCCGGCCGCCCACGATTTTTCCCTTCGGCTACACCGGGAATCGGCGCCAGACCCGTGAGCGCGTGAAATACCGTCGATTTGCCCGAGCCGCGCCCGCCGATTATTCCGGTCTTCATGTTGAGATGCTCCGAACCGCCTAGCGTTGCACATCGGGTACGATTGCGAAAGCCACGTTCGCTGAGACTTTCCCGGCGGCGCAGGCTTCGCTAATCTGCTATTTCCGCAATGCCGCTATGGGTAAACAGGGGCCACCCTAGCTCAGATGGTAGAGCAGCTGATTCGTAATCAGCAGGTCGTCAGTTCGATTCTGACGGGTGGCTCCATTAACTCACAAAATAGAGAAATATGAGCGATCGCGAACTACCCCGCGCACCGATCGAATGGTGGATCGGCATCGGCGCGGTTGCCGCGCTGGCTGTAGCCTGTGCGCTCATTTTGCTTCCATTCATTTCCGCGGGCCTGTGGGCGGCGATTCTCTGCTTCACAACCTGGCCCCTCTTCGCGCAATTGAATGTCAAGCTGGGCGGCCGGCGAACTCTCGCAGCGACGATCGCGACGCTGATCCTGTCGGGAATTATAATCGCCCCGGTCGCGATTCTAGCGTCGAAGTTGTCGAGTAACCTGACGGAGATAATCGCCGCGACCCATGAACTGGTCAAAAGTGGACCGCCGGGACCGCCGTCGTGGGTCGCTTCGATTCCGTTGGTCGGTCCAAGCCTGGCCGATCGCTGGAATGTTCTCAGCGAGAGCAATGCTCAATGGCTGTCGGCAATCGCGGCGGTTCTGCCGAGCCTTAAGGATGCTCTGCTCGGCAGCGGACGCGCGGTGGGGGCAGGCGTATTCCAGATTGTTCTGAGCGTCGTCCTGGTATTCATCTTCTATCGCAACGGGGAATCGACGGCGAAGCGATTGCAAGCAACGGTCGATCGCATCGGCGGCGAACGCGGCGGCCATTTGCTTGAGGTTGCGGGCATTACGATTCGCGCCGTCGTGTATGGGGTCCTGGGAGCTGCATTAGTCCAAGGCATACTGGCGGGCGGCGCCATCATGATCGCTGGGGTTCCCGGAGCGGTACTGCTCGGATTCGCGATCTTTGTGGTCGCGATGATTCCCGGTGGTCCGCTGGTGGTGGGAACGATTCCGGTTTTATGGCTGTACTACCATGGATTTGTCACGTGGGCGATCTTCATCGCGGTTTGGATGATGATAGTCGGCAATCTAGACAATTTCGTGCGGCCCTATCTGATCAATCGCGGCGGCAGCCAGACTCCCTTGATCCTGATTGTGTTCGGGATTCTGGGCGGTGCGATGACCTTTGGAATTATCGGACTTTTCCTTGGCCCGACCTTGCTGGCGATTGGCTATACGATGTTTGACGAATGGTCGTCGGTTTCTCCCCTCCTTTCGCCCGACGCCGATAAGAAAATCGAAAACCGATAAAGGCGCCTACTCAAGTGAGAGGTCCACGCGCGTGGTTTTCTCGCCACCCTTGATGCCGTCGGCATTCAGTTTCGGCGCAACCACGAACAGGCGGCTTGGACTAATCTCCTTCGACAAATAGCCGCGCACGGCATTGGCGCGCGCATCGGCAAGCAGATGCAGCACCTGCGCGTCGACCTTCACATTCGCAAGCATGAGTTTCTTCATCTCTTCGGGCGGAAGCGACTTGTCCAAGCCGAGAAAATTTTCCGGTTTGTCGAATTTCGCCGCCTTGTATGCCGCCTTCAAATATTTGTCGTAATCATCCTTGGTCAGCTGAATCGATTTGTAGTCGCCTGCCTCAGTTCCCGCCGCACGCATCTTCTGGATGCGAATCTGATTGGCCACCGACGCTTCGCGATAACCGTCCGTGTCGACTTTCGGATCGACCCGGCCGGTGATATCGAGCTTCAGCGCCGGCCGCGCCTTCAATGCCTTGATGATTGTATCCAGACGGCTTTTGCTGTCCGCAGTCAGCGTGTCGTAGCCGGGCGCAAATTCGATGTACCGCAATTCTTGCGAACCGCCTCCAGCGATCGAGCCGAAGGTGGATGCGATTAACGTAAACGGCGACGTTGCCGCCTTCACTATTAGATTTCCGAACACATGCAGAATTACGCTGCCGATGCTGAATTGGGGATCGTTGAGCGATCCCGATATCGGCACGCGGAGATCGATCGCTCCCGATGAATCTTTCAGCAGTGCGACCGCCAGCCGAATTGGCAGGTTGATCGCGTCGGGGCTTTCGACGTGATCGCCAAACGTAAATTGATCGATGAAAATGTGATTCTCGGCGGTCAGGTTCTGATCCTTTAACTGATAGTGGACGTCGACGGTCAACGTGCCCTTGACGATCGGATAGCCGGTGTACTTCACGGTGTAGGGTGAAAGCCCCGTAAGCTCGATACCGTCGGCCTTGGCCTTGATGTCCAATGACGCCATCGGCGCGAGCGGATTGATCAAGCCGCTGATGTCGATCGGTGCGCTCGTATTGACCTTGCCCTGAAACGACACTGCCGCCGGATTTGTCGAGGCGGTGCCGAACTCGCCGACGCTGCCGGCAATATCAGTGAGATTCGCGGTGTAATTCGGCTTGATAAAATCGTCGGTATAGTTGACGCGGCCGCCACTTAGCTTGATGGCGTCGATTGCAATGTCCGCATCGATCGGTTTGGGCGGCGGCGGCGGTGCCGCAGCCACCGTCGGCGCCGCCGACGGAGCCGGTGCGGGATGCGCGCGGGTGAGCGAGACCGGAGCCTGCTTGGGCGATGCGACGATGTCCTTCAGATTCATCCTGCCGTCGCGGTTCAAAATAATTCGCGCGTAAAAGTCCGCCAGCGCGATTTCGCCGATATGCACCTTTGGCTTGCCGGCGCCGTACATCGCGTCGATCCGGCTGACGCCGAAGTTTTTCCAGCGCAGAAACGTGTCGCCCGTGAGCTTGTCGAGCATCCGCAGCCCGCTTATCGCCACATCGCCGCGGTAGCCCGCCGACAGGGCATCGCGCTTGCGTTGCACGGTGGCGGCGCCGTTAACGGTCAGCGCGGCGCTGGCAATCGTCGCATTGAGCTGCTTGCTCAGATAGGGATCGATCGGCGACAAATCCACGCGTTTGATATTCATGCGCAAGTCGGCCTTGAGCGGCTCGACGGCTACCGAGCCGTCGATCTTGAAAGTGCCTTTTCCGTTCAACGCGCCGTCGAGTGCGAGCGTAAACGGCTTGCGCAAGTCGCTCGACACACCCTTCAAGTGCAGATTGATCGGAGCGGCAAGTGTCTCGACCGGACGCTTGCCGGAAGCGTCGCGAATTTTAGCCTGCGTATTTTCGATCGCGATCGATTCGATCGCGAATTTCCATAACGGCTCGGCCGGAGTCGTCACCGGAGTGGAACGAGCCTGTGCGGCCGGCGCGCTGTGCTCGCGGCGCCGCTTTGCCATCGATCGCTGTCGAGGCTGAGGCTGCGCTTCGGCCGCGGGGGCCGGCGATGACCGCAAGAGCGACGCCAGGTTCAACTCGCCCTTGGGTCCGCGCTCGACGAACACGTGTACCGCGTCGGTTCGCACTTCCTTGACCGTTGCGTTGTGGGAAGCCAGGTCGGCATCGGCCAGCGATAGCGAGATGCTTTTCCATCCAACGGCCTCTTCGTGCTTCTCTCCGGACCGCAAATCGAAATTATCAACCGCAAGCGTGGCCGGCTCGACGTGAACGTTGAACCGGCTTCCGGCGAGAATCGCCTTGGCCGTTGCGTGGGCAGTCAGCTTGCCACCGGCAATCTGGGCCACGATAAATGGGTCTGCAAATTTCTGAAGCGCGGGCAAATCAAGCTGATCGAGGCCGAAATCTGTCGTGACCGCAAGATTGGAAACGTCAATGGTCCCCTTGATCGACAGGGCTCCGCCGCCTGAAAGCGTAGCCGCCATGTTGTAGGAGGCCGGCGGCGCCTGAGCAGCGGTAGTCAGATTCGCAAGCCCGATGTGTATCGCCTGCAACGCCGCCTGCGCGGGCTGCGGGCCGCTGTTATCCGTGAAGTTCACGGCGCTGTTCGTCATCTCAAATGAATCCAGAGAGATCGCCGGCATTGCCGGCGGCTGCGCCGATGCGGGCGATGGTGACGGCGCCGGCTGCGGTTCCGGCGACGCCGCCGGCGGGCTCTGGCCGCCGCCTGCGGCGGCCAACTGAAGAATGTTGAGCTTGCCGTCCGCGGCACGCACGATCCGGGGATTCAATCCGTCGATAAAAATCCGCTTGAGATGCACCAGGCTTTCCAGCGGCTCAAGGTCCGCGATTGCGATCGCCAGATGCGCAAGTTGCAGCAGCGGCGAATTGGCGTCGTCGCGGATGTCGAGATTATCAACGGCGATTGCGCCTGCGATGCTCACCTTCGGATGCGGATCGGCATTAACGAAGTGAATTTGGAGCGCACACGAGAGATTTCCGTCCGGCACCTTGACCGGCAATTTCCGGGGCGCATAGACGAGGTAGTTCGGAATGCTCAGGCGGTGCAGTCCGAAATCGAGTACCGACTCGGGCGGCGATGCAAAGGGCTTGGCCTTACCCGTAATCAGCAGCGGACTGCCGTCAACGATCATTTTGAGCAACGGCTGGACGAAGATGTCGGTGTCGGCGGGTAAATTGGCAATGAACGGTACGCCGATCTGAATTTGCTCAAGCGAATGGTGCGCGCCTAAAAATCGATCGTCGAGCGTGATATTGCCGTCGCGAAGCACGATGTTCGAAACCGCAAAGCGCATCGGGCTGGAAGGCTTCGGCGGCGGCTGCGGCTCGGGCTTGGCAGCGGCAGGCGCGATCAAATCGGAAAAATTAAATTCCATGGCACCGGTGCGAACCAGGTGAATCGACGGTGAATCGACCTCAACCTCCTTCACCACCGGCGCCAGACGGAAAATCGAGGTCCACGACACCTTGACCAAAAAATGGCCGAGGTCGACGAATGGCGCCGCCCCTCCGCGATCGCCGATGTGCAATTGGTCGATTTCAAGTTTCAATCGGAACGGATTGAACCGGATTTTCCCGGCGGAGACTGGCCGGTTGATGCTGGCCGCCACCTGGGTGGCGAGCACATGCCGGAGGACTGGCGGAACCACGAAAAATCCGAGAACAGCGTAGAGTGCGATCGCGGAGACAATCGAAATCTCGATCCGGCGAACGCGCCTTCGCCGGCTGAACTCGGCCACCTGGCGCCAGCGCGTAACGCCCTGTTCCAACGCGGCGCGTCCCCATTCACGCATCCGCGCTTCGATGCGATCGAGCCGCTCGATCAATTGCCGGAAAGCGCTCATTGGCCTCTCGCCTTCGGTATATCACGGCGGGAATCATGAAACTGCCGTACGCCTCCGCCTCCAGTACGACCCGCAAATCGCCAGCCCGCCGGGGCGTGCGAGCGAGACCCTTTATGTGCTAGGTGGAAGAGATGCCAAACAACAGCAGCGGGAAACCATGGACGGCCGCCGATATGCCCGATCTATCCGGCAAGACGATTATCGTCACCGGCGGAAACAGCGGAATCGGCTACGAAGCCGCGCTTGAGTTCGCACGCAAGCGGGCGGATGTCATCCTCGCATGCCGCAGCGCGGAGAAGGCAAACGCCGCGGCGGACGGCATCAAGAAGGAAGTGCCCGACGCGAAAGTGGGCGTTATGGCGCTCGATCTGTCCAGCCTCGCATCGATTCGAACCTTCGCCGGGGAGTTCCATCGGCAGCACAAGAAACTGGACGTGCTGTGCAACAACGCGGGCGTGATGGCGATACCGCTCACCCACACCACGGACGGTTTCGAGATGCAGATCGGAACCAACCATCTGGGCCATTTCGCGCTCACCGGCCGCCTTATCGATTTAATTCTCGCAACGCCGGGCGCGCGGGTCGTCAACGTGAGCAGCGGAGCGCATCGGATGGGAAAAATTCGCTTCGACGACCTAAACTGGGAGCACGGCTACCGCAAATGGGCGGCATACGGCCAGAGCAAGCTCGCAAATCTGCTGTTTACGCTCGAACTTCAGCATCGGCTGGAAGCGGCCGGCGCAAATGCGATCGCGGTCGCATGCCATCCCGGATACGCGGCAACCAACCTGCAAGGCGTCAGCGCCAAATCGTCGGGCTCGACGCTGATGGAAGCGGTATTTGGTTTGGGGAATATGCTGTTTTCACAAAGCGCAGCGATGGGTGCGCTTCCGACGGAATACGCCGCAGTATCGCCCGAGATTCATGGCGGCGACTACATCGGGCCGAACGGGCTGGGTGAAATGTGGGGCCATCCGGTAAAAGTCGGATGCACGGCGGCGGCGCAAGACGCGGAAGCCGCAAAAAAACTCTGGGATCTTTCCGAACGGCTGACCGAGGTTCATTATGAGGCGCTCGCCGGACGCGGGCAGGCCGCATCCGCGCCTCGCGCGTAAGGAAATCGCGGATATGGAGCAATGATCGAAATGGAAACGCCATTCAAGAAAATTCTGTGTCCAATCGATTTCGATCGGGTCTCGGTTCCGGCCGTCGAAATGGTAAAGAAGTTGGCTGCAAATGGCGAGGTAAAGGTCTATCTGATGTATGTAATCCAGGAGTCGTCACGCCGCGAAAGTCCGAGCAAGGACGAAAACCGCGTCGCCGAGGAGAATATTCGCTCGATCGCGCACAAATGGTTCGAAGGCGTGACTCCGTTTGAGATTGCCATCCGCGCCGGCGATCCCGCCGCCGAGATTATCGCCGCCGGGAAGGAGTTTCACGCCGATCTGATCGTGATGGCCACGCACGGACGCACCGGGGTAGAGCACATGCTGTTGGGAAGCGTGGCCGAGCGCGTGGTTCGCGAATCGCATCGCCCGGTCCTGACCGTGCGGCCGCATGGGTCAAAGTGACTCCACCGCGCGCCTAACAAGGCCGCGTCACTGCGACGGGTGATTCCTTAAAAACTCGAGCATCCGGGCGGTCCAATCGTTGGGCCACACAATATGATTCTTTAGGCCGCGAATTGATCCTATGCTGAAGATATTGATCCCGGCGTCGGGATCGGTACCGCACGAATCGTCACAGGTTTCCACTCGATTGCTCGATGCATCGATAATCACATCGTCGAATTCGATGCCGATCGAGCGGAGCTGGCGCGACAGCGTGTTGCCGTTGGGACAAATGCCGCCGATATCGCAGCTATTCCGCACATGCATCACAGGCACGTGCGAATTCGTGAGTTGAATCTCTCCGTTATTCGCCGCGGGATGCGTAACCGGAGTCTGGCGGCACGGATCACCGAACGCGCCGAACGGATCGGGCGCGGAATAAATCGCGGCGGCGGCGATCATGGGCCGGTTGAGCGCATAAGTAAGCGCCATCGCCGCGCCATTGGACCACCCGGTCATGTAGATTCTCTTGCGATCGACTCTACCCGTCGCCACTTCCTGCTCGATGAAATAGTCGATCGCGGCCGCGTCTACATTTTCCCTGTATTTGACGCCGGAGACCGTCGTGTCGCCGGACGGGTTGAATTGGCGGTACCAATTGTCCCAGCCCAGGCCCGTGCGATCCGGTCCGATATAATAGTGCGTAGTATCGCGCCCTTCCGGCGACAGCAGGATGAATCCCTTGTGGCCGCCGCCCAGGTCCGCGGTTTCAAGGCTGGCGGATAGATTGGTCAGAATCACCAAATCGGCGTCGGCCAGCGATCCATGCAAAAAGACCACCAGCGGCAACGGATTACCGTCTTCAATCGACGAAGGTTCGTAGACACACGAATAATGGTCGGTGCCGTCGGAATCGCGCCACGGACCGAGCAGTTTTCCGCGAAAGCAATCGGGCGTGTGCTTTGTAACCAACCCGGCGAAAAACCCCGTCTGGATTTCAGCCGGCTGGTCGCCGTAGGGACCGCATGGAGCATCCCCGGCGCCTGCATTGCCATATACCAGAGCAAGCGCGGCTATCATCGCTGCGGCGATTCTGGTCCAGCTCGCAACCATCTTATTCATACCTGCAGCAGCACCCCGTTGTGGATGAGAAAGCTCAAAACATCCGCGGTGCTCCGCCGCGAATCGGGATCGTTGGAACGATCGCGGAATTCTTTAATTTTCTCCGCGTAATGGGCTCGCCACTTCACGCTCACCACGCGTTCACCGTCTTCCTTGCGGATACGGAAGCAGCGCTTGACGATAGTATCGGGATCCTCGCCGATAAACGCGCAGAAGCGCTCCAGCGCGACAAGTTTCTCCGGCTCCTCGGCGAGCGGATCGCCGCCCCATTGCTCGATCAGCCCCTTGCGCCAAGTCCGGACCGATTCGCAGTGTTCGATTTGCCGTCCGGCGGTCTCCATCACATCGGCAGGTTAAGCTTGCGGGCGAGCTGCCGAACCTCCTCCTTGCGGCCGGGCAAGGGGGCGGGTGTCTGTAGCAGCTTGGATTGCTTCAGTTCCTCCACGACCTTCGGATCGCGCGGAAACGGCTTTCCATACTGGCCAAGAAAATATTGTTCCTCGAACGGAGGCCGCGGCCGTTGTCCGCCCGCCTCCGGCGATTCGAGCGAATAGCCGACGTTCATCACGTACAGCGGCATCCAGTCTTCCGGCGGCTTGGTATGTTCGTTGACAATCGGTGCGACAAACGCGGTCAAGCACGCGCCCAGCCCCAACTCAAACGCCATCAGGAGTCCCTGGCAAGCCGCGACGCCGCAATCGAACGCGGCCATCGAAGGATAATTCGGCAGCATCGTGAATGGCTTGAGCAGTTGCGGAAACACAAGTTCGTCGACGAACTTGTGGCTCCATCCGTGAGTGGGATTGAGCGCGCCGGCATCGACCAGTTCCTTCAGGCGGGAACCCTTGATCCGATTCACAACGCCCAGATCTGCATAGAAGTAGATGTGCACCGGCGCCAACTCGACTACAAGCGCCTGCACCGGAGTCTTCATCTTTTCGAGTTCGGCCTTGGGTATATCGTCGCGATTGACCACAATCGCGCGCAGCCAGTGCGCGTTGACGGCGCATGATGCGATCAGACAGGCCTCCAGAATCTTCTGAACTTTCTCACGTTCGACCGGCCGCTTGGGATCGAAAAATCTTATCGATCTGCGCGAGCCGATTAGTTCCTGATATTCCATCGCGCGCCTCCTAGACCGAGAAAATGTGCACGGCCATCGCGGCGGCATCGGTGCCGAGGAAGCCACCGCCGTTTTCGGTCAGGCCGACCTTCGCGCCATCGACCTGCCGCGCGCCGCATCGCCCACGCAGCTGATCGACGATTTCTACAATCTGCGCGATTCCGGTTGCTCCGATTGGGTGCCCCTTCGACAGTAGTCCGCCGCTCGGATTGACCACGTGCTTTCCGCCGAGGTTGGTCGCGCCGCTGGCCAGCAGTTCCGGCCCCTTTCCGGGCGGGCAAAGGCCCAATTCCTCGCAAGTGATCAATTCCGCAGGCGCCGCAGCATCGTGGACCTCGAGGACGTTGATATCCTTGGGCGCGATGCCGGAAATTTCGTATGCGCGATGCGACACCCGCTCGCATGCGGTCGGCTCATTGGAGCCATGGTCGGTGCCGGACATCACGACTGAGGCACGGACCTGGACCGCCTTGGAAATTCCACGTTTACGAGCATACTCCTCCGACATCAGGACCGCGGCCGCCGAGCCATCGCCAATTGGTGAGCACATCAGCAGGGTGAGCGGCCATGAAACCTCGCGCGCGCCGAGCACCTGTTCGCGCGTCACCCGATCGTGGAATTGCGCCTTGGGATTGAGCGCGCCAAAGGCGTGGCTCTTAACGGCGATATCGGCAAAGGTTTGCTGCGTCGCCCCGCTCTTCTTCATGTATTGCATCGTGGAGGCGGCATAGATGTCCATAAAGAAAGATTTCTTTTCCTTCTTCTCCGTCCCCGCCGGTTCGGCCTCGCCCTTGGACTTGGCCGGAGCCTCGGCCTGCTTGGCGCTCATTCGCGCCATCAGGTCGCGCATCTGTTCGAGATCGACCGCAGTTCCGATTGCGCGAAAGGAAACGCTCTTGTCGGGATGGCTCATCTTTTCCGCGCCGACGGCGAGCGCGACGTCGTACATTCCCGACGCAACCGACATCCACGCCAGGTGGAATGCCGACGATGCCGACGCGCACGCATTCTCGACATTGAACAGCGGAATGCCAAGGATTCCGGTGTTGCGCAGAGCGACCTGGCCGCGGATCATTTCCTGTCCGGTGATCAGGCCGGCGATCGCGTTTGAAAAGAACGCGGCCTGAATTTCCTTCGGCGCGACCCCGGAGTCCTTGAGCGCTTCGCCCACCGCCTCTTCGGCCAGCGAGCGCACGCCGCGCTCCATAAACTTGCCGAAGTTGGTCATCCCGACCCCGGCCACCATCACCTTTCCCATGCTTGCCATTTCAATTCTCCTGTCAGGCGCGCGCGATCGTGATTCCGGCTTTTTCACGGTCCCACGCATTTCCGATTCCGCGTTCCTTGAGCGCGGCGTATTGAATTCGTTGCGTTCCGGTCTTGGGCAGTTCGTTTACAATTTCGATGTATCGCGGGACCGCATAATAAGCCATTCGGCCGCGGCAAAATTCAATCATTTCGGCGGGGTCGAGATTTCCCCCATCCTTCAGCACCACTGCGATTTTCACCTCGTCCTCGCCAAGCTCCGACGGCACGGCATAAGCGGCCGATTCGAGCACGGCGGGATGCTGGTTGACGACAGTTTCGATTTCCCACGCGGAGATGTTTTCGCCACGGCGGCGAATCGAGGCCTTTTTACGGCCGCGAAAATAAAAGAACCCGTCCTTGTCGATTGCCGCCAGATCGCCCGAATGGAACCATCCGCCGCGATACGCCTCCGCGGTCGCGTCGGGCAGCTTGTGATACTGGCTCAGTTGCCCAAGCGGATGACGGAATACCAATTCGCCGGTTTTGTCCGCTGGCACGGGATTGTCGTTGTCATCGACGACCCTGAACTCCACCCCGCCGACCGGCTTGCCCATCGAGCCGACTTTTCCAGTATCGTTGAGCAGCAATCCCGGCGAATCGACCATTCCGTAGAATTCTACGATTTTGACTCCAAATCGATCCTCGAATTCTTTCCACGCGTTGGGCGGGCATGCGGCCGACAGCACAACCCGCACGCGATGATCGCGATCGTTGGGGCGCGGCGGCTGTTTAAGAATAATCGAAAGCATCCCGCCCAGCGAATTGAACTCGACCGCGTCAAATTTCCGGCAGTCGTCCCAGAACCGCGACGCACTGAAACGTTCTCCAAGCGCGAACTTCGCATCCAGGACCATCGAGCCAAATCCCGAAATCATCAACGCGTTGCCGTGAAACAGCGGCAACGCCGTGTACATCGTCTCGCCGGGCTTGACGCCCGTGGCGGCAAGAACAGCGGCCAGAGAATGGCCGTCGGCGGCCTTCGCGACAACGCCCTTTGGCGGTCCCGTGGTGCCGGACGTGTACATCATGCCGCCACCACCGGCGTTTTGGCCGACATCGAGCTCAGGATCGCGATCGGAATGCGACAGCAGCCGTTCCATCGTCCAGTCGACGCCGTTACCTGCGGCACCATCGGCAACCACCGTATGCCGCAGCGCAGGAACGGAATCCTTTACGGCGAGCACCGCGGACCGCAGCGGCTCTTCGAAGATGACCGCGGTTGAATCCGAATCGGCAAGAATGTGATGCAACGTCGCGCCGCGCTGCGAGGTATTGATTGGAACGCTTACCGCGCCGATAAATCCGATTCCGAAATGCAGCCAGATGAACTCCGGCCGATTGCCCATCATGATTGCGACGCGTTCGCCCGGCCGGACCCCCAATTCGAGCAGCCCGTTGGCGGCGCGATTCATGTTGGCGATCACCTGCTCCCAGGTAAATTGC
The DNA here is from genome assembly GCA_035524375.1 of Binataceae bacterium (SeqCode). Classification (GTDB taxonomy): domain Bacteria; phylum Desulfobacterota; class Binatia; order Binatales; family Binataceae; genus Binatus. The sequence goes on along the minus strand of DATKOZ010000016.1, from coordinate 16,821 downwards.
TGATCCTTGAACTTCAGCCAGACTTCCTTAGGATGCTGTCCGGCGCGGCTGCGAATCAGCCGTTCGATAGCTCCCTGAACACGCGCCATCGCGATTCCTCCGTCCCGCCGCCCTGCTAATTTCCTTCCGGATGCGGCGTGACGCCATCACGGTTCAGGATGTTGCGCGCGCCGGTCAGGCTCAGCACTTCGTTGGTGCCATCCTCAATCAGGGAGGAACGCGCATCGCGGAACAACTTTTCAATCGGATATTCTTTGCTCAGCCCGTACCCGCCGAAAGTCTGGACCGCGTCGCTGGCGACCTCAAATGACGCTTGAGTACAAAAGGTCTTGGCCGCGATCGCATACTCGACAAATGGCATCGGCGAGGATTCGTTGTACTCGATCACCCTGCGCGACAGCGCGCGGCAAGCCTCGACTTTGGTGAACATCTCGAACAGGCGCTTCTGAATCAATTGATGCTCGCATATCGGCCGGCCGCCCTGCACGCGCTCCTTGGAGTATTCCAACGCCGCCTCGAATGCCGATCGTGCCAGGCCCGTGAACGCAACCGCCATCGTGGTGTTCGCATGGCATAGCGTCCGCCCGAGAACCATTTCGTAACCGGCGCTCTCGACCACCATCCAGTTGCGAGGAATTCGCACGTTATCGAAAAAGATTTCCCCTTGGCAAAGACCACGCTGGCCGATTTTGTCGAGCGGCTTTCCTTTCGACACCCCCGGCAAATCCAGCGGCACGCACGCGATTCCGCCGCCCGCCATCCCCTGCGCGGGCTCGGTGGTGAGATAGAGCGCACAATGGGTCGCGATCGGGCCGTTGGAGCACCAAGCCGACTTCTGTCCGTTGATCACCCAACTGTCGCCATCCAGGCGCGCGACCACCTGTCCGCTGATGCGTGAATTGCGGAATTGCGGGGTGCCCGGCCGAAGCGTGTCCGATCCATGCTGCGGCTCGGTAATCGCCCAGCAGCCGATCATCTTGCCTTCACGGTCGGCCATGAACGGTTTGACGAACCGGTCGATCAGTTCGGGGTTATGACTCATCGCGGCAATTGAAAATGGAAAGGGCGTGATGACCAAACTGAGCGCCAAATCCACGGCGCCGACCGCCATCTCTTCTATAAATACATGGCGGCCCAGCGCATTGAGTCCAAGGCCACCGGTTTCCGCGGGCGCGCTGGCCAGATGATACCCAAGCTGATAGGCCTGCCGATAAACGTCTCGAAGCGGAGAATTCGCCGTGAGCGTGTCGGCCGGATCGGACATCTTGTCCAGCGAAATCGACGCGGGCCGCAGCACGTTCTTGGCGAAATGACGGACATTCTCTCTGAGCGATTCGATTTCCTTCGGAAGATCGGCCTGCAGTTCGTTATAACCGTCCATATTCCGTCTCTATGAATGTCCGATTGCGCGACCGAACAAGTGTTAGCCTGCAGTTTAGGGCTATACTACGACGCCTCCGGAAAGCGCAACAGCTTGATTTTGCGTCATTGTGTGTGGCTGCGGCCAAGCCCGCCGCGAGACATTCGCTGGCGTGCGATTTGCTGCGACAATTGCGCGCGTTCGGAATTTATCCGAGAATACCAGGACGTTGAGGTGGGAATGGCTGGTCCTGAGACAACCGACGCCAACCGTAATCTATTTAACGAGCTGATCGAACACCACATCCGCTTTTCGCTGGCAAAGCGGCGGATCAATTTGTCGCGGCACGATTGGTATCGCGCCACCGCTTTGGTCGTGCGCGACATGCTGGTCGAGAAGATGCTTGGAACTCGCGCGCGCTTCGACCGCGCCGGCGCCAAGCGGCTCTATTATCTTTCGCTCGAATTTCTGATTGGCCGTTCGCTCGAAAACAACTTGATTAACCTCGGCATCCACGACGTGTGCCGCGACTTCCTGGCCGAAAACGGAGTCGATTTGAGTTTGCTCTTCGATGAAGAGCCGGATGCGGCGCTGGGTAACGGCGGCTTGGGACGGCTGGCTGCCTGCTTCCTCGATTCGCTGGCGACCTTGGGAATGCCGGGTTACGCGTACGGCATCAATTACGAATATGGGCTGTTCCGGCAGGAAATTCGTGACGGTTACCAAGTCGAGCGCCCGGACAACTGGCAGCGAGAGCGCTCGCCATGGCTGATTGCACGTCCCGAAGAGTCATGTCTGATTCCGGTTTACGGCCGTATCGAGCACAGCGGCACCGGCGGCGGCGAATATCTGCCGCGATGGGTCGATTGGCGCGTGATGGTCGGCGTGCCGTCTGATCTGCCAATCGCCGGATTTGGCGGGCATACCGTCAATCACGTTCGACTGTACTCGGCGGGCGCATCGTCCGAATTCGACATGCAAATCTTCAACTCCGGCGACTACATGAAGGCCGTCGAGCAGAAGATGGTTTCGGAAACCGTCTCCAAAGTGCTCTATCCGTCCGATTCGGTGCAGGCCGGTCGAGAACTGCGCCTGCTGCAGGAATATTTTTTCGTCGCATGCGCGGTCCGCGATATCGTGCGGGCGTTTCTGCGCCGTGGCGAAGAGGACTTTGTCGATTTTCCGTCGAAGGTCGCAATCCAACTCAACGACACTCATCCCGCATTGACTATTGCCGAACTGATGCGCGTGCTCAGCGACGAATACAACGTCCCATGGGATACCGCGTGGGAGATTACCCGCTCGACGGTCGCATACACGAATCACACCTTGATGCCGGAGGCGTTGGAGCATTGGCCCGCCGGGCTGCTTGAGCGCGTTGTTCCCCGCCATTTGCAGATCATCTATGAGATCAATCGGCGCTTTCTCGCCAAAGCCGCGGAAGTCTGGAGCGGCGATTCGGAGCCGTCCAAGCGCGTATCGATCGTCGCGGAAGGCCACGAAAACATCATCCGAATGGCGAATCTGGCGATAGTCGGAAGCCACTCGGTTAACGGCGTATCGAAACTCCATTCAGAGCTGCTGGCGACTCGTCTGGCCGGTGATTTTCACGACTTATGGCCCGACCGCTTTTCCAACAAGACCAACGGCGTTACCCAGCGGCGCTGGCTGTTGATGGCAAATCCCGGCCTCGCCAACCTGCTTGACGCAAGCATCGGTCCCGGCTGGAAGACCAATCTGGAAGAATTGAGCGGCATCGAACGATTCGCCGAAGATTCCGAGTTTCAGTCCCGATTCAGGGCGGTCAAGCGCGCCAACAAGGAACGGCTGGCCAGAATAATGAATCGGGTGGCGGCCGTGGATGCCGACCCGGAATCGCTTTTCGACGTTCAGGCCAAGCGCATCCATGAATACAAGCGCCAATTGCTAATGGCGCTGGGAATCGTCAACCAATATTTGACTATCGTTGATGACAAAGTCGAACTCCCCGCTCCGCGCGCGTATATCGTCGCTGGCAAGGCCGCGCCGGGATACTGGGCGGCAAAGATGATAATCAAATTCATCAACAGCCTTTCGCAAGTGATTAATAGCGACCCGCGCACGCGAGGTTTGATCAAAGTGGCGTTTTTGCCCGACTACCGTGTAACTCTGGCCGAAAAGATTTTCCCAGCTGCCGACCTGTCCGAGCAGATTTCAACCGCCGGACGCGAGGCTTCGGGAACCGGCAATATGAAGTTCGCAATGAACGGGGCATTGACGCTGGGGACCCTGGACGGCGCCAATATCGAAATCCGCGACGCCGTCGGCGCGGACAATATCTTCATCTTCGGGCTTACCGCCGGTCAAATCGCGGAATTGTCGGCGTCATATCGCCCAATTGATTATTACGAAAATGACCCACGCATCCGCCGCGTGCTCGACGAAATCGCCGCCGATCGCTTCTGCCCGGAAGAGCCCGGGTTGTTTCGCTGGATACGAGATACGCTGCTTTCGCATGACGAATATTTCCTGCTCGCCGACTTCGCCTCTTACCTCGACCGACAGGCGGATGTCTTCAGCCAATTCGTGCAACCAACTCTGTGGGCGAAAAAGGCGATCCTGAATGTCGCTCGAATCGGCTATTTCTCCAGCGACCGGGCGGTCGCGGAGTACGCAAAGGATATTTGGGACTTGCGCCGGTACTAGGTTTGCGATTCCCGGTCCCAGTCGTTGACCGATCGCGCAATTCCGTCCTCCAAGCTCGCAAATGATTCGTTAAACCCTGCGTTCCTCAACGCCGAAAGATCTGCCTGCGTGCAATCCTGAAAGCGGCCGATGAGCTTCGCCGGGAACGGCACGTACTCGATCGCGCCGCGCCCCAGCAGGCCGATCAGAATATTCGCCATGTCGTTGAAACTGCGTGATATCCCCGTGCCGACGTTGAAAATTCCCTTGCGCGGCGGCCCCTCGCCAAACCATAGGTTGACGCGCACGATGTCGCCGACAAAGACAAAGTCCCGCCGCTGCTCGCCGTCACCCCACCCTCCGGTTCCCTTGAATAGGCGAGCGCATCCCGACGTCTTCAACTGCCGATAAAGTTGATATGCCATCGACGCCATCGGCCCCTTCTCCGCTTCGCGTGGACCGTAAACGTTGAAATATCGCAGGCCGACGACGGTGCCCTCCAGCCGGGCGGCGTTTTTACGCACATAATTGTCGAAGTCCAGTTTCGATCGTCCGTACAGGTTTAGTGGATGTTCGTTTTCGGGCGCCGGTGTGAATGACTTTGCACCGCCATACACTGCCGCGCTCGATGCGTAGACCAGCGGAATCCGGCGCGGCGCCGCAAAGTCCAGCAGCGCGCAGGGAAATTCAAAATTCCGCTCGCGCATGCATACTTCGTCGTCGCAGGTGGTGTCGGAGCAGGCGCCCTGATGGTAAATCGCTACAATTTTTTCGGGCAGAATGCCGCGCGCAATCGCATCGAGAAATTCATCGGTCTTGAAGTACTTTGCGATTCGCAGACCGCGCAAATTCGGATGATCCGCCGCCCGACGATCGACCGCGATTATGTCGCTATCGCCGCGCGCATTCAGCGCGGCGATGAGATTGCTGCCGATAAACCCGGCCGCCCCGGTTACGATGATCATGTGAACATTATCCCTGCCCGATTTATGATCATCCCCTTTTGACCCAACCTCAAGCCATCTACCCCGCCACACGCTTGTTGATTCATTGATGGTTTACAATCACCTGGCTTCAGCGGTCGCCGATAACTGCATGGTAAGATTTGCGGATGATTCGGGTGCATCATGCCAACCGACTGGAAAATCTGATCGCGCCGCTTGCCGAGTCGGTTGGCGCGAGCCAGAGGCGTGAACCGCTGCGGACTATATCGATCATCGTCCCCAACCGCGTTGCCGAACATTTTGTTAGATACCGGCTCGCCGAGAAGCTGGGGGTCGCGGCAAATCTCAAGTTTCCATTCCTGCGCACGGGACTGGCTCAAATCGCGCATGTTGCCGATCCCGCGATCAAGATAATCGACGCAGACGCGCTCCAAATCGTTCTGTTCGAATGCATCCGCGGTTCGCGGCATGCGTCCGACCCAGAGCTTGCTCCAGTGCGCGACTATGTGGGCAGCGGCGCCGAGACCGACCGTGAATCGCGAACGTTGCAGCTTGCGGGCCGGATTGCGCGCCTGTTCCGCGAGTATTCGATCTCGCGCCGCGCGATACTCAAACAATGGAGCTCATCCACCGGGCCTGCGGCCGAGACCGAACGCTGGCAGCGTCACTTGTGGCGCAGCGTCTTCGATGCCAATGGCTGCGTGCGGCCGCAATGGGTAAGTGATCCGAACACGCGCTGGATGATGCTTCCGGATGCATTCCAATCGATCGATCGCGAAAAATTACAGTCGGCTGTTGGCGGAACGCTGCATGTTTTCGGGTTGTCATACATGGGCACCGCGTTCGCCGAAATCTTCGGCCGGATCGCATCGGTCGCGGACCTTCAAATCTACGCGCTTAATCCGTGCCTTGAGTTTTGGGAAGATGTCGACACCTCGCGCAAAATTGGTCGCAAAGGATGGGCTCGGCGTACCGACAAGCCCCCGACGCTCGACGACAGCGAAGATCCGTTTGACCTGGACAACGCCGACACACCAGCGCTTCGGCTGTGGGGCCGGCCCGGCCGCGAGAATATCCGGCTGCTCGGCGCGTTGACCGACTGCGATTTCAACCCGCACTTTTCGATTGGCACTGAAACGCATCCACGGACCGTTCTTGGCGCTCTTCAGGAGGACATTCTGAATCGCGCCCCCGAACGCCCACCGATCGGCGACGCGAACGCCGCCGGCGGCGATGCCAGCATTCGGTTTCTCAAATGCCCCGGCATTCGCCGCGAAGTGGAAATCGTCGCCAACGAGATTTGGTCACTCATCCTGGACAATGAGGCTATAGCCGCGAAGGGCGAAGCCGATCGGCTTCGCTTCCATGAAATCGCGGTGCTCGTACCAGACGATTCGCTGAACGATTATTTGCCGCATATCGAATCGGTCTTTCGCCGCCAGCATCGAATTCCCGTCAACCTCGCAAGCCGCCAATTCGCGGGCGAAAGCCGCGTTGCTGAAGTGATCGGTCTGCTGGCGCAGCTTCCGCTCGGACGGCTAACGCGTGGTGAACTGCTCCGCCTGCTGACGCATCCCGCAATCGCCGGCGCCGAAGCCGAAGGGGATACCGACGCATGGCGAATCTGGCTCGAGCGAATCGGCGTGTATTTCGGCGCAGGTGGCGAAGACCAGCAGCCAACGTATATCCCCAACGATCTTTTCAATTGGGATCAGGCTCTCAAACGGCTTGCGCTGGGCGCATTCATGAGCGGTGAGCCATCAGGCGCGGTTTCGCCATTTTCCGCACCCGGCGGCCACACATATTTGCCGTTTGAAGCTCCGCAGGACGCGATAGCGGGATTGGCCCGAATGATTCGCCTCGCGCGCTCGATGATCGCCGATGCCCTGGAAATGAAAGATGCGCGCATGTCTCCTGCGCAGTGGTCGCAATCTCTCAATAAACTCGTCGCAAAGTACGTGCATACCATCGATCCAGCGGACGAGCGAATCCGGGATCGCATCCTTGATGAAATTGAAAAGATGGCATTCGGGGAATTTGCATGCGGGCCGATCGCGTACCCCGCGGTGCACGACTTGCTGACGGAAAGAATCGGCGAATCGGAATCGCGGCAGGGCAATTTTCCGCAATCCGGAGTCGCGGCAGGCGCGTTTTCAACACTTCGATCTATTCCGTTCAAGGTGATTTTTGCGCTCGGCATCGGCGAAGGACGCTTTCCGGCGCGGACGCCAGCCGATCCGCTCGACCTGCGATGGCTCAAGCGCACCGCCGGGGACGTAACGCCAACCGAGCGCGATCGCTATCTGTTTTTGGAAACGATACTTGCCGCGCGCCAAAAGCTTTACCTTTCGTGGATCGCGCGCGACGCGACCACCGGAGACGCGCTCGAAGCATCGTCGGTGGTTAGCGAGTTGCGGCATATTCTGCGCGGCTACGCCGGCATGAAAACCATCCGCGCGATGACGATCGAGCATCGAGCGAGCCGATACGACCTTTCATATTTTCCAGATCTGCCGGGCTCAACTGTGGAGGAACGGGAGCGCGGGCTGGTCAGTTACAACACCCAAGCGCGGCAAGGTGCACGGATGGCCGCGCTCAAACGCAGCCTGACTTCCGCCGCGGAATCGGCGGCATTGCCCGCGGGGCCGAAGCTGCTCGAACTCATTCCTGAAAAGATTTGCGCGACGATTCGACACAACCTCCGCATTCCCGATTCGCCGGCATCGACATCGGTTGATGAGGAACGCGAAGAGATTTCGCTGCCGCTTTCCGCTCTGCGGCGGTTTCTCGAATGTCCCCTGCAGGGCGCCGCGCGCTTCGCACTCGGAATGTTCAACGACGACGATGACGACGAGGTTGAGGATGAACCGCTTGCGATGACACACCTCAACCGCGCGATACTAATGCGCGACGTCCTCCGCGCGACCGGAGGCATCGACAATCTAATCGACCGGGAATATTCATCCGTCTTTAAAATCGCGCAGATGAAGGGAAATGCCCCGGCGGGTCCGTTTGCGGAAGCGGAGAAGACGAGCGGCGAACGATGCATTCGTGATTGGATCGCAAACGCCCGTGATGCTGGGATTGCGGATTTGGATCGATGGGTAAGCATTCAGATCGGCGGCGGCAATGAATTCGCGCGCGCAGATCGCACAATCGAGCCAATCGCCCTCGATGTACCAATCAAGAAATCAGATGGTTCGTGCCGAATCGTTCGCCTAAGCCTTCACGGAACGACCGACCGAATTTCACCCGGCTTGAACGCGGCGCTCCAGGGCGTGGCGCGCAAAGAAGCAAAGGTGCGTGACTTCATTCAGCCCTTTATATCGGCGATTGCGCTTGCCGCCGCTGGCGAGCGGGTTTCAAAAACCTTTCGCGCGATCGTGGTAGGCATCGGCGAGAACATGGAGTCGGAGCGTGTTCTGCGGAATTGGGACCGCGATGATGCACGGAAATACCTGACAACGCTCGCCGGAGACCTTCTCTCCGGCGAGCACGATTATTTCCTGCCGATCGAGGCGGCGGAGAAAGCATTCCACGCAATCAAGCACGGCGAAGATCCAGTCAAGGCGGTTTTGGACGTGCGCGACATGAAAAATGTCTCCTGCTCGTCCGACTATGGCCCCCTTCGCCCTATCGTCACACGCGGATTCGATCCCCCCGATCGCCGGCAAATTGAATCAATTATTGCGCGCCGCTTCGGCCCTATCGCTTCGATCTTCGAAAATCGGAAACGGGTGCGCGAATCGTGAGCGAATTGAAATACCGCCGCCCGCGCATACTCGATCTGATTCCGCCCGATCGGCATGCACTCATTGATGCGAGCGCCGGCACAGGCAAGACCTTCCTGCTGGAAAATCTCGTGATCAGGATTTTGGTTACGACGGACGCGACAATCGATCGGATTCTGGCCGTTACATTCACCGAAAAGGCGACCGGTGAATTGCGCGCGCGCATCCGCGCGGCAATTGAAACAACGCTCGCCGGCGTGCTGCCGCCTGACATCGCCGACGGCGAGATCGCCACGCTGGACGACGCCGGATCTCGCAAGCTCGAAGCGGCGCTGTTTTCATTCGATCGCGCTCCGGTTTACACGATCCACAGCTTTTGCCAGCGGACGCTGTCTGACTTCGCGTTTCTGTCGCGTTTGCGCTTCAAGTTCGACTTGATCGACAAGGAGACCGCCTTTCACGAAGCCTTCCGCACGGAACTGCGCGAGCATTTCGCAACCGGAGCGGCGGACGCCGAGGTACTCGGCAGATGGCTCGCGGTGTCGAATGTGGACCGCATGGAAAAGCTTCTTTACGAAGCGCATCGGCTGCAGTACTCCGCGCCCTTCCGGCCCTCCCGAAGCGTCCCGTCGATCGAATCTGCCGCAGTTGATGTGTTCCTGCCTCGCATCGAACGCCGGATGGAAGCGACCAAGCGCGAACGTGGCGTGCTCGATTACGACGACATGCTCAAATGGCTGGCCGACGAGATCGACGGGCCGCAAGGAAGCTACCTAGTTGAGGAGTTGCGGCGACGCTACCGTTTTGCGCTAATCGACGAGTTTCAGGACACCGACGAATTGCAGTGGAGGATTTTTCGGCGGATCTTCCTGGATGAGGGCGCAAGCGGCGTTTTACATCTGATCGGCGACCCCAAGCAGGCAATCTATGCTTTCCGCAACGCCGACGTATACGCCTATTTGGCCGCGCGCGCTCAATTGCAACAGCGCGGTATCGAGCCGATACCTTTAATAGAAAATTTCCGCTCCACAGAAAAGCTGATCACTTCGATAAATTTGATCCTCGACCAAACCGCAGCGGCACCGTTCTTTCCGCGCGGCTCCGCCATCCGCTACGAACCTTCGGTGGTCTGTGCCCGCAAAGATTTCAGGGCCGTGGATGGCGCCGGCCGCGACCTGGTTCCAGTCACGCTGATGAAACTAAGCGGAAAAAAAGTCAGCGCTGCAACCGCTCGCGACGCGATCGGACGGTACATCGCAAGAACGCTGCGCAGCCTGCTCAATGATCCCGCGCGCTCGCTTCAGTTCAAACCCGGCAAGAAGCAAGGCTTAGAGCGGCTCAATCCCAAGGACATATTCGTTCTCACTCGAAGCAACGACGAATGCGAAGAGGCTGGCGGCTATCTGCGCGACGCTCGGATCCCGTTTGCCTTTTACAAGCAGGAGGGGCTGTTTCAGACGCGCGAGGCGGGCGACGTCGCCGACGCGCTCCACGGCGTGCTCGAGCCGGAGATTCAATCCCGACGCCTCAAAGCATGGGCATCACCGTTTTTCGCAATCCCCTTCCGCGATCTTCGAAAGGCCGCTGATGCATCCGCTTTGTATTCGCCGCTGGAGCGGCTCTACCAATGGAAATCTTTGGCTGAAGAAGAACGGTTCGCCGATCTGTTCGACGAAATGCTGCACGGCGGCGGACTGGCCAATCGCGAACTGCTGCTCGCGGATAGCGATCGCGCGCTCACCAACTATCAACACATCTTTGAAATCCTGTTGGAATCCGCTGTTAGGAAACGGCTCTCGCTGGCCGATCTGATCGAACTGCTCGGCGATTTCACCAACGAACGAGCCAATCCGGAGGGTGACGACCGTACAATCCAACGCCTGGAAAGCGAGCGCGAAGCCGTGCAGATCATGACTGTTCACAAGGCCAAAGGGCTCCAAGCGTCGATGGTCTTTCTCTTCGGCGGAACTCATCGATCGAACAAGCGCGGCGATGTCGCGATCTATCACGACCCCGAGGATCGCCGGCGGATGATCGCGATCGGCAAGTCTGAAATCGATGCGGTCAAGGCGACCCTTGACAACGAGAATGACGAAGAGTCGCGCCGCCTGACGTATGTCGCGATCACACGGGCGCGTGCGAAACTTTACCTGCCCTACTTCCCGGAGGGTGCGACGTCTCAGAAGTTGAGTGGGGTGTTCAAGCATCTGAACGAGCGTTTGAAAGCCATCGCTGAAAAGATCGAGGCTGGGGACACCGCGTCCGAACTGTTCGAAATCGAAGATGTTGTGCCACCGGTCAAAGTCGCGAGTGAATCGGAAGGAGGCCCGAAAGACGCGCTTTGCAATTGGAATCCGCCAAAAGAACTACTCGACGATGCAGGCGAAGTCCGCATCGAGCGCGAATTGAAAGCCGCCCGGGAGGGCCACGAGGGCTTGGCGATTCGATCGTACACATCGCTCAGGGCGGCCCGCGGCAATCTGACGGATGACTTCGAGCCGGACGACTTCAAGGCCGCACCGGATGGTGTCGACGCCGATTTGGCCGGTGGCCGTGCGGTGGGAATTTATCTGCACGAGGCGATTGAGAAACTTGATTTAACGACCCTGTCGCGCGCGGACGGACGCGATGCGTGGATAGCACGCGGGGACATGCGCCGGTTATTCGAGTCCTTGATGCGACAGCATGGCGTGGGCGATCCGCGATGGCTTGATCGGGGACTGAATCTAGTGTGGAACGCGCTCACTACGCCGGTCGCGCTCGGCGGGAAAATTATCCAAGGCGGCCTGCATCGATGCGAAAATTTACGCGAAATGGAATTCGCCTATCCGATTCCAGAGCAGCATCATTCGCTCCTGGGCAGGCGCGGAAGAGACGAATGGACGGCGGAACGCGGCTATCTAAAGGGCGTCGTCGATTTCATATTCGAATACGAAGGGCTCACCTATTTCGCTGACTGGAAAAGCGATTTGATGGCGTCATACGAATCGGCCGCCATCGCCGAGCGCGTTGCAAACGACTACGCAATGCAGGCGGAAATTTACACAACCGGAATTATACGCTTGCTCGGAATTCGCACCGAACGTGATTATCAAAAGCGATTTGGCGGCCTGGCGTATATTTTTCTTCGCGGCATCGACCCCGCCGGCGACGGAACACAAGGCGTACATTTTATTCGGCCTTCATGGAACGAAGTTGTCGCGTGGGAAAAAGCGCTCATCGCGGCCGCAACCGGTGCCGTATCGGAGCATCCATGACAACGCGATACGCATCGCTTGGCCTGGATACCGCATGGCGTCGTTTCGAGACTGCGCGCGGCGGCGCGGAATCGAATTCATTCGAGTGGCGGATGCGCGCGCTTGAGACCGCGCTTGAGGAAGACTTTGGCCTTGCACCAGATCTCGCGCATCTCGCGGCTGAGATCGCGTCATTTGAACCGAACCTTGGCGAGGATGACCGGTTCGCGCTGATTATACTAATCATGATTTCGATCATCGCGCTCGAACAGGGCAGCACTAGAATTCCGGCGGTTGGCCCGCTCGCCAGAGAGCCGATGCGCACGATGCTGCGTCCGTTGTGCGGCGAAAAATCTGGTTTAGCCGCGCAAATCGAAGCGCTGCTCGAATCGCGGAACGCGTCAGCTGTGATTGGGTATGCCGAGAGCGACAGCAAGCCGCTGCTGTTCATTTCCCCATATATTTTCCATCATCGAATTCTTCACGCGGAGCGCGCGATAGCGAGCCGAATTGCCGCTATGCTCCGGCTCGCGCCGCTCGCCGCCGAAAAAGATATCATCGCCGCCGTAGGCAAGGCGGCTGCCGATGGCGTTGCGCTGTCACAGGAGCAGCGCGCGGCAGTTGCGGGTTCTGCACGAAGCGGGCTGACGGTGATTTCTGGCGGCCCGGGCACCGGCAAGACGACAATCGTTGGCGCGATCGTCCAAACGCTGGCCCAGCTCGGCGTCGATCCAACCGAGATTGCGCTTGCGGCGCCGACCGGAAAGGCGGCGTTTCGAATGGGCGAGTGCGTACGAGCAGCGATCGGCAAGGAGTTGAACGCGCCGTTGAGCGAACCGGCCACGATTCACCGGCTGATCGGCTATTCCGCCGAGAGCGGACGCTGTCGCCATCATCCGAATAATCCGCTCAGCGCGGCGGCTGTAATCGTCGATGAGGGATCGATGCTCGGAATTGATCTCATGGAGCGGCTCATCAACGCGATGGCACCCGATGCGCGGCTAATTATCCTCGGCGATGCGGATCAGCTGCCGTCAGTCGCAGCGGGAGCCGTGTTCCGCGACCTCGCCGCCCCGGGGAAAGATGACACCAGCCCGCTCAGCAAGGTTTGCATTCGGCTTGCCGAAAACCATCGAATGAAATCGGAAGGCGGCGCGGTTTATAGCGTCGCTACGGAAATAAATCGAGACGGCGGCGATCCGATGAATCTAACGGGCAGTTCCGGAAAGCCACTCGTCGCGCGAAGATCGGCGCCAGCCGAACTCGAATTCCAAAGCGTCGAGTTTTTGAAGCTCATTCCGCATGACCTGGAGCGATTCCTCGATCGATGGTACGACGCACGTGTGCGCGGCAACGGTGAAATTTCAAGTTTAATCGAGCACGAATACCTTGAAGGCGATCCTGGCTTCGACGAGCAGGAATGCGTACGGCTGCAGCGGCTGTTCGCGTACGCATCGGCTTCGCGCATTTTGTGCGTGACCCGGGTATTCGAAACCGGCGCGGAACGAATCAATCTGCAAATGCATGAGCGTGCCGCACGAACGGCCGGTGTTGTGCCCGATCGTAGCGAAATGCTCGCCGGCGAACCGATCATCGTGCTGCGCAACGACTTCGAGCGCGGTCTGTTCAACGGCGACCAGGGAATTATCCTGTGGGTGCGCCGCAAAGGGCGCGAACGGTCACGAATGGCGGTTTTCCCGCGCGGAGATAATTTCGCCGCGTTCCGGCTTGAGTCGATTCGCGAGATTACCGAATTGAGTTACGCGATGACGGTCCACAAAGCGCAGGGCTCGGAATTCGATTCTGTCGCCTTGGTGCTGCCGGAAGATGACATCCCGCTGCTTACGCGGGAAATTATCTATACCGCCGTAAGCCGCGGACGCCGCTCGGCCGCGATTGTGGGCGATGACTCGATACTCATGGCGGCGATCGGTAGACGGGCCGAACGCTTCTCCGGCCTGCGCGAGAGGATCGGCTCCGCTGCCGTGGTTCCACCGGATAGGCGCTAGAATTTTTCCTTGAAGGGGCGCACGTCAACTTCCTGCGTCCATGCCGATCGATCCTGATGAGCGAGATGCCAGTAAGTCTCCGCGATTGCGGAGGGCTTCAGCAAATCCTCTTCCTTCAGGTTGGGCACCATCTTGCGGATCATCGGCATATCGATCGGGCCGTCCACATTAACGTAGGCAACGTGAATGCCGCTGGGGCCAAGATCGCGCGCCATTACCTGCGCCAGCCCGCGCATCGCAAATTTTGCCGGCCCAAATGCCGCTGACGTCGCAAACGGTTTCGTGCCTGCCGTCGCGCCCGTAAAAATTATCGTGCCGCGGCCGGCCTTGAGCATCGAGGGCACCACCTGCTGCGAACACAAAAAGGCGCCGAATGCGTTCACGCGCCAGGTGTTCTCAAAGGTGCTGGGCTTGGTCTCCATCAAGCGCCCGAACGGGCGCATCGCGGCGTTGTAGAGCATCACTTCCGGATCGCCGATGGCATCGCGAATCTCATCAAATGCTCGCTCGATCTCAGCCGCGTCGGCAACATTGGCCGCCACCGGCACGACGCGCCCGCCTTGAGCACCGATATCTTTTTCCAATGTCGCAAGATAGTCCGCATTGCGCGCGACGATTGCGACGTCATATCCAGCGGCAAAGCGCCGCGCGAGAGCGGCGCCGAGCCCGGCGCCTACGCCAATTACGACTGCCGGCGGTTTGCGGGATAATTCGGCCATAATCGACTCACCGGTTCGGCCTATGCGCGACCAGAAATTCGCGCACGTGCTTCACCGTACCACCGATGAGATCGGGAGTCTTCCAGTTTTCGACCAATTCGGCGTTAGGCGCGAGCGACGCAATTTCCTTGGATGTTTCCGTAGGATGATAATCATCGCTGCCGCATAAGATGAGCATCGGCGTGCGGCATGACCGCACGAAATCGCGTGACACGTTGAACACGAAATCTCCCCCGTACATCCGCTCGCGAAACGAAGCCAACGCCGCGGAATCGATCTGGGGATTGCGGCGTTTTAGCGCCGCTGCCCAATCGTCGAACATCGAATAGAACAGCGGACGGTTTTTCGGGCTAAGCCCGATCGGATTCTGCAAAATTGCGGCGCTGACACGATTCGGCGCGAGCTTCATTAGTCCCAACGAGAACGACGAACCGATGCATCCGCCCATCAGATGGCATCGCTGGATTTCAAGATGATCGAGCAGCGCGAGGTGGTCGCTCGCGTAGCTATCCCATCCGTCCGATCCGGTTACCGGCGCCGACGATTCACCCGCGTTGCGCTGATCCATCGCAATCAGCCGGAAATTTGCGGCCAACTCAACGGTCGGGTCAAACGGGCTCTTGCTCCAGAACTCGACACTGGATCGCATCCCGCCCGGCGCGAACAGAAGGATCGGATAGCCGGAGCCGAACTCCTCGTAGTGAATCGAAATCTCGCCGCGCGTGAACGACGGCATCGCCGATTAACGCGAGGGCCCGGCGGCCGACTGCCGGCGCTCGGCGCCCTCCTCTATAAAGGACGTGGCTTTGCGCAGGGATGCCTCAGTTTCACGCACGAGTTCGGCAAACACTTCCGCCGCCGGCTTTATCTCGCGGATCAACCCGGCGCTCTGGCCGGTGGGCATAAACAGACGCTGTGGATCGGATGGCTCGCCGCGCACACCCGTGTAATTCATCACGCCCGCGCGCACGGAGGTCATCGTCTGCATTGGGAAGGGCTGAATTTTGGAAGGATCGCGCTCCCATTCTTGCGCATAGGAGGTGCGAATGACGCGGCATGGCTTGCCGGTGTAAGAACGCGTGCGAATTGTGGAGTCGTCATGCGCGTGCACGATCGCATCGCGATAGGCGGGCACTGCCTGTGCCTCAGGTGTTGCGATGAAGCGGGTGCCGATTACGACGCCCTGCGCACCCATCATCAACGCGGCCGCGATCTGACGTCCGTCGGCGATTCCGCCCGCTGCAAGAACGGGCAATTTGACGGCGTCAACCATCTGCGGCACCAGCGCGAGAGTTCCAACCTCACCGGTATGGCCGCCCGCCTCGGTTCCCTGAGCAACGACGACATCGGCTCCGGCCTGCTGCGCCTTTTCGCCGTGATGCACCTTGCCGCACATCACAACGACCTTCATGCCATGGTCATGCATGGTCTGAAGGAATTCGGCAGGAACCGCCAGCCCCGCGACGAAGATTTTGATCTTTTCCTCGAGCAGGATCGGCATGTACGGGCGCATCATGTCGGGGATCGGCGCGAGCAGATCGACGGCAAACGGCTTGTCAGTCAGTTCGCGGGTTTTGCGGATCTCGTCGCGCATCTCATCGGGCGAAAGTCCTGCCGCGCCAATCACGCCGAGGCCGCCCGCATTTGAGACGGCAGCGACCAGCTTATGCAGGGCGACACTGCCCATTCCAGCCAGCAGGATCGGATACTTGATTCCGAAGTAATCACATATCGGGGTGCGCAACATTGATATTGCTCCTTGGGTAGGCCGCCGTCCGGCTGGCCGCTCATGTTCCCTAATACCCGTTAGGTGATGCCGCGATCAAGGGCGGCTGGCGAATAGGTCATCGCCGGGGCATAATCGCGGATCGCGCGGAGAGGTGGCCGAGCCCGGTTTAAGGCGCACGCCTGGAGAGCGTGTAGACTCGAAAGGGTCTCGGGGGTTCAAATCCCCCCCTCTCCGCCACACAGTCTGGAGTATTTCCCTACAACTGGGAGGCAGCAGAAAATCCGCGCAGTGACCTGCCCGATTTTCTGTACCACTTCATAAGTTAGTCCAAGGTTGATTTTCAAGCTCCGGTGGAGACCCCGCCGGCGGGGTCTCCACCGGAGGCGGGATGATGGTGTGCGGCGCCGGCGGCCTGTAACCCAGTGACGA
>DATKOZ010000015.1:0-10635 GCA_035524375.1 Binataceae bacterium (SeqCode) | reverse complement strand
GTGGGCGGCCGTCGAAACGGCGTGCAAGGCGTGAGCGGACGAAAAAACGCCCGAAAGCGCTCCCGTGAAACGGAGCCGCGTTCCAAACCCGGCGGAAATATTTCCGCGGCAATCCTGCAGCCCAGGTATGCGGCGATTATTTTGATTGCCGGAATCGTGGAGGCGGCGCGTGTCATCGCGCAATCCGCCGCGCGATGGAACCTCGACGATTTCAGCCTGCACTACACTTCCGCGCTCGCGTTGCGTACCGGAGCGGATCCTTATTCATCGAATCTTGAGCCGCTCGGCCATCCGCTCGGCCTAGTGCTCGGTGTGTTGACGCGGGCGACGGACACCCCATTTTTTCTGGTCGTCTTCGAGCCGCTGACGATGTTGTCACCGTACACGGCATATTGGGTGTGGTTCGCCCTCAGCGCCATCGCGCTGACGGTTACAATCATGCTTCTCTTCCGTGAGATGCCCGATCTGCCGTTACCGGTACGCATCGCATTAATCGGCCTGACCTTGATGTATGTGCCGGTGGCGCAGAATTTCCTGTTCAGCCAGTCGCAGACTGTAATCCTTTTTCTGCTGACGCTGGCAGTGATTTTTATGAATCGCAATCGCGATGAAGCCGCCGGTGCCGCGATCGGGCTTGCGGTGTTGATGCGCGGATTTCCCGTCTTTCTGATCGGCTACCTGGCTGCCACCCGGCGCTGGCGCGCAGCGGCAGCATCGTTGGCCACAATCGTGGCAGGAGGCGCGCTCACCGTCGCAATTGCCGGTGTCGCGCGCCCGTTCAGCTTCATTGCCAGCGCCATGCCGTGGATCACGCAACCGGCATTTTGGGGGCAGTGGTACAACATCTCGGCGGGGGCGTTCATCGCACGATTGTTCTACCTGTGTTTCGGACTTGCGCTCGATACGCCAGGATTTACCGCCGCGCGCGCGGCCGCGATCGTAACGGAATTTGGATTGATCGGGATTGCAATTGCAAATGCGCTTCGGCGTCAGGCACGCAGCGATCCTGATTTCCGCGTATTTTCATTATGGATCGCGACTACAATCGTGGTTTCGCCGACCGCATGGGTCCATTACATGACGCTGTTTATTCTGCCGTTTTTTCTTCTCACCGATGCCGCGCTGAAAAATCGGACCAGTGAGCGGGCATGCTGGCTGGCGGCGGCGAACTGGGCGCTAGTCGCATTCGCGGCGTGGTTCTATATGCGCAATCGCTTGGGGATGATCCCCGTGTGGCGCGCGCCGGGGGCGGGTATATTTCCTCCGATGGCTGAAGCAAGTTTTCTGGCGTTCGTGGCGGGTTATGCGGCGCTCTATTGGTTCGCCACTGACGAATCGCCGAATATGGGCGACGAATGAACGGAGATGGCGCCAAAACCGTCCATCGCCAAGAGCTCAAAACGCCGCGGTAAGCGCAGCACAGCGTCGCGGCCATCCAGCGCTGAATCGCGTCTTCCAGCCTGGCTGGCTCCGCTGAATCCCCTGTTCGTGAAACTAGGCGCCGGTGATGCGGTCGCAGGCGGCGGAGTGGCCGCGCTCTTTATCGCCACAGTGATCGCATACGCGCGCAGTTTCAGCAATGAATTCGTCTACGACCAGCGCGAAACGATCGTAAGCCATCAGGAATACCTCGCACGCTGGTCATTTTTCTGGAAGTCGTTGATACACGACGAATGGTGGTTTTACGATCCGAATCATCTGCCGCAGAGCATGTATTATCGCCCGCTGCCGAATATATGGGTGGCGATTAACTTCCATCTGTTCGGAGTCAATGTGGCGGGGTGGCATGCGGCGATGGTTGCACTCCATCTGCTGGTGGTGTGGCTGGTTTTTCGAGTCGGTTCGATTTTGGCGTCCGATCGCCGTGTCGGGCTGCTCGCCGCCGCTCTATTTGCCTTGACGCCGCTGGCCGCCGATTCGGTGGTCTTTGCCTTCTCCTACTCGCTCAGCGCTGCGCTCATGCTGGGTGCATTCGAATGTTATCTTTCCGCGTCAAAAGGCAGCGTGGTCGAAGCCTCGGCACAACCCGGCGCGGGTGCGGCCGAATCAGATGGATCGGGTGTCGCCCGGTGGCGGCTGCATTGGGCCGCATTGCCATCGCGTCGTGCGGGGCTGGAATCCATGGGGCTATTCTTCGGCGCCTTGCTATGCCAGGAAAGCGCGGTCGTCATGCCCATCTTGATTGGGCTTCACGTCCTCATATTCCCCCGGCGAATTCTCCAGAAAAATGCGCTGGAGCATGGGAATTTCGCCAAAGACTTCGCCGACCTCAGTGACGGCGACGCTCCAACGGTCAGCATACCGATTGCGGTGCGCGCGCGCGCCGCGATGGCACTAATGTGGCCGTATGTGGCCGAAACGCTCGGGTATATCGGGCTGCGGAGGTGGGTGCTTTGATTCATGGACCGGCCCACACTCAACAATTCCACTGCGATCGAGGCGATCCGGCGGGCGCCGGGTGCGATACTGACGTACCTGACGTTGATAGCAACGCCATGGCAGGCCAGCCCATCGCATGGATTGAGCGCGGTTCCAAGCATCGCCTCGCAGGCATTTTATCTGCCGGTTGCGGAACTGATTGGACTGGCTGTTTTGGCTTGGCTGCTGCTTGGACATCATCCGCATCGACGGCTTTATCTTTATTGTTCGGGGTGGTTTCTAGTCGCGCTGTCGCCAACGCTAAATCTCCTGGCCGCTCACAACTCGGAATCGGTAATTCACGATCGTTATCTCTACCTGCCTTCGCTGGGAATTTGTGTGACTGTTGCCGATTTGTCTGTGTATTTCGCACGGCAAAACCGGCAGATGGCGTGGGCGGTGAAGATCGCGGTCGCCGCGATACTAATCGCATATGCCGGTATGCTCTATACGGCCGAACATTACTGGCACGACGATGTAAGTCTGTTCACACGCGCCGTGGAAACTGCACCCAACGAGGAGCTTTGGCAAAATCGGCTGGGCGTGGCACTCGCGGACCGGGGGGACTACGTCCATGCGCGGCCCCATTTTGAGATTGCGCACAAGATCGATCCCAATGACGGCTGGAACCTCTATAACTTGGGCCGCACGTACGAGGAAACCGGAGACGCGGTGCAGGCGGAACGAGACATCGTCGAGGGGCTCAAGCGAATCGATAAGCCGCCCCAGGATGCGTACTCCCAGCTCGCAATTACCGCGACCGTCGCCGGCGACCCGAAGACCGCACAAGCGGCATTGGCTCGTGCTGAAAAGGTGCCAGGCGGTTTTGCCGTAGCCGCCAGCGCGCGGGCGGAAATCGCATTTTGGAATCGTGACTACGGTGGCGCCGAGGCAGCTATACGTTCGCTGCTTAAGCAAGATCCCGAAAATGCCGAAGCGCTGACCATCCTGGGCCGGGCGCTCACGGAACAGCATCGCGACGACGAGGCGCTCGCCGTATTGCGTCACGTGGCTTCGATTTTGCCGCCGAATTCCGGCATGCATTACATCGTTGCGTTTGGACTGTATCGATTGGGTGATTTGCCCGGCGCGCGCAAGGAGTGCGACCTTGCAATCGTGGCAACGCCCTCCGATTCCCGGGTCCGAGCGCTCAAGGCCGCCATCGAGCGCGGCGGGGCATAGCGATTCAGTCCGCCTTGCCCGCGCTCCACGGCGGGTTGCGCTGAATTGGCTTGGCTGAAACAATGCTGCGGATGCCGTCCGCACGGCGGCGGCACTAGACTGCACTGATGCGCCGCGTAGAGACATTTTTCGTCGCAATAGCGATCGTATTTTACGTATGGTTTCTGGCCCATTTCGGGCCGCAGAACGTACTGAGTTACGTTCGCCTTGCGGGCTGGGGGCTGGCGCTCACGATAGCGCTCGAGTCGCTTGCGCGAATCGCAAATACGCTGGGCTGGCGTGTGATGATCGATCGCTACCCGGCGGGGCTTTCGTTCGCGCGGTTGTTTTCGGCGCGAATCTCCGGCGAGGCGATCGATTATGTCACCCCATCGGCACAGTTAGGCGGCCAGTTCGTGATGGCGCTGATGGTGCGGCGCGAGTTGCGGATGCCGATCGGGCTGGCCAGCGTAATTGCCGCCTCGCTGGCCGAGGCGGTTGGCCAGATCGTCTTTATATCCGGCGCACTGGCGGTCTCATTGCGTCTGGTTCCGCTTGCGGCCGGTCTATATTGGCCAATCATCGGCGGGTTTGTTCTGGCTGTCGCGCTGGCGGGGGGATTTTTCTTCGTCCAGTTGAAGCAGCCGTTTTCTCATTTGTGGCGCGCCGCGGCCAGGTTCAATATCGGGCGGCTGGGCGCCGAAGAAATTCGCGAATCCGCGGATGAAGCCGACGCGGAGCTGATTGACATTTACGCGCGGCACCGGAGCCGGTTCGTCCTATCCTGCCTTTGCTACACTGTGGCGTGGAGCCTTGGCCCGGTCGAGATTTACATCCTGATGCGGCTGCTTCATTTGTCGGCGTCCTTTCAGGTTGCGTTGATAGTGGAAGCGATGGGACTTTTAATCGAGCGCGCGACCTTTTTGATCCCCGCAAAGCTGGTCAGCCAGGAGGGCGGCAAATCGCTGATACTGAAGCTGCTGGGCTATCCGGCCGAGGCTGGGTTTGTAATTGGGTTTTTGCGAAGAATTAAGGAAATGGTATGGGTAACCGTCGGGCTGGTATGCTTGACGGTCCATCGGATGACTGAGGAACGGGAGCCACGTGCCCATGGCGCGATGGCGGCATCGCCCGCGGAGGTGATGAAAATGCAACGAGCACAAGGAGAACAATCGCTATGAGGAAGACAACCGTCCTGCTGGCCGCATGCGCAATTGCCAACGCGGGCTGCTTTAGCGCGGCCACGTTGCCGGCAAATGCCGGCGTGGTAATCGACGAAACTCAGCAGGTGAACAATGGCCGGATGTCGCGTGAGACAAAGCAGACGGTGATTATCCAGGGCAACAAGCAAAAGATGGTTACCGATCAGGTGACCACGATCATCGACTTGGATAAAGGCAAAATCTACCGCCTGTTCCCGTCACGAAAGAGTTATATGGAAATGGAGTTCCCTCCGCCGCCGCCGATGGCCACAATGATGGCCTCGACAATCACGTCGTCGATGAACCTGAAGAAAACATCGGCCAAACAGGACATCGCAGGCTACAAATGCACCAATTACGACGGTGGAGGCGATACCGGTCGCGCCCAATACACGATTACGCAATGCGTCTCCAAGGATGCTCCGGGGGCCGAAATTTTTACCACCTTTGAAAAGGCGATGGAGGCCAAGGTCACCGCCGCCGCCAAGACGACTCCGACCGGGGAGATTCCCGAGGGCCTGCCGCTTTCAATGGATTTGACGATGAAGCCGTCGATTCCCGCGGCGGCCCGGGCAAAAATGCCGGCCGACCGGCTCAAAGAGATGGAAGCCAGAATGGCGAAACGGCCGCCGATGACGAATAAAACTGTCGTGAGCAAGGTGGAAACGAAGACCCTGCCTGACGACACATTTGAAATTCCCAAGGACTTTACCAAGCAGGCAAATCCGATGATGGGCGGAATCCATATGATGGCTCCCGGCGCCGTCAGTGCAAAGGCGTCCGGTGCCGCCGCTCCTGCGTCCGCAGCCCCGGCAGCTTCGACTGGGGCTTCGCATTGAGCTGCCGATTGTGGTTATGCGGCTGAACAAGACATGGTGATCTGAGTAAAAAAGGCGGGGCCACAACGGCCCCGCCTTTTTCATTTTTGAAATCCTTCACCGGGAGGTACCCCCAATGAGCGAAATTAAGCATCGGTTTGTAAAGACCAACGGAATCAAAATGCACGTTGCCGAAGCGGGAGAGGGGTTTCCCGTCGTCCTGTGCCACGGGTTTCCGGAAATCTGGTATTCATGGCGGCATCAAATTCACGCGCTGGCCGAATCGGGCTTCCGCGCGATCGCGCCCGATCAGCGCGGCTATGGTGAAACCGACTGCCCCGCACCGATTGAGGCTTATTCGATGCGCAAGCTGGTCGGCGACATCGTGGGGATGCTCGACGCGATGGAAATCGGCCGCTGCGTGATCGTCGGCCATGACTGGGGTGGCGCCGTCGCCTGGAATGCGGCGATGATGGCCGCCGATAGCATCGAGCGCGTGGTCGGCGTCAATACGCCCTTTTTCCCGCGTCCGCCGTCACGGCCCACCGAGCTGATGCGCGCGATGGCCGGTGGCGGCTTTCATTACATGCTCTATTTCCAGACCCCGGGGGTGGCCGAGGCGGAACTGGAGCGTGATGTTGACCGCTCGCTGCGCGGCTTCTTCCAGGATGTCCCGGCTGAAGCCGTTTCGGAATTCCGCAAGGCGCCGCCCGGCGTATTCGGCCCGGCGGGAGGGGGGATTCTCGACCGGCTGCCCGATGCACCCCACGGTAAATTTCTTACCGATGAAGACTTTCAGGTCTTCGTGCGCGCATTCAAGAAGAGCGGCTTTCGCGGCGGACTCAACTGGTATCGCAACCTCGATCGCAACTGGGAGGAGACCGCGGGGCAGGAGCAGCGCGTCGAGCAGCCGGCGCTGATGATCACCGCCGAACTCGACATCGTGCTGCGGCCCGAAATGGCCGAGGGGATGAAGGCGTTTGTGCCCAACCTGCGCAATACGGTTTTGATCAAAGGTTCAGGCCATTGGACGCAGCAGGAAAAACCCGCCGAAGTGAACGCCGCGCTGCTGGAGTTTCTCAGGGATTTGAAGCATTGAGGGGGCGATAAGCCCGGCTATCGCGCCTTGCGTTTCATCTCAATTTGAGATAGTTTGGGAGTAGGTGCGCGTAATCTCTCAGAAGGCGCTGCGGAATTTCGCTGCCGCGCACGCCGATGCCGCAACGCCGCTGAGTTCGTGGCTGAAACTGGTCAGACATGGGCAATTCAGCAATCTAGCCGGATTGAAACGCACATTCTCCAGCGTGGATATGGTTTCGGTGAATGGCCGCGCCTTTTACATCTTCAATATCGGTGGTAACAAGTACCGGCTCATTACCGCGATCCACTTCAACACCCAAAGATTGTTTGTGCGCCACATATTGACGCATCCGGAGTATGATGCCGAGAGGTGGAAAAAATGAAGCACCAAGCCGCCGCCAATAGGATGAGGAGCCTCGCAGGAGCCGGGCCGTTTCTGGCGATTCGCACAGAACGGGAATATGACGCGGCTGTCGAGCGCCTCAATGCGCTGGTGGATGAAATCGGCGAAAATCCCAAGGACCCGCGCTATCGCCTGATCGAAACCCTAAGCGTGCTGATCGAGGCGTACGATCGTGAGCATAATGCCCTGCCTGAAGCGTCGGGCGTCGATGCGATCCGTTTCCTGATGGAGCAACACGCGCTGGCGCAGAAGGACCTTCCCGAGATCGGCAGCCAAGGCGTGGTATCCGAGATTCTCGCCGGCCGCCGGATGCTCAACATCCGCCAAATTCAGGCGCTGGCCGCGCGTTTCGGCGTCGAACCGGGCACCTTTCTGAGCCGGGAAAAGCGTGCGCACCACCCGGCGCGGCCGCATAGCGGCAACGGTCAATGAGGAAATCATCCGCGCTGGTTGTTGCGCTAGCCATTGTGTTTGCGGCGTCGCCCGCGTCCGCAGGCGTCGTCATCACGTACATCCAACGTGGAACCCTTGGTACAACAATACTCGCCGAATCGCATGAGACCATGATGCTGCAAGGACACAAGGGAAAGATAGTTACCGAAACGCATCCAGCCCCAAGCTTTCCCGTATCGATCGTAGATCTCGACAAATACAAAACGTACATGCTCAATCCGTCCGAGAAATCGTACCTCGAATCTTCGCTATATCCCGGCGCAGGCGCGGTGGGGGAACTAACGTACATAGCCGCCCTTACTCCGGCGTCGGAAATGAAGCGCACCGGCACTACCCGCACAATCGCCGGTTACAAGTGCGTAGACTACGAACTGGTAAAACAAAATTCCACAGGCAAGGTGACATCCCAAGAATGCCTGTCGACGGAGGCTCCCGGGTCTAAGGAGTGGGAGCTGTTTTACAGATACACGAATAACGGGCTCCACAGTTCGCCCAAGAACGAAGGCAAAGGCACGATTTCCGGCAAGTCGTCCGAGAGCGTGCCGCTTGCGTTGAATGTGACAATTGAAATGTCGCCAGAAATGGTGCTGCAAGCGAACAAAATGTTGTCCTCAGCTAGGGGATTACCTCTCGGTGTGGCGGCGGAAATGAAACAAGCGATGGCAAATCGCAAGACCTCGGAAGTGCACGTACTTGTCATGAAGATTGAAGCGAAACTCCTTGCCAACGATGTGTTCGAGATCCCGGCAGGTTACATCAGAAAGGAAATGCTGGACGTCGAAAGGCCGCCTGCCGTTGGCGGATCTAATTCAGCCGCGTCGCCTTCGTCAGCCCCAATGGCTGATCCGCTGCCGACCGCATCGCATTGAACGGCGAAGATTGCGCGGCATACAGGCCACGCTGCGCACCATAGTGTGAAGGAGAAGTTACGGAATGGCGAAACCCGTACACGTCCAGAGCGCGACACCCCAGTGCACGCGCGTGTATCAGAGCTGGGTGATCGACAGCACGCGTTGGAATTTTGTTCGCTTCCGCCCTGATGACATCATCATTACAACATCCGCGAAGGCCGGCACGACCTGGATGCAGGGTATCGTTGCCAATCTGATCTTCGGAGGCGAGCCACCTGTGCCAGTCGGTATTTTGTCGCCGTTTCTAGAAGCTCGCGGCATGCCTTTGGAAATCGTTTTGACCGGATTGGAGGGGCAATCCAGTCGGAGATTCATCAAGACGCACTTGCCACTCGATGGGTTTCCGTTCGATCCCCGGCTTAAATTCATTTACGTCGGACGCGATGCGCGTGACGTGTTCATGTCGCTTTGGAACCATCACAAGAATTACACGGACCGCACTCTCGCGCTGCTTGCAGGCATTCCAGGCCGGGTCGGTGACCTGCCGCCCCAATACGGCGACATTCACGATATGTGGCGCGACTGGATGACTAAAGCGTCATTCCGGTGGGAGAACGACGGCTATCCGTACTGGTCTCATCTTTATCACGCGCAGTCATACTGGGATTTCCGCGGATTGCCGAACCTTCTGTTAGTTCACTTTAATGATCTGCTGGCGGATCTTGAGCCACAAATGCGCCGGGTCGCGGCATTCCTCGGCGTAAAAGTTGAAGAGGCCACCTGGCCGCGATTGGTGCGCAATTGCACATTTGAAGAAATGAAGACCAAAGGCGCTAACTACGCGCCGTCAATGGGGATCCCGTGGAAGGGTGGAGCACAGACCTTTTTTAACAAGGGGACCAACGGACGATGGCGCGAGGTTCTGACTGCCGAGGAACTCGCCCAATACGAATCGGCCGCTTCCCGTGCGCTCACTCCCGATTGCCGGAAATGGCTGGAAAACGGCGGCCCGATCTAGCTGTCGCGATACGAAATTTCTGACGAGATGGGCCGGCGGGGGGAGGTCCGCCGGCCCGTGCCGAGGTGTGCTGCTACCGAATGAACTGTTGGATCAGCGGCGCGACCGTTGAGGCGGCTCCGTAGCCGTAAGGATTCGCACCGTACTGCGTTCCGTAGCCGGCGATTGCGGGCATGCCGCCAAGCGAAGCGGTAGTGCGGCATCGTTCGACTATTCTGGCATCCTTTCGCAGCAGGGCGTTCGCCGCGGCAGTATGTCCTTCCCGGCGATCGCGGTAATACTGGTTCATTACACGTTGCGCCTCAGCGCAGGTTGAACCCTCAACCGGATAGCCGGTTACGGGCGCGGCGGAAACAACGGGCGCGTAGTTGTACCCATAATTCCAATCATTCGGAATTACGGGCCGCGCAAAGTACCGATTGTCAAAATGACGATCCCATGCATCGTGGCGCTCTTCGCGGAAGCGATCGCGCCGCAGAACTGGGACTGCAACCTCCGGAGCGGCTTTGAAATGACGCTCCACATGCGCCGGACCGGTGCGCGCATCGAAATGCCGGTCGTGATCGTTGCGGGCGAACGCGGCCACCGGCGCGGCCAGCATCGCGACTGCCATCAGGGCCGGAACGATTTGTAGTTTCGTCTTCATTGTCGTGCCTCTCCTGTAATTCTCGCGTTTCGATTTCTCGTACGCTTAACCATCCTGATCATGGATACGAGCGGGACCCGGCGTGGTTGCAGGCGTCACCGGCGCCGAAAATCATCAATTGAAACAAGGATTAACTGATCGGTTAGCCGGATAGGGGACGCGTCCGCGCGGAATTGCTCCTACAAATTCGTGTAAAGTAACCCGCATGAATTTCGAGCGGCACCACGAGCCATTACTGCCGCGCCGCCTATTCGTTCGCCGCGTCGCACGATGGGCTGCCGGCGCGGTGGCAGTTCTCGGTGGATCGCTGGCGATTGGCATTTGCGGGTACCATTACTTGGGTGGGCTGCCTTGGATCGACGCGATCCTGAATGCATCGATGATTCTGGGGGGCATGGGACCCGTTGATCCGATCTCTAGCACGGCGGGCAAACTCTTTGCCTCGTGGCCTGCTCCCCAATTTCCCTCCAATCATAAGTAGAGACCGCCGGTTATAGCGCCCACTTGGGGCGGTTGCATTGCCCGTCCTTTAAGCATGGCGAACTGGGTCGGCGTCAAGGCGCCAAGGCTGCTATGTGGCCGCAC
>DATKOZ010000014.1:0-99024 GCA_035524375.1 Binataceae bacterium (SeqCode) | reverse complement strand
GTGCGGCCACATAGCAGCCTTGGCGCCTTGACGCCGACCCAGTTCGCCATGCTTAAAGGACGGGCAATGCAACCGCCCCAAGTGGGCGCTATAACCGGCGGTCTCTACTTATGATTGGAGGGAAATTGGGGAGCAGGCCAGTTGGGGCGCACGATCGGTATGAGGTGTCCGGGCCTTTACGCGCGGCGGGTGCGGGGCGGCTTGGGCAATTCCCGCATCGGCGGATGGACTAAGCGAGGTCTCTACGCGAGCAGACTTTGCTGCGCGGCGGAAAGTTCGCGCTCCTCGTCTTCGCCTGCCGCCTTTTGCCGCACCCGGCTGCGAAGTTCCGGATCGCATGCGGAGAAGAAAACCGTCCAGTCGGACTGACTCTTAAGCTCCCAAAAGCGGCGCTTGGGGGCATTGTACACGACCGCCTTCTTGTGCTGCCGCAAAAGCCGCATCACGTTGAGCAGAGTACCTACGCTTTTTCCGTCCCACAGCATCAGGCCGACGGCGGCCTCCTGCGCCATGAGGCGATCCTTGGCGGCGTAAAACTCGAAGCTTTTCTCGCGGGTGGCCGGCGAGACGGGCCGCACCCTCCAGTTACCGAGATTATTCCGGCAAAGGCCGCCCGAAAAGAAAACCTCGACGTTGGGATAGGCTTTTTCATGCAGGTATTTCTGCACCGCCTTGTCAGCGCCGTTGGCGTCGCCGATCAGTACGGGCAACCGTTTCTCGACGATCCGATCCAGCCGCTGCCGGACCGGCGCGCCGAACTGCGAAAGATGCCGTGAGCCGCCGATAAATACTGTGGTCATCGATGGACCCGTGTTTTTGTGATCGTTAGCGCAAACACTTTCACGGCCTTGCCCTGGCTATACAGCGCCTCGGTAATCGAATTCAGCGTTGCCCCGGACCGATACAGATCGTCGAATAAAAGAACCTGCTTGCCGCCGGTGACAGCGGCGTCCAACTTGTGAAGTCCCTTTAGCAGTTTAAGCCGCTCGGCAAAATCGTACACGTTTTTGAGTTGCGGGGTTTTCCGTGTCAGCGTCACGCATTCGGCCAGCGGAATCCCCACGCGTTTGCTGATGGCTTTCGCAAGTATAATCACAGGCTGCGCCGGCCGTGAGCCTGAGGCCGGCACCGGAACAATGATGTCGACGCTCGGCGCCCACGAATTTAGGAACTCCTCAGCCGCGCCCGCAATCTCGGCAACTACTGTCCTGTCGCCTTTGGATTTGAGCCGATACAGAAGCTCGCCTACCTCTGACCGCGTATTGTCGAATTGCATGTGGCCGAACTCATTATAACCGATAGGCGTGCTACTGAGCGTCTGGAGGTCCAACGCATAGCCCTCGCGCCATCTACCAGAGATTTTCTTCGGATTGAATTTTGCCATAAAGCGGCGCCGCCCGTATCAGCTTAGGTCCACGTAAATTCTCGAACAAGCGTACCTCTAACAACCGTAACGCTGCGCCGGCGGGCGAAGCGGCTAATCGGCGTAGATCGCGAGCGATTCGCTGAACGGGTCGAAATCCAGCGGCGGAATTTGCCTGCACGGCCCGCTGCTCCGCGCGGCAGTTCAGGGGTGAATCGGTTCAGCCTGTCCGGCGGGCGGTACGCGGCGGTATTATAGGGGATTGTGCTCGCCGCGCGCGAGACCCGTTTGGCTCCGGCAGCCTGCCCCATTCGACTCCGCTCAGGGTGACAAGGAAGGGGGGCGCTTGAGTGGACGATCCAGAACCCTCACTCGCCGTCGGTCTAATCGCTCCGCAGGCGGGTGGCGTCCCTACGCATTCGCTCAGGGCAGGCCTCTCCCGTGAGGTAACGGAAGAGAAATTCAAGCGTTCCCTCCCGGCCGACCCATTACTCCCTTTCCTTTCCGGACGAGCTCCGTTCCTCCATTCCTTCATGGTCGGTCCACTTCCCCCTTTCCTTCAGGAAAGGGGGTCAGGGGGATAGGACGCGAGCGGGCGCTTTTAAATCTCCCCTTTCCCGCTTCGCGGGGAAGGGGCTAGGGGTTAGGGTCAGATTCCCAAACGGCATCACCCTATAATCGGCCGGGATGCTGCTGCTCACGCTTCGCGAGCAGAACAATCCGGAATTGATCCGGCGCGCGGCCGAATTGCGCAAAAATATGACGCCCGAAGAGCGGGTCATGTGGGATGAGTTGCGCGGGAACCGCATGGGAGCGTATTTTCGCCGCCAGCAGTTGATCGCGCCGTACATCGTCGATTTTTATTGCCATCGCGAACGGCTGGTGGTGGAGCTCGACGGCAGCCCGCATCGGCGGCAGCAGGGTTACGATCGGGCGCGCGACGCTTATCTTGCGAAGTATGGGATTCGGGTATTGCGGGTGCTGAATTGGCGAGTGCGGGATGATTTGCCGGCGGTGATTGAGGAGATACGGGCCGCGCTGGCATGGACGCCCTAACCCCCTTCCCCCTTCCCCACGGGGAAGGGGGACTCACAAAGAAGCTCGTCCGCCGTCCTATCCCCCTAACCCCCTTTCCTAAAGGAAAGGGGGAAACCGTTCACCAATCACTTAGTAGCCCCCCTTTCCTAGAGGAAAGGGGGGAAGAGCGCACGAATCGCCCCCCGGCTACTTGTCCT
This sequence comes from Binataceae bacterium (SeqCode), assembly GCA_035524375.1. Lineage (GTDB taxonomy): Bacteria > Desulfobacterota > Binatia > Binatales > Binataceae > Binatus. Next base: position 96,426 of record DATKOZ010000014.1, on the reverse strand, counting down.
AATGGTAAGTGGGTGAGAGATTGCCGATCGCTCTCTAGCCAAATTTCCTTCAGGAATGGGGGAACGGAGTTCCGGCGATCCTATGCCCTGAACCAGTTGGCGATGCGCATATGTACGCCGACGGGATCCACCGCCTGGAACAGATGGCCGGCGCCGGGGATCATGAACATCTCGGCATGCGGAATGCGGCTCTTGATGATCTCGGCGTTGGCAGTCGGTACCAGCACGTCGCTGTCGCCGTGAACGATCAGCACCGGGCATTTGATTTCATGCAGCCGATCGTACGCGTTGAATCCCATAATTCCCGCCATCGCGCGATCGGCGGTCTCCGGCGGCGTCGGCGGGAACATCTTCGCACCCGCCATCATCATTTTGATTTCCGGATGCGACGCGCTGAATTCCGGCGGCACCAGCACGGGCATCAATTTTTCAAAGCCCTTTTCAGGATCGGAACCCATCAGCTTCGATCCGGTCATGAGGATGTCCAGCACTTCGACCGAAGGCATCGCGGCATTCGGGCCGCCGGGCGTCGTGCATCCAAGGGCGACCTTCACGACCTGCTCCGGATGCCGTAGCGTAAGCTCCTGCGCGATCATTCCGCCCATCGAGACGCCGAAGACCTTTGCCTTTGGAATGTCGAGGGCGCGCAGCAGATTGCTCGCATCCTCGGCCATATCCGTGACCGTGTAGGGAATGTCCGGCTTGTCGCTAAGCCCCGTGCCGCGATTGTCAAAATAGATGGCCTGAAACCCGCTCATGAACGGCAGCGAGGGCAACCATGCCGCACCCGGCATCCCGAAGCCCATGATCAGCAACAGCGGCTCGCCGCTGCCGTAGGTATCGTAGCTTAGATTGATATTCCCGGCCTTGATTCGAGGCATGACGCGATTCTCCTAACGATCGTTCGGGCTGGGATTGTAGCAGAAAAAAGCGGATTCCGCTTATCGCGCGGCGCAGAAGAAGATTTCTGAAACCCCTGACGGGTTTCAGACTTCCCGCAGCGCCGAAAACGGCGGCCCGCCGTTATCGGGAGAGTAAACGGGAAGCGCGAAACCCACGTGGGTTTTCGCATGGCTATTAGAGGCCGCTCACGCGAGCTTGAGAATGCTTTCGGGGTGCTGCTCGTTGGGGTCGGCGCCCGGTTCCATATTGTAAATCACCGACTTGTCGACGACCAGTTGGCCGTCATCGCCGACGTAAATCTTAAAGCGGTCCATCGGCCGCGGCGCGGGACCTTCGAAATTCAGCCCGCTGATGTAATAGCCGGAGCCGTGGCACGGGCACTTGAACTTTTGCTCCGCCTTGAGCCATCGCGGCGTGCATCCAAGATGGGTGCATTTGGCGAAAATCGCGTAGAAGCCGGCCTTGGTGCGCACGATCCAGGTGCGGAAATCCTGCTTGAACTTCTCGCTGACTTCGCCGATTACGTAATCGTCGGGAAAGCCGGCCTTGAACTTCGACGGGGGAAGGAAGAGTACGCGCGGGAATGCCGACCGTACCGCCGCGAGCAATCCGACAATCGCAAATACGCTAAATCCGCCCCATCCCAGCGTACCCAGGAAATCGCGGCGGCTCCAAAGCGAACCGATCTCGGATTTCTCCTTCTCGCGCTTGGCGCGTTCCTTCGACTGCTCGTCTTCGCGCCACTTCTTAAGTTCGGCCGGATCGACCGGAGCTTTCGCCGTTGCTGCTGCCGCCATCGAAACTTTCAGAACCTCCCGCCGCTGCGATCGGATATTAGAATTTCCACACTGATTAGACGTTCTCGATTAGAAAAAATTCTACGAGAGAAGACGACGATATTCAAGGGAATTTAGTCCGATTCAGACTCAAATTTCCCGAATTCGCTGCAGGTTTCAGTGAAGCGCCGGCTGGCCGGACGATTGTGGTGGCGCCGCACCATGGGGCTGCTCGGCCGGAGCGGCAGGCTCGGCTGACTGTGTGTAGGGATTTTTCACCGGAACACCCTCAGGAGTAGTGGCCTTGCCACCGGGCGTGATCACGATCTCCTGTGGTATCTCCTGCTCTTCCGGGGCGGAGGCAAGCGAATTATCGGGAATAATCGGCAAGCGCGGAGCCGGCAATCCGCTTTCGCCGTCGGCGGGGCGGAACACCGGCTCGATTGGAGTATCGGCGGTCACGTAATGCAGCGGGCGAGCCACCAGCCATTCGGCCATGAACCCGATCGGGTACAGCGCATAGCTGGCGATCGACAGCGGCTGAGAATCCTCGTCGTTGTATTCTTTCGGATTCTGCTTGTCGGTGTCCGTGTACTGGGCGTGTGAAAAGGAAGGATAGCCGAGCACAAGCGCCGCAAAAAGAAATATCGCCGCACGCTTCATATATTCAAGTGTGTGCGATTGGCGCCCCCTCTGTCAACCGCATCAGATCGGCAGACCACCGGCCGTCCTTGCCTTGCCGGTCCGGCAGCGCAATTCTGTTTTGAATGAGGCGAGCGTCAACTCGGTTACGGTTCCTCTCGCTGTGCGCCGCCGCGTCCATCACGTTTATTACCTCCTCCGGCTTCGCGCGCGATCCGAAGCGGCTGCCGGGAGCGATTGCATTCATCGATACCGACGGGAACCTTGATTATCTTAGTGCGCAAGCGGACGAGCCACGCTGCCTTACCTGCCCTCAATCGACTCTTCGCACAAGAGTCTCAAGCTCGGTCAGACCCATCGCTGCCATCGGCGGTCTCGAAGCCAAGGACCTTCAAATTCATACGACTTACCTGTTGCCCACGTTTTCGCGCGATGGCAAACGGCTTGCGTACGCATCGCAAGAGGTCTCCGGCTCCGATTCAACATCCGCGCTGTGGCTTTACGATCTGGCGACACGGCAGCCGATCAAGATTTTCGAAAGCGATACCGGACGTATCATTTACATTTACTGGCTACCTGATGAACGGCGCCTCTCATTTCTGGTTTCCGATCCAAGCGGGCTAACCTTGATGCTCGCCGATGCGAAGGAATCATCGCCGATAAGAATCGTTACGACGGGGCTGCCAATCTTTTTCGATTGGGGTGCCGCCAAAAATCGGCTCGCGATCCATTCAACCGCGATTAATTCAAGCCACACGGAGCAAGTGGCACTCATTAATTTGACGCCCACAGATCAGAAGATAGACCGCGTGCTTGAGCGCGGATACTCGCCATTCCGGACGCCGTCGTGGTCACCAGACGGAAAGCATCTCGCATACGTCGGGAACGAACACGGCGCAATCGACCTCTTGATTACGGATTCCGATGGACAAAACCCGCGGTCGATTGCGAAGCTGCCAACGGGTGAAACCAGCTTCATCTGGGCGCCGGATTCCAGGCATATCGCCTATTCGACGGCTCCGAATCGGCCGGAGCCGGTCTATCACGGGATCAAGTTGGCCGGCATCGACGAATCGAACATTCGATCGCTTACCGCAAACGATACGGCCGCATTCTTCTTCGCACCCGATTCACGCCATCTGGCTTACGTTGGTGTTCCGCCGAACAAGCCCTACTACACTTGGCACGTAGTCGATTTGGGATCAGGCGCTGACCGGGACCTCGGCAATTTTCTATCGACGTCGGAGGAATCGATCGCCTACAGCTATTTCGATCAGCTCGCCGTGTCGCATACCATTTGGGCGCCCGACTCTTCGGCCTTCGTGTATGCCGGCGTGCGGTTGCAAGGCGCGCCAGATCGGCCGCTGGCTACCACGCCACCACCGATGGTCTGGGTGGTGCCAGTCGATGGCAGCGCACCACGTGCCATTTCCACCGGCGTGGCCGCCTTCTTTTCGCCGCCTGCCGGAAATTGAATGCCGTCAAAGCGATACCTGCTGAAGCCGGCTACCCGCGCGCTCACTCCAACTGGAGGCTTCCTCAAGGGCTTCGCGTTCTCGTTGAATCCGTACGTCGGATGCACGTTCGGCGACGCAGGGGGATGTCCGTTTTGCTACGTGCGGATGCTTCCGATCGCGCGTGCGGAATCCGGCCCGTGGGGCTCGTGGGTAATTGCGAAAACAAATCTCCGCGAGTTGCTCCGACGCGAATTGGACACCCTCGCGGATGCCGGCAAGATCGAACGAACCACAGTCTTCATGTCCAGCGCGACCGATCCGTATCAGGGCATCGAGCGGCGGCTGAGGCTGTCGCGCGCGGCGCTTGAAGAATTCGTTCGCCACCCGATTCGCCGTTTTCTGATCCAAACGCGCAGCCCAATCGTCGAACGCGACCTCGATTTGATTTGTGAACTTGGCTCGCGCGCTATCGTGTCAATCACAATCGAGACCGACGACGATTCCGTCCGCCGCGCGATCACGCCTACCTCGCCTTCCATCCAGCGCCGGCTAGAAACGGCTCGGATGCTCCGCGAGCGCGGCATATTCGTTCAGTTGGCGATCTCGCCAATGATGCCGAATAACCCTGCTCGATTCGCCGCGCTTGCCGCGGAGGCCGCGGATCGCGTGATCGTCGATACCTATTTTGACGGCGACGGATCCGGTGGCGCGCGATCGCGTGCGCTAAAAATCGGCGAACTTTACGCGCGCTTGGGTTTTTCGGAATGGTTTCGTCCCGGCGCCGAGCGGAAACTGCTTGACGCAATGCGCAAACGCCTGGGTTCGGAGCGCGTGCTCTTCAGCCGGGACGGCTTCAGCGCGGTATAAGCGGAAGACCCGACGAACCGCGGATTAAGCGGATTTCACGGTTCAGAGAGCTCCTCAAAAATCCGCCAGTTTATTCCGCGCAGTCCGCGGTTAATGTTCTTGGTTATTTCTTGCAGACGTAGATTGTCGCTGGGGTGCCCAGAATCGACACGCGATAGGTTTGACACGGCCTGATTAGGCCGCGCGATTCGAGCATTCGCATCAACCGCCATTCGCTGGTCAGAAACACCATTGTTCCGTCCGGCTTAAGCACGCGCTTGAATTCCTCGATCCAGCGCGGATACAGCCGCCGATTGTCGCCATGCGTGCCGTATCGCAGGCCCCACGGAAGGTTGGTGATTACTTTGTCAACGCTCGCATCCGGAAGTTCGATTTTTGAAGCATCCCATCGTTCGATGCGAATTGGCTGATAGCGCGGTCCGACGTTGGCCTTGGCCGCGGCGATCGCGGAATCGTCGCGATCGCTTCCAATCAGTTGCGCATACCTGCCCAGATGCGCGCGCGCGATCAGGATCGTCGCCGCGCCGCAAAATGGATCGAGGATGACATCGCTGTTTTGCGGATCGGAAAGCCACGCGAGTGCGGCCGCAACCGCGGGCCGGGTGGAAGCGGGACGATGGACGGCCTTGTACTCGCGGGTGCGCATCCGCTCGTCGCTGAGCCGGACAGCGAGAAACATTTCGCCCTCGATCAGAGTGGCCCAAAACTCCGCGTCACCATCCTCAGGGACGAGCCGCCAGGTATGATCGGAGCGTTCGAGAATGCCGCGTTCGACCGCATGCTGGAAATCGACGCGGCGAAATTCATGCTCGCCCACCAGCCGCGCCACGACGCGGAACTTGAGCCGCCGTCCCGCACGCGCTCCGGGGGAGACCGCCGCGTGCGCATTCAATGCTTCCGCGACAAACGGCGCATCGCGTGCGGTTATCCGCACTCGATTCAGATCCTCGCGTTCGTTTCCGATCCCCGCGCGATAGCCGGCCAGTGCAAATACATCCTCCGCCGTACGCAGTTGGTTCAGCGCCTTGGGGTTCGGCGCGGAGAAAATCGCCATCCCGGCGCGATCGGGAACCGTGCGGCGGGCGACCTCGCGCGCACCCTTTACACGCGCGGCCATTTCGCCGGCTACTATCGCTTCGAATCCCGGCTGAGTCTGCGCGATGAAGAGATGCGGTCCGAGGCGAATCGGAGATGGCGCGGATCGCTCGGGCTTTGCCAAGGCGTTATTTCGTACGCGACAGGTATTCGTGAGTTTCGGTGTTGATCGTGATCGTATCGCCTTCAACGACGAAGTGCGGCACCTGGATCACCATCCCGGTCTCCAGCGTCGCGGGCTTGAGCGTATTGGTAACGGCGGCCGACTTCATTCCGGGATCGGTCTGTACGACCTTCAAAGTGACGGTTTTGGGAAGCGTCACGTTGAGCGGGGTAGTTTCGTAAAATTCAACTTCCACTTCGAGGTTTGGCGTGAGAAATCCCGCTACGTCCTCGATCAACTCCTTGGGAATCGTGATCTGGTCGAAGGTCTCCGTATTCATGAAATGGTAGTCGTCGCCATCCTGATAAAGAAACTGCATCCGCTGCTGGCTGAGAATGACGCGTTCGACGCGATCTTCCGATCGGAAGCGATTTTCCGTCTGCGAACCGGTTTTGACGTTGCGCAGCTTGGTCTGCACCATCCCGCGCCAGTTGCCCGGCGTGATGTGCGTGATGGTCATAACGCGCCACAGGTCACTGTTGTATTCCAGCACCATCCCGGGCCGTAGTTGCGTTGCTTGAATCAGCATTGTCTGAACACTCTCGGCGTAAACGTTAAGTCGTTCAGTTTACGTGACGACGGTTGATGCGGCAAGTTAATTGACTGCGGGCAAGCGGAGTCAATGCGGCCAGGGAGCTGCCGGGGCGGTGGCGGGCGGCCGGTATCCGGGGTTGGGAGCGGGCCGATAGTAGGGGTTCGCGTATGGGTTTCCGTAAACGTAGGGATTCGGAACGTAATAGGGCGGCGGATAAACCGGATATTGCTGGTAGATCGGCGAATTCTCCATCTCGGCCATCGGATTGGCCGCGATATTGATCGACGACTCAACAAAATTACTGCCTGCGCCATAAGCGCGAATCGTTGTATCCGCCAGCGGCGGTGGCATTCGCATCACTACGTCAAACGAGGTAAAGCCGCTCGTGTTAATTGGAATCTGCCGTATCAATCGGCCCGCCGTGTACACCCCCGCGCGCACGACGCCGGGACCGGTGATTTGGCCAATCACCTCGACGTTTCCCGGCGCCGAAATCAGTTCCTCCGCATAAATGATGTCAATTTCCACGCCAACTAGCGGCGCAAGCGGTGATGTGCGCAGATGGCGGCGCGAGGGTGAAGCAGCATCGGTCTCACTCGAGATCTCGGCGGTATTGGTATTTGGCGTCGGCTCCGAATCAGCCACTATCGGAGCGTCCGACATTCCCGCAGCCGGCTCGATATCGATGAGTTCCGCGCCTCCTCTTGTCGAGCCGACGGCGACGCCATCGGGCGCGGCAATCGCTTCGGCCTGCCGCCCATATCCGTCGATTGCGCGGATCGATTCGCCGGGACCCGGCGCCTGGAGAGAGAGATCGAATGTCACGCGCTGCTCGCCGGGGGTCGCGCCAAGTGCGATTTCTTTGAGCATTCGATCTTGATTGAAGACCCCCGCTGATTTGAGATCCGTGCCCATGATGTAACCGCGGACCCTCACGACTCCATTCTTAATGACCCGTGAAGTAATCCGGACTTGCGGCCCGGTAGATTCGGATTCCGAAGGCGCCGGCTCCGCGGCTTTCGGCGCTGAGCTTTTCGGCACTTCCTTCTCCAGGGTGGCGATTTGATCCTTGAGCGCACTCCATTGGGCGGCATTGAAACCGGCCGCGCCCTTGGCGGCGCCGTCGATCGCCGTACGATCGTTTATGATCGACGCCATCGCACGGCCCGCCTTTGCGTTGTCATTTACGGCAAGCGCGGAAGCGAGCGATTGCGCATCGCCGGCCAGGCTCGCCACAGGCGCAAGGAGAGGATTGGAACCCGAACCGCCGGTGTTAATCGTGCTCAGGAGTGAGAATGCGCCGTCGCTGAGCCGGGCCGCTTGAGATTGAGGATCGCCGCCGGCCGCAGGCCGGGCGATTGCGCCACAGGCCAAAAGGACCAAAAGTACCGGAATGAACCGGCCGCGCACGTGCGCATCCCGCATCTGACGTTTCGCTCCTTTTGGCAATTTGAATTATATTGTAATTGCGCACTCGAACGAACCCGGGAAATCGCCGCCATGGAACATCACGCATTGAACGATCGCCACACCACTTTGGCTGCCGGTGCGCCCGGCGAATTTGAAGCCGCCTATAAGGCGGCAACCTGCACCGCCGGCGTTGGCGCGGTCGATGGGCGCATCGTCGTGCGTGCGATCGGCGAAGATCGCTTGGCTTTTTTTCACGGCATGTGTACCGCGGATGTTAAGAACGCGAAGCCGCGTTCCATTTTACCCGCGCTAATCCTGACCGAACACGCGCACATCATCGCGGAATTGTTCATCTGGGTCGCCGGGGACGCGCTACTGCTCGACATCGATGCGACCGCATGGACTCGGGCGCGTGCTCATCTTGAGAAGTTGCTGGTCGCCGATGACGTCGAGTTCGAGGAAGCGGACGCATTCTCCGTCGTCGACATCGAGGGGCCACAATCGCCAGCCGTGGCGAAGGCCGTCGGCGGCGACGAGGCCGGGAATCTCCCCGCATGGCGATTCGTCGCTGTAGGCGATCTCTGCATAGGCAACTTCCCGCGTTTCGGTGCAACCGCGATTTCAATTCTTGTGCCGCATGGATACGCCGATGATCTCGTCAACCGTGCGATATCCGCGGTTCCGGGCGCGCGGCAAATCGACTCAGCTGTGCTGGAGGCAATCCGCATCGAGCACGGTATCGCCCGCATTGGGGCGGACACTACCGAAAAATCGCTCGCGTTGGAGGCGCGGCTGGAGCGCGCGATTTCATTTCACAAGGGATGCTACGTCGGACAGGAAACCATCGAGCGCGCAACCGCGCGCGGTGCTTTGAAAAAGCGGATGATGGGGCTTAGATTTGAGGACGGGAAGCTTCCGGGCATCGGCTCCGCCGTAACGCTTGCGGGAAAGGATGCCGGGCATGTCACCAGCGTTGTGCGTTCGCCAAGGATGGGGGCAATTGGTCTTGCAATGCTGCATCATAGCGCGTGGCCGCCGGGCACACGGGTGGCGGTCGCCGATGGCGCGAGCCGGTTAGAGGCATCGGTGTACGGCCTTCCGTTTGAGGGTTGAAGTGATACTTTAATTTATGCCGCCGGGCGATTTGACCCGGTGTGAGGGAGTGACTGAAATGGCCAATCTGCTTGGAAAGCGCTACCTGTGTGAAAAATGCGGGACGGAAGTCTTGTGCAACAAGGCCGGCCCCGGCGCATTGGAATGTTGCGAAGGCGAAATGAAAATCAAGGAAGCGAAGCCGCTTCCCTCATCGGACTAAGCGCGCCTTGTGAAATCCATCCGGCGGGATTCGGGCGGCTTGGCGGCGGACCCGGCAAAAACGGCCTCGATCGCGCCGGGCAAAGCCGATCTGATCCTTCATGAGGGAATCGTGCTGGGGCATCCCGGCAGCGATTCGGTTGCGATCGCGGGCGGCAGAATCGCCGCGCACGGAAAATTTTCGGGATTAAAGGCGCTGGTCGGCCCGCGCACCTTTATGCTCAAGCTGGCCGGGCGGACGGTCGCTCCCGGATTTATCGATTCGCACCTCCATTTCCTTGAAGCAGCCGCCGCGGCAACCGGAATTTCCGTCCAGCGATGCCACAATGTCGCCGATTTGCTCGCGGAACTTCGTCTTGCCACCGGGCGGGTTCCCCCAGGAAACTGGCTGCGCGCATTCGGATGCGATGAGACGCTCCTATTCGAGCGGCGTGGTCCGACGCGCGCCGAGCTCGACGAAGCGCTGCCGAAAAATCCGCTCCGGCTGCGCCATCAAACTTTACACGCCTCCTGGCTCAATTCGCGCGCGATTACGCTTTTGGGGCTTGAGTCTGCCGATTTCAAGCCGCCATCAAGCGCCGCAATTATCCAGCGAGACGGCAACGGCCGCCTGACCGGGCTCGTCGCGGGCATGGAGGCTTGGCTGACCAGCCGCCTGCCACCGGTCACGCACGCCGAAGCTGAATCGCGTGCACGCGTCATGAGCCGCGAGCTCGCCGCCGCCGGGGTAACGGCATTCACCGACGCCACCGCGCGCAACAGTTCCGCCGAGGTCGGCCTGTTTGCGAAGCTCGCGCAGGCAGGGGCAATCTGCCAGCGCCTGAAGGTGATGATCGGCGAACGCCATATCGGCAGCGCCGATGAAGCCGACGCACTGGCGCAGGCGGCCGGAATCGAGCTTGCCGGAGTAAAGTTCATACCGGGTCAAGGCCGCGACCAGAACGAGATCTCGCATCACACCGGCCTGGCGATGGAACGCGGCTTGGATTGCGCGTTTCATGCAACCGAAGTCGAGGAGCTTGAACAGGCACTAACCGCCGCGGAGGCGGCACGAGCCAACGCGAGTGGCTCACGTGGCAACCCGCGATTTCGGATCGAACATGGCGGTGTGATCCCGCCCGATGACATCGCACGGCTTGCAGCGCTGCAGGCGTGGGTCGTAACCAATCCGGGCTTCATACATTTTCGCGGCCCGAAATACGCCAGCGAGCCCGGCCTGCTCGCGCACCTATATCGAGCACGCAGCCTCAAGACAGCGGGAATCAACCTCGCCGGAGCAACCGACGCCCCGGTGACTCCCGCACGCCCGCTGGCTGCGATTGCGGCAGCGATATCGCGTGCCTCGTTCGACGGTGAGTTGCTGGGCCGCGAGGAAGCGCTCCCTGTCGCGGACGCCGTCGGCCTGTTTACTGTCGAAGCTGCCCGCCTGGCACGGCTTGAGGCAGGCGCAATCGAACCCGGGCTGCTCGCCGATTTGATCGTGCTGCCCCGCGATCCTTACCAGCTTAATGCCGCCGAATTGATGAATATGATTGTCGATATTACCATCGTTGGAGGACGTGTCGTCTATGAGCACGGGCGTCCCGCACTCGCCAACAGCGATACTGCCGAACTTCGCAACGTCTGATGGCTTCCGACAATTCTCGCGCGGTCTTGTTTGAGCGCCGGGGCACTGTCGCATGGGTGACACTCAACCGGCCGGCGCAACTCAACGCCTACAACATCGCGATGCGCGATGGGTTGTTCGAGGCCATGCGCGCAATTCACGATGACGGGGAGATCCGCGCGATGGTGTTGCGGGGCGCGGGCACCGCTTTCTCGGTGGGCGGCGATTTGACTGAATTTGGGACCGCGCCGTCGCCGATCATCGCACGCTGGGTCCGCTTTCGGCGCGATGTATGGGGAATGCTGCGCGCGCTTCCAATCCCGACCATCGCCGCGATTCATGGCTATACGGTCGGCGGAGGCCTTGAAATGGCTCTCTTGTGCGACATTGCTATCGCCGCAAGCGACACCAAAATCCGCCTGCCGGAGACCGGTGCGGGCATGATTCCCGGCGTGGCCGGTACGCAGACCGGGGGACGGCGGATCGGGCTTAGCCGCGCGCTCGACCTGTGCCTGACCGGCCGCTGGATTGACGCGAAAGAGGCGTTGCTTGTAGGTTTGGCCGCTGAAGTGGTTCCGATGGCCGGACTCGATCGGCGGGCCTTGGAAGTCGCCCGAGAAATGGGAAGGTTGCCGCGCGAGCGAACCGCGATGCTCAAGCTGGCTGTGTGGGGCGGACTCGATTTACCACTCACCGCCGGCCTTGATCTCGAACGGTTGCTTGCACAGCGCCTCGCGCAAATGTCCGCAATCGAAACCGGCGGGCGCAGCGCACGGAATCGGAGCCGAATCAGCCGCGCAGGATACCGCGGCGTAAAAAGGAAACTCGCTTAGTGAACACCGTCAATTTCGTAACCATCCCCTCCTCCATCGTGCCGGATCAGGAAATCCTGGTCTTCGGCGGGCGCAGGCTGAACTACGCGCAACTCACCGATCGCGTCGCACGGCTCTCCGCCGTGTTCGGACAATTCGGACTCAAGCCGCGCGATGTTGTAGCGGTGCTCGACACCAATTCGGACCTATACATTCAATGTTATTACGCCGCCGCGAAAACCGGCCTTACCTTCCTTCCGCTCAATTATCGTGCGAAGGAAGGCGAGCTCGAGTACATGATCAATACCGCCGGCGCCAAGGCACTGCTGGTCGGCGATCGCTATATCGAAATCATCGAAAAGATCCGGCCGCGATTGTCCGTCGGCCGCGTCGTCGCAATGGGTACTGGCGCAGGCGGGATGGCCCGGGTTGACGATCTGATCGCGCAGGTCGAACCAGCCGAGGCCGACGCCGAGGTCGATGACGAAGACACTTCGATCTTGATGTACACCAGCGGCACAACCTCGCTGCCCAAGGGCGTGATGCTGAGCTTCCACGATTTCACCGCCTACGTGACCGCAAATGTCGAAATGGCAGACGGAACCGATCGCGGGGTGGCGCTGGTGTGCGTGCCGTTTTATCACATCGCCGGAACGACGGCGTACATGACCAACGTCTGGACCGGCCGCAAGCTGATCGTGATGCCGCAGTTCGACGGCAAGGTCTGGCTCGATCTCGTCCAGCGCGAGCGCGTCACGCACGCCTTTGTCGTCCCCACCATGATGAAGCAGCTAATCGACGAGCCAGGATTCGGAAGCACGGACCTGTCGTCCCTGACCAATCTCGCGTACGGCGGCGCCGCGATGCCGGTGCAGGTGATTCGCCGCGCAATCGAAGTATTTCCCAAGACCGTCGGCTTCGTGAACGCCTATGGGCAGACAGAGACGACTTCATCGCTGACCGTCCTTGGCCCCGACGACCATCGCCTGACCGGCACGCCCGAGGAAATCGAGCTCAAGCTCAAGCGGCTGAATTCGATTGGCAAGCCGCTGCCCGACGTCGAGGTCCGCGTTCGCGACGAGGAAGGGAATTTCCTGTCGCACGGCCAAGTCGGTGAAATCATCATCCGCACCCCGCGCATCATGAAGGGTTACGCCGGACGCGAGGATGACGCCCGCCTGCCCGACGGATGGCGCGCAACGGGCGACCTTGGCTGGCTCGACGAGGACGGCTACGTGTTTTTCGCCGGCCGCAAGGACGACATGATCATCCGCGGCGGCGAGAATATTGCCCCTGCCGAAATCGAGACCGTGTTGATGAGCCATCCCGGCGTCGACGAATGCGCAGTGATCGGCGTGCCATCGGTCGAATGGGGCCAGACCGTCAAGGCGTTCGTGGTCCCGCGCAAAGGCCATCCCGTGACCGATGCGGAACTGGCTGAGTTCTGCCGCTCGCGCCTGGCCAGCTTCAAGCGTCCGGAGAGCATCGAGTTCATCGATGCGCTCCCCAAAAATCCGCTCGGAAAAATCCTGCGCAAGGATCTGCGCGCCGGCGGCGGAGGACTTTGACCACGCCGCGCCGCGCAACAAGGCTCCGGCCGCGAGGCGGCGAAACGGTCGAGGCGGCATTTGCGGATGGATGCGCAAGCCTGAAGCTGCGATATCCCGCCGGCCGCGCAAAAATCTCCCCCGCGATGGCGGTCCGGCTGATCGAATTGTTCGAATCGATCGAAGACGACGATCAGGCCCGGATGCTGACAATTGCAAGTGCAGCGCCGAAGTTTTGCGTCGGATTCGAGGATGGCGTCGATCCGCGGATTGTCGAATCGCTTGCCGTTATATCGAAGCCAACCGTCGCGATTATCAACGGCGACGCATTCGACGAGGGGTTGGAACTCGCGATGGCGGCGGATATTCGCATCGCCTCTGCGCGGAGCAAACTCGCAATTACCCAAATGGTGCGTGGCTCGATGCCGCAGTTCGGCGCCACGCAACGACTGCCGCGGATAGTCGGCATCGCCAATGCGCTCCGGATGATCCTAACCGGAACGGAAATTGGAGCGTCGCAGGCGGAGCGCATCGGGCTGGTTTCCTACCTCGCGAAAACTCCGCGCGACTTGACGAGCATCGTCGCCAATGTGACCCGGGCAATCCTGAGCCGCGCCACCATGGCCGAACGGCTGGTCAAAGATGCCGTCCTAAAGGGATATGATATGACTCTGGATCAGGGCATCCGGCTTGAGGAAGACCTGTACGCCCTGCTACAAACGACAGCCGACCGCGCCGAAGGAATCCGCGCTTTTCTGGAAAAGCGCAAACCGTTGTTCAAGGGCGCGTGAATATCGGAAAGGAACAGGAACACGCGATGGCTAATCAACTCGGCAAGGTTTACATCTGCGGCAAATGCGGCTCGCAGGTTATCGTAACCAAAGGGGGAGCCGGCGCTCTCAAGTGCTGCGGCGCCCCGATGGAACAAAAGAAGTAGAGGAGGCACAGGCGTCAGCCTGTGCAATCCGATGGACGGCGGGCGTTTCGTTCAAGAGCTAATCGCCGAGAACGCATCGATCATGGGCCGGCTCGCGCCCGCCGATACGCTGCGTGCGGAGAGCGGCGGCGACTTGAATCCGCGCAGCCTGCTGCGAATCGCGCTACGCAATGAACTTGAGGCAGCCGAAATCGCGGCGCTATGGGTGCCCAAAACGCGCGACGCCAACTTGAAAATCGCACTTGCCCGCCAGAGCGGCGACGAAGCCAAACATTACCGGCTCATTGAAGATCGGCTCCGTGACCTTGGCGACAATCTTGCGGGATTCGACCCATTGGCCGCCGGCTACAGTCCAATGTTCAAGTTTCTGGCGGCGATTGAAACCGACGTCGAACGCGTCGCCGCCGGACAGTTCACGCGCGAGGCGATCGCGTTGGTCAAGAACGCCCAATTCATCGAGCTGTGCGAGCATGCCGGCGATGCCGCAACCGCGCGGCTTTATCGTGAGACGATTCAGCCGGACGAAAAGTTCCATCACGAGTTGGGCGTGAAGTTTCTGACCCAACTCGCGACCGACGACGAATCGCAGCGGCTTGCCCGCGCCGCTCGCATTCGCACGATCGAACTGGCCGAGGAACTACAAACGCTCGCCTTCAATCGCGCTGGGCTGCATCACGCCCCCGGCTGCTGAGGCGGCCACCTTCAAGAATCGTGGAGTAGATGCCGATGTTCTATGCGCTGATTGTTGGTGTTCTGGCGGGATGGCTGGCCGGAAAACTGGTCCATGGCAAAGGCTTCGGCCTGATCGGCGACTTGGTGCTGGGGCTTGTCGGCGGCGTGGTCGGCGGATGGCTGTTCGGAGCGCTGGGCATTCCCGGCCCCGGAGGATTCGCCGGCGCGCTGGTTACAGCAACCGTCGGCGCAGTTGTGCTGGTCTGGGTCACCCACGCGATCCGCAGCGAAGTCTGACGTCTGTCTTTTCGAGCCGTTCGCCGAAGCGGCGTCAGTCCTGGGCGCAGCTGACTCTAGTGGGCAATTCGCAAGGTTTGGATGACCCGGTTGATTTCCGCCTGCGAAATGGCAATCGCGGTTTCTTTGTTCTTTTTGTCGCAGTTGTCGCATTTGTCACAGTGGGTAAACGTGATCTTGACAGAACCGTTATCTGAAAAGAGTTCGTCGGTGATCGCGCTCGGATGGCTTTTCGGATCTCCGAATTGGAACCCACGGAAATTTGGGGTTTGAATAAAGAAAATGCCGCTTTTCGCCTCAGTTGTTGGTACCGCAATCATTTTAAGAAATAATAGCATCGTGCGGCGAAGTGCCTCGTTTGGGGTCGAGAATAGAGTAACTTTGTCGGGAGTGGCCTCAAGGCAAGCGCGGGTAAAGGCGTAATCGGATCGCAGGGTTTCATCACCATAAAGAAATCTGACTTTCTTTGCGTCCTTCGAATCAAGCTTCTGGCCCAACCCTGAGAAAGTATTAACACGCTCCTTTGCTGGAAACGTCATTAAGACGATTCCTTTTCCAGAATGAAAGGTGATTACTTGCCACGGTCCAACAGGTTTGGTTTTCTGCTCGTCAAGATCGTCCCACGGAACCTCGAATTCGTACCCTAAATAGGAAAGTCTTTTGCCCGGTGACTTGGAAATTGATGCATCCGTCATTTCGACAGGAACTTCCCATACGGCGGGATCGTGCCAATACATATAACGCGCGCTCACGGCAAACATGGTTTGGACGCCGAAGAGCACCGCGTAGATGACGATCACTACCGCCGCAATTCCGCCCAATTTCAGGATGCGTTTCCATCGCGGTGCGATCATTGCTCACCCGTGCGCACGCAAGCGAAGTTCGCGGGCTTGGGAATGGAATGGCTCCGGCAGCTTGATTTCGTGCGCGTCGATCCAGTTGGTTTCGAGCCGGTAGAACTCGCGCGCCGGCTCGTAGAACAGATGGATCACGACGTCGTCGTAATCGAGCACGACCCAATGCGCGACGTTCAGCCCCTCGACCGCCAGCGGCCGTTTCCCCTCTTTCGCCATCCGCTCTTCGATTCCGCGCGCGATTGCCTGAACCTGCACGTCGGAGCGGCCGGTTGCGATCACAAAGTAATCGGCGACGGGCTTCAAATGCTCCGTTTCGAGCACGACCAGATCGTAGGCTTTTTTTTCGAGCGCCGCTTCCGCCGCGGCGTAGGCTTTCTTGAGCGCGGTCACGCCGCCTCACGGATGAAAACTTCCACCACCAATACACTAAGACACGAATAAAAGAGTGGAGATTCTTTTGAGGGCGAGGCCCGCATTTTCGTCTTGGTGCCTTGGTGCCTTTGTGGTGATTCTTTTATCGGCATCGCCTTGGGGTGCTAATCAATAGAGCGCGTGACGTTGGATGTAATCGGCGACATCGGCAGGGACCAGGTAGCGAATCGATTCGCTGCGCTGCAGCTTGGCGCGAATTTGGGTTGAGGATATCGGGAAGAGCGTGGTGTCAACGAACGTAAGCGTTTTGCCGTCCGGATGCACGTAGTGGTCGTCGGCCTTAGTGTAACCAAAGCGCTTGAGAGCGGCAACCAAGCTCCGCGACGCGCCCGGTCCGCGAATCCGCGGCCGCCGATGCACGGCGATATTGCACAGCTTCGCGATCTCGTCCGGATCCTTCCAGGTCTCCAGTTCGGCGAACTGGTCGGCACCCATCAGCAGATATAGGGTGGACGGCTGCCGCAGCGTGGAAAGAAAATAGCGCGCGGTCTCGATCGTGTACGACCGGCCCCCGCGGTGAATCTCCGCATCCGACACCATGAAGTGGCGGTTGCCCTTCGCCGCAAGCTCTGTCATCCGCAGGCGATGATCGGCGGGAGCAAGATCGCCCTCGGCCTTGTGCGGCGGAGAGGCGGCGGGAATGAAATAGATTAGATCAAGCCCCAGCGCCTCTCGATCCTCCTCGGCGGCGCGCAGATGGCCGAGATGAATCGGGTTGAAGCTTCCGCCGAAGAGTCCTACGCGCATCGCCTCCGGCTTCCCGTTGTCCGGCTCATTTCCGTATCTGCCCCGTACCGTGGATTATGTATTTGTATGTGGTCAACTCGTTCAATCCCATCGGCCCGCGCGCATGGAGGCGATTGGTCGAAATTCCCGTCTCCGCGCCGAACCCGAACTCGAAGCCGTCGGTGAATCGCGTCGATGCGTTGACATAAACCGTGGCCGAATCGACCTCGCGCTCGAATCTCGCGGCGGCATCAGCGTCGCCGGTAACGATTCCATCCGCCAAGTGCGAGCCGTGGCGCGCGATGAAAGCGATCGCCTCATCGAGCGAATCGACAACTTTGATCGACAAGATCAAATCGAGATATTCGGTATCCCAATCTTCGGGCGTGGCGGGTTTCGCATCGTAAATAAACTTGCACACTTCTTCGTCGCCACGAATTTCAACACCAGCCTTGCGCATCCGCTGAACAAATGGGCGGATAAATTCGCGTGCAACCGCGCGATGCACGAGCATCGTCTCCATCGCGTTGCAGACTGCCGGCCGCGAGCATTTCGCGTTAAAGCAAATTTCTTCCGCCATTTTCAGATCCGCGGCGGAATCGACGTAGGTGTGGCAGATACCGTCGAAATGAGGCAACAGCGGCACTGAGGACCCTTCCAGTGCCTCCTTAAGCGGCTTGCCGCCGCGCGGGATTATCAAGTCGATCAATTCGGGATGGCGCTTCATGACCTGGATCGTCTCGCGATCAGGATTGCGGATAAAGGTTGCCGCATCCACCGGCAATCCCGCCGCCTTCAGCGCCTGCGAAATCAGGTCCGCCAGACAGATGTTGGCGTTGAGCGCCTCGCTCCCGCCACGCAAAACGACAGCATTGCCCGCCTTGAGCGTGAGCGCGGCGGCGTCGACGGTGACGTTCGGGCGCGATTCGTAGATAATCGCGATTACACCGATCGGCACCCTGACTTTTGCGATCTTCAGTCCGTTGGGCCGCTCCCAATTTTCAAACGCCTGTCCGACCGGATCGGGCAGTTCCGCAACTTGAAGCACTCCCGCCGCCATCGCGTCGATGCGCTTGTCGTCGAGCGTCAGCCGCTCCACGAACGCCCCCGTGCGGCCGGCTTCGCGTGCGCGGCGCAGATCGTTCGCGTTCGCGCCGATGATCGCGGCGCGCGATTCATCGAGCATCTTCTGAAGTTTCCGCAGGAAATCGTTCTTCTGCGCCGTGGTGGCAAGCGCCATCGCGGCGGCCGCACGGCGCGCCCGCTGTAATGCCGCTACCGTTTCGGCTTCGACGCTCATGCGATCTTCTTTCCTTCGGCTTTGCTCAGGGAGTTCATCAACACAAAGTTGTCGCGATGGACGATCTCGTCGGCCACCTTATATCCGAGGATTGGCGCGATTTCAGCCGAACGCTTTCCGGCAACTTTGCGCACGTCACCGGCGGGATAGTTCACCAATCCCCGTCCGAACTCGACGCCGTCGGGATCGACGACGCTTACGCAATCTCCGCCGCCGAAATCGCCCCGCACCTCGCGGATTCCAGACGGCAGCAGCGAGCGGCCCTTGCTGCGAAGCGCGTCGGCCGCGCCGCGATCGACGGCGAGCGCGCCGGCGGGCCGCAGCGCAAATGCAATCCAGTGCTTGCGGCTTTTGAGGCGGGTACCAGCGGGAACGATCAATGTCCCGACATCGCGAGTTGAATCGAGTGCGGCCGCGATAGCGCCCGCTTCGCGTCCATGGGTGATTATCACCGCGATGCCGGCGCGCGCCGCTTCGCGTGCCGCCTTTAGCTTGGTTGCCATCCCGCCGCTGCCCAGAGGGCCCGCGCTTTCCACAACCAACCCTTGCATCTCAGCGTCGGGGTCGGAAATCACGGAAATCAGCCGTGCGTCGGCCCGTTTGCGCGGATCGCCAGTTAGCACACCGGCAACATCGCTCAAAATGATCAGCAGTTGTGCCTGCACGAGCTGTGCGACCAGTGCCGACAATTCGTCGTTGTCGCCCAAGCGGATTTCTTCAACCGCAACCGTGTCGTTTTCATTAATGATCGGCACGGCGCCTGCCGCGAGCAGCTCCGCGATCGTATGGTTGGCGTTCTGGCGGCGGTTCCGCTCGGCCAAGTCTTGATGCGTCAGCAGCAATTGCGCGACGGGACGCCCATGCGCTCCAAACGCGCGCGCCCACGCGGACATCAGTTCGATTTGACCTGCCGCGGCCGCGGCCTGCCGGGCGGCGATAGACGTCCCATCAAGACTGCGCAACTTCGCACGTCCGGCGGCGACAGCGCCGGACGTGACGACGACCGCTTCAATTCCAGAACCCATCGCTGCATCGATGGCGGATGCCAGACTGCCGATAACGCCGGCATCAAGCCCGTCCTTTCCCGAGAGCACCGCGCTACCGACTTTGATCACGATCCGGCGCGCACCCGCGACGATCGATTCCTTGTAATTCAGCTGTGACATGCCGCCGGTTGTTCCACTTGATTCAGCATTTTTGAAATCGCGGATATCATCGGCGCAAGGCCCAGGTGTTTGTCGGCGGAGATCGGAAAGACTTCGCATCCGCCAAGTTTGCGCAATTTGCGCACGGTCTTTGTAACCTCGGCGGAAGCAGCAAGATCGACCTTGTTGAGAGCGACAATTGCGGGGCGGGCTGTAAGCGCGGGATCGAACGCCTCGATCTCGCCGCGCACCGTCTTGAACGCCACGTCGGGCTTTTCCATCACATCGAGTACGTACACCAGCATCCGCGTACGTGCGATATGGCGCAGGAACCGGATTCCAAGTCCGTGGCCGAGGTGCGCGCCCTCGATAAGTCCGGGAATGTCGGCAAGCGTGAAACTTTCTTCGTCGGAAATAATTACGCGGCCGATATTGGGCGCAATGGTCGTGAACGGATAAGGGGCGACCTTGGGCCGCGCGGCACTGAGCGCCCGCAGCAGCGTCGATTTGCCAGCGTTGGGAAGTCCGACCAGCCCGGCCTCCGCGACCAGCCGCAACTCCAGCCGGACCCATCGGCTCTCTCCCGCAGTACCGGGCGTCGCGATTCGAGGCGACCGGCGCGTGGACGACGCGAAATGCATGTTGCCGCGGCCGCCCTCCCCGCCCTGCGCGATGACGGCGCTGTCGCCGGGCATCACCAGATCGGCGATGACGTTGCCGCTGTCTTCATCTGTCACGATGGTTCCCGGCGGCACGCGTACGATCACGTCGTTGGCGGCCTTCCCGTATTGATCCTTGCCGCGGCCGGGCGCACCGTCGCGTGCAATCTGGCGCGGGCTGTATTTGAAATCGAGCAGCGTGGAAAGGCCTTCATCGACCTTGAAGATAACGCTGCCGCCGCGGCCGCCGTCACCGCCTGCAGGCCCGCCGAAGGGCCGATATTTTTCACGCAGGAATGCGATCGCGCCGTCCCCTCCTTTTCCGGCGCGCACAAACACCCTTGCTTCATCGACAAACCGCATGACAAATCGATTATAGCAGCCCTCTTATATCGGTTTCGCTGGGGCGATTGGAGCCACGCTAATTTCGGTTGGCAAATCGGGCCGCCAAGTTCTATTAATCGGAGCCTAATCCACCAACACTTGGAGGGCCTCCTATGCCAACGATCGCTACCAAAGACGGCACAGAGATTTACTACAAGGACTGGGGCAAGGGTCAGCCGATCGTCTTCAGCCATGGCTGGCCGCTTTCGGCCGATGCGTGGGAGGATCAGATGCTGTTTCTGGCCGATCACGGCTTTCGATGCATCGCGCACGACCGCCGGGGGCATGGCCGCTCGAGCCAGCCGTGGAAGGGCAACGACATGGACACCTACGCCGACGACCTTCGCACGCTCGTGAAAAAGCTCGGCCTCAAGAAGGTGATTCACGTCGGCCATTCGACCGGCGGCGGTGAGGTCGCGCGTTATATCGGCCGCTACGGAACCAAGCGCGTAGCGAAAGCAGTATTAATCGGCGCGGTTGCTCCTTTGATGTTGAAGACCAAGGCCAATCCCGGAGGGCTGCCGATGTCCGCCTTCGACGAGATTCGCGCGAACGTGCTCGCCGACCGTTCGCAGTTCTTCAAAGATTTGACCACGCCGTTCTACGGCGCAAATAGATCGGGAGCGACGGTTTCACAGGGACTCCGCGATTCGTTTTGGCTTCAAGGGATGATGGCCGGACACAAGGCGGTTTACGATTGCATCAAGGCGTTTTCCGAAACGGACCTGACGCGCGATCTCAAGAAATTCGACGTGCCGACGCTAATTCTGCACGGCGACGACGACCAGATCGTGCCGATCGGCGCATCCGCGATGCTCTCCTCGAAGCTGGTGAAAGACGCAAAGCTGAAAGTCTATCCCGGCGCTCCGCATGGGATGTGCTCGACTCTCAAGGACAAGGTGAACGCGGATCTGTTGGCGTTCATCAAGTCGTAGACCGATCGACGGCCGAAGGGAAGCCGGAGCGCTCGCGACATCGATGTACCGAGACTTCGGTTGCACGCGCTCAAAGGCGCGTTGCAGAGATTTTTTGCGGTCTCGGTATCCGGGAGCTGGCGGGTAACATTTCAATTCGCGGACGGCGCACCGGCGAGCAGCGTAAATTCGCGGCTGTGCGCCTTGCCTGGGTTCGTGAGTCGGCGTATATCCGAGGTATATCCTCGGATGCGGAGATACCATGCACGCCAAAGTTGCGAAATGGGGAAACAGCCTCGGGGTCCGGATTCCAAAAACTGCCGCTCAACAAATCGGGCTGAATGAGGGTGCCGACGTGGATGTAACGGTCTCCGGCAAAAGACTGGTCCTCGCACCCACCCGCCGGAAGTACAGCTTGAATGAACTCGTAAACGGAATCACGGCAAAGAATCGCCATGCGGAGAGCGATTGGGGCAAGCCGGCCGGCAAGGAAATCTGGTGAGCGTAGCCCGATACATCCCGCAGCGTGGCGATCTTGTCTGGCTGACATTCGATCCCCAAGCCGGCCACGAGCAGGCGGGACGGCGGCCCGCAATCGTGCTGTCGCCTGAGCCGTACAATCGGCGCGCCGGCCTTGCGATTCTGTGTCCAATCACGAATCAAGCCAAGGGCTACCCGTTTGAAGTTGCCCTCCCCCATGGGCTGCCGATTGCGGGCGTCGTCTTGGCGGATCACGTAAAAAGCGCGGACTGGTCCGCCCGCCGCGCGCGATTCGCCGCCAAAGCTCCCCCCAAGGTCCTGGCCGAGGTCGGCGCAAAACTGCGCCCGCTGCTCGATTTATAGAATCCGATAGGCCGGACCGCCTACAAGCACAACTCCGCCAATGCGCGCAGCGCGTCGATGCCGCTGGGGCGGACCATCATCGTCTTCACCGGCGAGGCCTTCCACGCCTTCAACCGATCCGCGATCCGCTCGCGCGGGCCAACCAGCGCGACCTCGTCAATAAGCTTGTCCGGCACGGCCGCAACCGCCTCGGCCTTTTTGCCCGCGAGATACAGGTCCTGGATTTTTGCGGCCGCCTCCTCGTAGCCAAGCCGCTTCACGTAATCGTTGTAAAAGTTCTTGGTGCGCGCGCCCATCCCGCCGATATATAGCGCCATCGTCGGTTTGATCGCATCGCGGCATCGCGCCACGTCGGAGCCCATCACGCAGGTCACGAACGGCGCCACCTCGAAATTGTCGAGCGACTTTTTGCCGCCCGCCTTCGCAAATCCCGCCTTCACCGGACCGTCGAAGACGTCCCATCGCTCCGGATTCATCCACGATGGGATCACGGCATCCGCAATTTCCGCCGCCAGCTCGATCCCCTTGGGGCTGATCGATGCGGTGTAAATCTTCATATCCTTGCGGCCGTGCAGGATGCTCTTAAGCGGCTTGCCCAGCCCCGATGCGCCCGGGCCGGTGTACGGGATGTCATATTCCTTGCCGTGGAATTCGACCGGCTCCTCTCGCGCCAGAATTTTTCGGATGATCGTAATGTACTCGCGGGTGCGCTGGAGCGGCTTGCCGTAGGGCACGCCATGCCATCCCTCCACCACCTGCGGCCCCGACGGCCCAATCCCAAGGATGAACCGGCCGCCGGAGAGGGCATCGAGCGTCATCGCCGTCATTGCAGTCGCGGCGGGCGTGCGCGCGGGCATCTGCACGATTCCGGTGCCGAGCTTGATTTTCTTGGTCAACGCGCCGATCCAGGCGAGCGGAGTGACCGCATCGGAGCCGTAGGCTTCAGCGGTCCAGACCGAATCGTAGCCGAGCCGCTCCGCTTCAAGGATCGCGTCCATCGGCAGTCCCATGCTCGCGCCGGAGTATCCCGTCAGTAGACCTAGTTTCATCTTCAAATTCTCCTCGCGCGGAAACGAAAAGGCCCCGCGGTATGCGCCGCGAGGCCTCAAGCGATCAAATCAACCGGCCGCTTTAGTTCTGGGCTGCTGTCGCGAGCGGTTCGACGCTCACCTGCCGCTTTTCGCCGCGCGGTTCGTACTTAACCACACCGTCGATGCGGGCGTAAATGGTGTAATCGCGCCCCAAGCCAACGTTCTTGCCCGGATGGATTTTGGTGCCGCACTGCCGGACGAGAATATTGCCCGCCTTTACAGTCTGTCCGGAGTAAATTTTGATACCGCGATGCTGCCCCGGACTGTCGCGGCCGTTGCGCGTCGAGCCTTGTCCTTTTTTGTGCGCCACGGTGAATCTCCTCTGAAGGGCGGCCAATAAGGCCGCGGATTGAACGCCACGCGCTTACGCGCCGGCGGAAATCTCCTGAATCTTGAGCACGGTCAGTTCCTGGCGATGGCCGCGCTTGCGGCGATAGTTCTTCCGCCGCTTCTTCTTGAATACGATAACCTTTTCGCCGCGCGGCTGCTGAAGAATCTTGGCCTTGACCGCCGCTCCGGCGACCGTGGGGGTGCCGACCTTGGGCGCCTCGCCGCCAACGGCGAGCACTTCATCCAGCGACACTTCCGCGCCGACCTCGCCATCAAGCCGCTCGACCGTGATCTGGCCGCCGACTTCGACGCGATACTGCTTTCCACCCGTCTTTACGATTGCAAACATTACTGTGCCCGAACAAAGTTAATTATCGGACCCGGCGCGCCGTGTCAATTCAGGATGCCGCGTCCACGCTTGATCGCTGCTTAATCGATCCCCAGGCGCTCTTTGCCTTCGGCGGAGATCATCTGCGGGTTCCACGGCGGATCCCATACGAGGTCGACTTCGGCCTCTGAAACTCCCGGCAGGCCCATCAGCTTCTGCCGGGCGTCGGTCGCAATCGACGCGCCCATCCCGCATCCTTGGGCGGTAAGCGTCATTTTGACTTCGATTTTCTTGGTGCCGTCGGCAGCGTCGGAAACCTGCATCCCGTACACGAGGCCCAAATCGACGATGTTGACCGGAATCTCCGGGTCAAAGCAGGTTTTGAGCTGCTCCCAGACCATCGACTCAAGATCGCCGCCCCCCGATGCCGCCGGGGCACCGGCCGCGTCGGGAGTCTTGCCCAGCGCGTCGGCATCCTTGCCGGCGATCCTAAACAGCCCGCCATAGGCCGGAACCTGAACGGTGAACGTTCCGCCCAGCGATTGGGTGATGAATACCTCGATGCCCTTTTCCAGATTCATCCTGGTGCCGGCCGGAATTTGGACGGCTTCGCATTCGCGAGCGAGTTCGATACGTTCCATTGAATAATCCTTCCTTGCCAGCTACCCATTTTAGCCGCCCGGCCCACCGCGCGCCATAGTTTGAGTTTTCGGCAGCGGCAGGACAGGATCGAAACGAAATGCGGATTTGCAGGGCAATCGCGATTTTCGCCGCCGCGACAGGATTTTTTCTGCCGTTCTGCTCGCCGGCATTCGCGGAATCGCTAAAGATCTCGACTCTATCAACGCGGCCGGAGACCGTCAGCGGCGGCGAGGTGCTCGTGCGCATCGATGTACCCGCCGGAATCGACACAGACAAAATCTCCGTCACGTTAAACGGCGACGATGTGACTGTCGATTTTCATCCCGGCCCCACACCCGGCTCAACAATCGGATTGGTGCGCGGCCTTAAGCTCGGGAAGAATTCCATTGCAGCGACGGTTGGCGGGAAGGGTCATCGACAACTGCACACGCAGCTTGCGGTTGCCAATCATCCAATCATCGGACCCGTTTTTTCCGGCCCGCACCAAAGGCCCTTCGTGTGCGAGACGATTCGCTTCGTGTTGTGGGTGACCGGCGGAACGCTTGGACCACCGATCGATCAGGATTGCTCGGTTCTCACCCGAATCGACTATGTGTACATGTCGACCGACGGCAGGATGCACAAGCTGGCGAACCCAGCCTCTCATCCGCCCGATCTGGCCCGCACAACCACCAGTCAGGGGCGCACCGTAAATTACATCGTGCGCATCGAGACTGGCACGATAAATCGCGCGATCTATCAGACGGCGATTCTGTACGATCCGATGGCCGACCCTTCGCCCGATGTATTCCACCCGCCCGCGGGATGGAACCATCGGCTGATTTATACTTTCGGCGGCAACTGCGCCGGCGGATACCATCAGGGCACAACTCTCGGCGATTCAATCGGCGATCGCTTCTCGAATAATTTCCTTGCGCAGGGTTATGCGATGGCATCGTCGACGCTGAACGTTCTCGGCAACGGGTGCAACGACGTCCTGTCCGCCGAAACGATGATGATGGTCAAGGAACACTTCATAGACGAGTACGGAGTGCCCGCGCATACGATTGGATGGGGCGGCTCAGGCGGCGCAGTTCAACAGCAATTGATCGCCCAGAATTATCCCGGCCTGCTCGACGGGCTGCTTCCGGCGATCGGATTTCCCGATGTCGTAACGCTGGTCGAACCGGTCACGGACTGCGCGCTGCTCAATAACGCCGTGAACATTCTGAACCATACCAACTATCCGATAAATTACTGCCCCGCTTCCTGCACTTACCCGCAAAAGGACAATATCCAGCGCTGTGAAAATAGCGCCTGCCCGGACTGCTCGATCACGTGCGCCCAAATGGATGCGCTCGCCGGTTTCCATAGCTGGAGGACTTGCGCGGGCGCCACAGGCGACACGACCGCCAATGGCGGAATCATCCAAGCCTGGATGAACGCTGAAATCCAACCACATGTAGCGTTGTCACCCGGCATGCTGATTCCCGGCGTCGTGCCCAGAGCGCACATCCTTGCGGGCGCTCCGCCGGGCGAGATGGTTTCGACCTGCTACCCATACGTTCCGCACGAGCTGGTCTATGACCCGGTCAAAAACCCACATGGCGTTCGCTGCGACATGTTCGACAGCATGGTCAATGTCTATGGCTCGTCTTCCGGCGCCGCCCGCCGGCCGGTGGACAGCGTTGGCGTGCAGTATGGCCTGGCGGCTTACAATGCCGGGCGGATCGATTGGGAAAAATTTATCGCCCTTAATTCCATTGTCGGCGGATACGACAGGGACGGCAATATCATCCCGGGCGCAGTATTCGTTGACGGAAAAGTCACTTCAAATCGTACGGTTGCCGATGATGCCGCGCTCCAAATCGCCTATCGCACCGGACGGGTCGTCAGCGCGGCTGGCGGCCGCAATCCCCAAGGTTTGGCGGACATCCCAATCATCGCGCTGCAGGTCTATCTCGATGATGTCGACAACATGCACGCCAGTTACGGGCCGCTGTTGACCCGGGCACGCCTGAAGGCCGCGTATGGCAATGCACCGGGCTATCTGGACGATAGCGGGATTCCGAAGAATCAGATCATCGTCACAATTCCCCATCCGCCGTCCGATAATCGGCTTGACCATATCTTTAGCTTCGACAATCTGTTCGATTACACGGGCAAACTCACCGGCATCAATGTGCTCGCACTGATGGATAAATGGTTGGACAAGGTCGATGCCGATCATTCGGAAAATCCCGCATATCTAAAGGCCGCACGCGCACGGCCGATCGATCTCTCTGACGGATGCTTCTATCAAGATGCCGGCGGGCGATGGCGCGAGAATCTTGAACCGGCGGTATGGAGCGGGTTGTTTCGTAAGGCCGGTCCGGCAGCGAATTTCGGCCAATGCAAGCCGGGCCCCGGCTTTTGCGCATGCCGATATCCGTCCTACGGCGATCCTCGTATCGCGGCAGGCGCTCCGATTGGCGGTGAAGTGCTGAAGTGCGGCCTCAAACCAATCGATTCGTCGGACTATCGCGGCGGATTGACCGCGGATCGGCGTCTTCAATTGAGCGCCATCTTTCCAGACGGCGTCTGCGACTGGACCAAGCCCGGCCGCGGGCAGCAGCCGCCATCCAATTCGTGGCTGTCATTTCCAAGGCCCGGTCATGACGTGAGCCTGAATCATTAGGCCCGGGTCATTGAGCCATCACCGGGGAACATCCGCACAGGACATATTCGCGCCGTTGGATGAAATTGGGCGGTAGGTTATATACATACGCCGTGCACTTTATTTTGATCGCCGCCAAACAGCTCGATTTCGCCAAGACGCGATTGAGCCCAATGCTGCCTCCGGCCGAGCGCCGCGCGCTGGCGGAGGCGATGTTTCGCGACGTGCTGGCGGCCGCGCTCGGCTCACGCTCCGCCGATGCGGTCGCGGTCATCAGCTCCGATCGCCGGCTCCTCGAGACGACGCGCGGGGCGGGAGCGCTCCCCATCGACGAGGAATTTCCGCGCGGCCTAAATGCCGCCGTGGCGATGGCGACAGCGGCACTGCAATCGCGAGGAGCGAACGAAATCTGCACGGTGCTGTCGGACGTGCCGATGACGACCGCATCGGATATCGATTCGGTTTTCGCCGCAATGCCATCGGACGGGCCCGGGGCGATCCTGGTTCCATCGCACGACCTGTCGGGCACCAACATCATTTGCCGCCGCCCGCCGTCCGCGATTGCCACCCGCTTTGGCCGCATGAGTCTATTGCGCCATCTGGATGAATGCCGCGGCGCTGGAATTCGCGCTGAGGTGCTCCGGTTGCGCGGCCCGGCACTGGATCTTGACGTAATGGACGATCTGGCAAAATTCGTTCGCGCGGCGCAACCCACGCATACCCTTGGCCATCTGGCTCGGATTGGAATCTCCGCTCAGTGAATCACCCGGACCAGGACGAATACCGATGGTAGCGACGATCGAGCGGCTGGGCGCCCGGATTCTGGACTCGATAGTCCAGCTCGGCGCGTTCGTTCTGTTCCTGGCGTATTCGGTGTTCTACATCTTCATGCCGCCGTACAAGGTGCGCCTGTGGATCCGCCAGATCAGGACGATCGGCGCGGACTCGCTGTTCCTAATCGTTCTGATTGCGACGTTCACCGGGATGGTGTTGGGCCTGCAGGGATACAACACACTCCATCGCTTCAGCTCCGACGGCGCACTGGGAACCGTGGTCGCGCTCACGCTGGTCCGCGAATTGGGCCCCGTGCTCGCGGCGTTGATGATCGCCGCGCGGGCAGGCTCAGCGATGGCCGCGGAGCTGGGCTCGATGCAAGCAACTGAACAAATCGATGCGCTCACGGTGATGGCGATAAATCCGATTCAATATCTGGTCTCACCTCGCGTGCTGGCAGGCATCGTAAGCTTCCCCCTGCTGACCGCGCTCTTCGACGTGATTGGAATCTACGCCGGCTATGTCATCGGCGTCGGCCTGATGGGCGCTCCGTCTGGGCCATATTTCAACGGGATCGCGAACAATATGGACAGCCACGATATCGCCACCGGGCTCTATAAGGCGCTGGTTTTCGGTGTGGTTGTAATGTGGGTATGCTGTTACAAGGGTTATCACGCCCAGCGGATGGCGACCGGCGTAAGCCGCGCCACGACGGAAGCGGTGGTTTTGTCGAGCGTTTTGATTCTGGCTTTTGATTATTTCCTTACATCGGTTCTTTTGTAAGATGGCGCTGCGATGAGCGATTCTGAAACCAACAGTACCGGCGCAAATGCGATTGCGGTGCGCGATCTGCGCCGGCGTTTCGGCCACCAGCAGGTTTTGGACGGCGTTACGCTCGACATTCCGGCCGGGCAGATCACGACGATTGTCGGACCCAGCGGTAGCGGCAAAACGGTCCTGCTCAAGCATCTCAATCTTCTGCTCAGGCCCGATTCCGGCACGATCGTGATCGACAACATCGAAGTGACGAAACTCGGCGCAATGGGACTCGATGCCGTGCGCGAAAAGTTCGGAATGCTGTTTCAAGCCGGTGCGCTGTTCGACTCGATGAGCGTGTTCGACAACGTCGCCTTTCCGCTGGTCGAGAAGACGCGGCTTGGGCGGGCGGAAATCGCCACGCGCGTGAATGAAACCCTGAAGGCGGTCGGGCTGGAAGGAATGGAAGGCAAGTTCCCCTCCGAAATGAGCGGCGGGATGCAAAAGCGCGCCGCGCTGGCCCGCGCGCTGGTGCGGCGGCCGAAGATCTTGATGCTCGACGAGCCAACTACCGGACTGGACCCGTCCCGTACCGGTGCAATCCATCAGTTAATTCGAAAAACACAGAAGGATTTCGGCCTGACTGCCGTGATGGTGAGCCATGACGTGCCGGCGGTGTTTGAAGTTTCCGATAGAGTTGCCTTTCTCCACCAGGGGAAGACGCATCTCAACGGCACCGTGGAGGCGGTGATGGCTGCGGATGACGCGGTATTCAAGCGATTCTTGGCGGGCCGGGCATCGGGCGATGAAAATGAATCGGTTTTTGTAGGTTGAAGGAAGAGTTATGTACGCGAGCCGCACCACTCAATTTATCGTTGGAATTTTCGCGCTACTCGGAATCGCCGCGCTAATAGTCCTGTCTATTACGCTCGGCAAGGTCGAATTGGTCGCCCCGCCGGGATATACGGTGTTCGCCAATTTCGATAATATTGCCGGGCTGAAAAGCGGCGATGAGGTGGAGATGGCGGGAGTTCCCGTCGGCAAGGTCACTGGCATCTCGCTAAAAAATGATCGCGCGCACGTCGCATTACGCTTAAATGAAGGTGTCGAAGTCGACAACCAGGCGATTGCCGGGATAAAAAGCGCTGGGTTGTTGGGTGACAAGTACGTGTCAATTGCGCTCGGACCGGGCGACAAAAACCTTGCGGACGGCGGCACGATCCACGAGACACAGTCGTCGTTCGTGCTTGAAGACGCGATCGGCCAGTTCATCAGTAATGTTGGAAACAGCGGCAGCAAAGATTCAAAATCCGGAAATTCCGGCGGAAAATAACAATCACGCAAGATTTATGAGTAACATGAGTACCAAACGAAACCCTTCACGGATCAGAGCCACGATTCTGGCCATGCTCTTAACCGCGGTCGCGCTTGCGTCCGCGTCACCCGCGCGTGCCGATGATCCGATGCCGCTCGTGCAAACAATGGTGAATCAGGCGCTGGCCGTACTGCGCGACAAGCAGACACCATTGGCCCAGCGTCAAGACCAGTTGCGAAAGATCGTATCGGCGCAATTTGATTTCAGGGAGATGGCGAAATCAGCGCTGGGACGCCATTGGCGCGAAATCACGCCCGCTCAACAGGACGAATTCACAACGGCGTTCATAGCTTTTATCGAGGATTCGTACCTGAGCCAGATTGACGACTATCATGGCGAGGACGTGAAGTTCATCAAGACAAAGGCCGATGATCCCGGTTACGCGCAGGTCAATACGTTGATAACCCAGCAGGACAAAGACCCGATCAAGGTGAACTACCGATTGGAACAGGAAAATGGCGTCTGGAAAATCTACGACGTAACCGTCGATGCGATCAGCATTATTGCCAATTATCGCAACCAGTTTAACCGGGTCATGAATAATCAAGGCTACGACACGCTGATTGCGGACCTCAAGAGCAAGCAGGAATCATTGGCCAAATCGCTTGCCAATCACTGACTGGATTTCCTTGCAGCGGACGGGTAGCCTGCTAGGCTGTTGAAATGGCGCCAGGTTCCCGGCGGGTGTTTCCGGTTCTGGAGCAGAGAGCGCAATTGCCAGGGAGGAGCGAATGAAATTCGATTTGATACCGGCCAATAGGGCCAGCGCGGCAAAGAGCATTTTCGCCGGGGCGCTGGTTGCGATGCTCGCCTTTGCGGCGGCGCCGGCATTCTGTGCGGATGGCGCGCCGAAAGCGGATCCACCGGGAGACAACAACCAAACCGGCTATCCCGATCCGCTGGTGGGCTTCAACGAAGCGATGTTCAAATTCAATATCAAGCTTCATGACTGGGTGTTGCATCCGGTGGCAAGCGGATACGCGGCGATTACGCCGCAGCCTGTGCGCGAAAGCGTAAACAGGTTCTTCGACAATGTCGAGGTAATCCCCCGCTTTGCAAATAACCTGTTTCAGCTAAAGTTGATTGAGGCGGGCGGTGAAGTCGCGCGCTTCGGCATCAATTCGACTCTCGGCGTGGCGGGATTCTTCGACCCCGCCGACAAGTGGTTTGGCCTGAAGGAACACCCGAACGATTTCGGGATGACCCTGCGTTACTACACTGCACCCTCCGGCCCATATCTGATGCTGCCGTTTTTTGGCCCGTCCACCATCGGCGACACGATCGGGCTGGCAGCGGACGGCGCAATGAATCCGGTCAGCTACGTGGTACCGTGGTGGATTACGATCGCATCGGATGCCGGCTATCAAGTGGCCGACGCGGTGAACTACCGTTCGCTGCATCTCGACCAATTTGAAGAGGCTGACCGCTACGCGATCGACCTGTATGGCGCGGTTCAGGACGCCTATATGCAGAAGCGCGACCACGACCTCAAGACGCTTCGCGAGGAAAAGTGGTAGGCTGAATTAATCCGGTTCAATCAGCGCCGCGGGCGTCATCACGATGCCCGCGGCGCTTTCTTTTTGAGGCAATTCTTTTCGCAACGGCTTGAGAGTCAGACATGCTCCCAAGCATGGTACGAACTGCGCACGAGCGGACCCGCTTCCACATGATGAAAGCCCATCGCGAGCGCCTCCCGCTTCAGTTGCGCGAATTCATCAGGTGGGACATAGCGTGCCACTGGAAGGTGCTCCGCCGACGGCCGCAGATACTGCCCCAACGTCAGGATGTCGCATCCCGCGTCGCGCAAATCGTGGAGTACGCGAAGTAGTTCATCCCGCTCCTCGCCCAAGCCAAGCATCACGCCCGCCTTAGTGAGCAGCAGGTCTTTCCCAATCGTGCGGCTGGCCACCTTTGCATGTCGCAGAACGGCAATCGAGCGTTCGTAATTTCCGCCCGGCCGCACGGTGCGATATAGGCTCGGTACGGTTTCGATATTGTGGTTGTAGATGTCGATTGGCGATCGCGCCACGGCATCGACCGCCGAAAGCGCCCCTTGGAAATCCGGCACCAGAACCTCGACCCGCGTTGCGGGCAGCATCGCCTTGATTGCCTCCGCCGTCGCCGCAAAGTGCGCGGCCCCGCCGTCGGACAGGTCATCGCGATTGACCGAGGTCACTACCACATGTTGCAGCCGGAGCTTCGCCACCGCCTCGGCGATTCGGCGCGGCTCATCGGGATCGAGCGATCGCACCCGGCCATGCGCAACCGCACAGTACGGGCAATTTCTGGTGCATACGTCGCCCATCAGCATGAAGGTCGCCGTGCGATTGGAAAAACATTCGCCGATATTCGGGCAGGAGGCCTCCTGGCACACGCTATGGAGCCGCAAACCGGCCAATATCGCTTTGGTTCGAAAGTATTCCGGCGAAGCCGGCGCCCTAACCTTGATCCATTCCGGGTGCCTTCTCTCCGTCATCGTCAGAGCCCCACCTGGCCGGCTTCCACCGCCAAACCGAACAAATTCCAGACTGACGAAGGGTCGGTGATCTCAATTGCTTCATATCCGAAGGCTGCACCGAAACTTGAAGTCGCCGCAGCGGCAAAATCTCGCACGGCAACCTTGGGATGCCCCTGCGCGAAAATCGAAGTCATACGGCATCCTTGGATTCCGCACGGCACGATCGCATCAAAATAGCTGAGGTCCGTTGCCACGTTCAGCGCAAAGCCGTGAAACGTAACCCAACGGCGAATTCCAACTCCAATCGAGGCGATTTTGCTCCCATCAACCCACACCCCGGTCATCCCGGAACGCCTTTCCGCTACGATTCCGAATTGCGCGAGCGCATCGATCAGTGCTCCCTCGATGTCCCGCAAATATTTCCCGACATCGCGCGCAGCGCCTTCCAGCTTCAGAATCGGATAGCCGACGAGCTGTCCCGGCCCATGATACGTCACCTGCCCACCGCGTGAGACGCGCCGAATCGGCACGGATGCAGGCGGATTGAGAATAAACCGTTCGTCCGCGCCGCGGCCAAGCGTGAAGACATCGGGATGCTCAAGCAGAATGAGCGTGTCGCCGATCCGGGCCTGGTGCCGCGCTGCAACCATCGCGGCTTGAAGCGCGAGAGCCGAGTCATAGTCCACCACGCCCAACTCCACGACTGACAATTTTGCGCGCCGTGGCGCCATCAGATATCGATCGCCTCCCCGCCGGCTGCCAGCGCCGCTTCCATAATCGCCTCGGACATTGTGGGATGCGGATGCGCAGTTTTTCCAAGCTCGGCGATGGTGGCTTCGAGCTTCCGTCCCAGCATGACTTCGGAAATCATATCGGTCGCGTGATAGCCGATGATTTGGCATCCGATCACTTCACCGTACTGCTTCCCGGCCACAACCTTCACGAACCCATCGGGCTTGCCAATTGCGATCGCCTTGCCGTTTGCCCGAAACGGAAACTTTCCAACCTTGACCTCGAGTCCACGCGCAGTCGCGTCGGCCTCGCTCAGGCCCACGGTTGCAACCTCTGGTTCGCAGTAGATGCAGGCGGGAATCATTGTCAGATCGAATCCGGGCTCCCGCACTCCCGCCATCATCTCGACCGCGGCGATTCCTTCCGCCGACGCTTTGTGCGCTAGCAGCGGCGGCCGCATTACGTCGCCAATCGCATAGATGCTGGGAACGGTGGTCTGAAACGAATCGTTGACCTTGATGAACCCTCCCCGCTCAAGCTCAATGCCCACCCGTTCAAGGCCCAAGTTTCGGCTTTCCGGCGCGCGGCCGACGGCAACCAGCACTATTTCACCTTCGACGTTCTTCTCCGCACCGTCGGATTCCACCGTAATCGACCATCGGCCGTCCTTGCGCTCCATCGACTTGTAGCGATGCCCAAGCATCATTGTCACGCGTCGCTTGACGAATGAGCGGCGCAGCTCCTCTGCAACTTCGGCATCGAGACCGGGTATCAATTGCTTCTCGAGTTCAACGATCGTCACCTTCGCGCCGAAGGCCTGGTAGAAATAGCCGAACTCCACCCCGATCGGGCCGCCGCCGATTATCACGACGGTGGCCGGGATGCGATCGAGCACGAGCGCCTGATGACTGGTGATGACGCCGTCGCCGATTTTCATTCCGGGGAACAATCGCTCGCCCGAACCGGCTGCAATCAAAATGCGCTCAGTTTCAATCGATGCCGCCGCAGGAGGCGGTTTGCCGTCTGCGCCCGCGAGAGCGACCGTATTGGGTCCCGCAATCGCGGCGGTCGCCTCGAAAAAATCGATGTTGTTCTTTTTGAGCAAATAGGTGACACCCCGCGACAGCTTTTCGGCCGCGGCGCGTGAGCGGGCTATCACTTTTGCGAAATCGACCCGTACTTCGCCGACTTCTATTCCATGCTCCTTACCCGCCCCGCGAATCGTCTCGATTGTGTCGGCTGAATTCAGCAGCGCCTTGGACGGGACGCATCCCCAGTTCAGGCACACACCGCCGGCCCGATCGCGTTCGATAACCGCAACCTTCATCTTGAGCTGGCTTGCACGGATCGCGGCCACGTAGCCGCCGGGTCCGGAACCGATCACCACCAGGTCATATCGCGCGTTCGCCACGAGATTCACTCACACAAGCAGGCTGGCAGGGTTTTCAAGGAAGCGTTTCAGTTCCTGCAGGAATCGCCCGGCCACTACACCATCAACGATTCGATGATCGCACGATACCGTGACCATCATCGTTTTGCCCACGGCAAGCTGCCCGTTGCGGACT
This sequence comes from Binataceae bacterium (SeqCode), assembly GCA_035524375.1. GTDB lineage: Bacteria > Desulfobacterota > Binatia > Binatales > Binataceae > Binatus. Next base: position 61,447 of record DATKOZ010000014.1, on the reverse strand, counting down.
ACCGGCCGTTCCTTGATCGCACTTACCGAAAGGATCGCGGCCTGCGGCGGAACGATCACCGCCGCGAAATGCTCGATGCCGAGCATTCCCATATTCGATATCGAAAATGTGGCGCCCGAAAGCTCTTCGGAGGTGAACCCACCGCGGCCCGCTTTTGCGACGAGCCGGTGCGCGATTTGTGCTATTTCCACGAGCTGCAGCCGCTCGCATTCGCGGATCACGGGCAGAATCAAGCCATCCTCGATCGCGACCGCAAGGCCGATATTTATGTTTGGATGGATGACGAGACCCTCGTCGACGTAACTGGAATTCATCCGCGGATAGCGGCCGAGCGCGAGCGCGCACGCCTTCACGATGATGTCGTTGTACGTAATGTTCTCTTCGAAAACCTCGGTCGCTTCCAAAGAACCTTTGAGCCGCACCGCCTCTTCCATGTCCACTTCGACAGTGACGTAAAAATGCGGTATCTCGCGCTTGGACGCCGCCATCCGATTCGCAATCGTCTTGCGCATCTTGGACAGCTCTTCGCGCGAGCCGGGTGCGCCCTCGCGCGGCGCAACGATGCGCCGGAACTTGAACAACTGCTGCTCGCGAAGAAAGTTGTCGATGTCGCGCTTGATGATGCGTCCCTCGGGCCCGGTGCCGCGAATCTGCCCGATATCGATGCCCGCCTCTTCCGCCGCTCGCCGCGCCAGCGGAGAGACTCGCAGTTTGTGGTCCTCGCCGCCGCTTCCTGTCGCCGCCGGTGGAGCAGCGGGACGAGGCGGAGGCGTCGATATCGTGGATGGCGTGGCAGACGGCTTTGCGCTTGTGGTAGCCGGCGTTGCGGTAACCTTCTGCTTTCCATCCGGCTTTTGCGGCTTGGGAGCCTCTTTGGCCGGCGATGCCGTCGCAGCCGGCTTGGCACTGTCGGCGTTTCCAGAAGCCCTTATCGTCGCAATCACCGCGCCGACCGGCGCGCTCTCCCCTTCGTTCAGCTTGATTTCCTCAATTACGCCGTCGTCGAACGATTCCATCACCATGTCGGCCTTGTCGGTCTCGACTTCGGCAATCGCGTCGCCGCGGTGGATGGCATCGCCGGGGTGCTTCAGCCAGCGAATGATCTTGCCCTCCTCCATCGTGTCGGAGAGCTTTGGCATTGTGATTTCGTTGCTCATAGCGCCGCTTCTTTTTGAGTCGTTCCGGTCATATTGTGGTCCGAAGCCGCGGCCTGCTACAAGCCTCGGCTGTTGGCCACGCGGCACAACGTCGGGAGGAATGACAAAATGGAAACACCGGGAAAACTGGAATTGCCTGAGCGCGATGTATTGCTGGGCGGATATTTCTGGTTCGGGCTGGGGCTGCTCGCATCGTTGCCGTGGATTGAACCGTCGTGGCTCGGATCTGTCGCCCGGTTTTTAATTGTGATTTCGGCGCTAATCCACGTCGGAGAAGGGATTTACGCACAGACTCTGGCGGCGCGCATAGGAGAGGATACGGCGCTATGGTTCCGCCGCACGATCATTATGGGTTATCTGTCGCTCCGTGTGTTGCGGCGCGCTCAACCACCAATGCCGTCCGTGGGCGCCCCGCCTACATCAGCCGTTCCGCGGCCTTGACAATATCGCCCGCGACCGCGGTGCGAGCGGCCTTACGCTATCGTGCAAAGGCGCGGATGAGGTAGTCACTGACTTACGGGTGTATCTTTTGGAGATGCTTTGCCAGCTGGAGCCCCTATCATCGGCGGTGGGTTGGCCGGCCGGCAAAACAATTTACCGCTCTGCGACTTGCTGCAAATTCCCTTGATGGTTTGTTTTCCATTGGCAAACTTGCACGCATCCCCCGCTGATTTGTTCGTGCAGGCCGAAACGATGCTTTGTGTCACCGTGTGCACCCGCATATGCTTGCCTGGTGTTGGCGCCGAGCTGGCTTTACCATCTTGCGCATTCACCGGCGTCGTAAAGGCGGCGAATGCGAGCAGCGCCATGGCTGTCAAATTCCTCAATTTCATGAGTTCTCCTTTCCGAGTCACGATGGCTACCCACTCTAGCATCGACGGTACGATTGTCTAATAACAGCGGTGATGGGCGCCAATTGCGCCGTCTACGACGAAAGCCGTTCGGCGGCCTTGACGATATCGCCCGCGCTAGGCAGCGAAGCGTGTTCGAGATTCTTGTTGTACGGCATCGGCGTGTCGAGCGACGCGACGCGCTCGACCGGCGCATCGAGATGGTCGAACGCGCGCTCATGAATCTGCGCGGCTATTTCGGCACCCGCGCCCGCGGTACGCCATCCCTCGTACGCGACAATGGCGCGCCCGGTCTTTTTCACCGACTCGATCACGGTTGCGATGTCCAGCGGATTGAGAGTGCGCAAATCGATAACTTCCGCATCGATACCTGAATTCTCCAGCGCCTCGGCGGCCGAAAGTGCGTCGTATACGCACTTTGAGTAGGCGACGATCGTTACGTCCTTCCCATTGCGCAGGATGGCGGCCTTGCCCATCGGAACCAGCAGTTCGGGATCGTCGGGGACCTCGCCTTTCATGCCGTAAAGCGATTCGTGCTCAAGAAATATTACCGGATCGGCATGACGGATAGCCGTCTTGAGCAGCCCCTTGGCGTCTGCCGGAGTCGCTGGAATGGCGACCCGCAGCCCCGGTGCGTGCATAAAGTAGGCCTCAAGGCTCTGGCTATGCTGGGCGCCAAGCTGATGTCCCCCGCCCTGTGGCATCCGGATCACCATCGGCACACTGGCCTTGCCGCCGAACATGTAATGGATTTTCGCCGCACCGTTGACGATTTGATCCATCGCCAAGAGCGCAAAATTCACCGTCATTAACTCGACCACCGGCTTGAGCCCGCCCATCGCGGCGCCGATGCCCGCGCCGACAATCGTCAGCTCGGAAATTGGAGTGTCTAGCACGCGCTTTTCGCCATAGTCGGCGAGCAAGCCGTCGGTGACCTTGAATGCGCCGCCGAAATAGCCGACTTCCTCCCCCATGATGAAGACGCGCTCGTCGCGGTCGAGCTCCTCGCGCAGCGCCTGATTGAGAGCCTCGCGATAGGTCATCTGCGCCATCGGTCAGTCCTCCGACGCGTACACGCCCTTGCCTGCTTCAGTCACGGGAGGTTCGGGACTCTCTTCGGCGAATTTGACGGCATCCTCGACCACGGCAGTGACTTCCCGGTCGATTTCGTCCAGCCGCGCTTCCGCCACATGACGCTCGCCGACAAGGCGACGGCGCATCGTCTTGAGCGGATCGCGCTCCTGCCAGATGCGCTCCTCGCGTTTTGAGCGATATTCAGCCGGATCGGACATCGAATGGCCGCGATAGCGATAGGTGACCGCCTCAATCAGCGAAGGCCCGTCGCCATTGCGCGCATGAGCGATTGCTTCCACCGCGGCGCCGTATACCTCCAGCACGTCCATCCCATCAACGCGCACGGCCGGAATCTTGTACGGCTCGGCAAAGCGATACAGCTCCTCCTGTGAAATCGCATTCTGGACCAGAGTGCCCATCCCGTAAAAATTGTTCTCGCAGATGAAAATCACGGGCAGCTTCCACAAGGTCGCTAGGTTGAGCGATTCATGAAACGCGCCCTGCGGCAGAGCACCATCGCCAAAGAAGCAGCATACGACCTCCGGCCCTTCGTTATAGTTGATTGAAAGGCCCAAGCCCGCCGCGATCGGCAAGCCGGCACCGACGATCGCATATCCGCCCATGAAGCGGAGATCCTGATCGAACAAATGCATCGAGCCGCCACGTCCATGCGATATTCCGGTCGATTTGCCAAACAGCTCCGCCATCACGGCGCGCGGCGCGGCGCCCTTGGCAAGGCAATGTCCATGCTCGCGGTAGGTGGAAACGACGTAGTCCTTGTCGTTGAGCGCGCTGATCGCGCCGACCGCGACGGCCTCCTCGCCGGCATACAGATGGCAAAAGCCGGTGATTTTGCCGCGGCTGTACATCTCGGCGGTTTTGTCCTCGAAATGCCGGATCAACGACATGCGCCGGTACAGATCGAGCAACTGGCTCTCCTGAAGCGTGAGCAGTTCGTGCTGAGCGATATGCTTGTCGCGTTCGAGCGCCATCGAAATTGCCGGGCGGAGATACTCCCCGCCTCTGATTAAAATGGTAGCCCTATCGGGGCATCAGGTAAACCGCGTTCAACATGTATGAAGTTGAGAAGGAGACCATCGCGCACCTGCCTACACCAGCCGCATCTGCAATACGATCGCGACCGGCGCGAGTGCTATCAGGGTGCGCGCCAGTGGAGCGCTACAAATCCGCAGTCCGGTGCAACACGCGGTCTTCGTCCACACGAAGGCCACTTTGAGAGCGAATTCGGCGGCCATTTTTCCGCAGCCGCCTGGTATGTCCACACAATATGTGCTAATTGTCATCACATATGGATAGCGGAGTACGTACACACATTATCCTTCCGAATGACTTGGCCGCCGGAATTGACCGAGTAGCCGGCAAACGTGGCCGCAGCCGGTTCATAATTGCCGCCGCTCGCACCGAATTGCGCCGGCAGTTGCAACTTAACGCGCTTGAGAAATCGGCCGGAGCTTGGAGAGACGAAGATCATCCGGAGCTTAAGGGCGGCGCGAGGAAGTGGGTCGCCCGGATTCGCGCCGAGAGCGAGCGGCGGCGGGGCTGATGGCAGCGTACCTCCTCGACACTTCGGTCATCATCGACACGCTAAACGGAAAGCGCGGGCGAAAGGATCTACTTGAGGAGTTAGTCCGCGCGGGAAACACTCTCGGCTGTTGCGCGATCAACGTCGCCGAAGTCTATGCGGGGATGCGTCCACATGAAGTCGAGGCGACGGAATCGTTGCTGAAAAGCCTCGACTACTACGATATCGAATGGCAAATCGCCTGCAAGGCTGGCGAAATTAAGTTTGAGAATGCGCGCCGGGGGCGTAATTTGTCGCTGTCGGATACGCTCATCGCGTCGGTCGCGCTCAGCCACCGCTTGACGCTGATCACCGACAACGTCAAGGACTACCCGATCGTCGGCCTCGAAATCTTTTCGCTACCCTGAAATACGAATGCCGCTACACCAGCCGCAGCTGCGCGACCGGCGCGAACGACCGGCGATGGATCGGCGATGGGCCGAGAGCACGCAGCGCCTCCAGATGATCGTTGGTGCAGTAGCCCTTGTGGCGGGCGAAGCCGTAGCCCGGGAAGCGCGTGTCGTATTCGAGCATCATCCGGTCGCGCGTCACTTTGGCGACGATCGACGCCGCCGCGATGCAAAAGCTTTTGCGATCGCCGCCGACGATCCGCGTCTGCGGAATCCGCAAGCCCGGAATCAGCCGGCCGTCGACCAGCACGTGGTCCGGTACGCGGCCCATCGCTGAAAGCGCGCGCTCGCTCGCGCGCATCGTCGCCCAGTAGATGTTAAGGCGATCGATCTCTTCCGGCTCCGCGATGCCGACGCCAACCGCAATTGCTTGCTCGAGAATCGGCTGATAGAGCTCCTCGCGCCGGTCAGCGGTGAGCTGCTTGGAATCGTGAACCCCGGAAATAAACGTCTCCGGCGCAAACATAACTGCCGCCGCCACGACCGGCCCGGCCATCGGCCCCACCCCCGCTTCATCAACGCCCGCGACCGAGCCGATCCCAGTCTTCCACAGGCGGCGTTCGTAGCGGAGATCGGGCGGCTTGCTCATCGCGGCACCATCGACATCATGCCAGCCGCCGTAGGCGCGCCTTGCGAATTGTCTCCGCGGCGTTGTCGGGATCGGTAACATCGGTTAGGTGAATCGCATAATCAGCGCTCGCCGCCGATGCGATCGTTACGTCACCGACACCGAGCAGGCGCTGCGCAACACGGCGTGAAACCTCAACGGAACGAATGTCGGCCAATTCCATCTCGCGCTTGCGCGTGGCAAGAAACCCGCGCCGCTCGATGAGCCGGTCGGACGTCAAGTTCCACCGAACCTGTCGGGCTAGAATCATCGCGGCAAAGATCATCAGAATGCCGAACCCGATCGCAAGAAAACCGAAGCGCCACTGATCGTAATTGCGATTGAGAATTCCCGCGCCGATTACAATCGAGGCTGCGCCCAACAGAAAAGAATTGAAGTAGTGCCACAGCGACGGGCGGAACACCGCGATGGCGTATTCACGCACTGCGTCGGGCTTCGGCGCGAACATTCGCGCGCCGCATCGCGAACAGAACGCCGCGCCCTGCTGAGTATCGTTGCCGCACTGAGGACACCGCATCGCCACCCCGCCTCGACTCCGGGAGATCGGGATCGATGCGATTATGCAGGTGATGACTCGGACTGGTCAAATCGGTACCGATTGTCCGAAATTGGCACACTAGTGCCAATATTTTGGCGCTCGGCCACAAGTAGGCTGAGCCGAGCATCGAATTTCGCCTGATTGCCGCCAAATTTGTACTTTTGCAATCGAATGCACGCTCGGCACGCTGATTGCGTTAGTGCCAATCAAGCATCGTCAATGATGCTGACCGACAATAGGGAGGGGTTTTTGGAAATGTTGAAGAACGATAGCCGCGTATTGACCGTAAAAGAACTGTCGGACTACCTGAAGGTTCACCCATCGACGGTTTATCGTCAACTAAAGCGCGGTCGGCTTCCTGCGTTCAAGGTGGGAAGCGACTGGCGTTTTAACATTGAATCAATCGACCGCTGGCGCCTGGAGCAGGATTCGGCGAGCGCGGCGTAACTGCCGCACTCGAAATCGCGAGAAGAGGGGCGGCCGCGGCAGCGTGGCAACACGCCGACGCGGCCACGCGATTTCGCGGATGGATCAGGCGCCGCGACCGGCATCGACGCCGGCCCGGTCGGCCGGGCCGATGTAATCGAACGCAAGCCAGCCGCGAAGCGGATCGACCCGGCTGATTTTCACCAGCACCTGCATGTCATTTGGCAGATTCGGGGCGCCATGCAACGTGCCGCGGATGGCGAAGTCGATCAGTTCAGCGCTGGCGCCCTCGCGCGTGACGAAAGCGCAAAGCGGCGTGCCGCCGGCGGTACGCTCAAGATGACGTAATATCCAGTAGCGTTTGGCGCGCCGCTCCAAGTCTCGCCCCGCCGCCTCGGCATTCTCGGCCCCGGCCAAGACGGAGAGCAGTTCATCCTCGCTGTACGCCGAAGTGCCGGTTCCTGAAAGGGCGGCCAGCAGTTGGCGCTGAAGCACAAGGTCGGCATAGCGGCGAATCGGCGAGCTCACCTGCGCGTAATATTCCAAGCCAATGCCGGCGTGGAATTCAGGATGAAGTGAAAGCCGCGGCCGTTGGGCGGCGAAATCGTCGCCGGATTGCGGCTGTACGCGATAGATGATCGGGATCCGGTTTTCCGCGGCGTACCGTGCCGCAACGAAATTGCTGAGTATCATCATCTCGGCAACCAACAGCCGCGCCGGAGAAGACGTGTCGAGTATGTGAATATCTATCTCGCCGTTATGCACCCGCACCTTGGCTTCGCGCCGCCGCGTGAGAAGCGCGCCGGCAGTCCGCCGCCGCTCGCGCAATCTGTTGGCGGCAATATTCAGGCGCCGAACCGTCTCACCAACCTCATCGCCCGACGACGCCGTGCGGTCGAGGATCCGGTCCACCTCCTCATAATCAAGCCGCTGATTGATCGGAATTCGAGCAGGATAGATCGACGCCTCAAGCAGTTCGCCCTTTTCAGAGAGCGTAACGTCGGTCGTTAATACGGGGCGATCATTGCCGGCCAGCAGGCTTGCGGCACTGCATGAGATCGGATCAGGAAGCATCCGGATAGTGGTCTCCGGCAGATAGACTGTGGTGGCACGCTCCGCCGCCTCACGATCCATCGGCCCGCCGCGCGGCACAAAGTCGGCAACCAGCGCGATATGCACCCGCACTCGAATCCGGTCGCCGTCAGCCGGTCCAAGGCTGAGCGCGTCGTCCACTTCGACAGTATCGTCGTCATCGATCGTTACCGAAAATCCGCTTTCCGTGAGTGGGCGGGGCGCGGGCAAAATCGAAGCCGCCTCCTGCATCGCGGCTTCGCTGAACCCCGGCTTGAGTCCAGCGATGAAAGCAAAGCGCGGAACCGGCGGCCGCGCGCCCAGCCGTTCCAGAATCTCGAAGGCGGCTTCAGCGGGCTGAACTTCGGGCGCGGCATGCTCGAGCATATGGGTAATCTCGCGCGAACGCGTGAAGGGATTACTCAGGTAGCGCGAGAGTTGATCGATCAGCGCAGCCGCGTCAGCCTCCGGCGGCATCGGAGCCCCCGTAAGCACAGTATGCAATTGCTCCTGCGTTTTCCGGTAATCGGCGCTTCGCGCGCGAATCCGATCCTGCTGTACCCGGATTCGATCCATCTGCTCCGGAGTGCGCGGGAGAAAATCCATGTGGCGGCGAACGAAGTAGGCACTATCGTTGAGCAGCGCCTCGAACATCACCGACGCCGCCAAGTTCGATCGGGTGCCGAAAAACAGCTCGGCCAGCTCGGATGCCGTGAAAGTCCTGCCCTGCTCCTGCACCACTCCCCAGAGCAGCTCGAGATCGAGCTCCGCGGCCAACGCGGCCCGTTCCTGCTCGAACGCCTTTAGGACCGATGATGCGCCGGCAGCATCGGCGCGCCGGCCAGGATGATGCATTAGAACCAAATCTCGCTGGATCAGCTTCTCATGGCCATTGGCATCGGCCACCGCGAAATGGCGTTCCTGTTCGCGCGTAACCAATGCGGCCTTAAGACGGCCCTGGTCGAGATATTCGACTATCGTGCCGAGGTATTTTTGCAGCGAAACCACGTTGAGATTCATTTTGACGACCGGGCGCGGATAAGACTATATGGAGGGTCCAACCGATGGCAGGCCACAGAATGGAAATCGATCTGCCCGAAGAGTTATTCGAGCGTCTGGTCCAAGTGGCGCGATTGCTTGAAATCGCAAGCCCGGAGGAGGCGGCAGTGATCGGATTGGCGGACTGGGTGTCGCGCCGGGGGAGCGAACTCGACGACAAGGACCCAAACAGCAAATACCCCGTTAACGAGGCATTGGATGAACTTATCGCAAGGAAGAAGTAGACTTTTCGCAGTCGGCGCCGCCATTATCGGACTTGCCGCGGGACTGGTTGCATTCAATCAACTTGCACTCGCGGCTGGCCAAAAACTGGATGTCGAAATTCCGTTCGACATCAAACCGCTTCAGGCGCCGGGACTTAACGCGCCCTATTTCGTCCAGGCGATGGGCGACAATATGGTCGTCTCGGATCGCGCCGGAGGTGTTTTCACCGTCACCTTCGACGGCAAGGTGACGCCGCTGGCGGACAAGTCGAAGATCAAGCACCCGGGAGGGCTGGCTGTCGCTCCGGCGGGATTTGGCTCATACGCGGGTCAGGTGTTCGTAATGGCGTCTGAGGGTGGCGACAAGACGCCTTGCGCGGTCGACCGTATCGATAGCAGTGGCGCGGTTACGAAGTTCGCGGATTTGCCGGACTCCGGTGGCGCACCCACCGATTGCCGTGGGCTGGAGTTTGGCCGCGCCGGATCGCCTTTTGCCGGCAAGCTTTATGCTGCAACCAGTGGAAACTCGACAATCTACTCAATTGATCCGTCCGGCAAGGCAACTATTTTTGGCAGTTATCGCGACCCGATGCCGTTTGATTTGACTACGATCGGATTTGCACCGGCATCGGATCCTAAAGCCCCCAACGCGATGCTGGTCGGGATGCACGTGCGGATGGGCATCGCCACCAAGGTCGGTCGCATCGCGATCATCGGTCCCGACGGCAAGATGGGCGATGTGTACCAGATTGGCTTCATCCGGCCGTCCGGATTTGCGATGTCGCCTGATAACTTTGGAACTTATCCGAACGAGTTTTTTATCGCCGATACCGGAAAATACTATGCTGAGAACAAAGGCCAGCGCGACGGATTGATCGCGAGAGTCGAAAAGGGAGCGGCGCGGACTTGGGCAACCGGCTTGATGGACCCGACCGATCTCAAGTTCATCGGCGGTAAACTGGTAATTTGCGATCCGGCCGAGCGCGGCGTGGGCGGCGGCTCGATCGTGATTATTTCGTCGATGATGTAGCCGGTCTTAGCGCCACGGCTCACGCACGACTTCCGTTGCTCCCGTTTCGCGATCGACCAGCAGCATCTCGACGTGGTTGTAGTTCCCTTTGGGGAAGAAAACGTAGCCGCTGACGGTGAAATTCCGGCGCACCTCTTCGGGTTTTAGCGCCAGCGAATCGATTTGTTGATTGGCTTGCTGGTCCGCGCGCGATTGGCCATTCTGGGCGCCCTGCCACATCCCCCATCCGGCTCCCCAAGCACTCCCGACAATCGCGCCCTGGCCCGCATGTCCAAATGCCGAGCCGGCAACGGCGCCCATCCCGGCCCCCAGCGCGCCGCCGGCCACGCCGCTGACGGCAGCGCTTTGGAGGGCACCCTTGAGTTCATTGGCGCCGCCGGCTTGCCGAGCAGCCTCTCCCGGTGGAAGCGGCGCGACGCGTTCGCCGGCCGAGTTAAGCGCGAATATCTGGCTGGGAACGATCGAACGGGGCGCGTCCGTGCCGTTCGCAACTGAAACGAAAACCGGCGTCACTTCTCCAACCGTTGGCGCGGCCTGTACGCTGACTGCGAGATGCCCCGCCTCCGGGGTCGCGACGATATTGGGCGTATGTTCGATTGGCGCCGGAGCAACCGAGCATCCGGAAAACGCGAACACAAAGGCGATCGCAATCCGTCGATTCATGTTAATAGTCCATCGCCTCATCGATTTTGATTAATGTCCGTGGCCGCCACCGCCGAAACCGCCGCCACCGAAACTTCCGGCGCCAAAGCTCCCGCCGCCAGAGCCCCATCCGCCAAATCCACCGCTGCCGAAGCTGCTCGCGCCATGACTGCCGCTTTCACCCCCGCCTCCCCATCCGCCCCCTCCAGTGTGGCCACTTTCGCTTGCTCCGCCGCTGTGAGCCGCCCCAGCGGTGGTAGGCGTTGAGCTACCAGAGCGGCCTTTCCCGGTTCCTCCGCCCGATGCGACATTTTCATGGCCATGATGATGACCATGATGACCGGGGTTGCCTCCGGGATAATGGCCGCCGGGAATCGGCACGCCAGGAATCCACCACACCGGCGGCGGGAAAAAACCGCCGTTGATGCCGTTCAACGATGCAACCTCCTCCTCCTCGGACTCGCTTGCATATTGAGCCAAATCGGATTCCTGCCGTACCAAACCCACGTAGCGCTGAAATTCTGACTCGTGGCCCTCGTATACGCAGTTGCATACTTTCGGATCGTAATACCAATAGACCATGCTGGCCGTCGCCTGATATTGGCGCAGTTCGAACGGCGAAAGATTTTCCGCGTAACTGGCGTCGTCTTCGTTATCGATCTTGATCGAATGGAATCCCGAAGCCGCAAGCCGGGCTTCGGTCCGGCGGATCGTGTCCGGCTGGGCCTCCGGATTGAACAGCGAGCACCCCGGCAGCGCCGTCGCAAGAATCGCCATCGCCGCCACAAACATTCGCATCGACGTGAGCACCTTAATGCCGCGCCATCGCTCCGGTTCGCCCGGGAAGTTCTGCCGGCATTGGCTAAATTATAGTCCAGCGGCCCGAATTAGAGAACGGATTATAAAGTGAACCGTTTCAAGCGAAGCGAAATATCGAGCGTGGTCTCGTTAGTGACGCAGTTCGGCCTGCAGTTTTGAAGACACCGAAAATGCGGCGCGGCATTGCGCTCAAGAGAATTTATGTAAGCACGTGAGTGTCACGGTTCGCTCGCGTATAGCGTGAATAAACGCACCATGCCGCGCTGGAGAACTTATTGGCAACTACAACTCGGGCCGGCCACTGTGGTGCAGGTGCCGGAGTCGATCAGGCACGGTTGGCCGGAGAAACCGGTACTGCCCTGCGTCGCGTCGCAGCTTCCATCCGATGCCGTGTAACAGTCGCCATCCGGCGTGACTCCGGACACTCCGTACCCAGACAGATTGATCGTCTGCGGGCTCGTCGTCGCGTTGCCGGTAACTACCAGCGCCCCGGCGATCGATGCGTCCACATGCGATGCATCCGGCGTCAGATCGATTGCGATTATGCAGTTGCCGCCGGGTCCCAAGCCGGCCGGTTCGGTCGGACAACTCGAATCTGCCGGCACCAGTGCGAACTCATTCGCTCCCGTGTAACCGCCGGTCGTGTCATTAAGCGTCAGCGTCTGCAAGACGAGCGGGTTGGTGAAGCCGGTGTTGTTCACCGTGATGAACTGCTCGTTGGCCACTGTCACCGGCGAGCCGCCGAAGTCCAAGGGATTGGGCGCGATCGTGTCCGTCGTGGACGGCGGCAGCGTCCCCGTCCCGGTGATCGTTACCGTCTGCGGGCTCGAAGTCGCGTTGTCGTACACGTGCATTTGAGTCGCGAAACTTCCGGTGCTCTGCGGCGTGAACGATACGTTGATCGAGCATCCCGACTGCGCGGGGATGCCGCCCGGCGCCTGACAATCGGTGAAGAACACGCCGAAGTTTAACGTGTCATCGATCGTGATGCTGGAAATTATCGCGTGATTGGTGAACCCGGTGTTGTTCAGCGTGAACACGCAGGTCGTCGAAGTATTTCCTTCCACTACGTTGCCGGAATCGCAGGACGCCGGTCCCACCGTGATTGTCGTGGTCGGCGTTCCACCCGGCGTTGAGGTCACCGTTGCGGTAGCCGTGGCCGTCGCGGTGGTGGTTGGCGAGATAGCGGCGGTTGGCGATACGGTCGTGGTCGCCGTCGGCGTCTGAGTCTCAGTCTCCGTTGGCGTCTGGGTCTCGGTCGTCGTTGCCGTGGAGGTTAGCGTTGGCGTTGCAGTTTCAGTTGCCGTCGGCGCCGAAGTGCTCGCCGAGCCGATAACCACGATAGCTTGGGGAATTTTAAGTAACGTGTTGGCACCCGCGATCGTGGCGATCGGCGTCACGTCGCCATTACTACCGGCTGGATAGACCGTGACACTATTTCCGCTTCCGCCGCCGTTAGCCACGTAGATGTTGCCACTGGAATCAAGCGCGATGCCATCCGGTGCATCGAGTCCTGTGTCCGAGCCACTAATGGTGGTGCTGGGGCTCACGTTGCCGTTGCTAGCGGCTGGATAGACCATAACACTATTTCCGGCGAAGTTAGCCACGTAGATGTTGCCGCTGGAATCAAGTGCGATGCCATACGGTGAATTGAGTTCTGTGTTTGAGCCACTAATGATGGCGCTGGGACTCACGTTGCCGTTGCTGCCTGCGGAAAAGACAGTGATCGCGTTGCCTCTGTTTACAACGACGATATTCCCGGCAGTATCCACTGCGACACCCATTGGTCGTAGGAAGGAAGTTAGCATGGTATTGTCCGGGCAGCTGCCGGAGCCCGCGCCGCTACAACAGGGATAAGGCGCGGAAGGGCCGGCACACTGATTGTTTTGACCCGCGATAGACGCGACTGGTGCTTGATCTCCGTTGCTTCCAGACGGATAGACAGTGATGCTCGGACTGCCAACACCGCGGTAGCAGTCCTGACCGCAATTCGCGACATAGATTTTCCCGTTTGAATCCAATGCAATGGCCAGCGGCCAATTGAGCCCGGTGCTCGTGCCGCCGATGGTGCTGGAGGGAGCTTGGTCGCCGTTGCTCCCGGGCGGATATACCGCAACCGTGCCCGAGGACGGAGGCGGGGTTGTGCTAACGTTGTTGGCCACATAGAGATTTCCGGCGGAATCCAGGGCGAGTCCCTGGGGATAGTCCAAGCCTGTGTCAGGGCCTGTAATGAAGGCGCTCGGAGCGACGTTTCCGCTGCTGCCGGCCGCGAAACCGGCCACACCAACGTTGTCGGCATCGGCGACGAAGATCGAAGCGACTCCCGGTACAGACGTCGGCGTGGGCGATATAGTTGCGGTTGGAGATACGGTCGATGTTGGCGTGGCCGTGGTGGTCGGCGTCGGCGAGAGTGTCGCCGTGGAAGTCATCGTTGCGGTTGGACTGATGGTCGTGGTCGGAGATTTGGTTGCGGTCGGAGACTTGGTTGCGGTCGGAGATTTGGTTGCGGTCGCCGTGCGGCTAACCGTTGCGGTCGCGGTGGCGGTGTTGGTCGCCGTCGCCGAAGTTGTCGCGGTTACGGTTATGGTCGGCGTGTTGCTGTTGGTCGCCGTCACTGTCGCGGTCGGTGAGGCGGTCGCCGTCGGCGAAATACTCGCGGTCGGCGAGCGCGTCGCGCTCGGCGTCGCTCGGATCAAAATCCCTAACGCTGCCGCCGCCGCCACACCCGGACTCATCGTCGGTGCCGCCGACGCCCACGTTCCGGAGGACGGATTATACAGTTCCGCATCATAGCAGACGCCGTTGCTGCTGCTCGCCCCGTTGCACCATTCGCCGCCCATCGCGATCACTTCGCCCGCTTCCGAACCGGTCGTCAACAACGCATAGCTGGCGGCCGCGCGCCCGCTCTTGACCATCGAGCCGGTCGCCGTGAATCCGGGCGTCGCCCCAATCGCGTCGAACAAGTCGGAGGTCCGGTCAATTGCCGTCGTCAAGCCGGTCAGGTCGCCCAGCATGTCGGTCATGTTCTCGCCGCCCGCCACCAGCACCTGCCCAGCAAGCGAGATCGCCGGCGGCGCGATTAATTCCTGCAATTGCCCTGTGCGCCCCTGATTGGTGTTGTTCGCAGTTGCCGCCCAAGTTCCCGCCGCAGGGTTGTACAACTCCGCCGTCGCCAGCGTCGACCCCGTAAACTGCGCCGTCGCGTTGATACCGCCCACCAGCAGCACATCCCCCGCCAGCGTTCCCGATGTCACCACCGTCGGGTCCAAGTAAGTCCAGTTCGCCAACTCGCGCCCGGTTGTCATGTTCCCGGTCGCCGCGAACGTACCGGCCGGTGCAGCCGCGGGAGCGAAAATTTCCGCCTTGTTGGTCGCCCCCTGAAAGAAGAAGTTCAGATCGCCGCCGGCGATCAGGATCTTGCCCGACTTGTTGGGCAACGCTTGCATCACGAAACTCGTCCGCGCCGTCGCCATCGTGTTGGTCGTCGCAGTAAACGAGTTCGATGCCGGCACGAAAATTTCCGCCGTGTTCGTCGCCGTCCCACCTTGGATCGAGAAACCGTACGTATTGATGATCAGGTTGCCCGTATATCCGCCGGCCACCAGCACATCACCGTCTTCGTTGGTCCCTGACCCCGTGATCAGCGCCGACAACGCCGACGCGCGCGGATGGTTCATCGCCGTGGTCGCCGTAAAGCCGTTGTTCGCCGGCGCATACACCGCCGCCGCGCTCAACGCCGCGCAGAAGAACGTCCCCGTCCCCGCACCGCTGCAATTGGTCCCGCCGGTAATCAATACCCGTCCGTCGGGCAGGGTCACCGCCCAGGCTCCTTCAACCTTGATCGGGTAAGTGGTGAAGTCGCCCGGCACGAACCCACCTTGGGCGCCGATTGTAGGATCGAATACCTGCACCGCGTTGGTGGAATTAGCGAACTGACCCTGCGGAATCTGAGTGGAGCCGATTATCACCAGGTTCCCGCCGGTGTCGCCGCCGATGATCAACAACTGCCCCGCGACGGTATTCGCCGCGCCAGCGTTGCCGCCCCTGCCCCACATCGCCGCGACTACCGCGACGGCAAGCGCCAGCATCAGAAGGTCGGCGATTCTTATTTTTTCCAGCGGCTCTCGCATCGCCCCGTCTCCCGTTGGAGCGAATCTAAACCAGTCTACGCTCGGATAAACGTCCTCAGCAAGTGTATATTTCCATACGACAAGGAACCCCGCCTACTGGTAGGTGTAGCTTGGGCCTGCGCCTGTGGTGCAGGCCCCCCTATCGAGCAAATACGACTCACTGGAGAGGCTGATACCGGTATACGTCATAGCAAATGCGCCGCTGAAACGAAGGGGCCGCTCATTTGAGCGGCCCCTTCGTTCGGTAGCTCAGACCCAGGCGCCTTACGATGGCGCTCCATACTTCTGCCGCAATTCCAGGTTGACCTGCAGGACATTGATTAAATTCTCGCCCCACAGCCCACCCATCGGCGCCGTGGCATCCTGCTCAAGTATTTGTTCAATCTCGGTACGCACCTGCTTGGGATCGCGCTTTGTGTCAGCCGCCCATTTCGATGCCACGCGATCCAACTGGTATTCCGCATTCTGCATCGTGATGTGAGGATCGAGTCCCGAGCCCGAAGTCGTCACCATATCCGCCGGGACATCCTGCAGGTCCGCATCAGCGTGCTCCTGCCGCCACATGTCAAAGAAGTTCGACTGGATGTCGGTGCCGGATGCAACCGGCTGAACCGCTGACTGGGTTTTGCCGCCGGGCAGATTGGTGGTCACGGTGGAGGGGAACTTGCCCGGGTTTTCCTTGGAGAAGGTTTCGAAGAAGACGATCGCCAGATCCGACGGCTGGGGATTCGGCGTCCCAGGATTCTGCTTGATCCAGTCAGCCACGGCGGCTTTGTGGCTCTTCTGCCAATCGGTGATGTAAGTGGCGTGGGTCGGATCCGCGCCCACCCATGCCGATGCCACGCTGTTATGGGCGTCGGCCCACTGTGCGACGATGTGCGGCTGGCCGCCGAATGTATCCTTGTCGAACCACGCTTCGATATCCGGCGCGACTGGCTTGCCATTCTTGTAGGTCACGATCGGTCCAAGCTGCTGCGCAACGCGATTGCGCAGCGCATAGTTCGATGCCGCCAGAGCTGACGATGTGCTCGCCGACGCGTCATAAGAAGCCGCTGACGGACGCGGCTGAAAATACTCGTCCTTGGTGAACGGCTGCGCGATTAACAGCGAGCCGACCGGTTTTCCGTCGGGACCATTTACCATGCTGCCGTTAGCCTGAAAGGGAAATAAGACCTGGCCAACCGCCCACAGTGCAGCCGGATAAACTCCGCACGCCAGCACGACCACGAACAGCATCAGCCAGAGACTTTTCGTTAGGTATTGCATCTTCGTTTACTCCCGAAACAACACGCTTGGTTAGACCGCCATCCCGGTTGCGACCATGAAAAGGTCGATCAGCTTGATACCGATGAACGGAATGATGACACCGCCGAGACCCCAAACGAGCAGGTTCTTGCGCAGCAGCGCATCGGCGCCAAGCGGTGTGTATTGAACGCCCCTAAGCGCGACGGGGATCAGGGCGGGAATGATTAGGGCATTGAATATGACTGCGGATAGGATTGCCGAGGTGGGCGAATGAAGGTTCATTACGTCCATCCCTTTGAGCCATGGCAGAGTGCCCGCGAACAGCGCCGGTACGATCGCAAAATATTTAGCCACGTCGTTGGCGACCGAAAATGTCGTCAGCGCGCCGCGAGTCATCAGCAATTGTTTGCCGATCTCCACGACCTCGATGAGCTTGGTCGGGTTGCTGTCCAGGTCGACCATGTTGCAGGCTTCCTTTGCCGCCTGCGTGCCCGAGTTCATCGCGAGGCCAACGTCGGCCTGCGCCAGCGCGGGCGCGTCGTTGGTGCCATCGCCGACCATCGCGACCAGCTTCCCTTCCGCCTGCTCCTTGCGGATGTACGCCAGCTTCGATTCGGGAGTGCATTCCGCAACGAAGCCGTCCACTCCCGCTCGATTTGCGATCGTCGCGGCGGTGAGCGGATTGTCGCCGGTAATCATGATGGTGCGCACGCCCATGCTGCGCATCCGATCCAGGCGCTCGCTGATGCCGGACTTGAGGATGTCTTCCAGCACGGTAACGCCGACGATGCTTGCCCCTTCAGCGACCACAAGCGGTGTTGCACCTTGCGCCGCGGCCTCGCTCACGATCTTCTCCAAGTCCGGCGGCACAGCGCCGCGCTGATCTTTGACGAATTTCACGATTGCGTCCGACGCACCTTTGCGAATACGGCGGCCGTCGGGCAGATCTACGCCGCTCATTCTGGTTTCTGCGCTAAACGCGACAAACTGTGCATCGCGAGGAACGGTCAATTCGCCAACGCCGGTAGCCTGCTCATGATAGTAACTAACGATACTCTTGCCCTCGGGCGTCTGATCGGCCATCGAGGCAAGCGCCGCGAGCCGGCCCAAATCAGCCGCGCTATAGCGGCCAACCGGCAAAAACGCCGTCGCGTGGCGATTGCCGACCGTGATCGTGCCCGTCTTGTCGAGCAATACGGTGTCCACGTCGCCGGCGGTTTCAACCGCCTTGCCGCTCTTGGCGATGATGTTCGCCTGCAGTGCGCGGTCCATTCCCGCGATTCCAATCGCCGCAAGCAGCGCGCCGATAGTTGTCGGGATCAAGCACACCAGCAGCGCGATCAAAGTTGGAACGTCGGTTCCCAAGCTCTTTAACTGGTCAGTCACTCCCAGGTAGCCGGCCATGTAGAGCTCGGCGTTGAACGCCATCGGCCACAGCGGAACTACGACGATAAGGAAGATCAGCGTGAATGCCGAGAGCACCAGCGTAAGTGCGATTTCGTTGGGCGTGCGCTGACGCACTGCACCCTCCACCAGCGCGATCATCCGATCGAGGAATGACTCTCCCGGCGCTGCGGTGATTCGCACCACAATCCGGTCGGACAGGACGCGAGTCCCCCCGGTTACTCCCGAATGGTCACCGCCGGCCTCGCGGATAACGGGCGCGGACTCGCCGGTTATCGCCGATTCATCGACGGAAGCGATACCTTCGATTACTTCACCGTCACTGGGAATTGTCTGGCCGGTTTGCACCACGACCCGATCGCCGACTTTTAGATCGGAGGACAACACCTCTTCGATGACGTCCTTGCCCTTGAGGCGAAAAGCCGGCGTGTCCTTGCGCGCACGCCGCAGCGATTCGGCCTGTGCTTTGCCGCGCGCTTCGGCGAGCGCCGTGGCAAAATTCGCAAAAATCACGGTCAAGAACAGCCACGCATCGAGCGCGATGAAATAGGAAACCGGCACAAGACTGGCCGACCCAACGGCAATTGCCTGTATCACGTAGAGCAGGGTCAAAAACGCCCCGACCTCGACCACAAACATGACGGGATTTGCCCACTGTACATCCGGCCGCAGCATCACAAATGATTGCCTGAGCGCGGGCCATACGAATTCCGGCGCGAACAGCGCCTGGGCGCGCGAACGGCGTGGCGCCGTCTGAATTTCGGCCAGGGGCCCGTGGCCGGGCGGGGGTTGCGGAATCTTTACTGCTTCCATGATCTGAACCTTCTCGGAGAAATGCTATTTACGGTTAGAACCACTCGGGGCGGATCAATGCCACCCACAAATAGATAAACAAAAATGCTGATACTGCCGCGGTTACGTAAATCATTTCTGACTCCTAAATTTTTTCGCAAAGGTTTAAGAATGCGAAGCAAAAGCCCATCAATGCCATTCCCAAGATGAACATTCCCGGCAGCCAGACTTCCAAGTTCATTAAAGTGCCTCCACTAATAATTAGACTTTATGCATTCGATACTTACGCTCACCGCTGTCATCCTCCGAACGGCATCGGCCCCAAGTGCTCTGCGACCGGTCCGAGCGCAGCGACCGGTAGAAACAGAAGCGCGCCGATGATCAGGACCGTGCCCAGCAATAGAAACGCGAAGGTCGGCGTGTCGTCGCGCAACGTTCCGATCGTGAATGGCACGGATTTTTTGGCGCCCAAGCTTGCCGCCATCATGATCGGGGCAATGATCGGCAGGAAGCGGCTGATGACGATGACAATTGCGGCCGCGATATCCCACGGAATTGCCATTGGCGCGGGATTCGGATTTGCGTTCAAGCCGTAGGAAACACCCAACCCGTCGAACGCCGAGCCGTTATTCGCTGACGCGGACGAGAATTGATACACAATTTCGGATAATCCGTGCGCCGCCGGATTGGCAACGGCCTTAAGGCCCCAATCCGTCGCGGAGAACAGTCCACTGGGCCAGAGAATCATGATCGGATGAATCAGCAGAGCGATCATCAGAAGCGCCATCTCGCGCTTGCCGATCTTTTTGCCGAGATATTCGGGCGTACGCCCCACCATCTGGCCCGCGATGAAAATTCCCAGGATTAGGAACAGCAGCATATTGATCATGCCGACACCCTTGCCGCCGTAGATGCAGTTCACCCACATTCCCGCAAACGGCGCGAGCGCAGCGACGGGATTAAGGCTGTCGTGCTCGCAGTTGACCGCACCGTCGGTCACGTTCACGGTCATTGCGGCAAATGTCGCGCAAGCTGACGTTCCAAAACGCAGTTCCTTGCCCTCAAGGTTCCCCAGATGCTGGTCGACGGGCAGGCCCGCCACTGCGGGCCAAGTGACAGGCCGCTTGCCGCCCGGTGCGGTCGCGCTAGGAATTGAATACGCTTCGCTGGCGGGATGAGCGGTTAACCCAGGATTAGGACGCAGCGTGTCATAGTAGATGGACCAGGCAATCGTGCCGGCCATCATTGCCATCATTACTGAAAAGATAGCCCAGCCATGCTTAATTCTCCCCAGCATTCGTCCGTACATCAGCACCAGAGAAAACGGAAAGAGCATCATTGCCACACATTCGAGAAAATTGGTCGTAGCGGTGGAGTTTTCGAACGGCACTGTCGAATTCATCCCATAGAAGCCACCGCCGTTGGTGCCGAGTTGCTTCATCGACTCAAATGCGGCCAGCGGACCGACCACGATCGTCTGCTGCTTGGGCTGCCCGCTGCTGTCCGTCCCCATCGCAGCCGGTTCCAGCGTGTTTACCTGATAATTAGTCTGGAAGGTCATCGGCAGCCCCTGCTGCAGCATGATCAGGCTGAATACGAAGGCAACGGGGATGAACATGTAGACCACCACACGCCACATATCGAGGAAGAAGTTTCCAACCTTCGTCTCTCCGCGAAACAAGCGAATCATCACGGTTAGGCTACAGAATCCGATCGATGCGGACAGGAAGAAGTTCGAAAAACAAAATATGACCTGGCTGAAATTGGAGAATGTCTGGTCGCCGGAGTAGTGCTGCAGATCGGTATTGGTAATAAACGAAATGACAGTATGGAGGATTGTCGTCGGCTCGATTGCACCGCGGCCTAATCCATTCAACGGCATCCACGGCTGGAGCGCCAACACGACATAGCTGAACACGAACATCACTGTATTAAGAACCAGCAGCGACATCGTGTACTGCTTCCAGTCCTGCTGACCGCTGCTGAGGCGGTCTTCAAACCATTTTAGGAAAGCCGGCGCCTGATACTTTCCGTCCATGATCCATGCGAGGTATTTGCTGAGCGGAATCGCCAGCAACGTCGTTACCACGAGCATTGATATAGGAAGCGACCAAATTTCCATCATCCTCTCCGTACGCGTCAGTTCGAATGCATCAAAGCGCCAGCCATTGAGGCTGCCGCTCGTAGCCAGCTAAGACATGCAAGACCAATGCCCCGGAAAAGCGCCGT
Source organism: Binataceae bacterium (SeqCode) (assembly GCA_035524375.1). Classification (GTDB taxonomy): domain Bacteria; phylum Desulfobacterota; class Binatia; order Binatales; family Binataceae; genus Binatus. Next base: position 40,157 of record DATKOZ010000014.1, on the reverse strand, counting down.
AGTTTTGGGAATCGCTGCGTACGCGCAGCACCGTGATGCTGACTGATTGAATAGCAATTGGTGGTTTTCAAGCACCCGTTCGACACTAGCTTTCATTATGAAATGCATTTCAAAGTGAATGGGTATTCCGCGACTAGACACTGATGCGCAGTAACTTACTAGTACACTGACAGCGCACAGGAGTACGGGGAAGAAATGAATGAGGTTAATGAGATAATCTGACGTTCATGCCGGATGCTCCGAACGGTGCCGGATAATCATAGCGTGTTCGTTCGATCAGCTGCGCTGAATCGCAAGGATCAACGCAACCGTCAACTGACAGACGGGAGTTTTCGGCATCCCATCCGTTTCAGCTCAGAACCGTGCATTTACACGCCGCGGCACGGGGCGATCGCCTGCGGCCGCGGACTTACCCGACGGCCGGAGATGGACTATGAATGCCTTAACCGGCGGTTTCGGCTGCTTCATATCGCGCGCGGGGCAGACGCTTTGTTCCAGAGACTCCGCGTTATCCTGGCTGGCGATTGTAGCCAACACATTTCCGCGGCGATCCATCAGGGCATAACGGTTTCCGCAAACCAGAAACCGCTGTTTGCACTGAATGCAGAAGTAGAGGCGCGCCTTGCTCGAGAACAGCGCGTTGTCGCATAGCGGGCCAATGATAAGCTCGTGGCCATTAGTGGCCGGCGAATGCTCCTGCTTGCGGAACAAATTCCTGAAGAATCCCATGGGAAAGTGATACGCAACTTTCGGACCAGATAAAAACATGCTGGGATCCGAGGAATATCCGCAGAATGCTTATTATCTACGTCCGAAACCCTGCTGCAAAAGAGAGTTTCGCAATGCATTTTCCAATCCGGCCTATAATTCCTGGTTTTGGCGGTGATCGGGAGCTGATTGCAGCACGATGGGTGTCGAACGGAAAAGTCAATGCAGGCTTGAGTGTCGATGCGATTCTCGCACCGACCGCGCCGTTTGCGCGAAATGAAAGGGCCGCTCTTTCGAGCGGCCCTTTCCATCGCTTTACCGAGATGTTCCTTTGCCGGTCGCCATTTGATCGAGCGCGAGATTGAGCATGAGTACATTGACACCTGGCTCGCCCAAGATCCCGGCCCATCGAGATCTCGTGTTTTGCCGAACCAACTCGCGAACCTGATCTTCCGTCAGGCCGCGAGCATGGGCAATTCTAGGTACTTGAATTTCGGCGCCAGCCGGACTGATCTCGGAATCGAGACCGCTCCCCGACGCAGTGACCAGGTCAACCGGAACATCGCTTGCCTTAAGGCCGGGATTACTCGCCAGAAGGTCCTTCAACCGTCCGTGTACCGAGTCAATTAGCGCCTTGCTGGTCGGTCCCGCATTCGACCCGCTGGAACTCGTCGCATCGTAGCCATTGTTGCCGGCTGCCGACGGCCGCGGATGAAAGTAACCCGGCTGGGAAAAGTTCTGGCCGAGCAGCGACGAGCCGACGACCTTGCCGTCGCGCTCAACTAGACTGCCGCCAGCCTGATTCGGAAAGATCACATTGGCCGCGACGGTCATTACGATCGGGTAGATAATTCCCGTCAACACGGTCAGGACGACCGTCATTCGAATTGATATCCATAGCGAATTCATTTCGATTGCCTCCTACGCCAAGTGAAGTGCGGCGATTACCAGGTCGATCGCCTTGATGCCTACGAATGGAATAATCACGCCGCCGGCGCCGTAGATGAGCAGGTTGCGAGTCAGGATCGCCGCCGCGCCCAGCGGACGATATTGCACGCCGCGCAGCGCAAGCGGGATGAGCGCGATGATAATCAGTGCGTTGAAGATTACGGCAGATAGAATCGCGCTTTCCGGAGTCGCCAAGTGCATGATGTTGAGCGATTGAAGCTCCGGGTACGCAACCAGAAACATCGCCGGGATGATCGCGAAATACTTTGCGACGTCATTTGCGATCGAAAAGGTCGTGAGCGCGCCGCGCGTAATCAGCAGCTGCTTGCCGATCTCGACCACCTCCATAATCTTGGTGGGGTTCGAGTCCAGATCGATCATGTTGCCGGCCTCGCGCGCTGCTTGCGTGCCCGCGTTCATTGCGATTCCCACGTCCGCCTGCGCAAGAGCCGGGGCGTCGTTGGTGCCGTCGCCGATCATCGCAACCAGCTTGCCCTGCGCCTGCTCGTCCCGAATGAGCCGGAGCTTGGTTTCCGGCGTCGCCTCAGCCTGGAAGCCGTCTACGCCGGACTCGTGCGCGATCGCGGCCGCAGTGAGCGGGTTGTCGCCGGTGATCATCACGGTCTTGAGCCCCATCGCGCGAAGGCGCGCGAAGCGCTCCTTAATTCCTTCCTTAATGACGTCCTTCAAATGAATTACACCGAGCACGCGCTTGCCGTCGGCCACCACCAGCGGGGTGCCGCCGCTGCGCGCGATGCGCTCGACGATGCCGGCCAGTTCCGCGGGCGGCTTGCCACCGCTTCCCTCGACAAACTTGACGACTTGTTCCGTTGCGCCCTTACGGATCTTTCTTCCGGCCCAATTCACACCGCTCATCCGGGTCGTTGCCGAAAATGCGATAAACTCCGCGTCCTTGTCGGAAATTTCACGGCCGCGCAGATTGTACTCGCGCTTGGCCAGCGCGGTGATCGAGCGTCCCTCGGGCGTTTCATCCGCAAGCGACGCTAGCTGAGCGGCATCGGCCAAATCTTCGACCGGCACCTCTAGGACCGGGATAAACTCGGTAGCCATTCGATTGCCGAGCGTGATTGTGCCGGTCTTATCGAGGAGCAGCGTGTCGACATCGCCTGCCGCCTCGACGGCGCGTCCCGACATCGCAAGCACATTGTGCTGCACGAGCCGATCCATCCCCGCGATTCCGATTGCCGAAAGCAGGCCACCGATCGTCGTAGGAATCAGGCAGACCAGCAGCGCGACGAGCACGGGGAGAGTGAGAGCGGTGCCGCCATAGAGCGCGAACGGAAACAAACTCACGCAGACCAGCATGAAAATGAGAGTGAGGCCCGCCAGCAGGATACTCAGCGCGATTTCATTTGGAGTCTTTTGGCGCTGCGCACCTTCGACCAACGCAATCATGCGGTCGAGAAAAGTTTCGCCCGGATTCGCAGTAATCCTTACCTTAATCCAGTCGGAGATAACGGTTGTGCCGCCGGTGACCGCACTGCGATCCCCGCCGCTTTCGCGAATGACGGGCGCGGATTCGCCGGTGATGGCGGACTCGTTGACGGCGGCGACGCCTTCCATCACTTCGCCGTCACCGGGGATCACGTCGCCGGCCGCGACCATCACGACATCACCGCGGCGCAACTGGGTGGCCGGCACGATTTTCGTTTCCTTGCCGGTAATCAGTTTGGCCTGGGTCTCCGTGCGCGTCTTGCGCAGGTTTTCCGCCTGCGCCTTGCCACGTCCCTCGGCCATCGCCTCCGCGAAGTTGGCGAACATGACGGTGAACCATAGCCAGATGGCGATTTGAAATTCGAAGCCGGCCAGTTTACCGGAACCGCCAAACAAATCGCGGCAAAGGATAATCGTAACCGCCAGTGCGGTGACCTCAACCACGAACATGACCGGATTGCGGACCTGTACCCGCGGATCGAGCTTGCGGACCGATTCGGCCAACGCGGGCCGGACGATGTTGGTATCCCAGAGAGAAGGTGCTTTGCGATCGCTCATAGTCTTGTTTCCTATTGCCTAATAAAGGTGCCCGGCCTGCATTTCGAGGTGTTCGACAATCGGCCCCAGCGCCCAGCTACCGAAGAACGTCAGGGCGCCGACAATCAGCACGACGGCGACGAGAAGAACAACGAAAATCGGCCCGTCGGTTGGAAATGTGCCGGCGCTCGCGGGAACCGCCTTTTTGCCCACAAGAGAACCTGCAATCGCGAGGACTGGAATCATCATCATGAAACGCCCGAATAGCATTACGGCGCCTAGAATCCAGTTGTAGAATTGGGTATTGGCGCTCAGACCGGCAAATGCTGACCCATTGTTCGCGGCCGCTGAAGAAAATGCGTACAAAATTTCTGAGAAGCCGTGCGGCCCCGGATTGGCGATTCCGGCCAAGCCCGGTTTTGTTACAACCGCAAGTCCGGTAGGGAGCAAGATAATGGCCGGAAAGATCAGTACATAAAGCATCGCGAGCTTCATCTCGCGAGACTGTATTTTTTTGCCCAGGTACTCCGGCGTTCGCCCGACCATCAGTCCTGCGATAAACACCGTCAGTACCGCCATGACGATCATCCCCGCCAGCCCGGTGCCGACGCCGCCGAAGACCACTTCTCCAAGGTGAAGGTTGAATATCGGCACCAGTCCGCCCAGCGGCGTGAAGCTGTCATGCATCGCGTTAACGGAACCATTGGAGGCGTCGGTTGTGGCGGTGGCCCAGATCGCGGAATTGACGATTCCGAAGCGTACCTCCTTACCTTCCATGTTGCCGCCGCTCTGGCTGTCACTCGCCGTCTGGTTGATACCCATCGCGGCGAATTGTGGATTGCCTCCCTGCTCGCTCGAAATCGCGACGATCGCGGCAATGAGGAACAACAGCGACATGGCTGCAAAGAGAGCCCAACCCTGTTTCCGGTCCCCGGCCATTTGCCCAAAGGTGTGACACAACGCCGCGCCAAGTCCGAAAATCGCCCACATCTCGAGAAGGTTGGTAAGTGGAGTGGGGTTCTCGTAAGGATGCGCGGAGTTGGCGTTATAAAAGCCGCCGCCGTTGGTCCCGAGCTGCTTGATTGCGATCTGCGACGCGACTGGACCCTGGGCAATGGTCTGCGTTCCTTTTTCCAGCGTCGTGGCTTGCGTATAGGGGCTGAAATTCTGAGGCACGCCCTGCCAAACAAGAACCAAAGTAAAAACGATGCAGATTGGCAGGAGAACCCACAGCGTTGCACGAGTCAGATCGACCCAAAAGTTCCCCAAAGTTTTTGCGTTCCGGCGCACGAATCCACGAATCACCGCGATCGCAAGCGCCAAACCGGCTGCGGCGGAAACGAAATTGTGAAACGCAAGCCCGGCCATCTGCGTGAGATAACTCATCGTCGATTCGCCGCCGTAGGCCTGCCAATTGGTGTTGGTAGTGAAACTGGCTGCGGTGTTGAACGCGAGCCCCTGTTCGACACCTGGGAATGCCTGCGGATTGAGCGGTAGAACGCCCTGCAATCGCTGCAACGCGTAGAGGGTAAGCATCCCGACTAGGCTGAACATCAGCAGCGAGATGGCGTATTCGACCCAAGTCATCTCGGTTCCCGGCTGGACGCCGCAGACTCGATAGATCAATCTTTCGATCGGTCCAAGCACCGGGTCGAGGAACGTGCGTTCCCCGGCAAATACCCGATTCATGTAAAGGCCCAGAGGAATACTGACGGCCGTTACAATGGCGAAAAACAAGCCGAGCTGAATGACTGCATTTGAATTCATCGGTATCATTTCCGTTAGAACTTTTCAGGGCGTAGCATCGCGTACACAAGATACACGGTCAGCGTAACTGCCAAGACGAGTCCCATTACGATGTCCAGATTCATAGTTTTTCGCATCCCATTACGTAGTAAATGCTGACCGCAAAGAAGATCAGCGTCGCCACAACTGCCATTAGATCCAGCATAAACTCACTCCAATTCTTTCCACTTAACGAACACGCTCCTCGTGCGCCGAAATCGGGAATACCTGTCTATCCAGCGACTCCGTATCAATCTTCCGGAAAACGCGTGGCCCCCGTACCATGTGCAAAATCTTGCGGACATTCTTGCGCCTGCGAGTTTTCGAATAGGCGTTGAAAACGACCATCGTGGCAACCCAGAACGCAATTGCGATGAGCGTAAAGAGCAGTCCGTGATAATCGGCCAGCTGCCCGGGCGCAGCGGCAGTGTGCTGTCCGATTACTGGCGATGCCGCTGCCGGAACAACGATATGGGGCGTTATCTTGCTGGCTCGGCATAGCAACTCTAGGCTGCGAGTTGCCCTTGCGATTGTGTTTGCGATTGTTTTCACGGTTAAAAGTTGCTCGGTCCTGCAAAGACCGATGCATTAGATTCTTGATTTTGCGTTTGGCCTAAAAGAGGAGATCGGCCGGCAAGATGGCCGCAGGCAAAGGAATTCTCATCGTTTTCTCGCCGGTATAGACGGTCCGCTCAAATAGTCCAAGGAAAGCAGCGACTGCGCCCAACAATCCGAATCTACGGCTACGCCGCCTTGAATACGCGACAGTTTGGCGTTCGACTCGCTTCATAATCCACAGTTTGGGGCATGGGCCGTCAGCGAACGTCCGCACATACAAGGAATTCATTGGCTCCGAATGCGGGTTCAAGTTCCCATCGACTGCCACAACTGAGCCGCGGCGCTCGTTCACAATGAACGCATGATGGCACCGAACGCAGACGTAGAGGTATGGACGCCGCCTGAACATACCAGGCTTCGCAAGCGCCTTGATCGTGAAGTTATGCTTGAGATCGGTATGCGAAATCGTTTGCTCTGATCGCTCAGCATCAAAGACAAAGTTTGGACGCGAAATATACCAATATCCGTTGGATGGGAGGGTGAACGGACATATCACTCCGCTCTTACCGAAAAAATATGGGCGAGCGTGAGTTTGCAGATTTCCGATTTGCGTATTCATTTATTATTCCTCCGAAACCAATCAGGAGGAACTTCATCGTTCACAATCGCTAAGCAGCAATTACCGTACCGTTGGGGCTGTACTGCTGATGAAACAGGCACCAATTCGAAATCTCCATGCGATTGGCTAAGATTCCAGTGGCCAGAGCGATTGACAAACCGAGCGGTCAAATCGGGTCGAAACGAAAATACTTCAATTTGAATCGTCGCCGGATTTCAAAGCGAAATGAATTTAAGGATCTCAGCGGAATGCAAGGTACTCTGAAGGGTAAATTAATTCGTACGGACAGTGACTGCTTCGTATCTGCGCCGCCTGTGCCAGCCCGACGGAACGTTGAACACAGAGACGCTAAGCGGGAGGGAAGAGGTGGACGTCTTTCGTCATTCCGTGCTGAATGAGTTATATACTCATCGAGCGGCTCCGGCCTTCATGGCAATTCTCGGATTTGTCATTCAATCTCAATGCCCGACATTTCAAATTGAATTGGTCCGCTAGTTCAATTTGGAATGGGCGTCTGGCTCTGCCACGGAAAAGTCACTAAACGACGCGGGTTTCGCTCGACGCGCGATCGGCATGGACGTTGCTGCTGCTTTAATAATGACGAGAAGATTATGGGAGCCGCAGTTAAATTTCACGGAGAGCCGGCGCTTGGCGGCGCCGGAGGTAAGATGGCTCGTCTGCTGATTGTCGACGACGAACGCAACATTCGCCGTAGCCTGGCGACGTTTTTCACTTCGCTTGGGCACGAAGTCCAGGAAGCTGAAAACGGTCCCCAAGCTATTGCGGCGCTGTCGAGCGCACAGTTCGATCTAGTTTTGACCGACTTCCGTATGGCCGAAATGACCGGCTTGGAACTGCTCCGTGAAGTCAAGCGCCGTTCGCCGGAAACGCTGGTAGTTCTAATGACTGCGTTTGCGACGATTGAGAACGCCGTCGAGGCGATGAAATCCGGCGCGTACGATTACGTTACCAAGCCGTTCTCGCTCGAACAGATCCGGCACACCGTGGACAGGGTGTTGCAGATGCGTTCGCTGCAAGTCGAAAACCGAACGCTTCGCGGTGCTATCGGCGAGGAGCCGATGCTTGCATCGCGCAGTTCAGCAATGCGGCGTCTTTTGGAGACGGCACGCCAGGCTGCAGCCAGTGACGCGACAATACTGCTCACTGGAGAGAGTGGCACCGGCAAGAATGTAGTCGCCCGCCAGATTCATCAATGGAGCGGACGAACCGCGCACCCGTTTGTTGCCGTCAATTGCACGACGCTCTCCGAAGAACTGCTCGAAAGCGAGTTGTTCGGGCACATGCGCGGTTCATTCACCGGCGCGGTCAAAGACAAGCCGGGACGGCTCGAAGCGGCGAATGGCGGCACCGTATTCCTGGATGAGATTGCCGACTTGACGTCAACGCTGCAGACCAAGTTCCTGCGGTTCTTGCAGGAACAGAGTTTCGAGCGCGTTGGCGGAGAGAGCACAATTCATGTCGACGCGCGCATCATCGCAGCCTCCAATCGTGACCTCGAAGCCGAGGTCGCGGCCCATCGCTTCCGCGAGGATCTCTACTACCGCCTCAACGTAATTACTTTGCGAGTACCGCCACTGCGTGAACGGCGGGAGGACATTCTGCCGCTAGCACAATGGCTGCTCAGGCTGGCAGCGATGCGAAACGCCCGACCCGAACTCTCCTTGTCGCCGGAAGCGGCAGCCGCGTTGGAACATTACCGATGGCCCGGAAATGTGCGCGAATTAAGAAACGCAATTGAACGCGGCGCAGTCTTGACTCGCGCGGACACGATTGCGCCGGACGATCTGCCCGATTCGCTGTTTCGCACTGGCGCTGAATCGACCCCTTGGGCCGCGCCGTCCGAGAGCCTTGAGCGCATTGAACGCGAACACATCGTGCGTGTATTGTCCGCCAGCACGACGCTGGAAGAGGCAGCCGACACGCTTGGTATTAACGTGACCACCCTGTGGCGCAAGCGCAAACTCTACGGAATCGAGTAGTCGGCGATCATTTGCCGCACAATGCGTTAACGCTGCACAATACCCTTGGTACGCACCGGTTATTTCCTTCTTGAAAACTGGGGCGTCGGCTCACCGGTGAGCTGACAAAAATCATCGGCCGGTTCACTGGCGCTTCATTGACTGTGACGATACCCTTGCCCGCATGCTGAGCATTTCCCTGCCCGCGCGGATCAACGTGGTCGGAAATCCGACCGATGCGCTGGAGGGCGCCTACGCAACCATCTCCGCAGCCATCGACCGGCGCGGTGGAAGCAGGATTCGCGCGGCAGACGGTCTGGAGTTTTGCCGCGCTTCCGGCGAGGCGGCCAGCTTTCCGCGCCATCGAATCACCGACCCGCACGGCTTCGATATCGAAGCGGCCGCCGTCAATGCTCTGCTCCGCTATTCGCCGGAATTTGCGGCTGGGCTGCGTGAACGTGGCGCGGCGATCAGCACTTGGACCGATATTCCCATCTCCAGCGGCTTGGCTGGATCCTCGGTACTGCTGCTCGCGGTCCTAGCGGCGCTGCGCGCCTTTTACGAGCTCGATCGGCGGCGCTATAACGACTACGTGCTTGCCGAGATCGCACAACGCGCGGAAGAGCATGAGATGGGCATCGTCTGTGGCTTTGCTGATCGTTACTTGCCGCTGTTCGGAGGCATCGCCTACCTTGGCTACCATGGCAAGCTGTGGCATGCGGCCTTGGGCGAGGAGCCGTTCGCGGCAGTCGAACCGCTGAGCCGGTGGGCTCCTCCGCTGCGCTTCTGCATTGCGATCACCGGCGTGCAGCGTAATTCGGGAATCACGCACACACCCATGCGCGCCCGTTACCTCGAAGAACGCCGCAGAGGAAGTGGCCCACTACTCAAGCTCGCGCGCCAAATCGGCGAGACAGCGTGGCGAGGGAAGATCGCACTGCTATCCGGCGACCTGAACGAATTTGGCGCGCAGATCACGCGAAACCAGGAGTTGATCGATACAATGATGCACACCTGTGGCTTTCCCGATGGCACGGGCGTGGAGGTTCGTGGGCTGATCGCAGCGGCGCATGAAGCAGGAGCGCTCGGCGCGAAGCTGACGGGTGCCGGCGGCGGCGGCGCCATCTTCGCCTTGCCGGCCCCGGGACAGGAGGAGGCACTGGCGCAGGCGCTGCGCACCGCCGCGCAACGCATAGGTCTCACTCGTACCGAAGTTGTTGTAATTCCCGTCACCGAGACCGGCTTGAAGGTCGAAGCGTGACGACCAGCAGTTTAGGAGAACGCGCGCACTAATGATCAATAACGTTTTGCTCAGTGCGGCACGCCGGCTCATGCTCCATGATGATGGAACATCCCACGTTCGTCTGGCATGGAATGAATCAGACTGGGTGGGACCAATCGGCTTCATGTTGGCCGCGACTCCGGCGGCGGCCAAATTGCCGCCGCGCTTCGAACCATTCAGCGGCAGCGATGACTTGGGCGCCTACCGCGCTCTCAACCTGGCGTGGGATGACTTGGCCATCCCCGTGCGATCGACAGTGCGCGCCTATGACAATCTACCGCTCCTGGTGTTTCGACTCGAAGCGAGCGATCACATCGCCGGGCTGGCAACCGGAAAATTTGAGCAGCCTTCGGTGAGTTGGCCAGCCTTCCAACCCCGAGAACGGATGGCCGGCGGCGTTCCCACCGGCACCCGATCTTATGGTCACCAGTATTGCGAGTTCGCACTGCCCTTGATTGGCGACGCAAATTGCAATGGATTCCTATTGGCGCCGCATCGTCCTGCGGTGGTGATGCCACTAATGTTCATTGCGCCAGACGGCCGCACTCTGCTGATTGCTCCGCTCGATCAATTCCACGAGCAGGCGATCGCCGTGGCCCGCGATGGCGCTGGAGTCCGGTGCGGATGGCACGGCGACCTGAATGACGTGCCGTCCGGATTCGCAACCGAAATGGCAATTTGGGCGGGCGACGGCCCACGCGCGTTGCTTGACGAATGGGCGCGACTTCTGTGCCGCCGCCATGGAACGCAGCGGCTCTCGCGCTATGCGGACGATCTCCTTGGCAAGTTGTCCTATTGGACTGACAACGGGTCTGTATACTATTATCGCACCGAACCCGATTGCGATTACACGCAGACGCTCACGCGCGTCGTCGGGGACTTGCACGCACGAGACATTCCGGTACGCTCCGTGCAACTCGATTCGTGGTTCTACCCGCATCAGAATTTACGACCGGTAAGCGCCGAAGGAGCGCCAATGGTGCCGCCGAGCGGAATGATGACGTGGGAGCCGCGCGGGGACCTTTTTCCCGATGGGATGATCGATCTCAGCCGCACCCTTGGCCTGCCGCTCACCTTACACAGCCGGCATTTCTCCAGCCGATCGCCCTACTTCGAGCGTCATGCCGCATGGCGCGACCGCGAATATGCGCATCCGGAGAACGGCGAGCTTTACGACCTGCTCATGGAGCAGGCCGCGAGTCTTGGCGCAATCACTTACGAGCAAGATTGGATGGTGGAATCGTTTCTCGGCGTGCGCGGCTTGCGCGAGCGACCCGATCGCGCGCGTGCGTGGCAGCAGCATCTCGACCGTGCCGCGGGTGAGCACGGACTTCATCTTCAATGGTGCATGGCGACGCCGGCTGACTTTATGGAGACCGTCACGCTGCGCAACGTCGCGTCGATTCGGACCAGCGGCGATTATCGCTATCTCTTCGACAATGGATTGAATTGGGTCTGGTTTCTTCACACCAACGCGCTGGCGCGCGCATTCGGCCTCAATCCGTTCAAGGATGTTTTCCTGTCCCACGAAAAAACGAACCTCAGCACGGGCGAACCGTATGCAGAGGTCGAAGCTCTGCTCTCTGCGCTAAGCGCGGGACCCGTGGGGATCGGCGACCAACTGGGCTGTAGTAATCGCGAGCTAATCATGCGGACCTGCCGCGAAGATGGCATTTTGGTGAAGCCGGACCTGCCAATCGCGGCAATCGACCGTTGTTTCCGTGCCAACGCGTTTTTCGAACTCGCACCGCTCATCGGTGAGACGCACTCCGCACATCCCGCCGGGAGATGGATATACGTCGCCACATTTAACGCAAGCCGGGTCAAGCAGCCACTGCGATGCCGGGTCGAGTTGTCGAACCTGGGTGTGATGCAACCCTCCGGGCCGGTAATCGCGTACGACTGGCGGCGCCGCACGTACAGCCGCATCGAGCGCGATGGCGGCTGGGACCTGGAACTGACCTTTCAGGACTGGGACTTCCATGTGTTGTGCCCAATTCTGCCCGGCGACATCACCGTGTTTGGTGACGTGACCAAATATGCGACGGCCGGCGACCGCCGGATTGCGCACATTACATGCTCGGACAACGGTGTGTCCTTCGATGTGTTCGGTGCGCCCTACAAATTTGTGGACATCCGAGGCTATTCTGCCGATCGGCCGTCAACGGTCACTGCGGAACTCATCGGCCAGAGGCGGACGCTCAACCCAACTAACACCGCATCGACCGACCGGGATGAAGGCTGGACCTGGGACGCCGCCTCCGGCTTGTGGTCCGTCCGCGTCAGAATCGGACCGGCTGGAAGCATCCAAGTGCGGATCCGCCAGCGATAGGTAGCCTTGCATCATTTGCCTCTGGTGCGCTGGCCAAGACGAACTGCCCGCAGCGACCGGCACTGGTAATGTGTGGACCCGATCACAGGCTCGCAAGCGAGAGAATGACGTAGGCCAGCGTCAGAAACGCGAATGCCGCCCCGGGTAATTCTGTAAGCAGGCTGTTCTGGGCTATGCGATCTGCTGCAGTTATTTCGGGACGCTCTCGTAGCGGCGCCAGGCCCCCGAATGCCACATCGTTTGCCGTAGCACCACCCAACTCCGCCGCGATTGCCATTTTTACGCCTTTCATTATCTGTCTCCTCTAATTTTCTTTGTTTGTGATCGGTGGTTCTCTGAACAACAGCTCGGCCTGAAAAATCATTCCTTGCTGCGAGATTGCGACTGAAGCACCCGAGAGTTACGGCCGCCGAAGAATTTTTCGCAATCGTTCGAAACATGCATATTTCGATCTCATCGCGTGTAACTTTTCCCGCTTGGTTCACAAGAAACAGTAAGGGATGGATGCACGTAGATACTGAGACCACTTAGAAACATCCCGTCCAAATTCATGCTGAACCAGCCCACCGCCTCTGCAGTTCCGTTGTCCGGCGAACCGGACAAGGCGGCTCGCAGCCGAAGTCGCAGCGAACTGATGCGGCTGTCGCAGGCGGGAGACCGTGAGGCGTTCCGCGAGCTCGTTAATGACATCGGTCCTGCGATCATGCGTTTTCTGCGGCGGCGAATCGCCGACGCTGGCGAGCTGGAAGACGCATGCCAGGAGGCGTTGCTCGCAATCTATCAGTCGAGGCACACCTATCAGCCGGGCCGGCCGGTTGAACCATGGTTGTTCGCAATCGCACGATACGTCGGTGGCCGGCATGCCAAAAATGCTTGGGCGCGCATTCAGTGGCAGGAACTCTCGGACGATTCGGATGACCAGCCCGCCCAATCGAACCACGGGCTTCGATTGGTAGTGCGCCAGGCGATGGGCCAGCTCCCCGACTCGCAACGCGAGGCCTTCACGATGCTGAAGATCGAGGGCCTGTCTCTCGCCGAGGCTTCCGAACGCACCGGCATCAGCATTGGAACATTAAAAGTACGGGCGCATCGCGCTTATGAATTTCTGAAGAAAACGCTGCGCCCGTAGAGGCTCGAAGATGAAAAGTGTCAATCCAGAAGAGATTAATTTCGATCGTCTTATCGATCCGATAATTGCCGATTTTGAGCCGGTCACACCCCTATGGCCAGTCACGACCAGGCTGAGCCTTTGGCTACTATTGCAGTTCGGAATACTTGGCTTGTTTGTTGCGGCAGGAACGCACGCGCATTCGCCCTTGTTCCGAGCAATGCCCAATCTGGCATGGAAACTTGAGAACTGGCAATTCTTGGCCGGCGTGGCAGGTCTGGCGGTCGTCGGGATCATGGCCGCCTCATCCGCGTTCAAGACAGCCATTCCCGGCGAAGGAGAAATCAGCGCCGGCAAATTAATTATGCTGTTGGTTCTCGCCTGCTCAGCGTTTGCGCTAATGGTGCATGAACCGGCGCATCCCCTGGCATCGATGCATCAATTCGTCACAACCGGTACTCGATGCGCGATTTGCGTGGTCATGATCGCCGCGATCCCGTGGCTCGGTTTGTTTTGGGCGTCACGCCGCGCGATGCCGCTTATGGGCGCGACCGAGGGTGGCCTGATTGGAATCGCCACATTCGCTTTTTCATTCGCCGCGACCCGGATGGGATGCCCTATCGACGATTTCGCTCATGTAGTGATCTGGCATGCACTCCCTGCGGCGATTGGAGCCGGACTGTCCGTTGTGGCCGGAGTGATCTGGCTTCGAGGTTTCACGCCAAATCGCGACCCGAACTGACGATGATCCGGATACTTTCCCTATCACCGGAAAACACAATCCAGTCAGAACTGCTGTTACCGCAGGTTCGACTCTGCCGGGCTGGTGTCCGTTAAAGCCTATCCCTCCGTTTTCATGAACGTAGCCTCAGATTCGAGCGATCGCTGCTATACTGATGGCAGCACTGTTATACGGGAATTTTCAATTGGAAGTATGGGCAATAGCGCGAGTTCGAGATCGTCCATCGGACGTTCTGGCCGCTTTTCGATTTTGTAGCTCCCGTTGATTTCAGAGACAACTGCAACGCGTTCCAGCAACTCCCTGTCCACCTGGCAGACGAGATTTCCACATATCCACATATGCGGCGTGATCATCCGCAAGACGTTGCTGCACCACTCCGCCGTCATCCTTCGATCCATCAGCCCAAATTGCTGCTCGAGGAGAATGCCCCGGAAAAAATTCAAGATGCTCATATCCTCGTAAATTGTGGCTTCATAGCCATCAGCTTGGTCAAACCGGGGGATCCAGGTGGATTGTCCATGCCATGCTTGCAACGGAGCACCTTCGGCAGCGAGCGCATCCACCCTTGCTTTCATGTCAGGGATCGAGGTTTCCAAATGTTGATAACAATCACTACGATTGAGTACCCAATTATATACATGCAACGTGCTACCGTTCGGCGCACTATCGAACTTGCGCCCGCGCATCTTTGCGAGTGTAAGTGCCATGATTTGTCTGCCATATTCATCCGACTCGACCTCAGTTGCGCGGCCATTCCTGAATCCTGTCTTTCTGTCATGGAGAGAGTAATTCAGTCCCACACCGGCAAAAGGAAATTCCGCTCCAGCCCTGACGAACTCGACCACAACCGCCTGGTAATCGTTCCCGTAATCGAAGAGCTTCCCCCACGCCTTATCTTCCAAGACCGACGCCATGGGCCATGTCTTCTTCACCTTGCCGACATGGAAGGTTTCTGTCATATGCCGCTCGGCGCGAAGTCTCATTTCACCACTCTTGAGTATGAGGGGACGAAGCCATCCTTCTAAATAAGACCGGCAAATATCCAGCGTCGCCTGTCCTTCATCAGACAAAACAGCCACGTTCGACGCGACCGCAGGGTGATTGAGCCTGCGCTCGTCTCGAAGCCTCGATTGCTTTTGCTGGAGATCATACAGCCAAGCCTTATAGTTTCGCTCCCGTTGTTGCGATTGCTGGGCTTCAAGCGATGCTCTGGCTTCCGCGGC
The DNA here is from genome assembly GCA_035524375.1 of Binataceae bacterium (SeqCode). Taxonomy (GTDB): domain Bacteria; phylum Desulfobacterota; class Binatia; order Binatales; family Binataceae; genus Binatus. Next base: position 24,881 of record DATKOZ010000014.1, on the reverse strand, counting down.
AGCCATCCCCATCAGGTGCGGATTGCCGGATTTGCGAATAACGATATCCACGATGTTATCTGGCAGCCGATCTTCGGCGAAATCGGCCGTGTTGTACACGGTCTTCGGATTGAGTCCGGAAACTACCGGCAGCCATGCTTGGTCAAGCGCCGCAACGCGCGCCGGCGGCGGTTCAAAATAATAGTCGTTCTTTGAATGCGGCTGTAACGTTACTTTGACCTCCCATTCTCCAGCTACCGATGCGGTTAGATAGAGCTGTAGAACGATAAGGATTTGGGTTGTCCGTTCAGGCGTCATCGGTGGGACCGACAGGTTGGGATATTCGGCGGTATAACGCCGCTCCTGAGATGATACGGGTTCTATAGCGATGAGCGGAAAACGCTTGGATTCAAGGTACGCTAGAGCGGCTTCATGCGTCGTATTTTGCGGAAGTTCGTAACCACCAACGATCTGCCCATTATGAAATTTACACCCATTCATGAACCCTTTCGAAATCACTAGCCCCTCGGGCCCCAATACCTCGACTGTCGCCGTACCTCCATGAAAGCCCGCGCCTTCACTCAGCATCAGCCAAGTCAGTAATTCTTCCCGTGCAAGCGGCATCGGCCAACTCGCCGGATAGACGAGAAGCTTCCTGCTGTTATGGCGATCGAAATAATTTCTAAGCGAAATCTGCCCATCGCCCAAGGCGGGTTGCATGATCGTCTTTTTCTTGAAATATAGCGAAGCCAAAATGGAATCGGTCTCGGTCTCGAAATCCGAATAGTGCATTTGCGGCCGGTCACCCGCCAGGCCGATTAGCGTACACAGGTCTACCAGCGTACCGTTTGCAAACGCGGTCCGTTCGGTAGCCGCCCGTTCGATTTGGTCCGCCGTCAGCGTTTGTGCGAAAATCTTCCCCCATTGTGTGGCACGCGCCTTGTTACTCAGTTGCTTCAACGGACCGCTGTAGGTTTCCACGTCCGACATCAGCAAATCGATCTGCCTGCCATTGTTGAATACTACAAACTCGTACGTGTCGCTGTCATAGAGGCTGGTGAAGACCGTACCAGTCTTGAGCAGCTTGGACGCGGCAAGTGCCGCGTCCTTCAGTTCGCCGCTGTCGAGGTCCGCATTATTGCTATCGTAAATCGATATAAAAGGTTCGCCGGCGTGTGCGCGCAAAATCACATTCTTGCCGCCTTCGGCTGGCGCCTTCTTTGTCCGCTCGTAGCCAAGCTTGGCATAAGCACGGCTGATCGCCTTGACGGCATCGCCGGTGCTACCGCGCCAGAGGATATGAACGCTTGCGCATGTGCTTCCCATCAGCCGCGTGCGACCTCCAATCGATGATCCTCGCGCATTGGCATCCGCCGCTCATCAGGCTGCCGAACCGGGCGACCCGTTGATCTCGCCGAATGCTTTTGACCGACATGTGGCCCAGATGAATTGGCGCAGTGGATCACCTCACAAATCACCACCTATAGTTCGCAAATTCTGCAAATTCGACGCATCTAATCTAATCGCCTCTCGCCAACTGCGCGATCGTTTGGACCACTGCATAAAATGATTACCACCGAGCTTGAAAGTCCGACTTGAACGAACTTATGAACTGAAGCAGGATATCGGCAAGGTCGATCCGATCCGAAAATGGATTGTGATCGACACAACAGCGTTCATTCGACGTGAACAGCATATGGATACCAGCAAAGGACCCCGCGAGCAAATTTAGAATCCGTATCGTTACAAGGTAATTCGAGCCACACCCCGCTACTGGCACTGGCACGCTGGACCGCCGATGGTCGCGCAGTTGCCTGAGTCAATTAGGCACGATTGACCTGAGAACCCCGGATTGCCCTGAGTTGAGTCGCAGCTCCCATCCGATGCCGTGAAGCAGTCCCCATCCAGCGTGATCCCTGGCACGCCGTATCCTGTCAGGCTTACGGTATCCGGGCTCGTCGTCGAATTACCAGTCACCACCAGCGTCCCAGAGATCGACGTGTCCACGTGCGACGGGTCGGGTGTCAGGTCGATTGCGAGTATGCAACTACCGCCTGGCCCCAGCCCCGCCGGTGGCATCGGACAGGTCGAATCACCCGGTACTAGTGAAAGCTCATTGGCTCCCGTGTAGCCGGGCGTCGTATCCGCCAACACCAGCGTCTGCAGCACCAGTGGGTTGGTGAACCCCGTGTTGTTTACAGTCAGGAAATGCTCGCCCAGCTGCCCCACTGGTGCGGCGCCGAAATTCAGCGAATTGGGAGAGTGCGAGGCCGTCGTCGGCGGCGGCAGTGTCCCTGTTCCGGCTATCGTCACGGTCTGCGGGCTTGAGGTCGCGTTGTCTAACACATGCATGTGCGTCGTGTAGGCACCGGTGGTTTGCGGAGTAAACGAAACACTGATCGAGCACGCCGACTGCGCAGGGATGCCACCCGGCGCCTGGCAGTCGGTGAAAAACATGCCGAAGTTCAGCGTGTCGTCGATCGTAATGCTACTTATGACCGCGTGGTTGGTGAACCCGGCATTGCTTACCGTGAAGACACACGAGGTCGCGCTGTTCCCTTCAGTCGTAGTGCCGGAATCGCACGACACCGGCCCAACCGTGATCGTAGTGGTCGGCGTTCCTGCAGGCGTCGCGGTCGGCGATGAGGTTGCAGTCGGCGTTGCCGAGACCGTCGCGGTTGCCGTCGGAGCAGGAAAGGACATCACCAAATTGGATGCGTTTACGGTGCCGATGCCAGTGGCAAAGTCCCATCCGACTTTGGTTCCGTACGCAGGACGATATGCGCTATTCGAAGTGGATAGGACGCCATATGTCCCCGATGGCAGATAGCAATTGTTGCCACCTGTGCACGGCACATCCATATCGCCTTGGGTCACATCATAGAACGTGCACGAACCAAGCGGACCGCCGCTCCGCGACGAGTTGCAGCTCGCACTGCCGGAGGCGCCATATTCGGCAGCGGCAAATGAATAATAGTAAGGATTCGGATTACCCTGGCTCTGTCCGCTATACTGGTTCGCGAGCGCTTGAATGGCCGCCATGATTGGAGTCGCCACCGAAGTCCCGCCAAATCCGGACCAGGTACCGGGAACGCCTGAACAGGATCTTCCACCATTGGCGGTATCGGACCAGCAAATTACGTAGTAGTGGTTCCAGAAATCATTGGAGGCAAACAGTGCAACGTCTGGAATATCGCGAACGCCATCTGCTGGGTTGCCGACCACGGACTGCCACGCCGGCTTGGAGTATCCTTGGCACGTACCGCTTTTGACATGAGATGTGGACGGCGATCCGGTTGCACAACCGCTTGGACCGCCGCTGCCCGCGGTTATATTCAAATATTTGGAACTGTTGCAAAGACCGCTCGACCCATAGGTGGTGCTGTAACCATGGTAATTGGCCAATAACTTCCCAGCGCAGGAGTCATTCCATGGAATCTCTGGAACGTAGGAACGTGCCGAGGCGTAATTGGCGCCATTCGACGCATTCCAGTACGTGCTGGAATCGCCGAGGTAGGTGTCCTCGAAGTCAGTGCCGCCGACCGCCACATTGTATGCCGTTGTGGCGAAGCCATTTACGGTAATTCCATACTTTGCAATGCTGTTTCCGTAATCGGAAATGTCCGCGCCCTGATCGCCGGTGGACACGAATACCGACACGCCCGCCGCCGCCGCTTGCTGGTACAATGAATTGATATATGCGTTGTAGGTAGCGCCGTTATTCTCTTCGGATTCGCCGTAGCTGATACTGACAATCGCCGGAATCGGATCACCGTTGGTCAGGAGGTTCTGCAATGCAATAAAACCGCCGAAAATGGTGGCCGAATTTGCACAAGAGGCCAGCTCAATGTCGGCGCTGGGAGCGGCCGCGCTGGCCCACTCAACGTCGATCGCCGCTTCTGCCTCGTCAATCCGGCTGACTCCGGGATCGTTACAAATTCCCGCCACGCCGGGAGCCGGGTGTACCTGCGTAAACGAAGCGGCAGGATGTGCAGTTGCTAAGCCGAAGGTGGCACGAAACGTGTTCCAGTCGCCAGGATAGTTATAAACATTGGAATCTTCGATTACCGCGATTGTCTGCCCCTGACCCGAATAACCGGCCGAAAATAGCGAATTAAAATTATAAATTGTCGCCAAATCAGCCGGCACAACCGCCTGGCCTCCATTCTGACCACCGCCGGTTGCCACGTAGTAGTTCGTGACATAAATGCTTCCGCCGGAATCAACGGCGATGCCGATTGGATAGGTCAGGCCCGTACTGCTCCCGCCGATGGTTGCGATTGGAGAAGTGTTGCCATTACTGCCAGCAGGGTAAACGGTCACAGTAGAGTCGCCGTTGTTTACAACATAAAGTTTGCCGCTCGAATCAACGGCGATACCGTATGGAGCATTCAGCCCGGTGTTGGCTCCGCTGAAAGTCGTGGCTGGAGTGACGTTGCCATTGCTCCCGGCAGAATAGACTGTGATGCTGTTGCTTCCATTGTTCGCCACATAGATGTTTCCGCTGGAATCGAGCGCGATTCCCACGGGAATGTTGAATCCGGTATTGCTGCCAAAAATTGTGGCGCTGGGCGCAACGTTGCCGTTACTGCCCGCGGGATAGACGGTAACGCTGGGGCCACTGTTGTTCACCACGTAGATGTTACCTGCGGAATCCAGAGCGATTCCCACAGGTGCATCGAGCAAGGTGCTGCTTCCGCTGATAGTTTCGCTGGGAGAAATGTTGCCGCTGCTTCCTGACGGATAAACCGTGATGCTGTTGGCGGCATCGTTAGCCACATAGATGTTCCCGCTGGAGTCCAGCGCGACCCCGACAGGAACAGCGATTCCTGTATTGCTTCCATCGATAATTGTCGGGAATACGTCGCCGTTGCCTCCAGCAGAATAGATGAGCAGACCATTATAGTAGTCAGTCACATACATGTTACCGCTCGAATCAACTGCGACGCCGAATGGCAGGCCTAAGCTGGTATCGCTGCCACTAATCGTCGTACCGGGAGCAGCGTTTCCGTTGCTCCCCGGCGGGTAAACAAACACACTGTTGCCGAAGGTGTATGCGGGACCCGGCGGCATGATCGTGCCGTGAATATCCGGTGGCACGACAATTCTTTCACCCGCTCTTTGCGCTTGCGTTTGCTCGGCCATGCGATAGAGCGGGTGCGGCATAAAGTTGTTCAATGAAACTATTCCCGCGACCGCTGGCGCGAGTGCGGCTGGAATCTCTGGGTCGGTCATGTTGGCGAAGCGCTTCGCACCGTTCACATCGATACGGTGAATATCGGTGTGGAACGCCTTGCGCACCTGGCCGGCAGTGCCGGAGAAATCGACAAGCAAGTTATTCGGGTAGACCAGATTAACAACGAATCCGTGAGCCTTCAGCCACGCAGTTACCTTCGTGATATCGCTGTCGGCCGGACCGTAATTTAGTCCGAGCTGCCGTGCGGTGAGCCAGTGGTGGTAATTCAGCGATTTCGAATCCGTCTGCTGCGCCATGAAACGCTCAAGCCTACGCTCGCGTTCAGGAGGGCGGCGCAGCAGAAGCCATAGATGCTCCAACGGAAAACTGTCGGCCACCGGGCCGCGATCGTTGCGTGCAACCGCTTCCGGACGCGTATTGCCGCTGAGCATGACCAGTTTGGTTTCGTCGATTTGCCGAGTAATCAGCGGGGGCGGCGACGATGCCATCTTTGGTCCCGGAGCGGAAGATTGGGCGTGCGGCACACCGAGAAACACAGCCGCCAGAATCACAAGCGCGGTCGCGCTGAGAGGCGCTATCGCGATGATTCGGATTGTTCCCTGCACTGGCGCATCGGTCCCTGCTCCCCGTGACTGCAGGCTCGAATCAACCCGTCGATCACATCAAGCGCTCATCCAAATGCGCCTGTGGAAAGCATAATCGCAGAATCGCAGAAAATCCCAGCCGACGCAATTGAGCGTGCCATGTCACGACATTCCAATTCGAACGGTGCCCTCGTGACGATTAGCACAATCGAAACGAAATCGGCCCATAGCTACGAATCCTTAGCACGGAAGCGAGTTAGCATAGCTCGACCTGCCGGCCCTATTGGCATATGCAGCTGAACCCAACTCCCGTGGTGCAGATGCCCGCGCCTATCAGGCACGACTGGCCGGAGAAACCGGCATCGCTTTGCATCGCGTTGCACGCACCGGTCGCGTCCGTATAGCAGTCCCCGCTAACGGTGATGCCAAACACTGCGTACCCGGTCAGGTTGATCGTCTGTGGACTTGTCGCCGCATTCCCTGCCACTACCAACGTCCCGGTCAACGACGCGTCAACCTGCGACGCATCCGGCGTTAGATCGATCGCAATTATGCAGCTCTCGCCCGGCCCCAGCCCGGTCGGCTCGATCGGACAATTCGAATCTGCCGGCACCAGGGTGAATTCATTGGGTCCTGTATAGCCCGGCGTCGTATCGGTCACCGTGAGCGTCTGCAGCACCAACGGATTGGTGAAGCCGGTGTTGTCCACCACCAGAAACTGCTCGTTGGCCTGTCCCACCGGCGACCCACCGAAATCCAGCGGGTTGGGCGTGATAGTATCCGTTGTGGACATTGGCAGCGCTCCCGTCCCGGTTATCGTCACCTGCTGCGGGCTGGATGTCGCGTTGTCGAACACGTGCAGATGCGTTGTGTACGAGCCGGTGCTCTGCGGGTTGAACGTCACATTGATTGAGCATGACGACTGCGCGGGGATTCCCCCCGGCGCCTGGCAATCGGTGAAGAACACTCCGAAGTCGAGCGTATCGTCAATCGTAATTCCCGTGACAATCGCATGGTTGGTAAATCCAGCGTTGCTCAGTGCAAACACACATGTCGAAGACGAGTTTCCTTCCACCACGTTGCCGGAATCGCATGTTGCTGGTCCAATGGTTATGGCCGTAGTCGGCATCGCGGTTGGCGTAGCTGTGATTGTTGCGGTCAAGGTGGTCGTCGGCGACGGCGATGCACCGTTGGAGAAGACAAGTACGTTGGCCGAGTAGGCGGGAAAACTGAACGAAAAATTCGTACTGAGACCTGTCACTGGAGTGGTCACGATGGCGGGTGAACCGGTCCCTGCCTTGGCCGCGTTGTCTTGGGGAATACCGTACGAATAAAGCGTTGCGTTACCGCTTAGGGTGGCGTGGCTAATCGCAATGTTAGCGTTAAGCGCGTTGGTAGCGCTTTTGTTGATGACGAGTAAGCCGAGCGTACCGTCGGCGCGCGTCGCTGCGCACGTGCTCATCAGTCGGTAGTCGCTTGCAGCTGTGAGTAACTGGTCGCCGCCACGAGCGAAGTATTTGAGCAGTTCGCCGGCGTAAAAGGCCGGATATACGTCAGCGGCGGGGTCGGGCGGAATGGTGCCATCGACCACACCGTAGTCGCCATATTCGCGCCATCCGTAAAGACTGGCAGAAAGATTTCCATCCATCTCCTGGCCGTTACGCAGGTCCCACCACATGACGGAGTTGAACTCGGTTTGCATCGCCGCGCAGATGCTGTCCGCCATGAACAAGGCATCGACCAGGCTGGTTGTCTGCTTACCGGGGCTGGAACTGACAGAGTTATTTTCAGTACAGTCAAGCTCAACATTCGCGGCGGCTGCACCCAAATAGTCATTCAGCTGCTGGCGAAGATTGGCGGCGTCGGTCGACCAAGTGCCGGAGGAAAGCAGCAAATCTTCATCGTCTTCCGTCCCCGGATTTTCCGGGTAGCGATGATAAATAAGAAAGTCCGGTGTCACTCCAATGTTCTTAAGAGTGGCCAACATCACGGGTGTCCAGCCGTTGTGCGTTACGCCGGTGCGAGGATTGACGACCGGATGGTCGGTGTAGTTGGCGTAGCTGTCCTCGCCGGGGACTGACACCGCGCCGACCTTGATCGTCGGATCAGCCGATTTCATCTGGCTGTAGTATTGCGCGAATCGCTGCGCATATGTGTAGGGATCATGAGGGCGTGTGTTGTTATCTGTCTCCCAGGAACCGTACACCTCGTTGCCAACCTCCCAATACTTAAACCCGTAATGGTTGGTAACATTTGAGGAAGATACCCAGCCACTAGCCTCCGCCGGTGTGCCTGAGCCGTAGTTCACCGTGACGAAAACTTGCGAACCGACAGCGGTGGCCACGGCGGCAAAATCAGTAAAGGAGGTGGCCCATTGCCAGGCATTGCCGTCGGTGGTGTTGGTCGCCCAATGGTAATCGTCGGATAGGGAACCGCCGGGAAAGCGCAAAGCCTGATTGCCCATCGCGGTCAGAAGATTGATGGTGCTGCTGGTGTCGAAGACTTCGTCCCATACCGCGGTATTGATTCCAAAATGCCCCGGATCCACGGTGCGCACTGTGTTGCCAGCGTCCACTGAAATATTTACTACGGACGGTGGCGGCGCCGCCGTGAATGAAATTGTGTCAACGTAAAATGCCGGTTGCGTCTTGCCGCTGCGGTCTTGGATCCAGAATCCATCCAAGTCGGGCTGGTGTTGGGCACCCAGCGATGCCAGCGGGATGGCAATCTCTTGCCAGGTATTGGCTGCCAGTGCTGGCAGAGTCACGACGGTCCGCGCAGTTCCGCCAACCAGTGCCTGAACTTGGAGGAGTTGTCCCCCGGTGGGGCCGCCGTTAATCCAGAACACCAAGCTGCCGTACAAACTCGAGTCGAAATCATCATGTTCCAGATAGAGCGCTTGGTAAGGGCCCGCGCTGACGCTAATCGAATCAGTTCCGAACTGGACTGGAATGGTGTTGCTCAGATTTACGGTCGCCCAGCTCCAATTTTGCCAGCCGTTAACGAGCGAATCGTTGTAGACGATCTGATCTGTTTGCGCCAGCGCCGTCGTGGTGATTGTAAGGCAGCTAAAGATCAGTATCAGCGCCAACACGAAAAGTCCGGCACCGGAACGTTCCGCACGGAGGCTTGGATGAAGTGTGCGGACGCGTGGTAGTGGGATCAAACGTCCGGCCCTGCTTTCCTCTTCATCGTCGGTCCGCAGGATTACACCAGTGTGCAATGCAGCTTCAGGCGCCGGCACCGACGAACGTAAGGTCACCGCCACCTTCAATTTGCACCGCCAAGTTTCCACCTTGTCGTCCCGCCTGCCTGATGAATGCGGTGGTAAACCTGCAAGTCACCAGAAGCCGTCTCAACACGGTCACTTGTACGAACTTATAGCACAAATGTGTGGCGCGGTGTGACTTGGCCTGAGAACTCTGTACCGCGCGGCAAGCTGGGAAGCCCCGATCAAATGAGTTCCCAGCGGAGATGTCCGGCGACTGCCCCGCTATTTCGCAGGCCGGTTACCAACCGAGCGCTCCGGACACATGCGTGAGGACAGACGCGTGCACTATTACGAACAAAGAGCCTCCGTCCGCGAGATAGTCGTGCCGCTAGACTCGAACCGGGATAGCCTTACGGCCTCGCACATTGTACATGTCGCGAATCTCCAAGGGTGCCCCCGTCAGCCGGATATTCGGGAAGCGCTTGACGAGACTCCCGATCGCAATTTGGGCCTCCAAGCGCGCGAGGCTGGCGCCGAGGCAGAAATGGATACCGCCGCCGAAGGCCATGTGGTCAATGTTCTCGCGCGTGATATCAAAGCGATCGGGATCGGAAAAGCGTTCCGGATCGCGGTTGCAGGCCCCCATTATCACCACCACGTGATTTCCCTTTGCGATCTTGACCCCGCCAATCTCAACGTCTTCGACGGCGCGCCGGGCAGTGGCCTGGAACGAAGGATCGTAGCGCAAGCATTCTTCGACGGCGCGATTAATTAGCGACGGATCGCGCTGGAGTTTTTCGAGCTCGCCGCGATTCTCGAGCAGCGCAATCATCCCGTTGCCGATGAGATTGGCGGTGGTCTCATGACCGCCGACCAATATAGTGACGATATTGATGAACATTTCGTCGGTTGAAAGCCGATCGCCCTTCTCTGCGGCCAGCGTCAATCCGCTGATCAAGTCGTCCTTGGGATTATGACGCCGCTCATCGACCAGCTTCGTTAGATATTCGCGCGCTTCGCCCATCGACGCGATCGCACGCTCGATCGCGGCCGTGTCCTGACCGAAATCGATCAGCGGTATTAGATTGCTCGCCCATCCCCGAAACAAATCGCGGTCTTGCGCGGGAACGCCAAGCATTTCCGCGATGACGATCACCGGAAGCGGGTACGCATATTCCTTAATCAAGTCGACGTCGCGGCCACTCTCGAACCGCGATAGAAGGTCATCGGCGATCGCCTGAATTCGCGGCCGCAGCGACTCCACCATCCGCGGCGTAAAGGCTTTACTGACCAGCCCGCGGACGCGATTGTGATCGGGCGGGTCCATGAAGAGCATCGTCCGTCCCATACCCTCGCGGGCAAGTTTTATAGACTCCGTCTCAGGCAGGTCGGCGTCCCCTTCTCCGCGGCCCATGCGGCTCAAATCGATGGTGGCAAATCGTTTGTCAACGAGGACCGTGTCGCCAATTGCGAAGCGCGTTACCAGCCATATCCCGGGGCTCGCTTGGAATATGGGTCCTGCTGCTCGAAGTGAATGGTAAATGGGATAGGGATTCTTTCGCAGCTCCGGCATCGCAGGATTGAACGCGGTGAAGGACGCGAAGGCGGCTGCGCCTGCATCGGATGGAGCGGAAACATTGGTTGCCATTCGTCAGCTCCTCGCCGCCAAATCGGCGGCCATTTATGTAAGCACGCCCGTCGTCCTGATGAACAGGGGTGTCCATGCGGTCAATACAACACGACGCTGCGAATCGACTTGCCTTCGTGCATTAACGTGAAAGCATCGTTGATTTTTTCCAATCGCATCGTATGCGTGATCAAATCGTCGATGTTGATTTTCTTTTCCATGTACCAATCGACAATCGTTGGCACATCGCGCCGGCTCTTTGCGCCTCCGAAAGCAGTACCTTTCCAAGTGCGCCCGGTCACGAGCTGAAATGGACGCGTCGAAATTTCCTGACTTGCACCCGCGACGCCGATAATCACCGACGTGCCCCATCCGCGCTGACAGCACTCCAGTGCTTGGCGCATCAGCGTCACGTTGCCGACGCATTCGAAGGAAAAGTCGGCACCGCCGCGCGTAAGATTCACAATGTAGGGTACGAGATCGCCTTCGAAGTCTTTCGGATTGACGAAATGAGTCATTCCAAATGTTTCCGCAATCGCGCGGCGGGCGGGATTCACATCAACGCCCACGATAATGCCGGCGCCGGACAACCGCGCGCCCTGAATCACGTTGAGCCCGATGCCGCCGAGGCCGAACACGACCACGCGATCGCCGGGTCGCACCTTGGCAGTGTTGATAACAGCGCCGAGTCCGGTCGTTACACCGCATCCGATGTAACAAACCTTGTCGAAGGGCGCGTCTTCGCGAATCTTCGCAAGTGCGATCTCCGGGACGACAGTGTAATTGGCGAAGGTCGACGTGCCCATATAATGGTGAAGCTTTGCCGAGCCACGCGAGAAACGGCTGGTGCCATCAGGCATCACGCCACGTCCCTGCGTCTCGCGAATCGCGGTACAAAGATTGGTTTTACCGGAGAGGCAACTTGGACAGTTGCGGCATTCGGGAATGTAAAGCGGGATGACGTGGTCACCTTTTCTCACCGAAGTCACGCCCGATCCCGTTTCGACCACGATGCCCGCGCCTTCGTGTCCGAGGATCGCGGGAAACAATCCCTCGGGGTCTGCACCCGACAGTGTGAACGCGTCGGTGTGGCAAACGCCGGTCGCCTTGATTTCGACCAGCGCCTCGCCCGCGCGCGGTCCTTCGAGCTCGACGGTAGCGATCTCGAGCGGCTCGCCAGCCTTGTTCGCGATCGCGGCTCTGACTTTCACAAGATGCTTAAACTCCTCTCGGTTGCACAATTCAATCGCACCACGGGGTCAGTTCGGGGCTCGGCAAAGGACAATATTGCACGAGTTTGGAGCTTGACGCGCAAGTGATATAACCCGATGATCAATTTTCCGACGAGTAATTTGGAGGATCGCAGCGATGCCTGGCAAAGGATTTTCCCACATTGGACTTTCCACTCTCGACTTGGACAAGACCCGTGAGTTTTACGAGAAGGTGATGGGATTCAAGGCGGTGGTTGCCGACCGGATCAAGATTACGGAAGGCGGAGCCATTCGCCATCTCTTCCTCGACATCGGCAGCGATCAACTGTTGTCATTTATGGAGCCGCGCGGAATTCCGGGAGTTCCGCTGGAATACGACGCCGGCATTAATCGCGGCCTCGGTGTGCCTGCGGCTTTTTACCATTTCGCCTTTGAAGCGGGTTCGACTGCAGAACTTGAGGCCAAGCGGCGAGAATTGATCGGCAAGGGTGTCGAAGTGACGGAAATCGTCGACCACGACTGGGCGAAATCGATCTATTTCATGGACCCCAACGGCATGTCGCTCGAGTATTGTTGCCGAGTGCGGGAGTTGACCGAGGACGACGCGGTAATGCGAGATCGTTTCGGGTTGTCGCTCCAAACGCTCGGAATGGATTTTACCGCCACCGCCAAGCGGGCTCCGGCATCAATCTCGCACGACAAATCGAAACCTCCTCGATAGGAGTAAAGTGCGGCGTTCGAACCGCTATCGGTCACTGCCATCAAAGTTAATGGCAGCGCCACTTCTGTCCGCTTTTGCGGCTCCGCTCACAATTGCGTCTTCTCAAAATTTGGCCAACATGCCAGGCGCTCACAAGTCCAATGAATTCTCGCGGTTTAGGTTTTGCGGATGAACGGGTTATATGCGCTCAAGCGTTTGCTCGATTCAGTCGAGTCGCTAGTAGCCGCAGCTTGACTGAATTGGCTGAGCCACTGTATAAGTGGGTCACCCTATGACTTCTGCCGTGGAAATTGCCGATTTCCGCCCCGCCGCGCGCCGCCGTGTCCATGAAGATATCGCCGAGCAGCTTCGCGACGCGATTCTTGATGGTCGCTTTCCAGCTGGAAGCAAACTTCCGCCTGAGCGTGAGATGGCAATTAAGTTCAAAGTCAATCGGACCACGATCAGCTACGCCATCAGAGTCCTCGAAGGACTAAATCTCGTTTGCGTCCGGCAGGGCGACGCAGCAACAGTGCAACCGCTGGTTAACGCATCCTTCGACGTGTTGCCGGCTATGATCTTTCACGGCGGACGCGTCGATGCCGGTGTTCTGCAAGAGGTGCTCGAGGTCACGCGGCCGCTGGTGTTCGAGATGGCGAAGCTCGCACTGGAGCGATCTACGAAGGTGCAAATTGAAGCACTATCGGCGCTCAGCGGGCGAATGGGCGACGAGGATTTAGAGGACGACGATCGCGCAGCCGCTGGCCGCGATCTGCTGGTCGCAATCGCGGATATGACTGGTAATCGTGTCTGGCGGATGCTTGCGCGTCGCCTGCAAGCTCTACTCGCTTCCGATCCGCTGCAGGAGGCCAGGCGAGGGGTCCGAAAAAATCATACACGGTTGGCCGTCTTTGTCAGCGAATCAATCGAGCATCATAAGGCAGGCCGTCGGGAAAAGGCGCTGGGAGCGCTGCGCCGCGCGCTCGAAGTCCTCGGTCAAGGGTTTAACGACTACGTGCAAAGCGGACCCGCGATGCGTAGGCGATAAGGCATCTGCACGTCTGAAGCACATCGCGGGATATCAAGTAAAAGCGATGACAAAGGACTTTAGGGAGGCCATATGAGCACCAATGGAGATAGCAACTCCGCTGCTAGGTTCCCGTGGCAAGAGCTTGCCGGTTACGAAACCGTAATGGACGTCGCGTGGAACTTCTCCTATGAGATCGATAGCGAAAAGCTGCGCAAGCTTTACTCGAAGGCGAAACAGAACCAGTGGGATGCCGAGACCCAGCTCGACTGGTCGATCGAGATCGATCCGTCCAGTCCGATAGTCGGCGAAGACCGCTTTCCATTTCTGCGCGTACCGTTCTTCCAGAAGTTATCGAAGGCTACCCGCGAAACCTTCGTCGCACATGCGACGTGCCAGCTTCTTTCGCAGTTTTTGCATGGCGAGCAGGGAGCCCTGATGACTGCCGCCGCCGTAACGCACGCCGCGCCCGACTATGAGGCCAAGCTTTACTCCGCAAGCCAGACCTTCGACGAGGCTCGCCACGTCGAGGTCTACGACACCTACATCAGAAAGCTCGGACTGGTATATCCGATCTCTCCCTGGCTGAAGGAACTGATCGACGCAACGCTGCAATCGCACAGCTTTGCCAAGACGATGGTGGGCATGAATATGATCGTTGAGGGTCTCGCGCTGGCCGCGTTTCACAACATGCGCAAGCAGGCCTCCTGTCCGCTGCTGCGATCGCTAACGGATTACGTGCTGCGCGACGAGTCGCGTCACGTCGCCTTCGGGAATGTATACCTGCGCAAATCGATCGCCGCCATGCACGCCGACGACCGCGAGGAGGTCGCTCAATTTGCATTCGATGCAATCAAGGCGATGGCCGATGCGACCGGCGGACCCGACGGTAAGGGAATGCCCAAGCCGGACCCGGGCTTTCTGCTCGTCCTTGAGCGAAGCGGCATCGCCCCCGAAGACTTTCTCAAAGGCCTGATGGAAGCGGGCGGCGCCGGCTTCGCGGCTCATCTGCCACCTGGACATATCCATGCCTTCCGGGATCTGATGATGCCAGCGCTGGTGCGGGTCGGCGCCGTGACCGATCGAACGCGTGAACTCTACAAGAATTCCGAAATTCCAGTTTGGGATGACGTGCGGGTGCTCGAGTCGATGGAGGACGACACCACGGGCGACATCGTAATGCCAAACTGAATCGGCGCGGCCCGGCGTGATTGCACTCACCGACTTCATGGATTTGTGTTCAGCAAGTTGCGACTCTAGGGGTCGAAGCTCCGAAGGCGCAGAAGACGGCACGCGGCGGGGTAGCAATGAATCTGACATTGTCAAACTGCCTCAAGCGCTTCAAACATACGTGGCTCGGCGATAGTGACTTGGCTGATGTCGGCGGCGATCGGCTCGGCGATTCACTAAACGCATGGGGCGGCGCAAATGCGATTCGCAAACTTGTCGCTGCACATTATGACGCGGCAGCGACTCAAGTTTCTGCTACTTTAACACGCGCTGAAGTTAGTCCTTCGGAGCGCGCGGTGCCAAACGAAGCCGTGCTTGGAGCGCTTTCGCCCAGATGATTTTCGGTCAGCTCCGATGGAAGTTTTGCATCGGGATTGCTGATCAGCCGATCCAGATTCTGGAGCCTGCCTCAGGCAGAGAATCTACGGCTAAGCGCGATTACCTGCTGCGCAAGACCATATTTTCCGCCTCAAGTCTTGCTCGCGACTTCAACCGCAGGCCCAACAGCGCCGCCCCCAATGTCAAGAACACGACCATTGCCGCTCCCAGTACCACAGGTCTACCCGGTTGTCACGCCGGACAACCTTTTCGGGGGGCACAACGGCAAAGCTCAACTCAAAGTACCGGAAAATGATTTTCGATTGACATTGCATGTCGTTTCCGTCTTGCCGCGTTGTTTCTCGATCAAGAAGCAGGAACCCTTCGAGACAATCGCCTCACCGCCCTATTTGACCCGGGTGCGCAGATAAGCAACGCAGCCATTAAGGGTTGTCATGTGCGGATACTCCGACTCCGGAATGTCCACTCCGGTGGCCTCGTGAAGGGCAATCGTAAGGTTCAGGATGTCCATCGAATCCAAGTCAATCTGCTCGCGCATATCTACGTCCGGATCGAGTTCCGCCGTCTCGGCCTCCGGGGCAATTCGATTGAGTTGCTTCAGAACGAGCGCCTTGATCGCTTCATCCGTCATAGTTTCTCCGGCTCCTGGAGCAATCGGTCGATTGCGGCAAGGAATAATGCGCCGCGGTGCCCGTCGCTGACCCGGTGATCGGCTGCCAGCGACGCCGCAACAACGGGCCGCGCTCCAACCAAACCGTCAACTGCCCATGGGCGTTCCGCGATTTTTCCGAATCCGACGATCGCAACTTGTGGCGGATAAATAACTCCGAAGACTGACTCGACTCCGCGCTCGCCGAGGCTCGTTACGGTGATTGTGGCATCCGCGATCTCCGAGCTGCGCAGCGTGCCCGCGCGTACGCGATTAACGAGATCGCGCAGGTTCGCCATGATTTCATCAAGGCTCTTTTTATCGACGTCGTGGAGCGCCGGTGCAATCAGGCCGCCCTGGCGAAGGGCGATTGCAACGCCGACGTGAACCGCTTCGCCCGGCTTGAATGCGCCATCGATCCAAAACCCATTCATCTCGGGCACGTCACGGATCGCGACTGCGGCGGCCTTCAACAGCAGCACTGAGTATAAGAGACGTTGAGCGACCGGCCGCCTTAGATTTTCCGCTTGCAGCCATCCCATCGAGTGGCTCATGTCGATAGGAGTGCCGAGGTAATAATGTGGAATTTCATGTTTCGAGCGCACCATGGCTGCGGCGATCACCTTTCGCATCGCGACATGACGCTCATCCGCGGTCATCACCGGCTGGGATGGGCCGCCAGCCTTGTCAGCTTTTACAGATGGAGCCGCCGGCGGCGGTGGAGGCGGGACGGATTTGGCTGCTCGTTCGACATCACTTTTTGTGATCGCACCGTCGGGCCCCGTCCCTTTTACTTTCGACAGGTCGACTCCCAAATCCAGTGCCACGCGCATCGCCAGCGGCGATACGCGCAATCGTCCGCGCGTAACCGGCGGCATAGTTGACGGCGGCCTCTCAATGATCGGCGGCGCGGGCACTATGGGCTGAAAGGCCGGGCGGACAATCTCGGGTGGTTTTGCAGGCGATGGAGGTCGCGGCGCCAAGGCAGGGGCTGCTTCGTCATCGGTCGCGATCGAGGCCAGGACAGTTCCGATCGGCACCTTTTCGCCGGCCGGCACGACAATCGATTGAATCAACCCGGCTTCGAAAACCTCGACCTCAATCGTGGCCTTTTCCGTGTCAACGACTGCAATAATGTCGCCGCGCTTGACCTTGTCGCCCGGCTTAACCAGCCACTCGACAATCGTGCCGGCCTCCATGTCGGCACCAAGCGCTGGCATGCGAAATTCAGCCATTTTCGCCCACCATTCCGCGTACCGCCGAAATGATTGCCGGCACGCTCGGCAGCGCGGCGTCTTCGAGATGCTTGGCATACGGCATCGGCACTTCCGCGCTGCAGACTCGTGCGACCGGAGCGTCGAGTTCGTAGAATGCGCCCTCCATGATTCGTGCGCTGATCTCGGCCGAGATGCTGCCGCTGCGCCATCCTTCGTCTATGATGACCGCGCGATGCGTTCGCGTTACTGAATCGAGAATTGCAGCCGTATCAAGCGGGCGCAGTGTCCTCAGATCGATGACTTCGGCGTCGATCCCGGCAGCCGACAGTTCTTCAGCGGCTTTGAGCGCCTTGTGAAGCGTGCCGCCATAAGTAATCAGACTTGCGTCCTTGCCGGACCGCCGAATTGCGGCTTTGTCGATCTCGATCGCGCCGGCATCGGCAGCCAAATCCCCTTCCATGTTGTATAGCGTGCCGTGCTCGAAGATGAGGACCGGATCGGGACATTGTAGCGCGGTCCAGAGCATCCCGCGCGCGTCCTCAAGTGTTGCCGGGGTGAGCACCCTGATGCCGGGGATATGTGAGTACCAGCCTTCCAGGCTATGGGAGTGCTGCGCCGCAAGCTGGCGTCCGGCGCCGGTCGTCATCCGGATCACGAGCGGAATATTGATTTGGCCACCAGACATATGCAGGATCGTCGCAGCGTTGTTAACGATCTGATCGAGAGCCAGCAAGCTGAAGTTGACCGTCATGATCTCGACGATCGGCCGCATACCACCCATCGCCGCGCCTATTCCGGCGCCCACGAACGCCGATTCCGAAAGGGGGGTGTCGCGGATCCGCTCGGGCCCGAATTCCTCAAGAAGTCCCATCGTTACCGCATAGCAGCCGCCGTATCGCCCGACATCCTCGCCCATCACGAAGACGCGCGGATCACGCTGCATCGCCTCGCGAATCGCTTGCTTGATCGCCTCGCGATAAGTGATGCGAATCGTTTTCGCAGCGGTGTTCATAAATGCGCTTTTTCCGAATACACGAACCTGGTCAAATCTTGTTCCGGCTCCCACGCGCCGGCCTCGGCGAATTCGACCGCGCGGGAAATTTCGGTGGAAATCTCATGGTCAATTGCGTCCACGTCCTCTGCGCTGATCAGTCCCGCCTCGCGCGCTCGCGCCTGGAAGGTAGCGATCGGATCGCGTTTTTTCCATTCCTCAACTTCCTGCTTGGTACGGTACAACTGCGGGTCGTACATCGAATGCGCACGGAACCGGTACGTGCGAAACTCGACGAAACAGGGGCCTTCTCCCGAACGAACGCTAAGGACGGCACGGCGAGCCGCCTCTTCGCATGCGATTACGTCCATTCCGTCAACCGGCCAGGCCGGCATTTCGTAGCTTGCCGCCTTAAGGGTGAGATCGGTTTCCGATTCCGATCGCGAAAGGGCAGTTCCCATCGCATAGAGATTGTTTTCGCAGAAAAAGACCACTGGGAGCTTCCACAGCGCCGCGAGATTCATGCATTCGTGAAACTCGCCTTCGGCGACCGCGCCCTCGCCGAAAAAGCATGCCGTTACGCGCGACGTTCCTTGCATTTTTTCGGCCAGCGCGAGGCCAACGGCGATTGGCAGTCCGCCTCCAACGATTGCGTTGCCGCCGTAAAAGCGGGTGGCCGTGTCGAAGATATGCATCGAGCCGCCCCGGCCCCGGCTGCAACCCTCCTGCTTACCGAACATTTCGGCCATGATCGAAGCGGTGGAAATGCCGCGAACCAGTGCATGTCCATGCTCGCGATAGGTGGCGACCATCGCGTCATCCGGATTGAGCGCGCGGACACCGCCGACGGCCACGGCTTCTTCGCCGATATACAGATGGAGGAAACCGCGGATTTTTGCCGCGCTGTAAAGTTCCGCCGACTTTTCCTCAAAGCGGCGGATCCGCAACATCTCACGCAAAAGCGTCAGCGCGTGATCGCGATCGAGCTTGAGGCGCTGCGCGTCAGCTTGCGGGACCATCCGAATTTCCGTCGCCTCCCGCATTTTCCAATGTCGAGAGGTCCCCTTCGGGCAGCCCGAGTTCGCGCGCCTTGAGCAGCCGGCGCATGATTTTTCCGCTGCGGGTCTTCGGTACGGCTGCGATAAAGTCAATCTCTTTTGGCGCAACCACGGCGCCCAGCCGCTTGCGCGCGAAGCCCAGCAATTCGCTGCGCAATTCCTCGCCGGGCGA
Source organism: Binataceae bacterium (SeqCode) (assembly GCA_035524375.1). Lineage (GTDB taxonomy): Bacteria > Desulfobacterota > Binatia > Binatales > Binataceae > Binatus. The sequence goes on along the minus strand of DATKOZ010000014.1, from coordinate 5,689 downwards.
GAATCCCGGTCTGAGTTCGACGAACGCCTTGACGATCTCACCCGCGACCAGGTCGGGTTTCCCAATCACGCCCGCTTCGGCGACTGCGGGATGTTCCATCAACGTGCTTTCGACCTCGAATGGACCGATCAGATGTCCCGACGATTTGATTACGTCGTCGGCGCGTCCGACGAACCAGAAGTATCCGTCCGCGTCGCACTTGGCCAAGTCGCCGGTCAGATACCAACCGCCCGCAAAGCACTTGCGATAGCGCTCGGTTTCGTTCAGGTAGCCGCGAAACATCGAAGGCCACCCGGGCCGCAATGCCAGTTCACCCTCGACATCAGGTTGCGTGACGGTCTCGATGGTGCCGTCGTGGTGCCGGTGCACGATTCCGGCTTCGACGCCGGGAAGGGGCCGCCCCATCGAGCCGGGGCGAATATCCATGGCGGCATAGTTGGCAATCATGATTCCTCCGGTTTCCGTCTGCCACCAATTGTCGTGAATCGGAAGCCCGAATGCCTTTTGTCCCCACACGACCGCCTCCGGATTAAGTGGCTCGCCAACGCTTGCGATGAACCGAAGATGGCGCAGATCGTATTTTCGTATTGCCTCGGCGCCGACTTTCATCATCATGCGCACCGCTGTCGGCGCGGTGTACCAAATTGTGACCTTTTGGTTCTGCAATAGACCATACCATCGTTCCGCGTCGAACTCCGCCTCGTCTACAATGCTGGTAATCCCGTGGGTAAGCGGCGCAATGATTCCGTACGAAGTGCCGGTCACCCATCCGGGATCGGCTGTGCACCAAAATATGTCGTCGGGGTGAAAATCGAGCGCGAAGCGGCCGGTCGCATGATGTGCGACCACCGCCTCATGCACATGCATGGCGCCCTTGGGCTTGCCGGTGGTTCCGCTGGTAAAGTGAAGCAGCGCCAAGTCTTGCGGATCGGTTGGCGGGATTTCGAATTGATCGCCGGCCTCTGCCATCAACTGGTTGTAATCGAGCGTATTTGGGATTGCGCGAATTTCATCCTTCGAGCCAATTAAAAGAACATGCCGGAGACCCGGAAGGGCCGCGCGCAGGTTGGGCGCCTTTCGCTTGTACAGCGCGGCCGTCGTTACCAGCATGCGACCAGCGCCAATTTCGATCCGTTGGCGAATCGGCTCGGGGCCAAATGCCGAAAATAACGGGCAAAACACATTTCCGTTTTTTAGAGCACCAAGCGCACTTATATAGAGTTCAGGGATTCTGCCGGAGAGCAGAAACACCCGCTCGCCCTTCGCGAGCCCAAGCGCTTTCAGCACATTTGCGAATCGGTTGGTCGCCGATCGCAGGTCCTTGTACGTAATATCGCGTACTTCGCCGCGCTTGCCGAGCCACCGAAGCGCGACCCGATCGCGCAGTGGCCCGACCGCGTGACGATCTACCGCCTCATGCGCGATGTTTAGCCCGCGGCCACCGGGTAGGCCGTCTAGCGCAAGGCGGGCCGTCTTCCATGAAAAAGCATCACGAACCCGAGCGTAGTTGACCAAGTTTGGGATGACGGTCCATCCCTCATGCGGCTTTTCGATGGGTTTCCAATTCATCCGCGACTTCCATGCCCCGCAAGTGCATCGTCGTCACTCACGTGACGGAGCGCAAGCGCAACCCGCGCAAGCGAGCGCCTCGGATTCACTTATACGTGCGCCGCTTCCTGCCTTCGCGGACGGCCGCGCCGTCGGCGTCGCCCCCCGGCAAAATCGCTGGATATTGCCTCACCTTCCTCTGGTCCAAACGGGCTGTCCGCATGAACCATGACTTCCTCTTCGGGAGTGTGCGCAATGTCGCCGGCTTCAAATGATTCATCGACTTCTTCAGGAATCGTCCAGCGACGCCGAACCGATCGGCTGATTTCACCCGCGCCCAAGTGCATCAACCGGTTGCGCTTCTGCTGGCAATCGATGCAGTAAATTGCGAGTGGTACAGCACGCAGCCGCGCGAGCTTAATTTTCTCCCCGCAATCCGCGCACACACCGTATTCGCCGGCCTGCAGGCGTTCCATCGCCTCGTCGACCGCTTTCAAGCGCTTTTCGACTCGGTCAATCAAGGCCGCATGCGTTTCGACGTCGGCCAGCGACCGTGCGACTTCGAATTCGTCGGTTGGAGGAGGTGTCACGTCCTCTTCCTGTTGCCTGCGGAGTATCTGGACCCGGACAAGCGCATCCTGGCGTTCGCGTCGGAGCAGGGTTCGGAGAGAATCCTTGCGTTTTTCGTCAGTCTTAGTGGCATTCAGCATGGCCGTCTCCTTTCTCGCTGTGGAGCAGTCTCACTGCATCAGTGCATCGATCGTGCCGACGGAGTTTCGTTATGAAGCAAAAATTTCTGAGGAAAATACAGGGATTTGAACCGACGCGCTTTATTGCCGATGTTGCGATCGGATACACATGTGCGCGGTCGGCCGCATGCATTTCTGCGGTCGATCCAAGGACTTTGGGACCATTTTTGAATGCCGTATCTGTCGATATTTGGTGAAGCGTCTCTTGCCGGAGATTTTAAGCACGCCTCGCCCTTCCGTAATTAACGCGAGCGGGCGTGCGCCAATCGGTGGGGGCTGTCGTCAGTAGAGAAGATATTTTGCTCGGATCGCCCCAAAGCGCGACAGTTGAGGCATCCAGTCTTTTTCGATTGCTCGTGGATCTCGGCCGTGATCGATTGCATCGACCGCCACTCGCGACCCGATAACGCCGAGAGTTTTCTGCAATTGAAATTCGGCTGGATACAGACGATGGAGGGCGCTAGCGATCTCTACGCCCAACTCTGGACCGTCGAGTGTGTGCCGATCATTCACTGTGAGTCTGACACCACCACAACTTCGGTCCGCAAAAGCGTCCGCATCCGGGATGAAACTTGTGGCAGTGAATCTAACGCCCGCGATCTTTCTTGCATTCAGGTATTCGGCCAGCTGTCGTCCGTCGATCCACGGCGCTCCGACTAGTTCGAATGGAGTTGCGGTTCCGCGCCCGACGCTGATGTTGGCGCCTTCGACCATTGCCACCCCGGGATACAACGCCGCCTCATCAACCGAGCGCAAATTCGGCGACGGATTCACCCAGCGAAGGCCCGTCGCGTCGTACCATTCCCCACGCTGGTAGCCGTGCATTTTGACTACATGCAGTTTCGCGCCAATTCGGTCTTCGGTATTGAACATCGTTGCCAACTCGCCCATCGTCATTCCGTATCTGACCGGCATAGGAAAATAACCCGTGAATGATTTCAGATCCGGATCGAGCACCGGGCCTTCAACCACGTCCGCGCCGATGGGATTGGGGCGATCGAGCACATAGATAGGGATGCCTCGTTTTGCCGCCGCCTCCATCGCGTAGGCCATCGTGGTGACATAGGTGTAGAAGCGAGCGCCGACGTCCTGGATATCGAAGACCAGCGCGTCGATTCCGTTTAGCATCGCATCCGTCGGACGCGTAACGCTGCCATACAAGCTATAGAGCGGAAGTCCCGTAACCGGATCCATTCCCGATGCGACAGCGCCCTCGGTGTCGCCATGGAATCCGTGCTCCGGGCTGAAGATTGCGGCCAGTTTTAATCCGGGCGAAGTGCGGAACGCATCGGCGTCTCGCAGGCCGGATTTTGCGATACCGGTCTGATTCGTAATTAGTCCGATGCGCAAACCCTTAAACTCGGCAAATCCGTCGGCGACAAGCACATCCGCTCCCGTTGATACTCTGGCATCACTCGCCGCCGCTGCGCTTGTCATTGCGAGCTCACAGTACGGCGCGAGTGCCCGGCATTTCGCGGCCACCTGCGACTCCGAGACGGGGCCGAGTAGTTTTGAGACCAGTGCAAGAATCGCATCTCGAAGTGGCCCCGCGTCTCCCGTGCCGTTAGGATACGTTCGGTTCGTCAGCACGATCACGTACGCGTCGGACATGGGATCGATCCAGACCATCGTACCAGTGAAGCCGGTATGCCCGTACGATCCGACTGGCGCCAACTGGTCGCGGTTCGAAGCGAACGGTGCAGCGAGGTCCCATCCAAGCCCACGCAACCGCGATCCGTCACGCGGGGATTCCGGGATCGTCATTAGATTGACGGAGGTGCGGCGCAAAATGTGCGCGCGGCCCAGGCTTCCGCCAGCGAGCATCATGCGGGCGAATTTCGCAACATCGTCAGCAGTTGCAAAAAGTCCCGCGTGACCCGCGACTCCGCCCATTCTGAATGCAGTGGGATCGTTCACCTCGCCGAGAAGCAGCTTTCCGTCCGAGTAGCCCGTAGGCGCGATTCTGGCCAATTCGGGGCCTCTTGGCCGGAAGCCGGTCTCCGACATGCCGAGCGGTTCAAAGATGTGATCGCGGCAGTATTCGCTGAGCGACAAACCGGACACTCGCCGCACAATTTCGCCGAGCACCTCAAAGTTGATGTCGCTGTAGAGATAATAGGTTCCTGGTGGGTGAATCGGGCATTCCGCCTCGATCAATTTGAGCGCCGTGCCATATCCGTGCCATTTTTTCCTCAAATCGAGATCTGCGCGGAGCCCCGAATAATGTGTCATCAGTTCGCGAATCGTGATTCGCTCCTTGCCGTTGCGACCGAATGCTGGCCAGTACGCCGCGGCTGAAGTATCGAGATCGATCTTGCCCAGTTCGTTCAGGCGCATGATTGCGGAGGTGGTCGCGATTGGCTTGGTGAGCGACGCGAGATCGAACACGGTATCCGGCGTCATCGGGACGCAGGCGGACCCGCGCTCCCGGCATCCGAAGGCACGGCGATAGACGATGCGATCGCCTTGGCCGATCTCGACCACGGCGCCGGGAATCCTGCCTGCCACGATCTCGGCTTGCGCAACGTCTGCGATTGGCGCCAGGTCGCGCGCGCGCAAGTCCGTGGCGTAGGCCGTCGGCGCGATCGCCAGGCATAACGTCGCCGTTGCAATCTGAAGCAGAAATGCCGAGATAGCCGCGCGGCCAAAACGAATTGCCGCCGTCAAATTCATACTCCTGATTCTATCATTGAGGCAGGTCTTGTTTGCAGCCCTTGCCCTCCGTCTTCAATCCCGCGCCGGAATAGGAATTTCGTGGATTCCACAGCATCCAGCCGTCGGAGCCGAACTCGTCGGCAGCGGAGATCTGCGCACTAATCTCTTTTTCCGTGAACTCGCGATGATCAAATGCGTAATCGCGAAATGCCTGCAACCAGGGCCGGAAACGAATTGGCGCCATCCCGGTTCTCTCGGTCCCGTTTTCCAGCGACAGGTATACAATCTTGTGCGGATTGGCCACCGGATTTCGGTATCCGGGGATTCCAAACTGAAAGCACGATGGATAGAGCATCGGCGAGATGTAGTCTACGGCGGGCTCGATCTCCTCAAGCCGTTGACCGATATGCGTGTCGTCGAGGTTCCACATGACATAGCCGAAGATGTCCGCGGCGACGAACACATTGTAGGGCGTAAGCCGTTTGCGAGCCTCGCCCAGGAAGCCGGAAATCGCGGCCAGCCGGCTCGTTATCGTGACCGCCTGTGAGAATTTGAGCCCCTTCGCATCCGGAAAGCGCACGTAGTCGAATTGAATTTGACCTGCCCGATTTTCTGTACCACTTCATAAGTTAGTCCAAGGTTGATTTTCAAGCTCCGGTGGAGACCCCGCCGGCGGGGTCTCCACCGGAGGCGGGATGATGGTGTGCGGCGCCGGCGGCCTGTAACCCAGTGACGAA
>DATKOZ010000013.1:0-7962 GCA_035524375.1 Binataceae bacterium (SeqCode) | reverse complement strand
CCCGGCGATTATCAGGTTTTGAACCTGCCCCGAACGGGCGACGGCCATTTGCGGCGTCGTGGCCGCAAACGTATCCGTCGTCTCATCGAATAGCTCGGTCGTGGTAGTTTCGCTGTCATCGCTGAGTACTCCGCCCGCGATCAGAATGTCGCCCCAGGTTGATGGCCCGCTCGCCTGCGACGGCGTCCGGGCAACGATTGCATAAATCGCAAGCGCGAGCGCGACGAGAATTCCGATCGCACCGATGCGTACTCTCCCCCGCGATTTGCTCATCTTGTCTTCGTTTGCGTGGATCGGGTTGCCGAACTCTCCGCATAAGCAGGATCGTTCGCCGATGCGCTCGGGTCAAGCGCCCGCGCCGTCCTACGGGTGGTAATAATCGCCGCGCTCAAGCTGACGCTCGGCTGACCTCGCCGCGTACCGCGGCTGGGAACGCCAGCCTGCGCAAACCTAATCTGGCTTCTGCTCTTTATGAGATCCGAATATACGACGAATCACCGCGTAAAAATTGTCGGCGGTACTGGTTGATATTCCCATATAGGGGTCGGGGTAGACCTCTCTCAAAGGGACATGGAAAGGGGTAGGTGGCTCACTATCCGCATTGGGATGCTGTGGCAATCCGTGTTGCCTCCGCGATCTCTGATGTCGTCTTTTTTCCTGAATCCAATACTTCAGTCTGCTTTTGGAGCTGAGGACGGAAAAAAGGATGCCGCTAAAAGCCGTAAGAAAGAGAACCCAAAATGCAATCTCAAGCAGTAGAGGGAACTGACTCAGCATGGCTCACCACTCGGGGCTGGCGGGGAGGAAGGTTTCGCCCATCAGGTGGGCATCGACAGCGCGGGCCGCTTCGCGGCCTTCCCATATCGCCCACACGACCAGCGATTGGCCGCGGCGCGCATCGCCCGCGGCAAACACGCCCGGCACGCTCGACATATAGTTTTCGCACAGGACATTGCTGCGCGGATCGAGCTTCAAGCCGAGTTCGGCGATAATCCCATCCGGCTCAGGACCGAGAAATCCCAGCGCGAGCAGCACGAGATCGCAGTCGATTTCGAACTCGGTGCCGGGAATTTCTTCCATCGCCATTCGCCCATTGTCGCGCTTCCAGTTGAGCCGGATGCCGTGCAGCTTTTTCACCGCGCCCTTTTCGCCGGAAAACTTCTTGGTGTTAAGACTCCAGTCGCGCTGGACGCCCTCTTCGTGCGAGCTTGAGGTGCGCAGGATCATCGGCCAGTCGGGCCACGGCATGTCATGCGTGCGTTTTTCCGGCGGCATCGGCAGCAGCTCGAACTGATGCACGACGATCGCGCCCTGCCGGTTCGACGTGCCCAGGCAGTCCGAGCCGGTATCGCCGCCGCCCAATATCACGACGCGCTTGCCATGTGCGGAAATCTCGGATGCGGGATCGAGGCGATCGCCGAAGTTGCGCTTGTTTTGCTGCGGCAGGAAATCCATCGCGAAATGGATCCCTTTCAGCTCGCGCCCCGGTATCGGGAGGTCGCGCGGCTTGGTCGCACCCATCGTAAGCACGATCGCATCGTGCTTCGATTTCAATTCATCGGCATGAACGTCGATTCCGACCCGGCAGCTGGTCACAAAATTGACGCCCTCCGCCTTCATCTGCTCAACCCGCCGCTGCACCATCCATTTTTCGAGCTTAAAATCGGGGATACCGTAGGTGAGCAGGCCGCCGATTCGATCGGACCGCTCGTACAAGGTGACCTCGTGGCCGGCGCGCGCAAGCTGTTGCGCACAGGCCATCCCGGCCGGCCCCGAACCGACCACGCCGACGCGCTTGCCGGTCTTCCGGACCGGCGGTTGCGGCGTAATCCATCCCTCCGCCCAGGCGTGATCGATGATGTTCTTCTCGATCAGCTTGATAGTTACCGGATCGTCGTTGATGTTCAGGACGCAGGCTTCCTCACACGGCGCGGGGCAGATGCGGCCGGTGAATTCGGGAAAGTTGTTGGTCGAATGAAGGCGCTCGATCGCTTCGCGCCAGCGGCCGCGATAGATGAGATCGTTCCAGTCCGGAATGATGTTCCCCAGTGGGCATCCCTTGTGGCAGAACGGAATTCCGCAATCCATGCAGCGGGCGCCCTGCGCGCGCAGCTTATCCTCGGGCAGTTTGAGATCGAATTCGCGCCAATCCTTCAGGCGCTCGGCGACCGGACGCCGCGACGGCGCCTCCCGCTTGATCTCCATGAATCCCGTTATCTTGCCCATCCTACCGCCGCTCGCCTTATACCGCCGCCAGCCGGGCAAGGTCGTTGTTCGCGCCCAGATGTTGCCGCTCCAGCACCTGCCGATATTCGGTCGGCAGCACCTTGATGAATTTCGCAGCGTGCCGATCCCAATTGTCGAGGATTCGCTTTGCCACCGGACTTTCGGTGTACTGATGATGCCGCGAGATCAGCGTATGAAGCTGCTTTAGCTCGTCGGCATTTGCGATCGGCCCCAACTCGACCATCCCGGTGTTGCACTTGGCCGGGAACGATCCGTCTTCATCGAGCACGTAGGCCACGCCGCCGCTCATTCCCGCCGCAAAGTTGCGCCCCGTCTTGCCAAGGACGACGACCAATCCGCGTGTCATATATTCGCATCCGTGATCGCCGACTCCCTCGACCACTGCATGCGCGCCGCTGTTGCGCACGGCGAAACGCTCGCCGGCCATGCCGCGGAAGAAAGCCTCGCCGCCGGTTGCGCCGTACAGGGCGACGTTGCCGATCACGATGTTCTCCTCGGCTTTGAATGTCGCTTCTTTCGGTGGGCGCACGGCCATGAAGCCGCCGGACAGCCCTTTGCCGCAGTAGTCGTTGGCATCGCCTTCGAGGTAGAGCGCGACTCCCGGCGCCAGCCATGAGCCAAAACTCTGGCCCGCCGAGCCCTTCAGATGAATCTGCATCGTATACGGCGGGAGACCCTCCGCTCCATATCGGCGCGAGACTTCAGCGGAGAGCATCGTCGCGACGGTACGATTGACGTTGCGAATCGGCAGGTGAATCTCGACCGGCTTGCGATGCGCGAGCGAGTCCCACGCCATATCGATGATTCGATTGTCGAGCGCCTTTTCCAGTCCGTGGTCCTGCTCTTCGATACAGTGAAGCGCCGCGCCGGGTTCGGCGTCAGGCCGCTTCAGGATATTGCTCAAATCGACGTGGCGCGCTTTCCAGTGCTTGATTGCCTCGTTCGCGTCAAGGCATTCGACGTGCCCGACCATCTCGGCAACGGTGCGGAAACCCAACTGCGCCATGTACTCGCGCATCTCGTCCGCGATAAACATCATGAAGTTCACCACGTGCTCCGGCTTACCCTCGAATTTCTCGCGCAACCGCGGGTCCTGCGTCGCGATGCCGACCGGACAAGTGTTCAGATGGCACACGCGCATCATGATGCATCCCGAAGCGACCAGCGCGGCGCTGGCGAAGCCGAACTCTTCCGCGCCCAACAGCGCGGCAATAATGACGTCGCGGCCGGTCTTCAGCTGGCCGTCGGTTTCCACGCGGATGCGGCCGCGCAAACCGTTCATCACCAGCACCTGCTGCGTCTCGGCCAAGCCCAGTTCCCACGGGATGCCCGCGTGCTTGATCGACTGCACAGGCGAGGCGCCGGTGCCGCCGTCATAGCCGCTAATCAGCACCACGTCGGCCTTGGCCTTGGCGACGCCGGCGGCAATCGTGCCCACGCCGACCTCGGCGACCAGCTTCACGCTGATGCGCGCGCGGTTGTTCGAGTTTTTGAGATCGTGGATCAGCTGCGCCAAATCTTCGATTGAATAGATATCGTGATGCGGCGGCGGCGATATCAGCCCGACACCCGGCGTCGAGTAGCGGATCTTCGCGATGAAATCGTCCACCTTATGTCCCGGCAGCTCGCCGCCTTCACCCGGCTTGGCGCCCTGCGCCATTTTGATTTGGAGCTCGTCGGCGTTAACCAGGTAATTGCTGGTGACGCCAAACCGCGCCGAGGCGACCTGCTTGATCGCGCTGCGGCGCCAGTCACCGTTGGGATCGCGGACGAATCGTGCGGGATCCTCGCCGCCCTCGCCGGTGTTGCTCTTGCCGCCAATCCGGTTCATCGCGATCGCGAGCGTCTCGTGCGCTTCCTTGCTGATCGATCCGAACGACATCGCGCCGGTCTTGAAACGCTTGACGATTTCGGCGGCCGGTTCGACCTCTTCCAGTGGAACCGGAGGCCGGTCAGTCTTTAATTTGAGCAGCGACCGGAGCGTGTCCAGGCTGCGGCTGTGGTCGTCAACCAGCTTCGTGTACTCCTTGAAAAGCCGGTAATTCCCGGCGCGCACGGAATGCTGCAGCTTGGCGATCGAGTTCGGATTGTACATGTGGAACTCGCCGCGCCGACGCCATTGATACTGCCCGCCTACGTCGAGTTCGCCGTCGAGGTTGGCCTGGACGCCGAACGCATGATGGTGCCGATCGGCGGTTTCTTTTGCGATCGCTCCCAGCCCAACGCCGCCAACCCGCGAAGGCGTCCAGGTAAAGTATTTGTCGACGACCTCCTGCGACAGCCCGATCGCCTCGAATATCTGCGCACCGCGATAACTCTGCAGCGTCGAAATTCCCATCTTCGACGCCACCTTGGTCATGCTCTTGTCGGCGGCCTTGATGAAATTCTTGATCGCGGTCTCCTGATCGATATCCTTCAGGCGGCCCTCGCGGATCATTCCGGCCAGCGTGGCGAAAGCGAGATACGGGTTGATCGCGCCCGCGCCGTATCCGGTCAGCAGGCAGAAGTGCATCACCTCGCGCGGCTCGCCCGATTCGACCACGATTCCAGCGCGGGTGCGCGTGCCCTCGCGAATCAGATGGTGATGCACGGCGCCGGTCGCCAGCAATGCCGGAATCGCCGCGTATTCCGCGTTGACGCCGCGATCGGACAACACGATTATCGTGTGCCCCGATTCGATCGCGGCGGATGCGTCCCGGCACAAGGCGTCGAGCGCCGAGCGCAACCCGTTTTCGCCGCCAGCCGCGCGATAGAGCGTTGAAAGCGTAATCGTGCGCAGGCCGTCCTGATTCAGCCGCTTGATTTTCTCTAGCTCGACATTAGTCAGAATCGGCTGCATCAGCCGAAGCTGCCGGCAATGGCGCGGCGATTCTTCGAACAGATTATCTTCGGCGCCGATCGTGGTTATGGTCGAGGTCACCAACTCCTCGCGAATCGGATCGATCGGAGGATTCGTAACCTGCGCGAATAGCTGTTTGAAGTAGTTGTATAGCGATTGCGGCTTGTCGGAGAGCACCGCCAGCGGCGTGTCGGTGCCCATCGAGCCGCGCGGCTCCTGCCCGTTGGCGGCCATCGGCGCCAGGATGACCTTCAAATCCTCCAGCGTGTAGCCGAAGGACTGCTGCTGCTTGAGCAACTCACCGTCCTCAAAGCAATCGACCGGAGGCGCGTTCTTGGGCTCGGGGATCGATTCAAGCGCCAGCAGATTCTCGTCAAGCCATTGGCGGTACGGCTTGCGCGCGGCAATCGATTCCTTGATCTCTTCGTCATTGACAATTCGACCCAGAGCGGTATCGACCAGGAACATGCGGCCGGGCTGCAAGCGCCCCTTTTGCAGGACATTCTCGGGCGCGATGTCTAGAACGCCGGTCTCCGATGCCATTACGACGATTCCGTCTTTGGTCACCGTGTAGCGCGATGGGCGCAGTCCGTTGCGATCGAGGACCGCGCCGATTCGCACGCCGTCGGTAAATGCGATCGAGGCGGGTCCATCCCACGGCTCCATCAGGCAGGAATGAAATTCATAAAACGCGCGCTTGGCCGCGCTCATCTGCTTATCCTGCTGCCACGCCTCCGGGATCATCATCATCACGGCGTGCGGCAGCGAACGTCCCGTGCGGATCAAAAGCTCAAGCGAGTTGTCGAACATCGCCGAGTCGCTGCCAGCCGGTTCGATGATCGGGAGCAGCTTTCGGATGTCTTCGCCAAACAGCGGCGAGGAGAACATCTTCTGCCGCGCATGCATCCAGTTGATGTTGCCGCGCAACGTGTTGATTTCGCCGTTGTGCGACAGGAAGCGATACGGATGCGCGCGATCCCAGCTTGGGAACGTGTTGGTCGAGAAGCGCTGATGGACCATCGCCAGCGCGCTCTCGAGGGATGGATCGACCAAGTCGGGGAAAAATTTCGGAATCTGCGTCGAGATCAGCTGCCCCTTGTATACAACGGTCGAGGCGGACAGGCTGCAGAAATAGAACAATTCCGGATCGACGAGCCCTAGTTTTTCCGCCTCCGCGGATGCGCGCTTGCGAATTACATAGAGCTTGCGCTCGAGCGACTCGATATCCGTGATTCCGTCGCCGCGCGCGATGAAGACCTGCGCAATTGCAGGCATTCCGCGCCGGGCGATATCGCCGCATTCGGCTGGGGCGACCGGCACCTCGCGCCAGCCGAGAATCCGCTGGCCCTCTTCTTTCACAATTCGCTCGAATGCCGCCACGCAGCGTTTGCGCTTTTCGGCATCGAGCGGCAGGAACGCCTGCCCAACGCCATATTCGCCGGGCGCCGGCAACTCGAATCCAAGCCGCGCCGCCTCATGCTTGAAGAACGCGTGAGGAATTTGAAGAATGATGCCGGCGCCGTCGCCCGTGCGCGGATCGCATCCGCACGCGCCGCGATGGGTCAGGTTGTCGAGCACCTGGAGCGCGTCGCTTACGATCCGATGCGAGCGTTCGCCCTTGATGTTAACGACGAAACCCACGCCGCACGCATCGTGCTCGTGCGCAGGATCGTAGAGTCCGGTCGCTTTGGGAATGCTATTGAATTTATGCGTCATGGCATCCGCCTCGTCTCCGGCAAAACCGGTTTTGGAGTGGCGGTGCGATGACGCCGGCCGTTGTGCTCGGGTTCGGCGCCGTTTGCATGAACGGCGATTAGGCCGCGATCGGTGTGCGTCGACAGCACAATCATCGTCTCGGTGCGCGCGACACCTTCGATCGAACGGATCGCGTTGATGAGCCGTTCCAGCGACGCGGTGTTCGCGGTCTTGATCTTGAGCATGAAGGCGTGCTGGCCGGTTACGTGATGGCATTCCAGAACGTCTTCGAGCAGTGCGACGGCCTCCTCGAACATCGCGATCGTTTTCGGATGCGAAGTCGAAACGCCGATGAAGGCGGTCACGTCCTTGCCCAATCGGCTCGCATCGACGGAGGCGTGATAGCCGGTGATGATGCCGCTGTCTTCGAGTTTCTTTACTCGCTCGTTTACGGACGGGGCGGAAAGTCCCACCTGCTCGCCGAGCTTTACCAGCGGAATGCGGCCATGCTCCTGCAGAATGTTTACGATTTGCAGGTCGATCGCATCGAGTTCGGGGGTGTCGCCGCCGAATTTCATAAGGCTATCCTCACCGGGAGACGATGAAGATAAGCGAATCAGCAATTTGTGTCAAGGGTTATGAGGAATTGCCCACAGAATAACCACGTTTTATTTGGTACGTTGGTCGTCTACTTAAAGAAGGGTGAAATTACTCTCAATCATGGCGGCATTTCAGTACTCGGGACCGCCTTTCAGGCTGGCTTCTTACGGCAGCGATGGGATCGTCGTAAACGACGGCGGCGGAAGCGTCTTCAGGCGGGTGGCATCCTGCTGGCGGATTTTGGCCAACTCCGTGCACGCCGCTTGGTCGCCGTTCTCGCAATTCTGATGAAGTGCCAGCGTCCGATCGGATGAACACCCGGCCAGCACGACGCATATTGCTATCGCGACGGTAAACTTAGACATGATCGATTGCCCTCCCTGCCAGCCAAGATTAGCTCCATCCGCGCAATGAGAACATGGACGCCTCCCTAGTGCGGGTAGGCGTCGCTGCCCATTTCCAGCGCGTCGAGTCCCGTCCATTCGACTTCCGCCAGCACACGATTGCCGATCGTCCGCTCGACGATCATGAAGAAAATCATCGACAAGCCGAATACGACTATGAAATTCGTGATGACCCCG
>DATKOZ010000012.1:0-3893 GCA_035524375.1 Binataceae bacterium (SeqCode) | reverse complement strand
TGAACGCGCTACAGTTCGGATATGACCCACTAAAAGCACCCAAATTTCCACCGACCATCTTTCGGATCGAACGTCGATCAGAAATGCCCTACAGTGAAAACCTTTACTTTTCAGAAGCTGGGACTACAACGGATAATCACTTAACGATTCTGAATCGGTTCGAGCGTATTTGTTTGGAGAAAATCGCGCGGGCTTAGCCCCATCGTTTAAGGGCTGCTTTGCGAGCGATTTCCTTGCGCTGTGCGGGGCTTAGCTTCGCAGCCCTCGCCTTTCCGCCCTTTGCGCCCCCTAACCGTCCAAGCGCAACAGCGGCGGGATTCCGATGGTCCTCTACCCGGTCCTCAACCTGTCCCGTGGTAATGTCCCCTATGAGCTTGGCAAGGGCTACCGGGTCACGCGGGCGCTTCCGGCGCTGTTCCATGCGGCCATTATCGCACAGTCCCGGCGCGGGCGCATGAGCCGTTCAAGGCCGCGGGATTTCAAACTGACCCACTCCCGCCCTTCGAGGAAGGTTCTTTGCGGATCCCCAGAGCTTGCCCTGAGCCTGCCGAAGGGACGCCCGCTCATCGGCCATTCTCGGGCGGATTGAAATCATCCGCGATGGTCTGATTTAAGAGTCTGTGGCAAGCGTCGCGGCGGCCGGATAGTCTCCCGCCGCCAGCGGCGCGCCCGATCGGAGCGATAAATGAACGAGCAAGTCACACGTCAGATTCTCTGGAACGTCCCGGTCCCTTTCGTCGTCCTGATGTACAGCCTGCTCGTGGCGCTGGTCGCGGGTTTCGTCTACGCGGGCCTTAAATGGTACCGGCTGGTGACCCTGGGCGTCGCGGACAACCGCACCGACCGGCCGATTCTCCGGCTGATTCTCTCGCTGCGCGATTCGTTTGGGCAGGGCAACGTCATCCGCGAATCGTGGGGATGGATGCATTATTCGTTTTACGTCGCGTTCGTGGGGCTGTTCATCGGCACCACGATCGTCGCGATCAACAGCGACGTGCGCGACCTGTTCGAGCTCTTCGGGATTCCGCTCTACTTCTTCTACGGCGACTTCTACCTCTATTTCAAAGCCGCGATGGACACCTTCTTCCTGATGCTCATTCTGGGCGTATTGGCGGAGGGTGTTCGCCGCCGCTTGCGGCAGCCGACGGCCCTCAACGAGCCGCCCGCCAACAAGATGCGCGACAACCTTGAGAATCGGCTCGGCTACTGGTTCCCGATGACGATGATGATGCTGGTTGCGCTGACCGGCCTGATGCTCGAGGGCGCGCGCATCAATGCGAGCAATCCGCAGTTCACCGAATGGGCATACATCGGGCGCATTATCGGCCAGATCGAGGGCGCACTGGGCGCCGGTGCGATGTTCCATCGATCCATGTGGCTGATCCATCTGCTGTGCGTATTCGCCCTGCTCTTCTGCTTTCCGTTCACCAAGCTGCGCCATCTGATCTTCGGCCCGGTCAATCTGTTCTTCCGCAATTTGGGTCCGCGCGGCCGGCTGGCGCCCATCAAGGATTTCGAAAACGCTGAGACCTTCGGCGTATCGCAGGTCGAGCAGTACACCTGGAAACAATTGCTCGACATGACATCGTGCCTGGAATGCGGCCGATGCACGCTCAATTGCCCGACCGTGAACACCGGCAAAACGCTGAATCCGAAATTTCTGGTGATCGAGCAGCGCGAACATTTGCTGGACAAGGCCCCCTTCCTGCTCGCCGCGAAAGCCAACGGCAAAGAAGGCGCGGATGCTCCCGCCTGGGATGGCCCCGACATGATCACGCAGGTGGCCACCGAGGAGGCGGTATGGGGCTGCACATCGTGCGGATGGTGCGAAGAAGGATGCCCGGTCGGTATCGAGCACATTCAGCGCATCTTCGACATGCGCCGGCATCAAATGCTGATGGAATCGAAGTTCCCGCAGGACGCCACGTCGGCGTTCAAGGGTATCGAGAATCAAGGCAACCCATGGGGCATCGCGCACGAGAAGCGTGCCGAATGGGCCGCGGGACTCGGCATTCCTGAAATGGCCGAGCTCGAAGATCCCTCCGACATCGACGTGCTGTACTGGGTCGGTTGCGCCGGATCGTACGATGAGCGCAATCAGCGCGTCAGCAAGTCATTCTCCGGCCTTATGAAGCAGGCGGGCATCAAGTTCGCAATTCTGGGAAAAGAAGAAAGCTGCACCGGCGATCCCGCGCGCCGCCTGGGCAATGAATATCTCTACGCGACGATCGCCGGACAGAACATCGAGACGCTAAACAAGTACAAGCCGCGCCGCATCGTCACCCAGTGCCCGCATTGCTTCCATAATTTGAAGAACGAGTATCCCGATTTCGGCGGAAATTATTCCGTGATGCACGAGGCGGAGTTCATCGACGAGCTGATTCGCGCCGGGCGGCTTAAGCCGCGGACCGCCGTCAGCGAACGCATCACCTATCACGATCCGTGCTACATGGCGCGCCACAACCGCAAATGGGACAGCGCGCGCAACGCGCTCGGCGCCGTTCCGGGTGCGGAAGTCGCCGAAATCGATCAGTCCAAGAATCGCACCTTCTGCTGCGGCGCGGGCGGCGGATGCTTCTGGAAGGAGGAGCACGAAGGCACGCGCATCAACCAGAAGCGCTTCGATCAATTGAATGAAGCCAAGCCCAAATGCGTAGCGGTCGGATGCCCGTTCTGCATGACGATGCTCGAAGACGCGATGAAGTCGCGCTCGCTGGAGGACACGATGCGAGTGCGCGACTTGGCGGAGATTATCGCCGAATCCACCGGCGCTCCAACAAAGTAGGATGTCGCAAGACGATTCAACGTCACCGGCGCTTCATCCGCTCAATCACGGCTTTACCTGGACGCCGATTCGCGGGCCGTTTCGAATAGTCACTGCCGAGCAGGCACAATCGTACAACGAGCGCGGCTTCTTCCTGTTCGAGAACGCGCTCGATCCCGATACGATCGAGCGCGTCCGCGATGCCATCGATCCATTCGAAGCGCGCACCGAGGAGACTCTGCGTTCGCTCCCCGGCGGCAAGATGTTCATCGCGCAGGCCGATGGAATCACGTTTACCACTCATCTGGTGCAGCTTTCGCCCGTCCTGCGCGAATTCGCGGCCGGCGCGGTTTTCCAGAATCTATGCCATGACCTCATCGGCCCCGATGTCCGCCTGTACTGGGATCAGGCGGTGTACAAAAAACCCGAATACCCCAAGCCGTTCCCATGGCATCAGGACAACGGCTATACCTACATCGAGCCGCAGGCCTACCTGACTTGCTGGATCGCACTGAACGACGCGACGGTCGATAACGGATGTCCGTGGGTGATTCCGGGTGGGCATCTGCGCGGCACCCTGGCGCATCGCATGAGCAGCCTCGGCTTCGTATGCCGGGAACAGGACGGCCCCGACGCGATTGCAGTTCCGGCACGCGCCGGCAGCATCGTGGTGTTTTCGTCATTGATGCCGCATCGCACCGGCCCCAACCTCACCTCGGGCGTGCGCAAGGCTTATATCCTGCAATACGCTCCCGACGGCGCGCGAGTCGTCGAGGCCGATGCGCTGTGCAACGTCGCCGATCGGCAATACTTGATTTTGAAAGACGGCAAGCCGGTCGCTCCTCCGCCGCTTAGTTGATCCCGGATCCGCCGTTCAACGCCGCTTCTCATCCACATGAAATCTGTGGAGCAGGCGATGGACCAGCGGCGCGAATATCATCCCGGCTGCGCTGATTAGCGCCAGCCCGGAATATAGCGCGTAGAACGAGTGGCCTGCACCCCGAAAACTCCACCAGGATGAGGTAGAGTCCGTCGCCAGATAAGGAGACGGGCAATGAGAGGGAGTCGATTCAGCGAGGAGCAGATCATCGGGGTGCTGCGGGAGCACGAAGCGGGGACCAAGACCGAC
>DATKOZ010000011.1:0-12693 GCA_035524375.1 Binataceae bacterium (SeqCode) | reverse complement strand
TGGTCACCGAGGGGCCACCGTCGTTCGCGACAAACAGCGCGGTCGGTACGGTCGTCGCGGTCGCTGTCGGTGTTGCGGTTGCGGTTGAAGTATCGGTCGGAGTGGTGGTCGCGGTATCTGTTGCAGTGTCGGTCACAGTCGCAGTCGGCGTCGCCGTCATGCTCGCGGTAGCCGTTGCAGTCGCGGTTTCAGTCTCAGTCGGCGTCGCCGTCATACTCGTGGTTGCCGTTGCAGTCGCGGTTTGAGTGATGGTGGATGTGGCGGTTAGCGTCGCCGTTACTGTCGTGGTCGCGGTGATAGTCGCCGTCGTTGTCGACGTAAGCGTCGCAGTGGTCGTTCCGGTAGTGGTCGCCGTTGCGGTAGCCGTGGCAGTCCGGGTGACCGTTACGGTGGCGGTTATAGTTGCCGTTGTCGTAGCTGTCGTGGTCGCCGTTGCCGTGAAAGTGGTTGTAGCCGTCGCGGTCTTTGTGGCGGTCGCAGACACGGTTGCGGTCACCGTTGCAGTCCTGGTTGCAGTGGCGGTGCGGGTTGCGGTCCGGGTCACGGTCGCAGTTCGCGTCGCTGTCGCGGTCCGGGTCGCAGTAGCCGTGACGGTGGCGGTCGGCGTAGGCCGGATGCCGAGTTCGGCGATCCCGCGCGGCACAAGGAGCCCCGTGTCTCCGCCTGCAATCGTCGCCGCAGGCGGCGTGTTCCCCGCCGCCCACGCATAGTAAATCGCGACTTCACCCGGATCGGTGAAACTGGTCACGTACATCGTTCCTGCCGCATCGACCGTAATGCCCGCCAGATCGTTCAATTTCGCGTCCGGGCCGCCGATGGTCTTTAGCGGCGCAACGTTCAGTTTGCCCGTCCGTCCCGCAAGCGGCGCATAGATCGCGATGCATCCGCTCGCCGATGGCCCGCAACTGTTGTTCACCACGTAAATCTTGCCAACCGTGTCGATCGCGATTCCCGATGGCTGCCCCAATTGCGTCAGCGATCCCGTAATTGTGGCGATCGGCGCTACGTTGCCGTTGGCGTTGCTCTTATAAATCGTGATGCTGCCAACTCCGCTGCTTCCGCCCTCCAAGTTCGCGGCATAGAGGTTTCCGTTCGAATCGACCGCCACCCCCGACGGATATGCAAGCCCCGTCGATGCGCCCGCGATTGCCTGCTTGGGCGCGACATTGCCCGATGCACCCGCGCCATAGACCGTGACGCTGCCGAAGCCCGGTGCGTCGTTCGCCACGTAGAGGTTGCCGCTGGAATCGACGGCGATTTCTTGCGGATTGGCAAGCTGCGTCAGTGGACCGCCTATCTCGGTTGCAGGGGTGGCGTTGCCATTACTTCCCGCCGAATAGATCGTTACGCCGTTTGCGCTGTAGCTGGCGATATAGATCGTTCCACCGGGAGCGGACGCGACCCCGAACGGGTAGTCGAGCAGTGTGGCAGGCCCAAAGATCGTGGCGGTTGGAATCGCGTCTCCCGCCGCGTCGATCGGATAGACCGTCACGCTGTTCGCATACGGGTTGGCCACGTAAATGCCGCTGGCCGCCGGACCGGCGACGCCAGTTAATTTCACTACTGCTGCGCCGTGCCGCCGCCGGGGCCGGCGAGTGTCGGCATGCGAATTCGCCGCCGCGCCATTTCCGGATGCGATCGTCAACTCACCGCCGACGGTTCCCGGCTGCGAGGCGGTAAATGTCACGCCTGCGGTGCAATTCGCACCAGGCGCAAGCTTCGTCCCGCTGCAAGTGTCGCCGGCGAGATTGAAACCGCCCGACAATTCCAAACCGTTGATTCGAACCGGAGAGCCGCTCAAGTTCGAGACTGTGACCATCTTTGGCGCGGAATTCGCGCCAAGTGCCACGCCGTCGAATGTGAGACTCGCCGGCGAAATTGATAGACTGGCCGCCGACGCAAGTGCCGGAGCGATTACCGCCGTGATGCAAATGACCAGAAGCGGCAGAATCTTATATTTTGCTATGTCCAGTATTCCCGCCCATGAACCGGATTTGAAGCCTGCGCAAGACTATCCTCTCATCGGGAAAACAGAGCAAGCACGGCTTACCTCCGGCGATGCTCTAAATCCTGTGTTGCTGAGCGACCGCCTACCTTCGTTCGATTCGTTCAATAGGCGCAAGACCGCCGCAGACTTGACATCTTCTCTTCGCACCAATCCCGCCAGATTGCTGTAAGTCCTGTTCGGCAGCGCTCTCGCGATTGGGGTCATCGGGTCCATTTAGAGCGATGTAACCGCAGGACCAGCGGTCATCGATTCCACCAAATTGGCAGGGACGGTTGGAGAGAATTACTATAATCACGGCGTTATTTTATGCCTGCTGTGAACTAAATTCACCGACCGGCCAAACATGATCCGTCTATGCCGGTTCCATCGCAGGTATGCCTTTTGAGGCCTCCTAAATCCTAGAAAAATTGAACACTCAACGAACAGACCATCGCCGCTTGAAGTGTATCCGTCGGATTCGCGATGCATCAGTTGGACGCATTTTTCCGCAAGTTGGTACCGTAAAAATCGCCATTTCCCGTCATTTGCAGTGGCATTCTATTTGCAGCTTTACTCTCCTAAACCATCCAGAGTGATCAGGACAATGTTCGTCAAATTGTTCATGTCAAAGAATCCCGTAACGATTAGTCCGCGCGACAATGTCGCGACCGCATGGGGCCTGCTTAAGGGATTGAGGTATCGCCGTCTTCCGGTAACTGAAAATGGACAACTGGTTGGGATACTAAGCGAATACGACCTCCGCCATCATGTGAAGTTGACGCGGCCAGCCCGGCTGCCGGTAGAGGTGGTAATGACGCAAAATCCGGTTTACGCCTCTCCATTAGATTCGATCGAACACGCTGCGACTCTGATGAGAACCTACAGGATTGGCTCGCTACCGGTGGTCGACGATGGCGAGTTGGTTGGGATTATCTGCGCGAGCGACCTCATGATGGAGGAGCCGCGTCCGCTTCCCGAATGGAAGGCCGCGCCATCGATTCCGACCGTCCGTGTGGACGATCTGTTTGCACAACGGAAGAGTTCGCAGTCCGCTAAATCGCTTTGGGACCGCAGATTTGGCCGGTAATTCGATCTACTAACGCTGGCTCCATAATTTCGAGGCGATGCCGGCTCAGATTGAGCCGCGGAAGTCGTCGATATTTAAATTTTGATGACAACGTGGCTGCGACCTTTGACAGCCGCGGGCTGACGGGCGCATAGAACCTGCATACTTCCGCCTTGGACAAGCAGGCGAACAAGGAGCAGGGATATGTCAAAAAATGCGGCCCGGCTATTAATGGCACTGATGATGGGGCTATGCGCCGCGTGCACGAATCCCGCGACGCCCGCTGGCAGCATCGGTTACGTCACCAAGGAACCGTACACGATGCCGGCGCGCTTCTATGATTTGCAGACCGGGCCGACTTCATCGGGTCTTGGCTGGCGTCTATTTGTCACTAACATCCCCATCACACCGCTCACGTCGACTGAGGATTTTTACGGTCAGAACGCCGTGCTTGCCAAGGACAACCTGAGAATCGAATTTCGAGCCCATCTCATCTGGAAAGTTAACCCTGACCAGATTCGGACCTTTGTTGAAAAATACAGCGGCGTTGCGGCTGACGATCCATTGATGGCCGCCTATGCGAATTACATCAAGGAGCCGTTCCGAACCTTCACCCGCGACGAGGTGCAGAAATACAACGGTCTGGACATCAAGGACAACATCACCACGATAGGAACCAGTGTCCAGGATCGCGTTCTGCAATTGGTGAAGAATGCCCCGTTCGTAATTATTGGAGTTGTGATCGGAAATATCCAATATCCACAGTCCGTCGCCGATTCCGTCGCCAACAAACTGGCGGCGACGCAAGTGCTGGAACAGACCGGGATCGAAATTCAGACGGCAAAGGCCAAGGCACAGATCCGGGAGGCCGATGCCGACGGCATCGCCAAGGCGATGGACACAATCAACTCCAAGCTGACGCCGCTGTATGTCCAATACGAAGCGATTCAGACGCAGGCAAAGATGGCCAACTCGCCCAATCATACGATGATCTACATACCGGTCGGGCCCAATGGCGTGCCGCTCGTGGGAACGCTCAAGCAGGACAAGGATTAGTCACCGGACGCCAAAACCGGAACCCGTCAGTTTCACGTGCTGCGGGCTGCCGGCGGCATCATCGATGACTTCGATTGTGTCGCGCTGCAGCCCCGACTCGCTTGGGCAGAATGTGACGAGTACGATGCAGCTTTGACCGGATTCCAGCACCGAGCCGCTGCATTCGTCGTCGTCGATATAGAATTCTGAAAACTCCGAATCGGGAAGATCGACGCTTTCGATTGCGACGCCTGCGAATTTGTCGGAATTGGTCAGCGTGAACTGCTTATCCGGGCTGCAATCTTCAACGACCGATGCCAGCGACAGGCTGGTTGGCTTGATTTTCAGCTTCGGGGCAACGCCCGTGCCGGACAATCCAATCGATTGTGGTGAGCCCAGAGCATTGTGAATTAGCGTCAAACGGTCGTTTTCCGAGCCGACTTGGCTCGGCGTAAATGTCAGCATTACGCTGCACTTCGCGTGCGGCGCAAGCGGCGCTTGGCAGGTATCCGATTGAATCGCGAAATCGTGGCTACTGGTGCTGATCGCCGCGAAGGCAACGGCGGCTGCGGCGCTTTGATTGGTAATCGTCAGTGTCTTTGGAGCTGAGGTCTGGCCGATTCCGCCGCCAAAGGAAAACTTGCCGAACGCGAGCGACGAGGCGCTGAGCTTTAGCTTCTTCGCTCCCGGGGCCGGTGTCGGAAGCGGCGTCGCAGTGAGCGTTGGAGTCGGAGTCATGGTGGCGGTGGGGGTGGTGGTGGCGGTCGGCGTGATTGTCGGGGTCACGGGCCGCGGTGGGAGCGAAATCCGGGCTGTCGCCGGGTCTTCCGCATAGCCGGCGCCGGAGTCCTCCGGATAAAACATTCGCGAGTCGATCCAGATTGGATGCACTGCTCCACCGAGTGCGGCCATCTGCGTGTATTTTCCATAGAGTTCGCCACGGCTCGCGGCCTTGGAATTATCTGCGGAATTTTCATCACTGAAGGAAACTTGGTTGAAGAACGCCGGACTTGGCGACGTCACCTGTTGATTTGCGCTCCAAGTTTGGCCCGCATCGACGGAGAACGAGAAATAGGTGTCGGCACGCTTGTTGCCGGGATCGTTGCGCGTGTCATACCACGACATCGCGATAATCCCGGTTGACGGATCGACAGCGATCGACGGCAGAAACTGAGAAGCAGAGCCGCTGTCGTCATTTACCCTTACCGGCTGGCTCCACGATGAGCCCCCGTCGATGGACCGTACAACGAATACATCCGTGTCGGTCGATGGCGAGCTTGCCGATGAAAAGTCAGTGTAGGCGACGTACAGATATCCGAAATCGCCGGTTCCGGAAGCACGATTGATCGCGATCGAGCCAAACGAGTTGACGCCAAATAAATCCTCAGCAGGGATGAGCCGGTTGATTGAAGCGACCGAAAGAATATGCTGTGCAACCGTCGTCGGTGCCGTCCAGGTATTGCCGCCGTCAGTCGATCTCGAGAACACCGTGGCTTCTCCAGTTGGCGGGTAGGGCGGAGCACCTAGGCGGTTCCAGACGGCGTTGACGGTTCCGTCGGCTGAAACGGATATGCTGCCGCCAAAGCCCGAATCGTCCAGCGAGACCTGCGTCCATGCCGATCCGTCATCTGAATGACCCACGACCAACGTCGGGCATTGGTCGCAGATTGTATAAATGCGATTGGTGAACGAATGTGCGCCGCCGCTGGACGTATCGATTGTGGTTGCGATTTTCGACGTCGAATAAAGCCCTGGCGCAAGCGTTTCGCTTCCCCACGGAGACCAAGTCGTGCCGGCGTCAGTGCTTTTTGCGATCAGTAAACCCGGAAGCGGCTGAAAGGTCGGGAATTGATACGTGACATATGCATTCCCGTCGGCATCCCACGCCACCGTGGGGTAGGTTCCCCACCAACTCTGGTAGTCGCCGATATCGATCAGACTGGGCGGCAGCGGCGCGCAATTGTAGGTCCATGTATTCCCGCCGTCGGTCGACCCGAAGACGGCCACGGTGGATTGAATCCATGGAGAGTCCGCCGGGCCGGGTCCCGGGCAATTAGGGTCTCTGAAATATGAGGCTGTGGCGGCGACGAGTTCCTGTGAATTGTTTGGATTGACGGCGATCGAAGGGTTGCCTTGATAATCCGGAACTGGGCCCAAATCGATGTTCGTGCCGATCGATGCGGCTGGCAGGTCGAAGTTCCTTTTCGGATTCGATTCAGCCGGACTGCTCCAATTGATCGCAGCCAGGACAATTCCAAGCGCGCTCCCGGCTATAAGAAACCTAGCTAACCTGTGCCAATAGCTCATTGAGAATCGCCCGCAATACCGATACTGGAAGCATTGCGAGAAGCGTGCCAACCCAAAGTGCTTGAACTGTGTAAGGAAACATTTTCGGCCAGAAGAAACGACTGTGGGACTGATGCCGATCGCGACAGAACTGTGGCCGATGGAGTCAGCGGCATGCGGCGTTGCCTGCGAATCCGAAGGTAGGTGAGTCCGTTGACATCGCGTAGCTCGCCGATCAAGATGCATCGTCGCGGAGCGGTGCCGTCAGCGAATCATCGTGCTGTTCAACTCGTACCAATTTACCTTTGCATTCCTGCCGATCTTCCTGATCGTGTTCGGCACCCTGTCGTCGCGCGGGTATGGGCGCGCCATGGCGGCATGGCTGATACTCTCGTCGTTGTTCTTTTACGCATGGTGGAACTGGCACTATCTGTTTCTGTTCGGCTTCTCAATCGGATTTAACTATCTGTGGTCGAGATTGATCGTGCCGATAGCGCCGGAGGCGGCATCGCCGGCTGCCGAGCGGCGCCGCCGGATTCTGTTTGGAATCGGAATTGCGACCAACGTCGCCCTGCTTGGCTACTTCAAGTACAGGAATTTCCTGGCCGGTAGTTTCGCCTCCCTGGTCGGTGCAAAGTGGGATTTGCCTGCTCTGGTTCTGCCGCTGGCGATATCGTTCTTTACGTTCGAGCAGATCACGTTTCTGTCGAGCGCATTCAACGGCGAGCCCGGATCAAGCGATTTCGTCAGCTACCTGCTGTTCATCACGTTTTTCCCGCATCTGATCGCGGGGCCGATCGTTCGCTACAAGCAGATTTATCCGCAGTTCAACCGCGGGACGAAGTTTGCGCTGACCGCCGAGAATCTGCAGGCGGGTTTGATGATCTTCGCTGTCGGCTTGTTCAAAAAGGTGATGCTCGCCGATACGTTCCGCGATATGGCCGATCCGCTTTTCGGCGAGGCGCGGCTGTTCGCATTCTGGGACGGATGGGGCGCGGCGCTGGCGTTTGTTCTCCAAGTCTATTTCGACTTTTCAGGCTACTCGGACATGGCGATCGGGCTGGCGAAGATGATCGGCGTCACCTTCCCGGAAAATTTCGACTCGCCTTATCAGTCGCGGAGCATGATCGACGTGTGGCGCCGTTGGCACATCACGCTGTCGTATTTCCTGCGCGACTATCTGTATATCCCGATGGGCGGAAATCGGCACGGAAAATTCCGGCGCCTGCTGAACCTGGTAATCACGATGACGATTGGCGGCCTATGGCACGGCGCCAGCTGGAATTTTATCATCTGGGGCTTCGCCAACGGACTGTTGATCGCGGTCAACCACATTTGGGCCGATACCAAGCGCGTGATTCCCGACAAGCTCGCATGGGCGATGACGTTCGTATGCATCTGCATCACGTGGGTGTTTTTCCGCGCGCCGACATTCTCGCAGGCGATGAGGATCCTCAAGGCGATGGCGGGGCTGGACGGGTTTGCGTACGCGTCGGTGCCGCGATCGATGGACTTGCGGGATTTCCGCCTAATCGCCATCGGCCTGTTCATTGTTCTGTTCTGCCCAAATCGGCAGACGCTGATGGCGCGCGAGTGGCGCAACGGATGGCTCTATGCGGGCGCATTTGCGCTGATGGCGGGAGTCAGCTTTTTAAGTATGTCGAATCCTCCCGCATTCGTATATTTCCAGTTCTGAGCGGCGTGCATTGAATCCGAAGCAGCGAATCTTTCTGATGCTCACATTGTCGGCGCTGGTGATGGGCGCCGGCGCGCTATTCAACTATCTGGTCAACCCGTACGGCGCATGGGGGACGGCGGTGGTCGATCCCGTCTTTCGCAAGGTCGAAAACGAGCGGTTGGCGGTTCCCTACATGCTTCCGCAGGGACAATTCGACACGATTCTGGTCGGCACCTCGCGCGTGGAGGAGGGTATGCATATCGACCAGATCGAGCGCGGCGGCATGATGAACGCCGCAATCCGCGCGGGCACCATCCACCAGCTGACGGAGATTATCGAGGCGGCGCTGCGCAACCCCAAACTCAAGCGCATCATTTGGGGCGCGGATTTCGTTGTGTTCGACGATCGCTGGGATCACATCGACGCGGATTTCGAAGCGCGGATGAATGGCAGCGTGCCGCAGCGGATCGAGGATACCCTCCTCAATACCACTGCGATTAACGATGGATTTCAGGAATTGCAGCGCGCGTATGGTGGCGTGAAGAAGCTTAAGCCGACCCGAACCGCGGAGGTTCCCTGGCCAATGCCGCTGTTGTGCGACGAATTTATCGCGACCGGGAGAGGTGGGATTCCGGGAACCGGCAAAGCAGAACTAACTCTGCAAATCGCGCAGCAATACGGCCATTTCGCCGGCTATCGCTTTTCAAACCGCCTTTTCGATCGATTTCGCCAGACGGTCGAGGATGCCCGCCGCCGCGGCGTCGAGGTGATTTTGTTCATCCCGCCGATGAGCGGCTATGAAGTTGAGATGGTTCGCCAGGCGGGCCTGTGGGACGTCTTCATGGAATGGAAGCGCAAACTTGTCACCGTGGGCCCATTCTATGATTTCAGCGGCTACAACGATCTGGCGCATACCGACAACTGTTTCATCGACGTGATGCACTTCAAGGCTGCGACGGGACAAGCGGCGCTGCGATTGGTGCTCGGCGCGAATTACGATCCGTGCAACCTACTTGCCGATGTTGTCAGTCACAGTGTTGAGCATGTGGACGCATCGAATATCGATAAAGTGCTGGCGGAGCAAACCGTCAAGCGCGACAAGATGGCAGCTTCCAACTCGTTATTCAAAACCATGACGGCCGAAGCGATCGAGCGGCGTGCCAAAAACCCGGATGCCTTCGTCGCCGTCGGGAACTTGATCGAACAGTGACTAGTGGCTGGCTTCTTCATCGTTGGTGAGACTCGGCCGCCCATTGACGGACCTTTTCGACTTCATATTCCCCGCGAGAAATTACAACGACTGGCGAGTCGCGATCATCGGAGTTGAGATAGTTATGTCCATTCGTGCAGTCCACCATTCCCGAAAGAAGTTCGCTAAAATGGTGAGCTGAGCCACGGGCGACACTCCATCGAAAGGAGGTCGCCGACGTTCGGACTATGTTCGTGCCGATGCCGTGGTTCAGGAGTTCTACTTTAAGCAGGCACATCTCATCTGAATCGATCGACTGTCCATCGCCAATTGTAAATTCGTCACAGGCAGAACCGAACGGGGTATACGCAAGCCGGTCGAAATTGCCCATCAACCACCGTACGGAATCGTCATCAATCAACAACAGGAATGCGTCTTCGCCATCAGAGAAGTTTGGCAAATATGCGAGATATGAAGTTGGCGATTTCGTTTTTGAAGTCACCCGGACGGGCCTCATTGCTGCAACAGCAGATACGCGGCGACGCCGGAGAGGACCAGCTTCGCCGGATTCACGTGCCGCAATATTACTCCTCTGAGTCGGACTTAGTCCGGCTCTTCCAGTAGCCGGGCCGGCGTCGCAGATGCGCGATGGCCAGGACGAAAATCGCCTTCGGTCGAGACTGATACAGAACTGCGAAGGGAAACCGCCGGACCAACCGGCGCCGAATAGTTTTTGCGGACACACTTCCTGAATCAGGATTGGCGGCGATTTGCACAAGCGTCCGCTCGATCTGCCGAATGAAGTCCGCGCCTAACCCGGGTGCGCATTCCTCATAGAACCGAGCCGCTTCGATAAATTCGCGCTCGGCGGCCGGATGAAAGACAACGTCCGTCACCGAATGGCCGTGCGCGCCTTCTTGAACACGTTGGTGGCGGGGACCGGCTTGACTTTGCCGTTGGCCAATTCTACCGCGCGCCGCTCGGCCACGGCCAGCCATGCCGCTTCGACGCCCGGCTCCACAGGCTCTTCGAGACTCGCAAGCAGCCGCTCCGCTAGCCGCGCCCGCGATCGCACCGGGAGCCGCATCGCCTCGTTTTCAAGCTTTTTTAGCACGGCTGGCATGATTTCCTCCAACATCAAGACTCGAACTAAGAATACCTCCGATCTCCACTTCCTGCTAATGCTGCAAGAGCACGTAGGCGGCGCCGCCGAGGAGCACCAGCAGGGCGGGGTTGATGTGCTTCCACATCAGGATTGCCAGGACTGCAATTGCGATCCCGCATGTCGGGATATCGCGAATCGATAATTTTCCAATTGAATAGGTTCCCGACATCATCAAGCCGATCGCGACCGGCGCAAGGCCACGCTGAATCGACAATCGCCACGGCCAGTTTCCCATCCGCACCCAGAACCGATTGACGACCAGCGTCAGCGTGCAGCTGGGTGCGAAGAACCCGAACCCGGCCGTGAACATGCCCGGCCATCCGGACAATTGAAATCCGATCAGCAGCACCATCAGCATGTTCGGTCCCGGCGCGACCTGGCCGATGCTGTAGATGTTCCGGAACTGGGCGTCGGTCAGCCAGTGATTCTGCGTCACTATTATGCGATGCATCGCGGGCAGCACGGCGGTGCCGCCGCCGACCGCAAGGATCGAGCAGAGCGCGAACGCGAGAAGCAATTGGATTAGCGGCACCATCACGATTGTTCCCGGTTAGCGCCTCAGGTGGTAATGGCGAGGGCCGCGATGGAACGGCACGTGTTCTTCGGCGTTGCGTTCCGGGGCCACATGCGGCCGGTACATCCAGATGCTGAACAAACCGATCGTCAGCAGCACTGTGAGCAAAGAATAATGGAGCAGGCTGACTGCGGAAAATGTCGCAATGATGACGATGAAGTCCTGCACATTGCGAAATTGTTTGCGCCCAACCTGCAACACGACGGTAGAAAGCATCCCGACGGCCGCCGCCGCGACTCCTTCCAGAAAATCCATAACCAATGGATTCTGGTGATGGGTGCGCCAGAGTATTCCGAGCGTCATCACCACCAGCGATCCGGGCACCAGCATCCCGATCACAGCGGCCAGCGCGCCGAGCAGGCCGCGCAGATTGTCACCCACGATTATTGCGGTGTTGACGGCAATGAGGCCGGGCAACGTCTCGCCTATCTCCATCGCGCCCAGAAAGCCCTCGTCGTCGAGCCAATGCTCCTGAGTGACCAGGTATTCGCGGAGATAGGCGACTGCGCCGCCGCCGAAGCTCAGCCCGCCTGCAAGAAGGAATACCTTCAGCAGTTTCAGCAGGCTGGGGCGGGGAACCTCGCCGTCATTCCTGATGCTTGAGGCTTGTGCTTCCGAATCCGTAGATGAGGGCGGTTTTGGTTGTTCCACGCTGCACCCAGTCAGAGGCCCGCGATTGCAGGCCGGTGTAGAAAAATTCGGAAAGCTCGCGCTGCTTGCGGCGCACATTCTCAGGGCTGTCGAACTTCAACTGATAGCCGAACTCGGCCACCAGCGGCTGATTGGTTGTCCGCACGCGCCATACGGCGATATTCGCCTTGGCGGATAGATCGTGGCCGAACTCCAGCACGCCTAGATCGACCAGATACTCTTCAATCGACAGCCCGTGTACGGTTCCCAGGTTGGCCTTCGGGTTGGCGTCCACCATTTTCAACGCCGGAAACGCGGCGGCAGTGGTCTCGAACTTCTGCGTAAGGATGATGTTGGGAGTGTCGAGTTCGCAGTTGTGCGAATAAACCAAGCGCATCCCAAGCGCGCCGTCCTTAGGCAGCAGAATCTCTTCTTTGAATTTCAGCGTGTACTGGCACGGCAGGAGCGGACGCGGATCGACTGCCAGCGCGGTCTTGTGATCGGGATGACGGAACTTGAGCACCAGTTCGTGCTTCGGATCGGGAATCCCGTGATGATAGAAAGTACGCTTTCGAAGGATAAAGCCGTGGTTGTAGAGCTTGAAGTGGGGCGTGTCGTAGAACAGGACTTCGCGCACGTGCGGCTTGGCGTCCTCGTCCATCTTGGTGAGCTTGATGCCGAGTGATTTGGCGGCGTGATGGGCGATTTTCCAAAATTTGTGAAAGGCGTGGCGGTCGGGAAACTTTTCCGGCTGCAGCAGCAGCTTGTATTCGCGGAACTGAATCTGATCCCGCGGCGAGATCGGTTCGTAGAACGTGTCGGCGTTTTTCGCGTGCGTGCTCATCGACTGATGCATTTGCGCGGCTGGCGTTAATGGCCCAAACCGGCGACCTCCCGCCCCGCACCCTTCAATTAATTTCGAGTATCAAGCCCGCGCAATCCCGTCAATTATGCCGGAGTTTTAGGCGCTCGTGTGCCGGGATGGTGCAACAGGCGGTCGACCAGCGCGTTGATCTCGCGTTCCAGCCGCGAGCATGCGATCGTAATCACCGCGATGATCGCCGCAGTCGCGATTATGAACTC
>DATKOZ010000010.1:0-35102 GCA_035524375.1 Binataceae bacterium (SeqCode) | reverse complement strand
GCGGCCGAAGTCGAGTAAATCGTAGCTGACCTTGAATTGAGGGACGGCGGCCCAATTTTCTATCTTCAGAGTTTGTCCCGGAAACTCGAGCGGCAGCTTGAAGTACCCGCCCTCGCTCTCCGCGCCGACCATCGGATAATTGTTGGCTTGCGACCGGCCGAGTTGGCCTTCATATTCCAACGCCACATACCACGCATGCCGGGTTTGCGGACTCAGCCTTAACGCAAGGTCGACGAGTGCGGGCAGGTCATAGGTTTGTTTTCCCGATGATTGAAGGTCGCCCCTCTCCTGTGAGGCCCGAAGTTGTTCGAGATTTGTGAAAGGACGATTTAGCGTCTCGGTGGAGGGAGGCGGCTTCCAGACGTTCTCCGCTTTGTCAGACGGGGCCAGTTCCGAGTCCGGATTGAGGTGAATGAACCCGCAACCGCCCACCGAAACCGCAAGCGCGAACGTTGACACCAATAATAGGAAAGAGCGTGCGAATTCGCGCGACGCCGTCCAGAGATCCCGATAGAGTGGTTTCCTCGCAATCTCGTAAGATCGGGCCAGGTTGTGAGGATTTCCCGACGCTCCCCCGCCGCCAGGCGATTGCGCGTTCATGCCCTTCCTCCGACGTTTTTCTTCGGAACAGCCAACTTGGCCATTCCAACCGTTTTCCGTAGACCGTGATTCCATCACCTAGTGCCCACCGCGGGGTAAACGATTTGTTGCGTTATCATGATCTTGTTGCGCTCCAGATCGAGGCTTTGGTATCGGCGGAACTGCCATTCACGTCCCGTGCCAATTTGTAATTTGAGAAAACAGCAGTATTTTGCTCAATCGCACAATAGATTCCATTCCACCGATAGAATGGACGGCACTCCATTCGGCAATGTCTTGGGGGAAAAGTGGCTCCGAACGATACAATCTCGGTACATAGGGCGCTTCCAAAAGTCCGGTTAGCTGTCGAATCCTCTAAGGTTTCGCGACTTTCAGTCGGGAAGCCGCCAGATCCGATGCTGGCGCCTTGAGTATCAGGTTGCGAAGACTGGAAAGCAGCTCCCGGGCGGCACCTGTGCCATAGACGTAACGATCCGGCCGAACTAAAGCTGCCTCGGCACCGGCCCTCCGCAGCCATTCCTCAACAGTGCCGTCGTCTACAAGATCGGCACCAATCTGAACGACTTTCAGATGGGGCATTGACTCGGTCTCGATTGAACCCTTCGAAACGAGCCAAAACTCGTGTCCCATCAGGTCGTCAAGCCTTCCTTGCCGGCCGTCTCTGAGCCGCGCATGAGATTGTGGGAAGAGCGTACCGGCCATCGCCGTGGTTGAGACGAAACCGCCGCTGATGGGCGGCAGATCCGGCGGTACCGCCGAAGGCGAAGCGGAGTCGCGGCCGATCATTTGATCATCACGGATACGGGCGGCGTTCGGGTCTAGGGTGCAGATTATCCTGCCCATTTCGATCGCCCTTTCTATTATGAATCGCACGTGCGGCTCGCGTTCGATCTGGTAGGTATCGAGCAACGCGGGATCCGCTTGCTCCTTGCAGACCAGAGCCAGCTTCCACGCCAGGTTCGCCGCATCGCGAAGACCCGAGCACATTCCCTGCCCCATAAAGGGCGGCATTTGATGAGCCGCGTCGCCGGCAAGAAGTATCGAGCCATCGCGCCACCGCCTCGCAACCAAGCCATGAAACGTGTAGACAGCCTTACGCACGACCTCCGCCTGATTCGGACGGACTTGGGTCGCAAGCAATTTCGCGATATTTGCGTCCGCGAGCATTTCCTCCGCGGATTCACCCGGCAACAGCATGAATTCCCAGCGACGCCGCCCCGGACTCATCGGCATCACCGTGGTCGGGCGGGCAGGATCGCAGATCTGCAATCCATAACTTGGAAGGCCCGATTCGTCTTTAACGATCGTGTCGACGACAATCCAAGACTCCTCGAAGCCGTAATCGAATACCTCAATTCCAGCGAGGCGGCGCACGAGGCTCGCGCCTCCGTCCGCCCCAACCAAAAATCGCGCGCGGACGCTATACTCGCGGCCGTCTGGAGCGGAAACTGTGACAGTGACACCATTGGGATCGTTGGCGGAAATTCCCGTCAAAGTGTGGCCGGTCAGGGTTTTGATCTGCGGAAATTCCGCAAGCCGCCGGCGTAATGCAATTTCCATCGCGGGCTGATGGAACGTGTAGCTCCGCGCCCACCCCGACGGTGTGCGGCTGGCAGTCAGGTCGAATCGGAGCAATTTCTCGCCACTGGCGTTCCGAAACTCGTAGGCCGGAAGGACTCGGACCGAATCGCGAATTTCGGCGGCGATGCCCAGTTGCTGGAACAGCCGCATTATCTCGTGATCGAAATGGGCTGCGCGCGGAAGGCGGTAAACCTCCTTCTCGCGCTCTGCTGCGATCGCGGATACGCCCCACTTGCCAAGCAAGGCGGCTAAAGCCGCGCCCACAGGGCCAAGGCCCGCGATTAGGACATCAGTTTCCAGGTTCATTAGCGGATTACCGTGCGGCTTCGGGCCGCATCGTGGCCTCGATCGCGCCGATTCGATCGATCTCAACGCGCACTCTGTCGCCTTCTTTAAGGAACTTTGGCGGAACCATCGCCAACCCAACGCCCCCCGGCGTGCCGGTGAAGATGGCATCGCCCGGTTCGAGCGTCATCGCGCGGCTCAAATGTGCAATTTGATCGAACACATTGAATACCAAATTCTTGGTGTTCGAATTCTGGCGTAATTCGCCATTGACAAGGCATCGAATGCCCAGCGAGTGCGGATCCCCTATTTCGTCCGCCGTAACGATCCAGGGGCCAATCGGCGCGTGGGTGTCGAAGGATTTTCCAAGAACCCATTGCGGCGTGCGCAATTGCCAATCGCGCACGGTGACGTCGTTGCCTGCGCAATAACCGAATACAACATCAGCAGCCCGTTCGGCCGGGATATGTTTACAGCGTTTGCCAATAATCACGACCAGCTCCGCCTCATAGTCGACCATCGTGGAAACGATGGGAATTTCGATCGGGTCAAAGGGTCCGTTGATCGACGTTGCCGCTTTCGAGAACCAAACCTGATCCGTTGGCGTTTGCTGGCCGGTCTCTTTTATGTGGTCGGCATAGTTCAGCCCAATCGCCATCACCTTGCCCGGTCGCGAAATGGGCGCTAGCAAATGCACATCCGCACGCGCGACATCAGCCGTGGCATTTTCGACAAGGCTCGCTACCTTCACGCGGAAATCGTCCCATCGCTCGATCAGGTCGGTCATGGCGGACGGAAGATCGGAAAGGTGGCGGCGAAGATCCAATATTCCGTCGCCCTTGATTGCGCCGATTTTTGTTACGCCCCGATAAAAATAGGTTGCAAGTTTCATCGTGCTGCCCTCTCAGGACCCCATCGTTGGCGGCGCCGGCGGGCCCCATTGCACGCCGATCAGATCGGCAATCGATGACACACGCGAGCCCCATTCAGCGCTGAGAAGATCGCCGTCTGTCCAATGTTCGAGCGTATGGCCCCACAGGTCGCGCCAATAGTCGAAGATTTGGCTCCCAAGCAGATGGCGTCCGACACCCCATTCGTGACGCCGGCCTTTCTCCTTGAGCCAATCATGGCCGCACATCAGATCGTCGAAATCCGCCACCTCGAAAGCGGCGTGATTAAATTTAGGGGCGCTCGACGCGAGCAGGAAAAGCGTGTGATGGTCGCTCGGAAGCGGCCCGCGATCGCATCGCATGAAGGCTCCGAACGCCTCACCGGGAGCGCCAAGGGTAATCTCGTCCGAAGTGATCAGCCCGAAGCGCGACTTGTACCAAGCTTCCGACGCTCTGAAATTACTGACGCCGAGCACGCAATGTCCGAGCCTCAGGACGTGAGACGGTCCTTTAGCAACCCGCTTCACTACGTCATGGCGCCGCATTTCATATGAATCGTTGACCGGTGCAACCCGCGGAACCTCAATTCGGGGGCACGGAGTGCGCCCCGCGACAACCTCCACTGCGAAACCGTCGGGATCGCGCAGCTGGATTACACTTCCTCCGCCGGGGCCGTCCAGGCGCGAAATCGAGACATGCTCGCTCTTGGCAAGCGCTTCCAAATCGCCGAGCGATGCGGCTTCGAAGGCGACTCCAGCAAAGCCGGCGTCACCGAGGTGAGTAACATGCAGGAACGCGTCGGAATCCGTGCCGCGCGTGTATAGGACGTCGGGCCGCTTTTCGGCGGTGAGCATTCCAAAATCGCCCAAGAACGTCTCCATCGCGTCCAGGTCCGGCGCGCGGAACCTGACATATGCAAGGTCTTGAACTTTTATTCCCATCGCGACACCTCCGCGCTGTTACTTTCCATTATTGAAGCTACCGCCGAATTCATGATGCGTGAGGCTTCGTTACGAGAGAGCCCCAAGCCGCGCAATAAAATCGCGCCTAATGAGCGTGCAAATACCCCGCCCCTTTCATGGCTAAAACCGATGGCGCGATTGAGGCCCACTACGGCGACTCCGACGACATACGCGACGCCTGCTTCGACCGATGGGACATCAATACGACCAGCCGCAAGCCCCGCCCGGATGTCCGCAGACACGCCCTTGTTGAGCGGAGCAGACGGGTCCGCAGCGTTCGGAAATAACTGCATCATCGCGCTGGCGTGCTCCGGCTTGAGAATTCCAAACCACAGCACACTGACGAAGGCGCGTGCGATGCGAACCGCCGGATCGGCGATACGCGCATTGACGTGGCCGATCTCCGTCTCTAGTTCAGCGCGGACCGCAGCTGCTGCCGCGCGCGCCAGATCGTCCTTGTCATCGAAGTAGTTGTAGAACGTCCCCTTCGCGACGTCGGCACGCTCCGTTATTTCGTCGACACTAAGAGACTCGATGCCGCGCTCCGCTAAAAGAGCGCGCGCCGCATCGATAAGCATTTGACGGGTACGCGCCTTTCGCCGCCCGACCCGGCCAACACCGTTGCTTGCTGCCGGCTGGGCTGGAGAACGTTCGCTTGTCATTACAATTTTGACCATATGGTTCAAACTTGACTGTCTAGTCATATTTATGCAGAATCGTTTTCGAAGTCAATGGCCGGAGGATATGACCGATGAAAGACACACTCATCCTTTACGATTTCCATGGATCGCCCTGCGCCCGCCGCGTGCGCATCGTGATGCTCGAAAAGGGGCTGGAATGGGAAACTAGGATCGTCGATCTGACGCGGATGGAGCAGAAGCGGCCGGAATACCTCGCGCTCAATCCCAACGGCTTGGTGCCGACGCTAGTCCATGGCGATCGCGTAATCTACGAATCGAATGTCATCACCGAGTACCTCGACGCGGTGTTCCCCCAGCCGCGCCTCTATCCCGCCGATCCCTGGCAATGCGCGCGCGCGAAGATGTGGCAAGCCTTCGAATTGGCGATGGCCAAGGAATACCGGCCGCTGATGTATCTGCGCGTGATTGGCCCGCTCGATCGCCAGCGGCCCAAGGACGATGTGATGCGCGATGTGCGCCGCTCCACCGACGATCCGGCGCACATAGACTGGGTAAGCAGGGTCTACGACGGGACTGCGGTCGGTGAGGATGAAGCGGCCTTGCTGGCGCACCAACTCTACCAGCGCGTAGATCACATCGAACGGTCGCTTGAGGGCGATTTCCTGCTCGGAGGCGGGTTCTCAATTGCCGACATCTCGGTCTATCCGCGCGTCGCGATGTATCCGATGGTCGGCCTGCCGATCAATCCGGAGAAATATCCGCGCGTGGCCGGCTGGATGGTACGAATGGCCGGGCGGCCGTCGTTCAAGCGAAGCGAACAAGTACGCCCCGGGTGAAAATCCAAGATTCATCCGATTAAACCGAACGACCGCTCAGGCGGTGCAACTGCGGGCGTGGCTCACATAGAACTTGCAGTAATCCGCATCAATATATTCCTTGCTGCTTACGAGCGAGATCCTTGAAACCTTCCCGACCGACACAAATGTCTGCCTGGTGCCGATGGCGGGTCAGCGCGACATAGAAAAGGTAGCGGTCCATCGCCGACGTCGCCAGCACATAAGAAAGCTGAACCTGACCCACCCTGCCTGAATTCTGCCTCCCCAAAACCTCACAATGAATCGGCGCTACAAATCTTTGATGCAGGATTTCCATATTGGTCAGAGGAACGTCGACTGCCCACTGAGTGACCACTCTCAGCTTCCACAGCGTGATCCTACGTGACGTTGATTTCTAAAAAGACGCGATTTTTCAAAGCTAGAGGACCCAGCATGACGCACCAGAATGTATGAGACGCGATCCGAAGTCCGATGCTCTGTCCAGTTGAGCTACGGGCGCGTAAGCGCCAACCTATTAGCAAACAAACGATTGCTCAAGCAGCGGCATCATTCTCGGCGATGTCCATCTGGCTGGATTGTCCGATTTCAAATGACTCTCCCTTTTTTGAGCAGAGTATGCGAAGACTGCTTGCGAAGAACGGCCTTGATAACACCAACAGGGGAAACCGGCCAGCGTCATCATCGCAAGGAAATCGAGATGAACAAAATCTTGAGGAAGAATATCGCAGGCGCAATAGCCGCAGCCGGTATGGTGGCGATGCTGTTTGCTTCCGGATGCTCGTCATCCGAACCTTCGCCGGCGGTTCAAGCCGCGCTGGCGAAAACCGAGTTGCATTTCAATCTCGGTGAGTGCCAGCAACTTGACGCGGATTTGTTCAAGTGTCCGGCCGTTGACAAACCAATTTGCAATCCCGATTACAATGGCCAGGCCGAATGCATCCGAATCGGACCCAAGGGCAGCGTGTTCGTCCAGAGTGGATTTGCTGATTGACAGTCGGCAGTAGCCCTGCCCGGGGAATTACGCACCAGAGCTTCGATGGGCTGAGATAGCGTGTCGAACCCCGATACGGAAACATCATGACGGTTAAATCAGCCCCGAGAGACGCTGATGTCCTGGTGATTGGCGCCGGAATAAGCGGGCTTTTCGCGGCACGCGCGCTGGAACGTGCGGGCCGCAGCGTCATCGTGCTGGAGGCTTCCGATCGCGTCGGCGGCCGGATGCGCACCGTCCAGGTGGGCGATGATCACGTCGATTTGGGAGCCCATTGGATCGGCCCCGGCCAGAACCACATTGCCAGTTTGGTCCGTGAGCTGGGAATTGCCACCCGTCCACAGCCGGTTGGCGGGCGAACCGTAATCAGGGTCGCAGGCCAGCGCCAGCTATACCGCGGCTCGGTCCCGATTCTCGCTCCCGCGGTTATGGCCGATGCCGCGATCGGGACGATCCGGCTGTGGTGGCAATACCGTGGACTTGGTTTCGACGGTCCTGCCGGGGACCAACGGCGGGCGTCGCTCGATAACATGACGGGCGCCGATTTGCGCGACCGCGTCTATCGCACGCCGTCGGGATGCGCCCTGTTTGACATGATTGTCGCGCTCACCACTGGTGCTCTGCCGGCGGAATTATCGGCGCTTCATCTGCTCGCCATGCTTGAGGCCGGCGGCGGCCTGAAGCGAATAAGCGATTTCAAGGGCGGCGCACAGCAGGACACGTTGGTCGGAGGAACGCAGCAGATCTGTGACCGTTTGGCCGGGCAACTTTCGCGGCCCGTGGAGCTCGAAAATCCGGTAAAAGTAGTCGAGCAGAACGATCACGGAGTTACCGCGCATACACACACGGGTAGTCGTACGGCGCGCCTTTGCCTGATTGCCTTCTGCCCGGGTCGCGTGCTCGATATCGAATTCTCGCCTAGCCTGCCTGCCGGCCGAGTCGAGGCTTTGCGGCGGACCCGGCTTGGCGGGTACTCCAAGGCAATCGCGTTCTACGACCGGCCTTGGTGGCGAGACAAGGGACTTAACGGGATCGGACTGGCAGCCGATGGACCTGTACAGATGGTCGTTGACGGATTGGCCGAGTCAGGCCGCGGAATGCTGGTGGGATTCTTGACCGGACCTCCGGGAACAGCGTTTGCAGCTTTGAATGCGGACGCGCGCAGGCAGGCCGCGCTCGGCGAGTTTACCCGGCTGATTGGTCCGGAAGCCGCTCATCCTGTGGACTATCTCGATTTCTGCTGGACCAATCATCCATGGTTGAGGGGCGGGCATATGAGCACCCCGGAACCGGGCGCGCTCACGGCGTTCGGCGGCCTGCCGTCGGCGCCGATCGGGCGGCTGCATTGGACGAGCTCGGAGTTGGGCCGCGTCAACCATGGCTACATGGACGGCGCGATCGAGTCCGGACAGCGTGCCGCTGAAGAAATTCTCGGCCGCGAATCATAATTAAATTTTTAGCAATGAGGACCGGGTTCTTTCCGAAGTTCGATGACCAATCGACTTGAGCCACGTGCGCCTCGATGCATGAGGCAGCGCCATATGAAATTTATTTGGCGGGCCGGGGTAGTTGCACTCGAAAAGCGTTCGTGAGTTAGTTTTGCCTCGTGACCGGGGATAGCCAGAACGCGATTTACATACTTGGCTCGATCTGCGGCCTCGCGATTTTCGCGCTCGTTGCCTCCGCAATTGCGATAACAATCCGGCCGCTAATCAAGGAGCGGGACCGGACGTTTCTGACGGCGATCGTGCTGCTGTTCGTCATTGCGATCATCAAGATTGCGCTCATACCGTCGTTCCCCGGCTACTTGGAGGATATCAAGCAGTTCAAGCTGTGGGCTTCGGTATTGGCATCGCTGGGACCGGGAAAGATTTACGATCCTGAGTACGCCTGCAAATACACGCCCGCCTATCTCTATGCGCTATGGCCGGCCGGCGTACTCGCTTCCGCCTTTGGCACGCAGCATCCTGAAGAAGCGCTCCACATCGGCGTCGAAATTCCGCTCGTGTTGGCGGACTTCATCCTTGCAATATTGGCGTATGCGGTTCTGCGGCGAAGCGTATCGGCACATCTCGCGCTAATCGGCACGATACTGCTGGCAATCAATCCGGCATTCATTTACACGAGCCTGAGTTGGGGACAAAACGATGCCGTCCTGACGACGCTCATTTTACTGAGCGTGATGCTGGTTGCCGAATCGCGGTTCGCGATGGGCTGGGCGGTCGCTGTAATCGCGGCATTGACCAAAGGCCAAGGCCTCCTGATGCTGCCTTTGCTCGGTATATGGACGCTGGCTTGCGGACGGCGCGAAGATTGGCTGCGAAGTGCCGGCGCCGCTCTAATTGCCGCGATCATTGTGATTGCGCCGTTTCAATTCGGCCACTCGTGGACGTGGATGTTCGATTTGTATGCGGCTTCATTCGGATGGTTTCCGCGCGCGACCGCGAATGCTTTCAACTTGATGTATCTCCTGGGCGGCCTGTGGTCGGCGGATTCAGCGACGATGGCAGGAATATCGTATTTTGCGTTGGGCGCCATCCTGATGTCAGCGGCAATACTGTTCGCGGGCTATGTCGTTTGGCGCAGGCCGGAGCCATCCACGCTGATGTTTTCAGTATTTTTCGCTTATCTTGCGATGTTCGTGCTCGGAACCAGGATCCATGAACGGTATCTGTATTTCGCCGCCGCGCTTATCGTTCCCCTGCTGTTTGAATCGCGGGCTTCGCCTGCGCTTTATGCCGTCCTAACAGCCACGCTGCTCTTCAACCTCATCTATGCCCGGATGGCGTTGGAAGGCCAAGCGCGCCTTGGACCGCACGATTCGGCCGCGACGCTAGCCGCAATCGCTAATGTTGGTGCTATCGTGACAGCGGCACTCTGGGGGATATTCATCGCATCGCCACCCGGTCTGCCATCCGCGCAATTGCCGCCTATCGCGCAATACTTTTTCTCTCCGCCTGATTTCGCCAAGTGTAAATAGCTGCGATTGCCATAATTTCCCGCCAAGATCGGCGATGGACCCGCCGATCGCCCCGCTCGACGAAAGGAAATATTGCCGTATTGGCGACGCTTTTTTTGGTTTGAATAATCCTCGGAATGCGTCGTCTGTTAGATCGGGTGCAAGGCTCTCGCACCCAGCCGGTTGGATGCTCCTCCCACCACCAACCGGCAAGCCGTCCGGCGCAACGTCGGGCGGCATATGACGGCGGGCCGTGGAGGGTCTCCCCCCCTCTCCATGGGCCCGCCTCTTTTTTTCTGCGACGGTTGGCCGACAAATCACGACCCCGGCTTGACGCCGCAATACGCGGTTGCCTTGCGCTGCACGAAGTCCTTCGCTCCGCACATGACACTGGCCGATGAGCCATTCGCGAGCGCCTTGACATCTCGCGGCGGCGCGGTCATAGCTTCTGTCGCGATGTCTTGGCGAGTTAGATGGCTATTGATTTCCCCGGTCGTGCTGATGATTGCCAGCGCGTTCATGGTTGGAACAAACAGTTGCAGCAGCGGTAGTTCCGGCGGGCCAAGTCCGACTCCGGCGCCCGGTTTTGCGATTCAATCGATCATCGTTTACGCGGGCGGACCACCGTCGCAAACGCCCACCGCCTCGCCCACGCAATCGCCGCACGGCCCTTCCCCAACCGTTACCAGATCGCCCACGCCCACCGCGATGCCGACCGCCGCTCCAACCAGCGTGGTGCAGAGCGGAACGGTCGCATTCGGCGCGCAAGCCGCCGAAGTGCTCGATGGCCACACACGGTATCGCGATGTGACCGATTTCGTGCTTTGGAACTCCTCAGATCCAAACGTGGTGGTTCCGCCGGTCGCTGGCGAGGCGGGCGTCTTTACCGGCGGCACTCCCGGGTGCGCGTGTATCTCCGCGAGCGCCAGCGATATTACCGGCAACGAGGTTTCCGTGGGGGTTTTTGCGGTGGACAATCCGCCCCCGATCTGCCCCGAGTGTCCGACGCCGCTTGCCAGCGCGATCGCAACCCCGCATCAGGATTCGACGCCGATTAGCGAGTCAGCACCTGCCGGCAAGAGTGCCGGAGTGCTGCGATGGACTGAAGCGGCCGGCGCGCCGCTGCGCGGCCCAATTGCCACGGGTCCAAACGGATCTATTTATTTCATTACCACCGACGGCGTCCTCCACGGGCTCGACGCGGCCGGCAAGACGATTCTGAATCAGCTCTCCACGGGAACCGCCCCCGCGGTATTGCCCGATGGTTCCGTTGCCGCGATGGCCGGCGCCTCGACGCTGGCGGCGTATGCTCCAGGCGGCGGAATCAAGTGGCAGGTTGATATCGGTAGCGCCGGAGCGCTTACCGCCTCCGCCGGCGCTATCTATGCCTCGGCGGGCAGCGAGGTCGTCTCCGTCAGTTTGAATGGGCGGCTCAACTGGCGCATCGAGGCCGGTGCAGCGACGGTCGCCGCGGCCACGGCCAACGGCGTCGTGATCGCGAATGCGGGCGGCGCGGTAACCGCGATCGACG
Source organism: Binataceae bacterium (SeqCode) (assembly GCA_035524375.1). Taxonomy (GTDB): domain Bacteria; phylum Desulfobacterota; class Binatia; order Binatales; family Binataceae; genus Binatus. The sequence continues at coordinate 23,826 of DATKOZ010000010.1, read as the reverse complement.
ATGATGGCGCGATTCAATGGACCTTCACGCCAACCGGCGGTTTCTCCGGATCGATCGCTGTGGCCGACAACGTCGTCTACGCTGGCTCCGCAATCGGCACGCTGTACGCAATCGACCTGCGCAGCGGCGGCGAGCTTTGGCATATCGATCCCAGCGGCGCATCGACGAAGCTGACCGCCATCTCGGGGCCGGCTGCCGGTTCCGGCACGATATTCTTCGGAGCGGGGGCGGCGCGCGCGGTATCCGCGGACGGGCAGGTCAAATGGGTCCAGGCGGGAATAACCACCGGCAATGGCCCGGTCGTCGCCGCGGGCGGGAATCAGGCCTTCTTCACCGGGACCGACGGCTTGGGCGCGATGCTTGCGGGCGACGGCGGATTCATTTGGACCTCGCACAGCTTCGGCATGATCGCGCAGGCGGCGGTATCGCCGGTCGGAACGCTGTATATCGCAAACTCGGACGGCAGAATATTCGCGGTCAGATAAGCGGCGCCGCTAGCGCGGATAAATCGGCGGGTAGATGCGATACAGCATGAAGTAAATCACCACGCCGGTTACCGATACGTACATCCACAGCGGCCAGGTCCATCGCGCGATTCGGCGATGGCTGGGAAAGCGGCCGCGCAGTGCAAACCAGATTGTCGTGAGCGCCAGCGGCACGATAACGCCCGCCAGGATGACGTGCGGGATTAGAATCGCGAAATAGACCGGACGAATCCATCCTTCGCCGCCGAACCTGACATTTCCGACATGGTAGTGATAGGTCAGGTACGAGGTCAGGAAGACCGCCGAAAACCCGAGCGCGCCCAGCATGCACGCGCGATGCGCCTTCACTTGCTTGTGCTTGATGAAGTAGAAGCCCGCCGCGAGCAGGATCGCCGCGCATCCGTTCAGGATCGCGTTTAGCGGCGCAAGCGATTCGTAAAAGCTCAAGCGATCCCCAGCCGGACCTATAGCGCCGGCCGGAGCGTCATTCGCCGGCCGGGCGGATTCCGACTGTCTGATTTTCCGGCGTATGGGCCCACGCGCGATGGCTAAGGTCCGGGCACAGCATGAAATAGGCGAAGGTGACGATTACCAGCGGCGTGCCGGCAATCACCCACAGGGTCTTGTTCTCGACCGCCAGATGCATGAAGTACAACGCGACCAATACCGCCTTGGCCATCGCAAGCGCGACCAGCAATCCGATTTTAATCGGCGTGGGAAAGCCCAGCGCGTACACGCCCAGTTCGGCGCCGGTCAGAATCGCAAGGTAAATAAAAACCGCGATGTAATTGGGTTCTTCGTGCGCCGCGCCCGCATCCATATGCTGTGCGGCATCCGCTTGGGTGCTCATCGTAGTTCGTCCGCCTCCCGATATCCCTAAATCAAATAAACGAAGGTGAAGATTAGAATCCACACCAGATCGACGAAGTGCCAGTACAGCCCGGCGATTTCCACCAAGTTGGCCTTCGATTGCGGCAGCTTGCCCATCAGGCCGCGAATCCACAGCACGCCGTTGTAGATGACGCCGCCCGTGACGTGAAGCCCGTGGAATCCCGTCAGGATGAAGAATGTCGCGCTGAACAGGCTGGTCCGGATCGAGAGCCCCTCCTCGCCGATCAGGTGATGCCATTCCATCGCCTGCATCCCGAGGAATGCGATGCCGCCCAGGACCGTGAGCCCCATGAAGTTTCTGAACTTGCTCTGGTTGCCATGCTGGATGCCCGAAAGCGCCTCCACCATCGTGACCGAGGAGCAGATCAGGATGAAGGTCATGATCGCGGTCGTGTTGATGCCGAGCCAATGGGCCGGATCGGGCCAGTTGACGTTGCGAAATCGCAGAGCGCCGTAAGCGGCGATGCCGCAGCCGAACGTCATCGCGTCGCCGGCCAGGAATATCCACATCCCCAGTTTGCCGGAGTTTCCCGGCGTCAATGACGGTTCGGTCTGATCGATTTCCGCCGGACCGTGGCCGTGGGAGTTTAATGCAACCGCCTCGCTCATCGCTTCCTTCCTCTCTACTGTTTTACCGTCAATGCGGCCCGCGCGATCTTTTCGCGCCGCGCAGCCCGCCGATAGGCGAAATAAATTATTCCCGCAATCGTCCCGAAAGTGACGTACGGCCCGGCCAGCAGGAAAATCGCGCTTGCATTATAGGCCCCCGCCTCGGGGCCGTCGCCAATCCCGCACGTCGCGCACGCCGCGGCGATTCCCGGCGCGGCGCAAATTGCCGCTCCAGTTGTCGCAGCCGCCAGGGTCGAAATCTTCGATTGCTTCACTTTCTTAATCTTCCAGCGCCCGAGACTACATCAAATAAACCATCACAAACAGCACCGGCCATATCGCGCAGACGAAATACCAATACGCCGCGCAAAGCTCAACCCCGCCCGGATTGCGAGCGTTGTACCGCCCGCGCATCGCCGCGACGATTACGCACGCCAGCCAAATGACGGCCGCCGTCACGTGCGCGGCATGGCATCCGATTAGCGTGTAAAAGGTTCCGCCGTATGCGCCGCTGGACAGCTTAAGCCCGTGCGCGATCAGGCGAATCCACTCGACTCCCTGCACCGCCAAAAAGGTCACGCCCAGCCCCCCGGTCGCCAGCAAAAATCGGCGCATCCGGCGCTGGCGATTCTGATGCACCGCACGGACGGCGAGCCCCATCGTAACGGCGCTCGACATCAGGACGAACGTATTAACCCACGTGACGGTAATCGGAAGCCGCGGCAGTGCGGGGGGCGGCCAGAACGGCGCGGACAGGCGAAACACCAAAAATGAGCCCAGCAGCCCCGCAAAGAACATCGCCTCGGTGCCGATCAGAGCGAGAATCGCGAGCATCCCGTTGCTGATGAACGGGCGCTCGTGATGGTCGCCGCCGGAACCGGAATCCCCCGTGGTCCGATGACGCCGGGCCGGAGCCACGAACGGGCGGACTTTTGCGCTCGATACTTTTACTCCGGGAGCCATCTCAATGCTTTCCAATAATCGTTGCGACGGACACCGCCACCAACATGGCGATCACGCCAATCAAAATCAAAAGCGTTTTGCGGTTTTCGTGCCGCCGTTCTTCCCGGGTGACCAGCATCGCGATTCTCTCAGCTTCTGCTCAGCACCAACGCCAGCAACACCGCCGGCAGATAAACCAGGGAGGCGAGCAACAGCCGCCGCGCGGCCGGTTGATTCCCGGGCGCCCGCACCATCGCAACGCCATACGAAAGCATCGCGGCGCCCAGCACGATCGCGGTCAGCAGGTATGGCAGCCCCCCGTAGCCCAACAGCGCCGGCATCGCACCGGCCGCGATAAGGCCGATGCACGCGCCGATTACAACCAGATTCGAGGGATTGCCGCCGCCTTCAGCATCTTTCGGCAGAATATGGATTCCCGCCCGCTCGAAGTCGGCGCGGAACATCCGCGCGACCGCAAACGTATGCGGCAATTGCCACAGGAACATTATCGCGAACAGGATAAACGGCTCGGTTGCCGCCGCGCCGCGAGCCGCGGCCCATCCGGCAACCGGAGGCAGCGCACCCGGGATCGCTCCGGCGATATTGCACATCCAGGTGTAACGCTTAAGCGGCGTGTAAATTGCCAAATAGACGATGGTAATTGCCGCCGTCACCGCCGCGCACAGCCAGTTGGCCGAAATCAGCAGCCAGCACAGCCCCGCCGCCGTCGCCACGGCACCGAACACCAGCGCCTCGGTTGGGCGCATCTTCATCGCCGGCAACGGCCGATTACGCGTGCGATCCATCATCGCGTCGGTATCGCGTTCGAAATATTGATTGAGCGCCAGCGTTCCGCCCGCGGAGAGCGCGGTTCCGATCATCAGATTAATCGCCAGCGCCGCATCAAACCCGCCGCCAGTCGTACCAAGGTAGAAGCCCGCCAGCGTCGTCACCAGCACCATCAGGACTATGCGCGGCTTGGTCAGCGCAAGATAATCGCCGGCGCGGCCATGCGGGATCGCGGCAGTGGGCGATGCAATCGCGGATGGCGCGCTCATGCGGTCACCTGATGCCCGGCGGTAGTGCGAATCGACGCATCCGCCCGGTCCGGCACTCCAAAAATGCGCCACGATCGCAAGGTAATAACCAAACTGGTCGCCAGCACCGCCGCGCCAATCGCGACGTGGCTGGTGGCCGGAATCACGGCGCGTTCGGTCCATACGGTCAGTGCGCCGAGCGTGATTTGCAGAACCAGCAGGATTGCCAGTCCGAGCGCCGGGCGGCGCAGTTCGGGCGCCTTGGTGCCGAGCGCACGGGCGACGGTCCATGCGACCATGATGGTCACGGCGACGGCGCCGCATCGATGGGCGAAATTGACCGCGATGAACTCGTCGAAGTACGGCGGAACGATCCGGCCGAACGACAGCGGAAAATCAGGAATCGCGAGCGCCGCACCGAGATGGCGCATCACGGCGCCAATTAAAATTTGCACATAAACCACCGCGGTCGTCATCCCCGCGATGCGCACCATCGGGATACGCGCGGCGGGCTCCGACGCGCGCGGCGTGGATTCCCAGCCCGGATTCGTAAACGTCGCAATCGACACCATGATGCAGAACAGCGCCTGCGCTGTCGCCGCGTGAGTCACCGCAATCGCCAACGGCAATTCGAACAAAACCGTGATGCCGCCCAGGATCGCCTGCACGATAATCAAACCGAACGCGACGAGCGTGAGCTTGCGGACCCATGAGCGCGGCTCCTTGCGCCACGCCCACGCCATCAGGATCAGCGTCAGAGTTACGACGGTTGCGGCTGCCACGCGATGGCCGAACTCGAAGCGAATGCCGCCTTCCCATTGCGGAATCAGCTTCCCGAATGCGAGCGGCCAATCGGGTACGGCCAGCGCCGAGCCGGTCGAGGTGACCAGGCCGCCGACGAAGATCAAAAAGAAAGTTGCACCGGCCGTGAGCATCGCAAAGCGATGCAGCGCGATCGCGTCCTTGGTGCCTGGAGCGGGCTGGTTCATTTGTCTCAATGTCCGTCTCCTTCCGATGAAGGAAAAACGGCGCCGATGCTCACGAGGGCACCGGCACCCGAATCGGACAATTAATCCGCGGCAACCGCCGCATGGTCGAGGCGGCGCGACTGCGGAAGATAATCTTCCTCCACTTCCGGCGAGCTGTATTCATACGGTCCGCGATAAACTTCCGGCACCGGTCCCGGCCAGTTGCCATGCGGCGGCGGGCTGGGCGTGGTCCATTCCAGCGTGTTGGCATGCCATGGATTGTCGGAGGCCTTCTCGCCGTAGAAATAGCTGTAGATCAAATTGATCAGGAACAGGAACTGCACCGCGCCCAAGACAAACGCGCTGATCGAAATGAACACGTTGATCCCATGCAGTGGCTTTAAGAAATCGTATTGATCGGGGTTGTAAATCCGGCGCATATGGCCACCCATCCCGAGAATGTGCATCGGGAAGAAGGTGCAGTTGAACGCGACGAAGGTGAGCCAGAAATGAACCTTGCCCAGCGTCTCGTTCATCATGCGGCCGAACATCTTCGGGTACCAGTAGATGACCCCGCCAAACACCGCGAACAAGCTGCCGCCGAAGAGCACGTAATGGATGTGCGCGACGATGAAGTAGGTGTCGTGGATGTACATATCCACCGGCGTGCAGGCCATCCATACGCCCGACAGGCCGCCGATCACGAACATCGAAACGAACGACAACGCATGGAGCATCGGGGAGGTGTAGTGGATGTTGCCCTTGTACAGGGTGCCCAGCCAGTTGAAGGTCTTAATCGCCGACGGCACGCCGATCATCATCGTGGTGATCATGAAGCTGGCGCCCAGGCGCGGGTCCATCCCGGACACGAACATGTGATGTCCCCATACGATCCAGGACAGGAACGCGATCGAGATCATCGCGTACGCCATCGAGCGATAGCCGAAAATCGGCTTGCGCGAGAAGGTCGCGATCAACTCCGAGGTCACGCCCATCCCGGGAAGAATCATGATGTAAACCTCGGGATGGCCGAAGAACCAGAACAGATGCTGCCACAGGAGCGGCTCGCCGCCGCCGCCGGGCAGGAAGAAATGCGTTCCGGCCATGCGATCGAACAGCAACAGCGAAAGCGCCGCCGTCAGCACCGGGAGCGCGAGCAGCAGGAGAATCGCGGTGATGAAGAGCGACCAAATCACCAGCGGCATGCGGAAATAGGTCATGCCCTTGGTGCGCATGTTGATGATCGTCGTGATGTAGTTGATCGAGCCCATCAGCGAGGAGACGCCCAGCACGATCAAGCTGATGCACCACAGGTTCTGTCCCCAATCGACGCCGCTGTAAACCGGCACGGCGGAAAGAGGAGCGTAGGAGGTCCATCCCGCCGCAGCCGGGCCGCCGGGAACGAAGAACGACGCGATCATGATCACGGCCGCGACGCCACCGACCCAGAACGACAGCATATTGAGGAGCGGGAAGGCCATGTCACGCGCGCCGATCATCAATGGAATCAGGAAGTTGCCGAACGAACCGGCCAGGATCGGCATCACCACGAAGAAAATCATGATCGTGGCGTGCATCGTGAACATCGAATTGTAGGTGTTCGGTACGATCGCGTTGTCGCTCTGAATGAACGACGGGAAGATGGAAAGGAAGCTGAACTGGGTGTCCGGCCACGCCAGATCCAACCGCATCAGCATCGCCATCAGGCCGCCGATCGACATCATGAAAAGCGCCATGAACAGGAACTGGCGGGCGATCATCTTGTGATCGGTCGAAAAAATGTAGGTGCGCACAAAGCCGATCTCATGATGCTCGGTATGCGCGCCGTGCGCCGCGGCGGCCGCTGAACTGCTCATCGTCTGGTGTCTCCCTCGCCGGAATTCCCGGCGAACTTAATCCTGTATATCGCGCGCATTCTCAATGACTTTGCGCGTATTGATCCTTGAGCCATTTCGCATAGTCGGCTTCGGACTCCACGGTCATGTTCCCCTGCATCCCGGAATGGCCGAATCCGCACAACTGCGAGCATGGAATCTCGTATTGGCCGGTCTCCGTCGCCTCGAACCAAATATGGATGGTTCTGCCGGGCACCGCATCCTGCCGCAGACGCAGATTGGGCAGGTAAAAGCTGTGGATGACATCCTTCGAGGTGAGGTCAATCCGGACAACCTTGTTAACCGGCACGTGCAGCTCGTTTTCGATAGTCACATCGTCCTTGGTGCCGAGCTTTCCGTCGGGACCGGGATAGGTCATTTCCCAGTTGAACTGCTTGGCGGTGACGATATTGAAAACGTCGCCCGGAGGTCCCCCTTCCTTAATTTCAGCCCAGGTTGACCGCGATGCGATCGCGAGAACCAGGAAAATCACAACCGTGGCGGAAGTCCAGATAACTTCCAGCGTATTGCTGCCCTCCAAGTACTCCGCCTTGCGGCCCGGACGGGTGCGATATTTGAACAGAAAGACCACAAAGGTGACCATCGTCCCGATCCAAACGACCATCACCAGCCAGAATATGACCAGAAATAGGTTGTCGATCTTGGGACCGAAAGTTGAAACGTCGTGCGGAAACCAAAGATAACGCTCGAGCATCGTGGGGATTACCTCTATAGCGGCGCGTTGCGGGTCAGCAGATCGCGGCGATTTGTGCCGGAGGGCACAATTCCGCCAATATCGGCGGGCATGTTCCGCGGATCCGGGCGATTGCTGAGTCCTTCGCGATCATTAGCGAATTGAAAATGGCTGCGGCGATGCCGCAAGCGCAACTTAATCACGGCCACTATCACGCTCATATTTTCGCAACAATTTCAAGCCATTCAGGATCGGGCGATCCACAGCGATTTTGGGCATGATTAATCCGCGAGGGCCCGGATTGGGTGGCATTGCATATTGCCGCCCCCAATTATGCAAGCCGCGCGCGATTGGCGGGCGGGCAGCTTTCGGGTACAAATCGCATATTATCGGGAATGAAGGAGTCCCGCACCGGTTATGTTCGAGCAGACGCCCACATTGTCGCTGGTATTCGAATCGCAGGCCAAGAAATACCGCGACCTCACATTCCTTAAGGACAAGCGCAACAAGGCCTGGGTCAATCACTCGTGGACCGAAGTCGCGGAGGCCGCCGGCAAGCTGCGCGCCGGACTGGCTAATATCGGCGTCAAGCCCGGCGATCGCATCGCAATCCTCTCCGAGAATTGCCCCGAATGGATAGCCGTCGATCAGGCCGTGCTCGGCCTGGGTGGAATCGTCGTGCCGCTTTACACCACCAGCGGGACCGAAGAGACCGCCCACGTGATCAATGATTGCGGCGCGAAGATCGTCGCCGTCAACGGCCCCGAGATGATCAAGAAACTGGTGGCGCTTAAGAGTTCGATCCCGGGCGTTACCACCTTAATCGCGATGCATTCCGGGGCGGAGTCGCAGCCGGCCTCCGAGACCAGCCCCGCGATCATGACCATCGGTTCGGTATGCGCCGAGACGCAGGCGGCGCCTATCGCCGGCGGCCGCGGCGATGTCGCAACGATTATCTACACCTCCGGCACCACCGGCGTTTCCAAGGGCGTGATGCTCACGCATGGAAACATCCTGGCCAACTGCGAAGACGCGATGACGATCCTGTCGTTGAACGAGACCGACATGACGCTTTCGTTTCTGCCCATCGCGCACTCCTTCGAGCGCACCGCCGGTTACTACACGGTGGTATGCGGCGGCGCGGTGATCGCATTCGCCGAGGGGTTGACGCAAATCGCCTCCAATCTGCTCGAAGTCGAGCCCACCGTGATGCTCACCGTGCCGCGCCTGCTGGAAGTCGTCTATGCGCGCGCGATGCGCTCGGTTGAGGCGTCGTCCGGCGTCAAGCGGCGCTTGTTCAACGACGCGCTGTCCGCGGGCAAGCGCGCCGCCGAGCATCGCAACCTTCGCCAGCCGATCCCGGTTGAGTTGTCACTGTCGATGGCGGTCTTTCGCCGCCTGGTCTTTTCCAAGATCAAGTCCGTATTCGGCAAGCGGTTGCGTTATTTGATTTCCGGCGGAGCGCCGCTGCCGCGCGAAATCAACGAATTCCTTGCCGCCGCGGAAGTTCCAATCGTCGAAGGCTACGGCCTGACCGAGGCGGGCCCGATTGTCTCCTGCAATCTGCACGAAGGAAAAACCCGCTTCGGCACCGTTGGGATGGCGCTGCCGCATGTGCAAACCGAAATCGCCCCCGACGGCGAACTGCTGGTGCGCGGCCCAAGCATCATGAAGGGCTATTACAATCGCGAAGCGGAAACCAAAGAGGTGATCGACGACAAGGGATGGCTCCATACCGGAGACATCGCGTCCATCGACGCCGAGGGCTACATCTCAATCACCGACCGCAAGAAGGAAATCATCGTGCTGTCGGGGGGCAAGAACGTGTCGCCCGCATACGTCGAGAGCAAGCTGTTGGCGGACAAGCATATTTCGCAGGCCTGCGTGGTCGGCGATCGCCGCAAGCACCTGGCCGCGCTGCTCGTGCCGGATTTCGAAAATCTGGCCGACTTCCTGAAGACCAACAACCTCGACGCGAAAAATCCCGAGACCGCCAAGGCCCCTGCCCTGCGCCAGTTGATTCAGGAGCGGATTCGCGAGATCAATCGCAACCTGTCCGACGTCGAGGCGATTGTCGCATTCGCGATCGTGCCGCAATTCACGCAGGAGAACGGCGAATTGACGCCGTCGCTCAAGGTGCGCCGCAAGATGGTCCAGGCGCATTACAAGGACTTGATCGATTCGCTGTACGGGGGCTGATCCGAAGCGCGTCGGTTCCGTGCCGCGCAGGTTGCGGATCGGCGGCTCCGCTCTCTATTTTCACCGTCCTGCGCGCATCCCTCCCGCCTCCGCGGGGGCGCAAAGCCTGCCCTGAGCAACGTCGGCGGGCGATGCTTCCGCTGTGGTTTCTCCATGCGGGCGCGACCTGCGAAACCTCTGACCGGTATAGCAAACAGGCCCAGATGCGTTCGCCGCGCCATCCTACTCTTTTTCGCGTGTAATTCCGGCAAACCTTGACAATGAGAATCGTTCTCAATAGCCTTGGCTATGGTCGGCATTTATCCTCGCCATCGCGCGACAGTGGAGATCTGAAATGATTCGGAGAATCGGCTTCTCTTTCTCGTCTTTAATCGTGGTTCTAGGTATCGCGATTGTACCCGCCGGCCATGCCGCTGAATTGAACCCGCTCCCTACAGCCGATTCCACCGGGCCATGCGCGCGCTTCGCCGAAGGCAGTATCGCCGGCAACCCGCCCAGCCTGTTCAGCAGGAACGGAGTCCTGAAGGTGAGCCTGGCTTACAACACGGCGGTGGATGCGGACGGACGAACTCTGTATTGCTTCACGACTCCCGACGGCAAGGAATCCCCGACCCTGCACGTGAGACCCGGCGATCGTCTAATCGTGAAGGTCACGAACAATCTTCCCGCTCCGGTCTCTTCCGGTGCGATGCGGATGGAGACGCCCGCGGCCGATGTGTGCGGCGCATCGTCGATGGGTCCCGATTCGGTCAATGTTCATTTCCACGGCACGAACACTTCGCCGGTATGCCATCAGGACGAGGTGATCCATACGCTGATCAACTCGGGAGAATCGTTTACCTACAACGTCAAGTTCCCGGCTGACGAACCGCCGGGACTCTATTGGTACCATCCGCACGTTCACGGGATCGCGGACCAGGCGGTGATGGGCGGCGCGTCCGGCGCAATCGTGGTGGACGGGCTTGAAAGGGTGCAGCCGGCGGTGGCGGGGCTTGCCGAGCGGGTGTTTGTGATTCGGGACCAGAATGTCGCCGGCAAACCGGTTCCGGGCGGCCCGGATAATGTGCCCTCATGGGACCTGACGCTGAATTACGTCCCGATTGCCTATCCCGATTACACACCGGCGATCATCAACATCAAGCCCGGAGAAAAGCAGCTCTGGCGGGTGGTGAATGCATGTGCCGATACGCAACTGGATCTTCAACTCCTATACGACGGACAGGCGCAGACCCTGCAGGTGGTCGGCCTCGATGGAGTACCTACCGGCTCTCAGGACGGAACGCGCCGGGGAAAGATCGTGAAGATGACCGATGTCTTCATCCCGGTCGCCGGACGTGCGGAATTCATTGTTACCGGCCCCTCCAAGTCCGTGCAAAATGCCACCTTTCTGACCCTCAACATAGATACCGGCCCGATCGGAGACGTCGATCCGACCCGGCCGCTGGCCACTCTCGTGAAACCGGACGCGGCTGCCACTGCCGCCGCGGCGGAAGTGAAGCTGCCCACAGTCCCGGCTGCGCCCGGACCGCAGCGATTCGAGGGGCTGGCCGATGCAAAGGTGACCGCGACGCGCACGCTGTATTTTTCCGAAGTGATTTCCGATGCTCGCAGCCCGAGAGCGGCTTCCGGCGCCATCAATCCCGAAGACTGGCTCAACACGCAATTTTTCATAACCGTCGATGGGCAGACCCCGGCGATATTCGAGCCCTACAATCCGCCGGCGATCACGACCACGCAGGGCTCGGTGGAAGACTGGACCATCGAGAATCGCAACAACGAAGTGCACGAATTCCACATGCACCAAATTCATTTCCTGTTGCTCGCGAAAAACGGCGTCCCAGTGCCCAAAGAGCAGCAACAGTTTTACGATATGATCCAGGTTCCCTACTGGAGCGGCTCCGGTCCCTACCCCAGCGTAACCGTCCGCATGGATTTTCGCGGCCCCGACATCGGCGATTTCGTCTATCACTGCCATATTCTCGCGCATGAAGATGGCGGAATGATGGCGATCATTCGGGTGCTGCCGCGCGAAGCCGGATGGCTTGGCCCCAACGGAAAATTCCGCACGATGTTCGCGTCGATTGGATGGCCTTACGCGCCGGAAATTTCAGCATGGTGCGTGAATGGCCGAACCTTGGACAGGGGCGACAGATTGCGAGGCGCGGCGGCGGCTCAGATGCTGCTTATCGGCGGCTTGATGCTCCTGCTTTTTGCCGGCTTTCTGATTGTCCCGCGTGCCGCCGCCCGGATTGCCGCCGGCTTGAAAGCGATCCGCAATTAGCGCGCCCGGAATTAGTTGGGCACCTGATGAGCAATCGCACGCCGGCCGCCACGGCGATCCGGAGGTACCTAATCGCAGGCATCTCAGGCGCCGCCGCATTTTTGATCGCGGCCGCCGCGGCGCCAAGCGGATCGCATGCGCAGCTTGCCGTTTCGCCGTGGCCGATGTTTCATCTCAATTTGAATCATACCGGGCTCAGCCCGTATGACAGCGGTTCCAACACCGGCACGCTTAAGTGGGTATTCACGACCGGAGCCAGCGTGTATTCGTCGCCCGCGATCGGCGCTGACGGTGTCATTTACGCCGGCTCCGCCGACGGCAATCTTTACGCGATCGACCCCGGCGGCTCCGAGAAATGGAGCTTTCCGTTGGGCGGCATCACGGAATCGTCACCGGCAATCGGCGCCGACGGCACCATCTACATCGGGTCGGAAGATTTCAACCTGTATGCGATCGATCCCAATGGAACCCTGAAGTGGAAATTCGCAACCGGTTACCTGATCCTCGGCTCCTCGCCCGCGATCGGTCCCGATGGAACGATATACATTACGTCGCTCGACGATAACTTGTACGCGATAAATCCCGACGGTTCCCTTAAATGGAACTTCCACACCGGCAGCAGCGTGACGTCCTCGCCCGCGGTTGGCCCCGACGGGACGATCTATTTTGGCTCCGGCGAAGACGATCAAAACGTGTACGCGATTAATCCGGACGGCTCGGTGAAGTGGAAATATCGCACCGGCAATAGCATCGATTCCTCGCCCGCAATCGGTGCCGACGGCACGGTCTATTGCGGCTCGGATGACTTCGATCTGTACGCATTCAATGGCGATGGTTCGTTGAAGTGGGCGTACCTGGCGAATTTTGTTGTGGAATCCTCGCCCGCAATCGGCGCCGACGGCACCATCTATGTCGGCTCTGGCGACTTCCACCTCTACGCGATAAATCCCGACGGCACGCGAAAGTGGAGATACGCAACCGGCGGGCAGGTAATCTCCTCACCGGCGATCGGCGCCGACGGCGCCATCTACGCCGGTTCATTCGACGGCAATCTCTATGCGATCAACTCCGATGGCTCCACCAAATGGATTTTCCCGACCGCCGACGCGGTCTATTCGTCCCCGGCAATCGGGCCCGACGGTACCGCTTATTTCGGCTCATGGGACGGAAATGTCTATGCCGTCGGCGCGGGTTCCGGCCCCCCTCCAACCCGGACCGCGACGCCGACCGCGACCATCACGCCGGTGCCGGTAACGCTCAAAATCACGCCCGCATCGATCAAATTTCCGGCGACCAAGGTCCATATGACGAGCAAACCAAAGACGGTCAAGGTATCCAATCCGAAGGGCACCAGGAAAAGTCCGGGGAATTTGGTGTCGATCGATTTGATCTCCGCCAATCCGGGTGTCTTCGCCGAAACCAACAATTGTTTTCAAAGTCTGGAGGCCGGCGCCGCCTGCACGATTTCGGTGACGTTTACCCCAAACGCGCCTGCGGCGCAGGCCGGAACCCTGACGATTACCGACAACGCGAATGGAAATCCGCAGACTGTGAAGTTGAACGGTACTGGAAAATAGCGGTTGAATGCCCGCTTGGACTTTGGAGCGCAAGATTCATCCCGGTTTGCGGAACGAGGCGGGAAAAATCGGGCGGCGGGCGGCGGCAAACTTGAGCGCGAATCCGGTATGCGCCGCGCCCGGCGGATTCTCCGCGGCGCGGACGAAGCCCGCCGCTTCCATCATCGGGAAAATCTCTTCGGCATACGCGCCCACGTCGGTTGCGATGTACGCGGCGCCGCCGGGGAGAAGCGTGCGATAGAGTCCCGCGACAAACACCGGCGTGAACAGGCGATGCTTGATGTGCCGCTCCTTGGGCCACGGATCGGGAAAATAGATGTGGAAAGCATCGACGCTGCCGGAATCCAGCATCAGGTTGACCAGCGTCCGCGCATCCATCCGGACCACGCGCAGATTTCCCGGGTTCGCGCGGCCGCATCGCACGGCCATCACGCGCGCGATGGTGGACGACAGCTCGACGGCAAGAAAGTCGCGGCCGGGAAATTCCCGCGCCCGCTGGATGATGAACTCGCCCTTGCCGGCGCCGATTTCAATCTCGATCGGCGCGCGCCGTCCGAAAATCGCCGGCGGATCGATCGAGAATAGAGTCGGGCTCGTTTCCAGCCATACGCGGGCGGCATTCTCCCGCGCCGCTGGATTTCCAAGGATGCGGGAGATCTTCCTGAGTCGCGCCATCGTGCAGCGACGATAACCCTCCGGGCGGGTCATCTCCAGAGACCGCGCGCACTCCTTCGGGTTGCTTGACGGCGATCGGAATCGTTCCTACCCTGAGATTAAAGGGGATAGGTTTCAACCGTGGCTCAATTGCCCGCCATCATTCCGATCTTTCCGCTGCCGAATCTGGTGCTCTTTCCGGGTGTCAGCGTGCCGCTCCATATCTTCGAGCCGCGCTACCGGAGCATGGTCGCCGACGTGTCGGCATCGCACGGGCTCATCGGAATGACGCTGCTTCGGGGCCAATGGCAGACCGACTACTACGGCACTCCCGATGTCTTCGAAATCGGATGCGCCGGACGGATTCGCGAGCTTACCGAACTGGATGACGGCCGCTACAACCTTGCGCTGGAAGGACTGTGCGAGTTTCGGATCGTCCGTGAAATCCGGGATCGCGCATACCGGCAGGCGGAGGTCGATTGGCGTCCGGTGCCGTCCGCCGCGCTGGATTGCGACGGCGAGACGATGGATGCGCTGCGCGAGGTCCTGTTCGAATACCTGGGCGAGCCGGCGCGGGAGGTATGGCGCACAGTCGTTGAGCGCCACGGCCTGCACGGCGCATCGTTGATCAACTTCCTGTGCTTCCATCTCGACGTCGCGCCAATCGAAAAACAGACCCTGCTTGAGGCGATGGCGGAGCGCGCCGATTGCCTGCTGGATGTCCTTACGTTCAAGGTCGAAGAGCGCAAGCGTGGCCCGGCGGGTCCGGTCGGCGGCCCGGTCACGTGCCAATAGGCGCAACCTGACCGCAATGCCGCAGTAGCACAAAACTACTGCATGCGTGGCGAATTCGGAACATTTGTCGCAGAAACGCCCGCTGAGGTTTCACGGTGGAATCTTCGCAATTTGCATAACACTATGCGAAAAATGTCGCCGGAGTCGCAATATTCTCAACCATGAGACGTTAAAGGCGTCAATTTCGCCAATTGGTGCTGATTGAAATTGGAGGCATTTCTAATTGCATCGCGCGGCATCATTTTTGCTTCGGTTAACTGCCTTAACAGAATGGGCGTGGCTCCGGTCACCCAACGTCAAGAATTATGGCGACGTGAGCGCGGAGCGTGGGAAGGCATACGACAATGGAATGGGAAAACAGCTCGTTGGGATCAATCTTCGTACCGGACGTTCTTACACCCGAACAGTTCTACGATAGCCGCAAGGACGACAGTTCCATCCGTCCCGTCAAGAAGCTCATGATGGCGATCCTTGAGGATGCTCTCCGCTGCTTCCAGAACAATGCCGACGCACGCGGCGGCGCGCGCAAGCGCCTGTTCAGCGAAGCCGAGCAGTGGCTGTGCGGCGAAGGCGGCGAGGGGCCGTTCTCGTTCGAAACAGTATGCGAGACGCTTGGAATCGAACCGCAGTTTTTGCGCGGTGGTCTGCGTGAATGGCGCCGCCAGCAGATCGCCGGTATTTCCACGCGTCGCCTTGCGCGGCGCTCGCCGGTCGTGCGCAGCGGACGCATCAGCGCGCCCGCGCGGCGCGAATCGCGGCACGCCGCCCGCGGTTAGCTGGCACACAGACTCGGTCGCCAGTACCGAATAATATTTTTCAAAAAACGAACGGCGGCGCGGGAGTTTGAAATTCCCGCGCCGCCGAATTTTCAGGCGAACGCCGCTGGCTCGTTACTCGTGCGGTGGCGTCGCCAAACCGCTTCGTTCTGATCGCTATTTCGCCGCGCTAGGCGCCGCGCCGCCAGCCGGAGCTGCTGCCGCAGGAGCCGGTGCTCCCGCAGCCGGTGCGGCTCCACCGCCTGCGGCCGCAGGCACATAACCCTTCTCCTGCGCCTTCTCCCACTTCTCGCACGCATCGATGTCACCCTCATCGACTGATTCGTGCTCCATAATCTTTTCGTTGGACCAACCGTGGCTCTTCTGCCAGTGAATTCCAGGGCACTTCACCGCAAGGTTGAAGTTCCTTGCCGTATCCGGAACAGCCTCGCCCCCAGCGGCAGCTCCACCCGCTCCGCCTTCTTCAGCGGCACAGCCGGCCAGACAAATTACCAGCCCGGCTGCCAACGTAAGCCCGATCAAGCGTTTCATGGCATTCTCCTTCTTCAATCTTGGAACTCCTCCCCGTGCCGAATTGACAAGGTCAATTGCCGCCCGTTTTCAGGGCAGCGCCAAAATACACCTCTTTGGAAAATTATCAAAGCCCCCGGTAACAGGATCATAACGCCTGGTAAACAACCCGCTCACCGCGCTCGAATTTGCGCGCCCGCCCTTCGATACAGGCCAAATCCAGGTGCGCCAGCGTCTCGAACGTCGCGGCCATCACGTGGAAGATCGGCCTTTCTTCGCCTCCGAAGATTTGCTGCGCGATTTCAAAGGCGGTCTGGGGAGATTTCCTGGTCAAATCGAGCATCTCGGCCTCGCGATATCGGTGGTGCTCGATAAGCTGGTTCGCCCGATGGCGATGGTCCTGATAGACGCCGCCATGAGCAGGTAGCACCAATTCTACCTCGAACTTCTGCACCTTCTTCTGGGAGGCGATGAAATCGCCAAGCGGATTCGTCCCGTCACTGTCCGGATAGATTCCGACATGCGGCGTAATCTTGGGTAGCAGATGATCCCCCACGATCATGACTTTTTCGCGCCGCAGGTAGATGACGTTGTGACCCGGCGAATGGCCGGGGGTCCAAATCACTTCCAGTTCGCGGTCGCCCATCTTGATGATGTCATGGTCGTCGATGAACCGATCCGGTTGAATAACCGGCGAATACATATTGGTGCCCATCCAGGTGGGCCGCATCCCCGACGGCGAGTGACGCTCGATTGGGAATCCATGCTTGCGGAAAAATGCCAATGAGTCCGGGCGCTCGCCCGGACCCATCGTGCCGAATTCGACCATGCGCGCGGCGCGCTCGGCTTCGAAGCGATGCAGGTGGGTCACAGCATGACTGCGGCGGCGGATTTCTCCGGAAGCGCCGAAATGGTCGATGTGGTGATGGGTCGCAACCAGAAAATCAAGATCTTCAAGCTTGATTCCGACCTGATTGAACGCCTCCTCCAGCACCGCGATGCTTTCAGGCGAATTCATCCCGGTGTCGACCAGCACCCACGCGCCATGACAATCGATCAAATAGACGTTGATGATCGTCGGCCGCATCGGCAGCGGCAGGAAGATTTCGTAAATTCCCGGATGTACTTCAACTACTTTCGTTGACATCGAATGCTCTCAGTGGCCGGATGCCCGTGGCTGGCCGCCATCGCGCTCCGCCGGTTCGAGCTGATGCTTCCGCCGCCGTGTACGGCTGGATGAATCACTCGTGAAGCTCGTCTTTCACCTGAAAGGTCGCTTTAACCCTGACCTTCCATCGCGTAACCTTGCTACCCTCGACCATCGCCGAGATGTCCACGACATGCGCGGTATGAATGCCGTTAATCGTCACGCCCGCGCGTGAGATTGCGAGTTGAACCGCATCCTCGATTGAGTTGGCTGAGATACCCGTAATGTCGATCGTCTTTTCAACCATCCGCGGCTCCCTGAACTTGCCGGCCGCGCGCCGATTTGACGCTTCCTTGCGCGCGGCGCTACGCTCTGTCCCTGCGTCGTGATTATAGCAGACCGCGGCGCGAGACAAGGCAAGTCGCAACGGAGATTCTGAGTGACACTGCGGATCGAAAATCCTGAGAGCGAAGCGGACCTGACCGAATTCGTCCTGTTCCATGATCGCGTCTATGAGTATCGCAGCGCGCGATGGCCCGCGATGCTTTCGCTGCAATTGCCAATCCTGATGGGCGAAGGGCCGTTCGCGGTCGATCGCACGATGCGGCCGTTTGCGGCGCGCGTGGATGGCAATATTGTCGCGCGTGCGGTGGCGATGATCGATCGCCGCTACCAGCGCCATTGGAAGGAGCAGCTCGGCCACATCGTCATGTTCGAGGCGCTGCCCGGCACGCGCGAGGCGGTCAAACTCGTAATGGACGAGGCGTGCCGATGGCTGGCCGGGCAAGGGGCAATCGCGGCACGCGCCGGCTTCGGGTTGATGGAATTTCCATTCGTAATCGACGAATACGAAACCCTGCCGCCGGACATCGCGCGGCAGAACCCCGCCTACTATCACTCGCTCCTGAAGGAAGCCGGCTTTGAGTCGGAGCGCGGCTGGGTCGACTACAAGATCGAAGTGACACCGGAACTTACCAAGCGGTATGAAAGCGCGCTGGAGGGATGCATCCGCGGCGGCTTCAAAATTGCGCCGCTGTCGGAATTGGATCCCGAACGCCGGGTGATCGATTTCGAGTTGACGTGGAACGATGCGTTCTCGCGCCATTGGGGTGCGGGGCCATTCAGCCGTGACGAGCTGAAATTCCTGTTCGAGTACTTCTCGATGACCGGCGGACTGGAAACCTCCGTACTCGCGTATCGCGGGGATGAGCCGGTTGGCGCATTGATGGTCACGCCGCCTTCTCCGTCGGCCGCGATTCTCGCGCCCGGGCGCAAACTCGGCGAACATGAGAAGCTCAATTTTCTCGGCATCGGCGTGCGGGATAGCGCGCGCGGCCGCGGCGTGAACATAGCGATGGCGGGATATTCGTTCCTGCAGCTCATCAAGCGGGGCCAGAAATTCCTGAGCTACACGCTGGTGCTCGACGATAACTGGCCGTCGCGGCGCACCGCCGAAAAACTCGGCGCCACGATCTGCGCGAATTACATGGTCTATCGGCGCAACTTCCGCGCGCAACCCGGAGCGAGCCTGAACTAACCGAACGACTCATTTAGATATTCGAGCCTGTAACAAGAAGGACAAACGCATCGCCAGATTATCGAGAAGTGGCGATCTCACTGGATTGGCTCAGAACATGAAATCGAAAGAAAATCAGACTATTCGAAAGGATAGCTCGGCCGAAGGCGCCGCCTCGGATTCCCAAGCGAAAAAGCCAACATCTGCGAATCAAATGGACCGGCAAGTTGAACTTGGACAAGCTCCCGAGAGTGTAGAGCGCGTTGACGGCGCAGATCCTGAACACCATGAACAACCTCATGTTCACTTCAGCGATGGATCAGCTTTGAACAAGGACGGTACGTGGAGACATCCCCCTGACGCGGAAGGACTGCAGAAGCAAACGCCTAGGCAGGCTATCGAGAAATGGCTGCTCACAGTCACGAGAAATGGGGGCATTGAGCGATTCGACGATCTCCACATCGACAAAATTGATACCAATTGGAAATTCAAAGCATTGAAATCCAAATCAATTTGGATTGACGGTGGACTCAAAGCGTTTCGCATTGCCCTCGAATTGCGTCAGGAGCATGGGCTTTCGTACGCAGTGCTGCTCAAATTCTCGCTTCGATCAGGCGAAAAGATACGAGGCATTGATTTTCATTCACGCGATGAACTCGCTGCGCAATTGAACCGGACCCCGCCATCTCTATATCTCATTGATGCAGTCGAGAATTCTTGGGCTAGATTGCCATCGCAGGTACGTGAGGATCTCGCGCGTGGCACTGCGATTCGTAAAGAATTGAACCCAGATTTATTTGAAACGCCGGTGCCGGTAAAGAAATGCTACTATTCAGAGAATCGGTACTCAGCGGATGAAGAGTACGCAAGAGCCGTTTACCTTGAAGGCTAATACGCACGCCTGAATGACCCCTCCGACCAATCGGGAAGTTGATACCATACGAGAAAGGAGCGCGGCCGATTATTACACTTGCGATGACGAACTCGGCGGATTGAATCAGCGCGCTCAGGCCCCGAACCAGCCCACGATCCGCTTTTGGTTCAACAATGGAAACTAATCCAATCATACCAATCGACGAAATGACGGGACAGGACGAGGCAGATACAAGACTGCTGCGGGAAATGTTCGAGCGCGCGGAATCGTATGTGAAGTCACTTGAGTGGTGTACTCCAATCACGGAGCGATTTTTCGGTTATGGTATTGGAGGCATTATTGCCGTTTTCTTCTTTAAGTTCGCGACGAAGATCAACGGAACCGATGATCGTCTGTGGGTTGTCGTCGGCGATGTGCCCTCAGCATACTTGGTGACCGATAACGCGCTGAATCCCGCGGCCGCCTTATCGCTCTATTGCGACATGATGGAAGCGTGGGCGACCGCCGTCCTCAATCGCACACCATTGGACGTGGTCTTCCCTATTACTGCGGAGCCAACTGCCGAACACGCAAACATGCTTTTATCCAGAATCACCTTCATCCGCGAAAAAATAATTCCGGCTTGCCACCTGAAATCAGCGCGCTCAGGCACTTAACCACTCCACGATCCTGCCCGTGACGCCCACCGGGTCGAGCACTTCCATCAGATGGCCCGCGCCGGGAATCATGAACACGTCCGCATGCGGAATCCGGCTCTTGATGATTTTCGCGTTTGCGGTCGGCACCAGAATGTCGCTGTCGCCATGCACGATAAGCACCGGACATTTGATCTGCGGCAGCCGATCGTAGGCGTTGAATCCGACAATTCCCGCCATCGCGCGGTCCGCGGTCTCCGGCGGCGTCGGCGGAATCATGTTCCGCATCGCAAGCATCATCGCCTTGAATTCCGGATGCGCCTCCGCGAAGCCGGGCGGAGTCAGGATCGGCATAATCTTGTCGTAGGCCTTTTCCGGATCGGTCCCCATCAACTTGCTGCCCTCGATTAGGGTTTGCAGCACGTCCATCGAGGCCATCGCCGCGTTGGGGCCGCCGGGCGTCGTGCACCCAAGAACGACCTTCTCGACCTGCTCCGGATGAGTCAGCGTCAGCTCCTGCGCGATCATCCCGCCCATCGAGACGCCGAACACCTTCGCCTTGGGAATGCCGAGCGCACGCAGGAGCCCGCTGGCATCCTCGGCCATGTCGGGAACCGTGTAGTGCATGTCGGGCTTGTCGCTGTGGCCGGTGCCGCGATTATCGAAGTAGATGCATTCGTATTTGGCCGACAGGAACGGCAGCCATGGAATCCACGCCGCGCCCGGCGCTCCGAATCCCATGATGAGCAGGAGCGGTTCGCCCTTCCCTTGCTTTTCGTAGTTGATGTTGATCTTCCCGGCCTTAACTTTCGGCATCGCGTGGTTCTCCCGACAAGGACTATCCACAAATCATATCAAGCTCATCGCCTTCAGCCACCGCCGACCTACGAGCTCGGCCCCGCCGTGACCTGGCTGTTATCGCTCGCCGCCCCGGTACTCTGATTGAGAAAGACCTTGGGCGTTGGCGAGCCGCTCGTCTTCAACTGGCTCGATGCGTACTTGGAAATCGTGCCGGTATCATAATTGACGACGGCCAGATTGGCGCCCAGAAAAGCTATCCCCCACGGATGATCGAGGCTGTCATTGATGTCCTTGGTCAAAATCACCGTTGGCGCCGGGGAGCCGCTTGACGCGATTTGCATCTTTGTGAACATGAGGACGGTATCGCCTTGATAGTTGGGTACCCAGAGATTGCCTTTCTGGTCGAACGCAATTTCCCCGGGCCCGTCGAAATCGCTGCTGCCGATCACCACGGCCGCTCCGGGACTCCCGCTGCTGGTGAGCTGGCCCAGAGTGAATTTGACAACGGTATCGCTGTCGTAGTTGTCGACCCATGCGCTGCCGGATTTGTCGAAGACGACGAAATACGGATCGTCGAAGTCAGGTGAGCTGATGGTTACTGCGGGAGTATCGTTGCCCGAACCGCCGCTTAGTTGAGCGACGCTGAATTTGAAGAGAAAGTTTCCCTCGTCGACGATCCACAGGTTTCCCTGCTTATCGAAATTGATGCCGCCGGGCTCGCCGAAGGCGTCGCTGGTGATGACAACGACGGGAATCGGATCAGGCATCGATTTGAGCGCCTTCAATTGCGCCTTGGAAAATTCAACCAGTTCGTACTTTTTGGAGACGTCGTCGTAAATGAGCGCCCACAGGTTGCTCTTCTTGTCAAAAGCGATCCCGGTGGTGAAGTCGGGAACCGTGAGTTTCAACGGCACTGGGTTGCCGCTTTTCTTGAGCTGGCTCGCCGAGTATTGCTGAATTTCCGCAGTGCTGTAACTCGCCACCCATAGATTAGTGCCCCCGGCGCACCATGCGGCCGAGGGCACCGCGACCGCCGCCATCGCGAGCGCTATGGATACGATTCCGGCCGGCCAGATCCGGCCGGCAGCGGTGATGCTACCAAACGCTCTATTACTACAAATCGATCCCATAATCTCTCCCTCAATCCCTGAACTTGTCCAAAGATTATTTGCGAATCATATCAAGCGCGATGCAATTCGCCACCCGCAACCGGCGGTACCGCGGCGTTGGCGGCTTTTCCGGCTGGATGAATTTTTCAACCGCTCCACGAAGCGAAATCATAAAAACGTTTGGGCAGCGGTGGTTCCAAAAATTGCCGAATCGAGCCGCGCCCGAAATCCAGGATTTTGCGGACAGGCGCTCCAAGAAGACTCCTAAAATCATTGAGGAAATTGGGTTCGTTTCGTAATTTTTTATTTTTTTCCCGCCGATGTCGATCAAACTTGGTTCTGTTCACATGACCGAGCTGGTCCGGTGCCGGTGAAACCTTGATAGTTGATTCCAGCTTTTCGCAAGATTCTTTTTCAATTGTGGCGTGAAATTTACCGACGATTCGATCCCGCGATACGCACCGGGCGACCGGTTTGATTTTACTCCCCCCGCGCCCCATCCCTAAGGCTGAACCGGTTCAGCCTCGAATAGCCACTGCGAAACCTAATTCGTGTGACGCGCTCCGCCGTCCTTGTTTCCCTCTCCCGCCTTTTTTCGCGGGAGAGGGCAACCGTGTGTGTGAGTGCCACGAATGACGGCATCAAGTTGACGACGTTAACCCCGCAAACAGTTGCGCGGGTGAGGGAGTCCGAAGGCGGATTTTCGCAGATGGTCCCCCGTGGCACGGGCTTTAGCCCGTGATTTGGATCCTCCCTGCGCCCCCCCCTTCTTGTGTCATGCCCGCGCGGGGCCGGAGCCTGCTCTCGCAGAGGGCGCGAGGCACCCCGGCTCCGATCTTTTCTTCTGTCATCCCGAGCGGAGTCGAGGGACCCCGGTCTTTCTTCTCGCCCGGTTCCGATGACCTTCATTCTGAAGCCTGCCCTAACCGAATGCGTAGGGACGCCGACCACTCGCGAAGCGATTAGACCGATGGCGGGTGAGTATGTCTTTAATTTCCTCCCCCGTTACTTCACGGGGGAGGCGGCCGACCCTACAAGCGAAGCGCGATTCAATCGGCGGCGGTGAGGGTTCCGGACTTTTGTCATGCCACCGTCCCCCTCCACGTGCCATTCCCGCGCGTGGCCGCCGCCTGCCCTCGCAGAGGGCGCGTGGAATCCCAGATTATCGACACGGCGACAGCCAACCGCAAGGCGTTCCTCGACGGGCCCCCCGTGAATGTCCTGAACTAGATCGATTATCCAGTCCCGGCAACCGCCGGGATGCTCTGCCAGCGATTCATCCGCCACACCCTCGAAATGGCAGTACAGGACCTGGCCTGCACCCCGAAAACTCCACCAGGATGAGGTAGAGTCCGTCGCCAGATAAGGAGACGGGCAATGAGAGGGAGTCGATTCAGCGAGGAGCAGATCATCGGGGTGCTGCGGGAGCACGAAGCGGGGACCAAGACCGAC